>NZ_VMNW02000001.1 GCF_007713735.2 Amycolatopsis acidicola | reverse complement strand
GCGCTGCTGGTGATCACGTTGACGGCTGTGTCCTCGAACGCGATGAACGACTACAGCGGCTCGTTGGCCTTGCAGACCGTGGGGGTGCGACTGCGGCGTCCCGTTTCGGCGGTGGTCGTCACGGTGGTCGCGTTCGCGCTGATCCTCTGGATGCACAGCGGGGACCTGGCGTCGAAGTTCGAGGACGTCCTGCTGGTGATCGGGTATTGGGTGCCGCCGTTCGTCGGGGTCGTGACGATCGACTGGTGGGCCCGGACACGGCACAAGCGGCGGTTCGACGTGGTTTCCGAGGTCGCGATGCCGCAGCGGGGCTGGCCGGCGCTGGTGGCGTTCGTCGTGGGCTGTGATGCGGCGGTGCCCTTCATGAACACCAGCCTGTACACGGGCCCCGTCGCGGCGGCGGCGCACGGTGCGGACCTTGCCTACTACGTGGGTCTGGTCGTGTCCGGGGTCGTCTACGCGCTGCTCAGGATGGTGGTGCGGCCCGGATCTCAGCGCGCGGCCGGGGTATGAGGGATTCACGGGGTGGGTCCGGTGGCGGCGGGGCGGTCGGGATGATTCGACCACTGGGACCACGAGCCCGGGTACAAGGCAGCGTCGATGCCCGCGACGGCCAAGGCGGCGATCTCGTGGGCGGCGGTCACGCCTGAGCCGCAGTAGACGGCGACCTTTGGTGCGGCGGGCGACGCACCGGTCGCCGCCTGCCCGACGGCCTTTGTCGAGGCGCACGGATCGCCAACGTCCGCTTGCCCGGCGACCTTCGCTGAGCCGGACGGCCCTTCAGCGCTCGCCTGGCCGGCGCTCGTCTCCCCTGCGCTCGTTGCCCCTGCGCTCGCCTGGCCGGCGCTCGTTGCCCCTGCGCTCGTTGCCCCGACGGCTGATCCAGTCGCAGCGGTCTGCGCAGGCTCGTCCGAATGCCCAGCCACGCCGGCCTGCCCGGCGGCAGCCGTCTGCCCGGCGCCCGCTGCCCCATCCGCAACCGCCCCGAGTGGTCCAGCTCCAGACGGGCCAGCCACGGCACCAACTCCAGCCCCGGCCCCAAAGGCCCCGGAGAAACGGGCCGCGAGTTCGGTCGGTGGGAGAAAACGGCCGTCCGGGCGCAGGTTCTCCGCGGTGGGCGCGTTGATGGCTCCCGGGATGTGGCCGGCGCGTGGGTCGACGGGTTCCTGTTCGCCTCGGTAGCGCTCCGGGGCGCGGGCGTCCAGCAGGGTGCCGTCGAAGGAGGCGGCCTCGTCCATGTCGATCACCGGCATGTTGCCCGGCCGGAGGACCACGTCGCCCGGCTCGGGGGACTTGCCGAAGCCCGTTTCCAGCGGACCGTCCCAGGCGGCGAGGCCACCGTCGAGCAACTGCACCGTCTCGACGCCAGCCCACTTCAGCAGCCACCACGCGCGGGCGGCCGCGAGGTTTCCGCTGTTGTCGTAGGCCACGACCCGCGAACCCGCGCGCACGCCCCAACGGCGGGCCGCCGCTTGCAGGGCTTCGATCGTCGGCAGCGGGTGCCTGCCTTCGGTCGGGATGGGCGGCGCGGCGAGCTCCGTCTCCAGGTCGACGAAGACCGCGCCGGGGATGTGCCCGTCCAGGTAATGCTTGTGCCCATCCGGATCGCCCAGCGCCCACCGCACATCCAGCAACACCGGCGGCTCGGGCGCCCCCAGTTGCCGCGCCAACTCGTTCGCGGTGATCAGGACCGGTGCAGCCGACAACTTCAACTCCTCGACGTTCGCGCTCCCCGGCGCCTCACCGCGCGCGGCGGCGATCGCGAGGCGACGTTGGAGAGCTTCGTTGACCGGCGTCGCCACCCCGTGCAGCCGGCCCAGCAGCACGATCTCCCCGTTCAGGTAATCGCCCTCGATGGTGCCGGTCGCGCGGGCCAGGCTCTGCCACGTGGAACCTCCGGCCCCAGTGTGCCCAGGCACAGCGACCGGGGCCGCGACCGAAATGTCCACTTCGGACTCCGCCGCCAGATCAGCCGCGTCGATGCCCGCCGCCTTGAACACACGCTCGGTCTCAGCGCGGACGGCGGCGATGGCCCTCTCGTCGTTCCCGTACAAGGCATTCACGGCATTACCGACATTGCTCAGCAGCTTGCCCGCCTTCCACCGCTGCACATCCGGCACCTCCTGAACCGCGAAACCCGCCTTGCGAAAATCTCCGGCGATCGCGGGCAGCGCGGGATCCCCGCCGCTCGGGTACCTCCCGATCCACCACAGGCCCGGCTTCTCGGCGCCGCGCGCCACCACCTCGCCCGGGTCCACGTAACTGACCGGATGCCAGAGCGCGACACCGAACACGGTGCGGAACCGGCGCAGCGCCGCACGCTCGTTGTCCAACCCGTTCTGCAGGCACAACACAGGCAGATCGGCGGCAACCCCGTCACCCGCAGGCAGCCACGACCACTCCTGCAGCACGGCCTCGGTGTGCTGGCCCTTCGTCGCGATGACCAGCACGTCATCGCTCGTCAGCTCGACCTCGGACGGCCCGGCGGCCACCGGCACCCGCACCGTTCGCTCACCGCTGGGGCGGACGTACCTCAAACCGCGTTCGCGGATCACCGCACCGTGCTCGCCGCGGGCGATCAACACGACGGAAACCCCGGCGAGGTGCAGCTCCGCCGCGACCGACGAGCCGATCGCGCCCGCACCGATGATGATGTATCGCATGGCGCCATCTCATCATCACCGGTGCCCCGCCGTCCGCCTCCGCAGCGTGTTCAGCCGATCACTATCCGAGACGCTACAAGATCGTGACCAGGACAAGCACAACCACGCCCACCCGAACCACGTCTAGAACGACGTACACACCGAGACCGGACCCCGGAGGGCCCCGTGCGCGTGAAGAACATCTGGCCGGCGCTAGCCGCCGTGGCCGCGGCCGCCGCTCTCACGGGTTGCGGCTCCGCCACTAGTGCCGCACCGGTGACGCCGCTGGCAGCGGAGAACACCCCGGTTTCGAGCATCGCCGCGCCGACGACCACGACGACGGCACCGCCCGTCACCACGACCACTCAGCCGGCTCCCTCCACGACCACCACGAAGAAGTCGACCACCACGACGACGAAACCCGCCGCCAGCTCCGGCACCCCGTGCTCCATCACCGACGGCGCCTGCGTGGACGTCTCGGCGAAGAAGGCCTGGCTGCTCAGCGGCGGCAAGGTAGTCTACGGCCCGGTCTCGATCACCACCGGGCGCAAGGGCTACGCGACGCCGACCGGCATGTTCCACGTGCTCTACAAGGAAAAAATGCACTACAGCAAGGAGTTCGACAACGCGGAGATGCCGAACTCGGTGTTCTTCTACCCCGGTGACGCCTTCCACCAGGGCAGCCTGTCGACCCCGTCGCACGGCTGCGTGCACCTGTCCAGCTCGTCGTCGCTGAAGTTCTTCAACACCCTCAGCGTCGGCGACGCGGTTCAGATCGTGCCCTGATCCGGCTCCAGCTCGGCCCGCAGTTCCGCCAGTAGCTCGCTGCGGCTGCCGGCACCGATCCGGTGCCGCATGCGAGCCACATGGTGCTCGACCGTCTTCGCCGAGATGAACAGCCGGTCCCCGATCTGCTTGTAAGTCAGCCCCGCCAGCACGAGCTCGGCCACCTGACGTTCGCGGTCGCTGAGCCGTGCCGGCCCTGGCGCGACGGTCGGCTCGCGCCCCTGCAGCACCCGCGCGCAGTCCAACAGCGTCACCATCGCCTTGCGGTCCGACGTCCGGATGGCCGCCTGCCCGGCCAGCCGCGCCCCGTCCCAGCACAGGCCGACGCCGTGCAGCCCGCGCGCGGCCGCTTCCACCGCCTCGGGCTCGACGTCGCCGCTCAGCACTTTCAGCCAGCACCCTGCCGCTTCGGCCATCACCTCGAAGTACGGGCCGACGCCTGCCGCGAGAGCGCCCGCGTGCTCGGCCGCCTCGTCGGGACGCTCGTCGAGGATCGCGGCGTGCAGCCCGCTCCAGTGCAGCGCGGTCGCCCACAACGGCGGATTCCCCAGCGCCGCCAGCAATTGCCGCGCCTGTCGCAAGTGCGGGGCCAGCCGCGCCCGTTCCCCGAGGCGCGCCGCGGCGACCTCGAACTCCCCGAACGGCAGGAAGGTGAACAGATCCACCGGATGCCGCATCACGACTTCCCTTGCCTGGCCCCAGATCCGCCGCAACGCCGTGAGGTCGCTGGCACGCCGGGCCAGCCCGACACGAAGTCCGACAGCGAAAAGCCAGTCACGCGGGGACAAATCGTCGCCGGCAGCACGAAGTCCTTCGGACGCCGCTTCTTCGTCGCCGCGCAACATCGCTATCCACGCGCGCAGCAGCCGATGCCGGGTGACGAGGGTGCCCGTCTCGATCGCCCGCTCCAGCAACGGTTCCGCGATGACCGCCTCGCCGCTGTGCAACGCGACCAGCGCCGCGAGCGCGGCCGGGCTGTCGGGCAACAGCAGACGCGCCGACACCGGCTCCAGCATCTCCGCCGCACGGACCAAAGTGGACAGTGCCATCGCGGGCTGGCCCGTCACCGACTCCAGGACGCCGCGCGCGGTGGCCGAAACGGCACCCGACAGCAGGGTCGGCGGCCCACCGGCGCGGCATTTCTCCAGCGATTCCCCGGCTTCCTCGAGCCGCCCCGTCCCCGTCAGCGCTATCGCGGCGAAGCAGGACGAGTCGCCGGTGTCCGACCACTGGAAGAGCTCGGCGCTGCGCGCGAGCTGACCGCGGTGCGCCAGCGCCGTGGCGGCCACGCGCGCGGCGTCCGCGCGGTCCGGCGCGCCTTCAGTCGCGATGACGTCGTCCGCCAGGCGAAGTGCTTCGTCGAAATCACCTGTCCTGGCAACGGCTTCAGCCCATTGCGCACCGATGCGGCGCCCCGCCTTCACGGCCGCTTCGTAAAGCTTCGCGGCCAGCGCGGGTTCCGCCGCAGCCTCCTCCGCCGCGGCTTCGAAGGCCGCGCCGATTTCGGTGCCGGTCAGGCCGGCGCCCAAGAGCGGGCGCACCAACGGCAGCACCGGCCCCTCGCGTTCCAGCTGCATCTCCACCAACTGCCGACGAAGCGCCGTCTGCCTGTCTCGCGGGATCAGCTCGCGCAACGCGCGCGCCGCGATCGGCAGCAAACGGCCGTCGCCGGCCACCAGCCCCGTCGCGTGGGCGACCTCGATCTGCCCGTGCACGAGGTCCGGCCCCATCCCGGCCTCTGCCGCGAGCAGGAACCGGACGACATCGTCGCCCGCTTGGTCGAGCTCGTGCCGCAGCAACGTCAACTCACCCGCGGCACGCACCAAGCCCGGCACTCCGCCTGTCTCGGCGTAGACGGCTTCGGCGCGCTCCTCGCTCCCCAGGAACTTCGCCGTGCGCGCAAGATCGAACGGGCGTAGCACGATCTGCCCGCGTAGGCGGCCGAGCACCTGGCTCAGCCCTTCCGGACGCGGATATGGACGCGCCGCGATCACCAGCCCGGCCTGTTCGTCGTCGAGATACCGCAACAGTTCCGCCAACTCGGCCTCGCCGAGCAGATGGGCGTCATCGACCAGACGCACGCCCTCGGCGCGCGCGAGGTCTTCCAGTACAGCGGTTTTCCCGTATCCACCGGGCGCGACGATGGCGAGCCGGACGGGCGCGAGCTCACCGGTCACGATGGCCGCGCGGAGCCGCTCGGTGGGCTCGTCCAGCAGGATCACTCGTCGTCCTCGTTTCGGGAGCCGCGCCGGGACGGGACGAACCGCCGCTTGGGCGGTTCGAGCGGGGTCACCACGACCGGCGGTCGTGGTGGCGCGGGCTCGGAATCGTAGACCTCGTCCGGGTCGAGCTCCGGGTAGCCCGTGATCCGCGGCACCAGAGTCGTCGACTCCAGCGGCGCCTCGGCCGGGGGCCGGGCAGCGAGCGCCGCGCCTCGGCAGGCGGCGGTGCCGGGGTCGGAGTCGACCACCACCCGGCAGCTCAATGCCTCCTCCGCAAGCGCTTTCACCAGCGGGATCCGCGCTGTGCCACCGACCAGCAGCGCGGCCGAGAGCTGTTCGTACCGGCTCAGCGGAGCCAGTGCGATCGTGATCAGCGGCCGGATCAACTGCTCGAACTCGGCGCGGGTCAGCAGGTCGACTTCGGTGTTCGTGGAGAGAAGTTCCTTGGCCTGCAAGCACGCCGCGCGCAGTTCGGCAGGACGGCCGGTGAACCGCTCCTGGACGCGCTCGCTCAGCACGTCGTCGATCGCGGGCGCGGCCTGCTCGTCGTGCGCGATGGTCTCGAAGGTGGCGGCGCCACGGCGCAGCAGCGCTGTATCCACGTACTCGCCGCCGAACCGGGCGACGCCGAGCACCGTGCCCGGCTCGACCCGCTCGCGCATGAGGTGGCTCTCGGCCGCGGCGACCGGGCCGGGCAGCAGTACCGCGCTGGGGAAACCGGCCGCGCTGAGCGCCTCGCGCAACAGGTTGCGTCGGTACGCGCCCCAACCGGGCGGGTGCGTCACGGCGACCCGGTCGGCTTCGCTGCCTTCTGCTTCCGCGACCTGATCGGCCACCCAGCCGACGACGACAGCGGTGAGTGACTCCGGCCGGTACAGCTCGTCACCGAGCAACAAGGGCACGTCGTCGCCGACGCGGCGGACGTAGCCGCGGGCGAGGCGTTCCGGCTCCGCCAGCGCGGCGCGGCGCGCATCCGTGCCGACCAGCACAGTGGCATCGGCAGCGACGTGAAGTGCGGATTCGGCCCGCAGCACCACTTCCGGATCGGCCCACAGCTCTTCGGGGCGACGGCAAACCGCGGCCTTGACGCGAGTGCCGCCGATGTCGACGCCCAGGACGTAACGCATTCGTGCCGCCTCCTAGGGGTTCGGTCTTTCGTACCAAAGCCCGGCATTGGGGTCTCATCCCCTAACCCCCTAACCGTGCTCGCGGCAACCCGGGGGTCCGCGTTCGGCACGATCCCCGATGCCACGGCCTGTGGCCATCCCTAGGTTTGGTCGAGGCGGTCGGCTGATGCGCCGGACGCTGCATTCCATCCCCCGAGATTGCGGAGTTTTCGTTGTCCCTCCCCGCCCAAACCTTGCACGACTTCGTGCTGAACCTGCTGACCGACGACGCCGCCCGCTCGGCCTTCGCCGCGAACCCCACCGATGCGCTCGCCGGTGCCGGCCTGAGTGATGTAACCCCGCAGGACATCCAGGAAGTGGCCCCGCTGGTCGCCGACTACGCGCCGGCCCCGGTCGCGGACGCCCTCGAGTCCGTGGTCTCCACGCTGCCGACCGGTAACTCCGGCCTGGAGGGCGCTATCGCCCACCTGCAGGCCGTGGCCGACGCCGCGAACGCGCTGCCCGTTGCGGCGCCGTCGCTTCCCGGCGCGCCGTCGCTGCCGGTTTCGGCCCCGTCGCTGACCGAGCCGGTGCGCGGCGACCTGCCGCTGGGCACCGACGCCCTCCCGGTGAACGCTTCCGAGCTGCCCCTGAGCACGGGCGCGCTGCCGGTTTCGCCCGACGCCCTGCCGGTGAACCTTTCGGAGCTGCCGCTTTCGGCCGACGCTCTCCCGGTCCACCCCTCCGACCTGCCGCTGGGCACCGACGCCCTCCCGGTTTCCGCGGACGCCCTTCCGCTCGGCGCCGACGCCGTGCCCGCCCGCGCCGACCTGCCGACGGGCACCGACGCGCTGCCGGTCTCCACGGACGACGTGCAGACGGCCACCGACGCGCTGCAGGCCGCCCCGGCGGGCCTGCCGCTCGGCACGCCGAGCCTCGACCAGCTCCCCGGCGCCGACCAGCTGCCCCTCGGCGGTCTGCCGGTTTCGGCCCCGGAGCTGGGTGAGCCTTCGCTGGGCTCCTTCCAGACCGCGTCCAGCGGCTCCGCGGACGGCTTCGGTGGCTCCGTCGGCTACGTCAGTGACGAGTTCGCCGGCGCCGGCACCAGCGCTGTCGGCCCCGAGGGCGCCGCGTTCGCCGGCGCCACCGACTCGGAGCTCGGCACGACGGCCACCAGCAACACCGTCACCTCCGACGGCTTCGACGGCGGCTTCCAGAGCGACTCCGCCCTCAGCTCGGTCGCGGGCTTCGGCACCGTGACCCCCGAGGGCTACGAGGGCGGCTTCCAGAGCGAGTCCCCGCTGGGCACCTACGGGCTCAGCACGAACGGCGTGCCGGCTTCGGCGCCGAGCTTCGACTCGGTCAACGACCTCGGCCAGAGCCTCGACTCCGACGCGCTGGCCAAGGGCGACTCGGCCGCCGGCACCCTCGCCGGTTACGTCTCGAGCGGCGGCGAGCTGCTGTCCAGCCAGATTGCCGATGGCGCGACCACCCTCGGCAACTACCTGACGGGTGTCAACGGCGAGGCGGCCAACGCCGTCGCCGCCGGTGGCGAGGACGCCTCCGAGCACGTATCGCAGGGCGCCGACCTGGCCTCCTCGCACGTCGCCGACGTGACGCCCGTCCAGTCGCTGCCCGCCCCGGCGCTGCCGACGGACGTCAGCTCGCACCTCCCGTCCGACCTGCCGGTGCACGCCACGGCCGAGCTGCCCCAGGCGCTTCCGCACCTGCCGGTCGCGAACCCGCTGCCGGACACCCACGGCCTGGAGCAGGCCGTCACCCACAACCCGGTGGCCGACGCCGCCCACCCGGTGACCGAAGCCGTGTCGCACAGCCCGCTGTCCGACGCCGCCGGTTCCCTCGACCACAACGCGCTGCCGCAGACCGACGGTCTCGACAGCCTGCACAGCGACCTGCCCCTCGCCGGACACTGACCGCGCCCAGTGATCCGGGCGGCTTGTCTGCCTTTCAAGGCAGGTAGGCCGTTTGAAGGTCGTACAACGGCGGGGGTCTGTCCTCACGGACAGGCCCCCGCCGTTTCCTATCCGTGACCTGACAAGGCACACTCCTCCAGGTGATGGCACCGCCCTGGCTCGAAGTGCTCGACGACACCGTCCGGGCCTGCGCCACCCACCGGCGCCCGGACCTGGCCGAACGCCTGCGTGAACGCAGAAACCGGCTACTGGACCCGAAACTGCGCGTAGTGGTCATCGGCGAGTCCGGACAGGGCAAGAGCCAGTTGATCAACGCGTTGCTGAACGCGCCGGTGTGCGCGGTCGGCGACGACGGGACGACTGCCGTGCCCGCGGTCATCGAGCACTCCGAAGCCCCGCGCGCGGCGATGATCACGAGGGGCCCGGCCGCGATCGAAGGCCCCGCGAGTGAGCCTCCCGCAGTCGAATCCGTCACGGCAGACGCGAACCGCGAAGCCCGTTCCGGCGCCGCGATCGTGCGCACCGAAATCGGTTTGCCGCGCACTCTTCTGGCGGATGGCCTGGCGTTCGTGGACACGCCGGCGCCCGCGGCCGTGGACGTCGTGCAGTCGATGTCGGCCGACGTGGTCATGTTGGCCAGCGACGCCACGAGCGAGCTTTCGCCCACCGAACTCCGGTTGCTGGAAAAGGTCGCGCGGCTGTGCCCGACGATCATCCTGGCGCTGACGAAGATCGACATCGCGCCCCGCTGGCGTACGGTCGCCGAACGCAACCGCGCGCGGCTGCACGAATGCGGGTTTCTCGCCACGGTCATCCCGGTGTCGGCCACGCTGCGGCTGGCCGCCGCGCGCACCGGCGACAAGGTGCTCAACGCGGAGTCCGGCTTCGGCGACCTGATCCGCTTTCTGCACCACGATCTGCTCGGGCAGGCCGAACTACTCGCCAAACGCACTGTTTCGGCAACGTCTTCCCACGCTGTCGACGAACTGCTCGGTCCGCTGCAGGAGGAGTTCGCGAGCACGCAGCAGCCGGGCAACGACGAGGTCGTGACCCGCTGGCACGCGCAGGGCGCCCGGATGGAGCGGCTGCAGCGGGATTCGGCGCGCTGGCAGACATTGCTGTCCGACGAGGTTTCGGATCTGCTGTCCGACATCGAGTTCGATCTGCGCGACCGCACGCGGCGGGTACTGGTCGAGGCGGACGACTACTTCGACTCGGCCGACCCGCAGCGGCATTGGGAAGAGTTCGCGGAGTGGCTGCGGGCGAACCTCGCGGCGGTCGCCGAAACGAACTCGGAATGGCTGCTCGACCGGTTCGAGTGGACCGCCCGCAAGGTCGGCAGGCAGGTCGCGCCGCACCGTCCCGGCGCGCTCCCGGACACGCTGCCGCGAGAGGTCCCCACCGATGCGGTCGGTGAGATGCGGATGCCGAGGGTGGACCGTTTCGGGGTCGGGCAGAAGCTGTTCGTCGGGTTGCGCGGATCCTACAGCGGGGTGCTGATGTTCGGCCTCGCCACGACGGTCGCGGGACTGAACCTGATCAACCCGATCTCGCTGAGCGCCGGTGTCGCGTTCGGCGCGAAGAGCGTGTTCGAGGAACGCGGCAACCGGCTCAAGCGCAGGCAGGCTTCGGCGAAGACGGCGGCGCACCGCTATGTCGACGACTTCTTCCTCACGTACGGCAAGCACAGCAAGGACACCGCGCGGCAGATCCATCGCACGCTGCGCGACAGGCTGACTGCCGTGGCGGACGAACTACGCGCCGAGATCACCGAATCGGCGAAGTCGATCAAAAAGGTGATCGACGAGGAAACCGCGGGCCGGACCGCGCGGGCGAACCAGATCCGGCGCGACGTGGAAGAGCTTTCCCTGCTGCGGCGGCGCGCGCAGGCCCTCGCCGCGACCCGGCCGCAGCCCACGCTCCGGGGGCTCCCGGCGTGAGCCTGGCGGCACGGACGCGTTCGCTGCTCGAGCGGGCGCTGGAGGCATACCGGGACAGCCCCCGGGCGGTGAACTGGCTGCGGCGGCACCTCGACCGGTTCGACGATCCGGTGCGGCTGGCCATTGTCGGCGCGCGGCAGTCCGGGAAATCGACGATGGTCAACGCCATCGGTGGTGAGGAGTTCGCGAAGGAAGGCGAAGGGCTGGCCTGGTTCCGCACCGCGCCGAGCCGGTCGCAGAGCGAACTGGTGCTGCTCGACACCCCCGCGATCGACGCGGACGCGGGACCCAAGACCGTCGAAGGAATCTGCATGGAGGCCGACGCCGTGCTGTTCCTGGTGCGGCATCCGCGCAACGCGGACCTGAGCTTCCTGCACACCTTGCAGGACCATCCGATCGCGCGGGCGGCCGCGGTCAACTCGATCATCGTGTTGTCCCGTGCGGACGAGCTCGGCGGAGGCCGGGTGGACGCGCTCATCTCGGCGCGGCAGGTCGCGCGGCGCTATCGGCGAGAGCCGGAGACAAGCGAGCTGTGCCAAGACGTCGTGCCGGTGGCCGGGCTACTCGCCGCGGCCGGCCGGACGATGCGGGAGGACGAGTTCGAGGCGCTTGCCCGGCTCGCCGCGGTGTCACGCACGGAGCTGGAACCGCACCTGCTTTCGGTCCACCGGTTGCTCGCGCAGGACGCCGCCGTGCGTGCGCCGCTGCTGGAACGGTTCGGGCTCTTCGGGGTGCGGCTCGCGGTGACCTTGATCCGGCGCGGGGCGCACACTCTCCCGGCGCTCGCGGCACAACTCGTGCCACGCAGCGGGCTGGCCGAGCTGCGGGACTCGGTGGAGCAGAACTTCATGGCGCGCCAAGCAATCCTGAAGGCGCGCTCGGCTTTGCTGGGGCTGGACGTGGTGTTGCGGATGGAGCCGCACCCGCACGCGGCAGGGCTCGCCGGGGAGCTCGAACGGATTCTCGCGAGCGCGCACGACTTCCGTGAACTGCGGCTGCTCGCGTCACTGCGCGGCGGCCGGACGGGGTTGCCACCGGAACTGCGCGCGGAGGCGATCCGGCTACTCGGCGGGCAGGGCGTCGGGCTCGCCGACCGTGTGGGCGGGGACGGCACGAGCCTGCAGCGCACGATCTTCGACGCGTTGCGGAAATGGCGGGAGTACGCGGAAGATCCGGCTTGCGGCGCGGGGGACCGCCGCGTGGCAGCGGCCGTGCTGCGCAGCTGCGAAGAGATGGCCAACGGCGGGATTTGAGGAGCGCGGCAAGGGTTTCCGGCGTCGCCGGGTGTGGGAGCCGGTCAGGTGTAGTGTCCTGGCGGTGCGGCGCCGAGACGAATCCCGAAGTGCCCTGGTACGGCGTGCGCTGCTGGTGGCCTGCGGGATGGCCATCTGCGGTCTCGTGATGCTGGCCGCGGTTCTACTCGCGGCAACGGTCCTCGACCGCGGCAGCCCGCTGACAGCCGCTTTCGTCGCTGTCGCAACGATCTTCGGCAGTGCGGCCGCCGGGCTCGCCCTGCGGGCCGCCGTTACTCGCCTGCTTTCGGCCGCTTGATCCGGCCGAGCACCTCGCCGATCTTCTTCGAGCCGAGCGCCAATGTCGCGGCGGCCGTGCCGCCAGACCCCACGGTGATCGAAAAGACCAGCCCTGTGTCTGCGACCGAATAGACCACGATCACCGCGGCGAAGCCCGGTTGACGATCGGGTGCGGCAGGCACGGCGCGCTCCCTTCACGAGGGCAGCACAAAGGGACGGGGATCGCACTCTTTGAGGAGCGCGGCAAGGCGACGAGCGCTTTGCCGCGCGAAAAACTACTTCTCCTGCGTCGGCTTGAAGTAAGCCGTGGCGCCGCCCGTGGGCATGCGGCGGAAGAAATCCACACGGGTGATCGGCTGACCGTAAGGCTTACGGCCGGAAAGCACATTCTGTGAATCGATGCCCTGCGAAGGCTGCACGGCCGACTCACCGGGCCGGTGGCCGGTTCTCCCGCGAGGGTCCCACTGGGCTGCCATTGTTCTCCTTAGAGGAAAGAGTGGATTTCGTCCGAAGAGGACACTACTCCGCTGTGCTTTCCACAGCGCTTTCCGGCACCCGGCAAACCAGCGCGGAATCGACGAGGCCGGCCAGCACGGAGGCGAGGCCGGGATCGAGTTCCGCGGGGGAAAGCGGGTGAGCTTCGAGGCGGTCGACCACGTCCACCGCTTCGCCGTCGATCCAGTGAAGCGACGGCGGGTTGCCGGGCTGGGCGAGCAACACCCTTCCGGTGCCAGCCATCCGGGCCATTTTCACCAATGGGTTCAACACATAGCGACCATTGGGGGCCATATCCGCTGATGCTTTCGGTCGAATGGACTCCGTGTCCTCCCGTAAAAAGGTGCGCAGCAGCCACCGGGCGTCGATTTCCAGCGCGTCCTCGGCGTCGAGCAGCCAGCGGCCGATCTCCGTTTCGCGCTCACGAGCCGTGCGCAGCAGCGAGTTGGCGCCGAGTTCGGAGGTTTCGCCGGAACGGGCGACATCCTCGGCGAACTGCGCGAGGCACGCGTAGGCGTGGAAGGCCGCGATGACCTGTTCCACGGGCCACTTCGCGCCGGACCACGACGGGTGGAAGATCCGGTCGCGCGCGATGTCGGCGCCGAGGAAATCGTGCGTGATGGCGAGATCGAAGAACTTCTGGTGCGCGCCCTCGTGGATCAGCGCTTCGGCGACGTCGTAGGGGCACTCGGGCCGGTCGATCAGGATCAGCCCGGGGAACAGCCGGGAGGACGCCGAAACCAGGCCGCCCGAAGTCGACGGGTCCAGTACGGCGAGCAGATCGGTGTGCGGCAACAGGTCTTCGGCCAGCGCGGGGCTGATCTCGCGCGCCTTGGCCAGCCCTGCTTCCGCGATGCGAAGCGAGTCGTGAAAAGGCTTTCCGGCTTCCTCGGTGAGCAGCCGCGGCGGCGGACCTGGCTGACCACCCTGCGCGTGGATCACCTTCATGCCCGCAGCGAATCGTTCGCTCGCCGCGGCGCCGCTGACCAGTTTCAGCCGGGCCTGCCCGGAACCGAGTTCGGTGGTGACGTCGGTGAGCCCGAACTCGGCGCCGGGATCGAAGGAGGCCCGGCCGGCCAGAGCTTCGCCGACCTGGAACCGGAAGAGCGGATTGTCCAGCTCCTCCGCGGAAAGCCGGGGCCGTCCCGGCGCGAGCACCTCGACGGCCAGTTGGTACAGGGTCCGGCGCTCGGCCAGCAGTGCGCTCGCCGGGGCGAGTGCCGCGTGCACGGTGGTGGCGTCCGGCCAGTCGGATCTGAGGCTCATCTGCGCGGCTTCCGTCTAGGAGGAGAAGAGAGCGACCTCGGGACCGCGCAAAGGTAAACCCGATCGATCTCGTCCACCTCACCGGGGGCATGTCATGGGACATGTCTGACATCAGTCAGATCGGCATACCCCCGGCCGGGCGTTACCGCCCCTATGCCGCCGAGCCGAGCAACGTCACGATCTCGACCAGACCCAGCACGGCGAGTGTGACGCCCGCGGTCAGGGTCATCACGAGAACCGTCCGCCATCCGATCATGGCCACGGCGATCGCGACAAGGAAGATGACAATCAGCAGGTTTTGCGAGCTCACGTCGACACCTCCTTCACCCGAGGTGAACGCCGGGATGGGGTGCCCATTTTCATCGCCACCTCGGTGTAAATAGGATCCCCTGATGTCTGTTGTCGGTCAAGTAACAACCTGCTGACAGACAACTTGCTTCTGTTGTCTGTCCTCTGGTACGCTCAGCCGGATGGTCTGGGGGCCGAGCCGGCGTGAATGAGGCGGAAAATGGACGAGGAGAGCTGGTCGCTCTCACCAGACACTCGCAAGCCCCTGCCAGAGTTGATCGAGGAGAAGCTCCGCCAGCTCATCGAGAGCGGCCGCTTCCGTTCGGGTGACCGGCTGCCGACGGAACCGGAGCTGGCGCAGAAGCTCGCCGTCGCGCGCAGCTCGCTCCGCACCGCGCTGCAACGCCTTCAGCTGCAAGGAATCGTCGAGGTCGTGCGCGGCCGCGGCTGGTATGTGCGCTCCACCGACGTGAGCGACCGTGACGACGCGCTGGTACTGGACGGCCGCATCGACGATTCGGATCTCATGGAGGTCCGCATCGCGCTCGAAGCCACCGCCGCGAGTCTGGCCGCCATGCGCGCGGACGAAGGTGAGCTGGACGAGATCGAGAAACGAGCTCGCGACCACCAGACGGCCTCGATCGAGGACAAGGACGAGCTGCTGCGCTCCGACGAGGAGTTCCACACCGCGGTGGTCAAGGCCAGCCACAACGAACTGCTCGAGCAGCTCTACCGCTCGCTGGTGCCGAAACTGCGGCCGTACCGCCGGAACAGCTACGGCAGCCCGGAAGTCCACGTCCGGTCCGCGAACGATCACCTCCAGGTGGCGTGGTTTCTCAAGCGGCACGACGAGGGCGGCGCCCGGACGGCGATGACGACGCACCTGCTCGGGCTCTACAACGACCTCGCCGCGCAGTCCGGCACGCCGGCGAGCAAACGGGCCGAGCTCAACACCTACGTCATGGAGGAAGAGCCGCGCTGGCACGAGCGCTGACGCACCGAGCCTGCCGGCCGGATTGATAACGATCGGCAGAATAATCCGAACGGACCTATCGTCCTCCTCTTCGCGCCACGGATCATGGGAGTTCTCTACCGGGCGGAGAGGCAGTGAACGCTGGGGAAAACACGCGGCCGGGCGAAGCCGGGCGGCATCCGGATCCCAACCGGCGCGTGCAGCTCGCAGCCTCGGTCCTGTGCGTGCTCGGCCTCGGCATGCTGGTGCTCGCGGTGCTCTGGGAACCACTTTCGGGCTGGGAGTCGGTGCTGCACAGGCTGTGCGAGCTGACCTTCCCGGTCCTGCTGCTGGCCGCCGCCGGGCTGGCGGGCTACGAGCATTTCACCCGCCGCTGGCTGTCCTCGGAGCTGGCCAGGATTTCCGGGCCGCGCATCGTCGAAGCCCTGTTGCCGCAACAGGTGATGGAGGTTTTCCTCGAGTCGATCTACGGGCGCAACGAGGCGAACCGGGACGTGATGACCGGGGTGCTCGGTGGTCAGGGCAGGCAGCCGTTCGGCGGTGACCTGACGATCAGCACGCACACCGAGGTGACCTTCGGGCTGCGGGCGGTGGATTTCGAGCACTACCACCTGACCACGGGCACCACCTACAGCTTCAAGAAGAACGTGCGGGTGGACCGGTTCATCGTGTTCGCCACATGCGACTCGCTGCTGCGGGACTCGATCGTCGCGGGCTGCGAACTGCCGTTGTTCGACCTGTGGTTCGTGCCCGACGCGGACGAGTTCCAGAGCCGCGTCAACGACATGCTGCCCTCGGTGCAGCTGGGGATCGAGTACGTGGACTCGGACGGCAAACACCGGTTCGCCGAGTCCAGCAAGCTGCGGCTGACCGAGGTGAAGTACGGGAACTGGGCGGACTACCTGTCGTTCTTCCGCGCGGACATGGGTGCGCTGCCCCGACAGAACACCCGGGACCACCTCGCCGATCTGCGGATCTTCGAATGCGACCTGAGCGCCATCGCCGGGGACGACCACGTGGTCAGCGCGATCGAACGGCTTTCCGTGCGGGCCACCACGCTGCAGCGGATCGACGACGGGTTCTGCTACTGGCAGGCGCCCTATCCCTGTTACGTCAACCGGATCACGTTCGAGGTGAAGGAACTGGACGTCGCGCGCGGCGACGCTTTCCTGTTCAACATCGCGCCGTTCACGTTCCGCTCCAACACGATCAACGTGGGCTGGCTCAAGGCCGAGGACCTGCCGGAGCTGGAGATGCGCTCCTGGCTGCTGCCCGGCCACGGCGTCGCGCTGCTGTGGCGCGACGCCGGCGGCAGGGCCTATTGACCGAGCTGTCCTCTGTGGACTGACTACGAGCGGGTGACGTTCATTTTCCGGCTCCTTCCGTGGTTTCGGGGGTGCGCGGGGTGGAGTTGAACGGGATCAGAGGCCGGCTTCGGCGCGACCCAGCGGGGTGAGCTCGGCCCGCACCCTGGCGCCGTGCGGGCCGGACTGTCCACTTCGGACCAGGCCGGTGTGCACGAGCGCGCGGGCGGCGAACGGGTCGCACCAGGACAGGCCGTCGACGAAGATCTCGGGCTCGTGGCCACAGGTCAGCTCGACCCGGCCGGCCGCGACGGCCTTGAGGAAAACGCGGTCACGATGGGAAAGCGTGCGAGGCAGCTCGGTGACGGTCACTTTTCGGATCCTTTCGGGTTGCCCGGACCGATAGCGACGACGGTAGCAGTTGTTCAACAATACGGCAATGCATTGCCTTATTGTTGAACGAAAGGTAGCGTGTGGGGTGGCCGGTGCGGGTTGCAAGGCACCGAGCCGGGTTCTGGTGGCGGGAGAGCACCGGGCGCTGTCCCGCCACCAAATTCGTTGTGCGGTAAGGAAGTTGACCCGGATGTGGGGTGCGTTGCGCGCTCGCGCGGTGGGCAGGCTGGGGGCCGCGAGGGGCCGAGGCTCGCCGGGCACGGGGTGGGGCGTCGCGCGCGGCGCGGCAGGCACCGAGCAGACTTCAGGCGAGCAGGCGAGCACCGAGCGCCACGCCAGCCAGAAAGCGCTTTCCGGGTGCGGCGGCGCGAGGTTGGCTCGGGTGAGGCGGGCTGCAACGGGCTTACCGCCGAGGTCGCACGGCGGCGCGGCGAGCCGGGCTGCGCTGGCCGAACGCTGGAATCGCACCTCGATGCGGCGGGCTCCGGCGGGGGCGAGCCGCCGCGAGGCGGACTGCGCTGACCTACCGCCGAGATCGCACGCCGACGTAGCCACCGAGCGCACGCAGTGGGCAGCCAGGGCCGAGAGCTGCGGGGCCCACTGCGGCAACGCGCCTGAACCGTCCTAAAAGGATCCGTGGCGGGCGGGACGGTGGCGCCACACCGGCGCCGCCCGCCACGGGTCAGGCGACCGAGTCCGCGCCGGTCGCGTCCCAGTGGCTGGCGTCACCGGTGAACTCGCGGATACGGCCCGCTTCCGGCGTCTCCAGCTCCTCGAACAGCGCCTGCGCGCGGCGCCAATGGTTCTGCGCGAGTTCGGCGCGTGCGGCGCTGCGGTGCAGCTCGGCCAGTTCGTTGAGCGCCCGCGCCCGCTGGTACCGCTCACCGCGGTTGATGGCCAACCGCAAGCCCTGGTCCAGCAGGTCGTAGGCCGCGGACAGACCGCCGATGTCGCGGTTCGCCACGCCGAGGTCGATCACCAGCTCGCTTTCCGTCTCCGGGCCGCTCACCGTCCGCACGATCCGCAGCGCCTCGCTCAGGTGCGCCAGCGCATCGTCGAAGCGGCCGAGGACGCGGTAGACATTGCCCAGCCGGTGCCGCGCATACGCGATCTTCGGAGCCAGATCATGCTGCGTGGCAAGGGAAAGGCTCTGCTTCAGCTGGTCGATCGCCTCCGGATACCGGCCCTGCCTGCCGTGCAGCTCACCGAGGCCGGCCAGTATGCCCGCCTCGCCGTCCGGGTTGTGCGCCTGCCGCGACAGGACCAGCCCACGCTCGAAATTCTCCGCCGCCTTCTCGTGATAACCGAGCGTACTGAGCACACTCCCGATGTACCCGTACATCTGGCCCTCGAGGTACGGCCGCGCGGCGGAGACGGCCACGCCCTGCCGGAAATGGTGCAGCGCCTCGGAAAACTGGCCGAGCCGGTAACACACGACGCCGAGCAGGCCGAGCGTTATCGCCTCCAGCGTCCCGTCACCGACTTCGCGATGGAAGTCCAGCGCGCGGTACAGGTGCTCGCGCGCGTCGGTGGCGCGGCCCTGGTTCAGGTACGCCGACGCGAGGTCGTTGCGGGTGTGCGCCTCCCCCGCCTTGTCCCCGGCCGCGATGGCCGCCGACAACGCGGCTTCGTGCGTGCGCACCCAGTCGTGATCGTTGCTGTAGCCGTACAGGTTCAGGTACGCGCGCAACGACCTCGTCAGCTGCCACGCGTGCGTCGGCCAGCCCTGTCCCGCCGCCAGGCTCACCGCGGCGAGCAGGCAGGCGCGCTCCGCGTCGAGCCAGTGCCGCGCCTCGTCCCGGTTCGCCAGCTCCGGGCGGTGCTTCGGTTCGGTGCCGACGAGGTCCTTCGTCCACGGGTGCGGTTGCAGCCGGAACGTCGCGTATGCCGTGGTGTGCAAGTAAAAATCGAGCACCCTGGTGATCCCCGCGCGCCGCTGCTCCTCCGGCTCCTCGTCGCGGACCACGGAACGGGCGTACTCACGCAGCAGATTGTGCAGCCGGAACCTGTTCCTGGTGACCACCGTCGCGAGGTTCTCGTCGACCAGCCTGTCCAGCAGATGCCGCGCCTGCAACGGCGTCAGCTCCGCCAGCGCCGCCGCCGAATCCGCCGTGAAATCGTCGCCGGGGTGCAGGCCCAGCAGCCGGAACATCCTGCGCTCGTCTTCGCTGAGCGCCTGGTACGAAAGCTCGAAGACCGCGCGCAACCGACGACTTCCCGCCGCCAGCTCACTCAGCCTGTCTCCCGCTTCGGCGAGCCGCGCGGCCAGATCCTCGACTGTCCAAGCAGGACGGGACTGCAGCCGACGCGCCGCCAGCGCCACCGCGAGCGGCAGCCTGCCGCACAACTCCACCACGCGTCGCGCCGCGTCGGGCTCCGCCTCGACCCGCTTAGCGCCGACGACCCGCACTAGCAGGTCGCGGCCCTCGGCGGGGGTGAACACCTCCAGCGGCAGCGTTCGCGCGCCGTCGAGTGCCAGCGCACGACGGCTGGTGATCAGCACCAGATTCGCCGAATCGGCAGGCAACAGCGGGAGGACCTGATCCTCGGAGGCCGCATTGTCCAGCACTACCAAGGCGTTCTTGCCGTACAACCTGTCGCGGTACAGGGTGGCGCGCTCGTCAAGGCTCGGCGGGATCTGGTCCCCCGGCACACCGAGCAGGCGCAGGAACGAGGCGAGCGCAGCGGACGGGTCGGCCGGTGGCTGATCCGCGTGCCCCCACAAATCCACGTACAGCTGACAATCCCGGTAGCGCCCCTCGGCCAGCAGCTGGTGCGCCGCGTGGATCGCGAGCCTCGTCTTGCCGACGCCGCCCATCCCCTCGATCAGCGCGAGGTTCACCGCCGTGCCGCGGCCCGCGCCGGAAACCCCGTCGAGCACCTGGCGCAGCTCGTCCTCACGGCCGCTGAAGTCCGCGATGTCCGGCGGCAGCTGCCTGTGTGCGCTCACCGGCGCGAACTCCGGCCTGTTCACCTCCTGGCGCAGCACCCGCTGGTACGCCGCCACGAGCTCCGGCCCGGGGTCCGCGCCCAGTTCGCCGACAAGACGGCGGCGCAACGTGTCGAACACGTCGAGCGCCGCTGCCTGCTGGCCACTGCCCGCGAGCGCGATCATCAACCCCGCGTGCACCGCCTCGTGCAACGGATCCGCCTCGGCCACGCGCTGCAACAACGGCAGTACCTCTTGGTAGCGGCCGAGATCCGAGGCCGCGGCCGCGTACTCCACGACCACCGCGCGATACTCGCGGCCGAGCGCGACGACGGTGGGATGCGACTGCAGCGCGGACAGCCCCTCCAGCGGATCCCCGCGCCACAGCCCGACGGCCTCGGCGAACAGCCCGCAGGCTTCGGTCAGCTCCGCTTCGTCCCGGACCTGACGCGCCCGCGACACGAGCCGCCGGAACACGAGAAGGTCGTGCTGGCCATCGGCGACCGTGAGCTGGTAACCACCGCGCGAAGCGATCAACGGCTGGGAACCCTCGCCGTCCCCCGTACCGGCCTGCAGACGACGGCGCAGCCGGGAAACCCTGGACTGCAACAGATCCACCGTGCCGTAGGCGGGGCTCGCCCCCCACACAGCTTCCACGAGCGCATCCCGCACCACCGGCACGTTCGGCGACAGGGCGAGCAGCCCGAGCAGCACGCGCTGCGTCTCCGAACCCGGGTCCACCACCGCCCCGTCGACCGACACCCGCAGCGGGCCGAGTACCTCCACCCGCAGGCCGCCGGCCGCTCCGTGGTCACCGCCCGCTTCGCGCATCAGCTCGCCGAGCTCGACCCGCGACAGGCCGAGCACATCGCCGAGCTTGCGCAGCGTGGACGCGCGTGGGCGCACGACGCGCCCCTGTTCGACGTCGCGCAGCCCCGCCACACTCAGCCCGGCGAGCTCCGCCACTTCGCGCTGGGTCAACCCGGCACGACGGCGAAAGTTCTGGACGAGGCCACCCAACCGGCCACGTGAACCGTCCGCCACAACCAATCACCTTCTCAGTGACAACCGAAATTCGAGCTTGGTAGTCCCCAGGCAAACCATGCTGTCAGCACGAACTTCGAAAACACTTCGAAAGCGCTTCGAGGGCTTCGCGACGCGAGCCGAAGCGTGGAACGTCCACACGCGACGCTCACGATCGAGCGCGGAACGTGATGTCAGCCTACCGGACGAACCGGTTCTCCGGCAGTCTCCAGCCGGTCGCGGATCTCCCGCGCGCCGGGGGCGCGCAGATCTTCCAGTATCCGCAACGCTTCCCGCCACGTGCGCCGCGCCGTCGTGGCATCTTCCATCGCCAGCTGGGTTTCCGCGAGCCTGCCGAGCGTGCGGGCCTCGTAGAACCGGCTGCGTACCCGGCGGTAACGACTGATCGCCTTTTGGTAGCACTCGACGGCTCGCTCGTACCGCCCCAGTTCGTGGTGCGCGAACCCGAGGCTGTCCCAGGTCATCGCCTGCCCGATGACGTAGTCGAGCGTCTCCGCGATCGTGAGCGACAACTCGCAGTGTTCGATCGCCTGCTCGTACCGCCCGAGGCGTGCGTACGTCCAGCCGGCGTTGTTCAGCGCGCTCGCCTCGCCCAGCCTGTGCCCGGTGCTGCGGAACAGTTCGAGCGCGCTCAGCATGTGGTGCAGGCACTGCTCGGGACGGTTCTCCCGGTCGTGGATCCAGCCGATGATCTGGTGCACGTCGCCGCGGTACACCCTGTCCCCGAGCTGCACGAACAGGTCCAGCGCGCGGGTCAGCTGGGCCAGCGCGTCTTCGGTGCGGTCCACCGCCAGGTAGTACACCGCGAGCCCGCGATGGCTGTGCGCTTCGCCGGTGGGATCGCCCTGGCGCAGCGCGCCGTGCAGCGCCGCCTGGTACGTGCTCAGCTCGCCGAGCCAGTGGCCGCCCTGGTGGTGGAACGTGTTGGTGAGCGCGCAGGCCAGCTGCCAGGCGTGCGCGTCGAAGCCCTGCTCCACCGCGTGCGAGACGAGCGCGAGCAGCACCGGGTACTCGGCCGCGAACCAAACTCCTGCCTGCTCGTCCGTCATCGGCTCGGAATGCACGCCCGGCCACGCCGGTTCGAGCACGATCGGCTCGCGCTGCGGGCTGAGCACCCTCGCCGCGGTGTGCGCCGTCTGCAGGTAGTGGTCGAGCATCCGGCGGGTGGCGTCGTACCGCTCCGGCTCGGCGTCGTACGCCTGGGTCAGCTCGATGGCGTAACTGCGCAGCAGATCGTGGAAGGTGTACCGGCCGGGGCTGCGCTCCACGAGCAGGTTCGCCCTGGTCAGCTCGGCCAGTGGCGCGTGCACCTCGCGGGTCGGCACGCCGAGCAGGCTCGCGGCCGCCGGGGTGCTCACGTGCGGGCCGGGGTGCAGGCCGAGCAGGCGGAACAGCCGCGCCGCCTCCGGGCTGACCGCCTGGTACGACCAGGAGAAAACCGCGCGCACGTCCGTTTTCGGATCTCCGCCGTCGAAAGCATCCAGGCCACCGCGCGCGGCGCGCAGCTCGTCCGCGAGCGCGGCCATCGAGAAGCCCGGGTTCGTCGCCGCGCGGGCGGCCACGATCGCCAGCGCGAGCGGGAGGCGCGCGCACAGTTCGCTGATTTCTTGGACCGCTTGGGGTTCGGCCTCGACGCGACACCTGCCGAGCCGGCGGGCGAGCAGGTCGCCGACTTCCTCCGGCGGCAGGAGATCCAGGTTCACCGGGTAGGCGCCGCCGTCCGAGACGAGGCCCGTCAAATGGTTCCGGCTCGTCACGATGGTCATGCAGCCGGGCGCGTGCGGCAGCAGCGGGAGCACCTGCGCGGCGCTGCCCGCGTTGTCGAGCACGATCAGCATTCGCTTGTCCGCCAACAGACTCCGGTACAGCTCGAACTGTGCCGCCGGTCCTGCCGTGCGCACTTGGGCGGACACGTCGAGCGCGTCGAGGAAGCCGCGCACCGCTTCCTCCGGCGTGACCATGGCGCCGCTGGAATCGAAGGCGCGCAGGTTCACGTACAGCTGTCCATCGGGGAACCTGTCACGGACCTGATGCGCCCAATGCACCGCGAACGTCGTCTTGCCGACACCCGCGCCGCCCGACACCATGACCGTGGTGGCCGTCCGCGGGTTCCCGTCGGCCAGCAATCCGTTCAGCAGCGCGAGATCCTTGGCCCGGCCGGCGAACTGCGGCATGTCCGCGGGCAGCTGGCGCGGCACCGTCGTGACGACTTCCGGGGCGGCGGGCTGGCTCCTGTCGTCCGCGCGCAGCAGCTGCAACTGGATGTCCCGCAGCAGCCTTCCCGGCTCCACCCCCAGCTCCGACACCAGCCGCGCTCGCGTCACGCCATACACGTCGAGCGCTTCGGAAGTGCGGCCGGATCGGTGCAGCGCCAACATCAACTGCGCCTGGAGGCGTTCGCGGAACGGGTTCTCCTCCGCCGCCTGCAAAAGCTCACGCACGGCCGCGACGTGCTGACCGGAAGTGAGCAGTGCGTCGAAGTAGTCCTCCAGCGCGGCGAGCTGCCGCTCGTGCAACCCGGCGCTCTCCCTGGCGGCCAGCGCTTCGGTGACCCCGCCGAGCGCCGGGCCACGCCACAGCGCGAGCGCGGCGCGGAATCGATCGGCCGCCGAGTCGGCGAGGCCCGCCGCGAGATCCGCGCGGGCGGAGGCGACCGCTTCGTCGAAGGCGTGCACGTCCAGCTCGCCCGGGGCGACTTCGATCAGGTAGCCCGGCGACTGGCGGATGATCACGTTGCGGCCGATGAGCTTGCGCAGCTCGGACACGTAGACCTGCACCTGCCCGCGCACGCTCGCCGGCGGATCGCTGCCCCAGACCAGCGAGATCAGCCGCTCGTCCGGCACCACCCTGTTCGCGTCGAGCAGCAGCGCCGCCAGCACGGAGCGCTGCTTCGGCCCGCCGAGGCGCACCGGCCCACTCGGCCCGGACAACTCGACCGGCCCCAGTAGGTGATAGTGCACTCGCGAGCCCTTCCGGTCGCCAACGGGCCTGGGTCAAGGATTTCCGACTGTGCCAGGCAAAGGCAACGATCGCAAACCAATAGGGGTGGAGAATTTACGTCGCGGTAAAACGCCGGTCAGCCGTCTCCGGCGATCACCTCGGCGACGTCCGACATCAGCTCCAGCACGATGTCGCCGGGCAGGATCAGCTCCGTCCGGGTGCCGGGGTTGACCGCCAGCACGAACTCCTCGCCCGGCCAGTTCGCGAGCAGCAGCACGAACGGCATCCGCACCACGTGTGAGTCGGCGCTCTTCAGCAGCTCAGGGGCGGTCGCCGCGACGATCACCGGGAGCCCGGGCGGGCCGAGCACGTGCCACGGGAACCCTTCGCCGAGCGGATCCGCGTCCGGCCTCGTGGTGAGCACGAGCAGCTCCGCGTCCATCAACGCCGCCAGGAACGCCTGCCCGTTTTGCTCCCCCGAGGCGCGCACGAGTTCGTTCTCCAACTCCGAACCCGGGGCCCAGTCAGGGGGGCCCAGCGCGTCGAGACAGATCTCCCGGACCTTCTCGTGCACCGCCTCGCGCTGCATCTCGCCCATTTCCTCGTCGGACAGCAGCGGCTGCTTGCCCTCGGCGATGTCCACCACCTGCGCCAGCGGCAGCGTGGCGCCGATCGGCAGCCCGGGGTCCAGGAACAAAAGCCGTTCCGCGCCCGGAAAACGGTCACGCAGCGCGGAAAAACTCATGGCCACGTGCCCACGGGCGAATCGGCCGAGCCCGGCCGCCAGCGCCTCGGGCGACGTGTACGCGAGGACGAACCACTCCTCCTCCGCCGGGATCTGCTCGGCCAGCACACGCCAGTCCTCGCTGCCCCGCGGCGGGAGTTCGGGGACGTACAAGGGGGCGGTCGAAACCAGCCGGGCGTACTCGCGCCCGTCCTCCCCTTCGGTGGCGGCGAGGAGTCCGCGCTCGAGTTCGTTCGCTGGCTGCCATCCCGGTTGCATGTCCGAACACTAGCCTGATGGGGCTTAAATGGAGGTATGGCACGCACTCTGCTGGTGGCGCCCGGGCAACGCGGCGCGCTTCCGTCCATCCGGGACGCTCTGGAACTCGCGGACGAGGGTGCGGTGATCTCGCTGGCGCCCGGCGACTACGAGGAGCCACTGGTCATCCAGCGGCGGAAGCTGGCGATCAGCGCGCGGGAAGCCGGAACGGTGACGCTGAGTTCCCCGTTCCCCGAACAGCCGACGATCTCGCTCGTGCAGGCACACGTCGAGCTCATCGGGCTGGCCGTGCGCTCGACGGAGAACTCCGCCGTGCGCGTCAGCGGGGGCCGGGTGAAAGTCAGCGACTGCGCGGCGGAGGCCGGTTTCGCCGCCGCCATCAGCGTTTCCGACGGCGCGAACGTCGAACTGCACAACGTGAAGATCAACGGCGCGCAGTACGGCGTGGTGATCGAGGACTCCGACGGGCTGATGGATCGCTGTGAGGTCAAGGACATCGCCGACGACGGGGTGATCCTGCGCCTCGGCGCGCAGGTGACCGTGCGCAACACGACGATCGCCCGCTGCGGTTTCCGCGGCGTCTACATGTACCAGGCCGGGAATTCCGCGGTGGAGCGCTGCGACATCTCGCAGACCGGCGACGCCGGGATCGCCGTGGCGGACCAGACTTCGCCCACGCTCAGCTCGTGCTGGGTGCACGACACGCAGGGCAACGGCGTCACGATCGGACGCGGCTGCGGTGGGCTGGTCGACGAATGCCGCGTGGAGAACACCGCCGCCCCTGGCGTGCTGCTCGCCGAAGGTGCGACAGCGGAGGTGCGGGAACCCGTGTCCGGTAAGGGAAAGCCGCTCGTCGGCGCGGTCGAGAGCACGCGCAACCACCAGGACCTCGAGACGGTGGAACGGCTGCTCGGCGAGCTGGACGGGATGATCGGGCTGGCCGGGGTCAAGGACGAAGTCCGGGCGCTGATCGACGAGATCCAGGTCAACGAGTGGCGCCGCGGCGAGGGGCTTTCCGTTGGCGCGGCGAGCAATCACCTCGTTTTCGCCGGCGCGCCCGGTACCGGCAAGACGACGGTCGCGCGCATCTACGGGCAGCTGCTGCAGGCGCTGGGCATCCTGCCGAACGGCCGGTTCAAGGAGGTCTCGCGGCGTGATCTCGTCGGGCAGTACATCGGCCACACGGCGGAGAAGGCCGCGTCGGCGTTCGACGAGGCGCGCGGTGGCGTGCTGTTCATCGACGAGGCGTACACGCTGTCCCGTTCCACCGGTAGCGGCAGCTCGGACTTCGGCCAGGAAGCCATCGACACGCTGGTGAAGCTGATGGAGGACCACCGCGACGAGGTCGCCGTGATCGTCGCGGGCTACACCAAGGAAATGCTGGACTTCATGGACGCCAACCCCGGTCTGGCGTCCCGGTTCGCCAAGACGCTGGAGTTCGAGAACTACTCGCCCGAGGAGCTGGTGCAGATCAGCGTCCGGATGGCTCGGGGCGACGACTACCAGCTCGGCGAGAACCTGGACCTGGCGCTGCTGGAGTGGTTCACGCAGGTCGACCGGGACGCGAACTTCGGCAACGCGCGCGAGGCCCGCAAGCTACTGGAGCGGATGCGGAAGTCGCAGTCCTCGCGGCTGCGGCTGCTCGGCAGGCGCCCCGGCCGCGAAGACCTCCGCACCCTCGTCCTCGACGACCTCCTGGACGCCATCAAGGACTGACAGTCCACAACGGACGGCGTGTTGGCCCCTCCCGCGCGCGTGTTGGCGCCTCCCGCGAGCGTGTTGGCGCCTCCCGCAGGTGTGTTGGCGCCCCATGCAGACGTGTTGGCGCCCCACGCGGGCGCGTTGGCCCCTCCCGCGAGCGTGTTCGCCCCTCCCGCGAGCGTGTTGGCCCTTCGCGGGCGGGTTCGTCGCCGATAGCGGGCAACGCACAGACCCCGCCAGCCAACACACCAACGCGGGCGGCCAACACACGTACACCACCGGCCAACACACCAACGCGGGCAGCCAACACACGTACACCACCGGCCAACACACCGACGCGGGTGGCCAATACGGGCGGAGGCCGCGTGCCTATCCACAACGGACAGTCAGGACTGGGGCGTGGCGGGCATCGCGGCGGGGGCGAAGTCCAGTGTCGGGCCCTGCGGGATCCGTTGTACCAGCGCGGCGGGCATGTCCACGGCCTGCGACTCCGAGTAGCCGAGCGCCTCCAGCGCCTTCGCCGACGGCACCGGGTACCGCAGGCCGAGGTCGGTCACCAGGTTGTACGCCCCGGCGGTCGCGGTTTCCGAAGGCAGCGCCCGCACGACGGCGACCCCGCCCGGCGGCACCAGCACCCGGTCGGCCAGTTTCGTGCCCGCCCCGCTCTGCTGCGTGGTCTGGATGCCGGCGGCCAGCTGGCCGTTGTTCCCGCCGACCGAGATCACCGGCGCGGTACGGGCATCGCCGGTGCGGGCGCACAGCGTGGTGGTGTCCGAGCTGGTCAGCGCGGGCGGCCGCGTGGGCGGTGCGGCTTCGCCCGCAGCCGGGGCCAGCGCCGTGCTGACCGGCGCGGCGTTGGCGGCCGAGGCCGGGATCTGCTTGGGCTGCACCGAATACTGCCCCTGCAGGATCCGCACCTGCAGCTCGCTCAACGACGCTAGCCCGTCAGTGCGCACAAGGTAGTACTGCAGGCCCTGGTTGATCGGGTAGTACACGATGTCGCCGACCGAAAACCCGCTCAACAGCGCGGAAGGGCTGCCGCGGCCGGGCACGTCGATGGCCCCGATGTCCTGCCCCGCTGGCAACCCGTTCAGCCACGCCGAGCCCACCGCCACCGGGCTCACCCCGGCGCCGAACAGCGAGCGGGTCGCGTTCGCGTCGGTGATCCGGTACCGGTGGTCGTTCCACAGCAGGTAGTTCGTGCCGTCGAGATCGTCGCGCACCAGCAGCGCCTGGTCGTTCAGCGCGCGGCCGCCGGAAAGGTCCTGCCCCACCAGCAAAGTGGTGGTCGTGGTCTGGGTGCCGGCCGAGCTCGTGCTCAGCACCGAGCACATCGTCCACGGCGTGCCGGTGAGCCGGTCCGACTCGGGCAGGGACTGCGGTGCGCCGGGGATGCCTACGGTCGCCTTGCGCGGCAGGCCGGCGAGGTCCTCCCCCGAAACCCGGTAGGTGGTGACCGTGCTTTCGCCGCTGAGCAACCGCGCGCTCGCGTAGTTCAACGCCGGTTGAAGCGTGCCGGACCGGTAGACGTAGGTGGCCCCGGTCTCCCGCTCGATGATCACCGCGCCGTCGGACTTCCACGACGTGCCGCCGACCCCGGTGAACACGCCGTACACCCCGAACCCCGCGGCGACGAGCACCGCGATCATCACTCCGGCGAACACCGCGCCGACGCCGCGGCGCAGCGGGGTGACCTCCGGGTCCGTCTCGTGCACGATCAGCGCGGACGTCACGCGCTGCATCATGAACTGGTAGGCCTGCAGTTGATCCCGACGGGTTGGCACGAGCTCCCCTTCAGCCGACCGAGGCCATGAGGCCCTGCACGTACGCGAAGAACCCGGTGATGTACCCGGCGAACGGGATCAGCGCGAGGATCGCGAGCACGTCGACCACGTCGGCGATCCGGCCGAACCACGGCGTCGGGTTCTTGCGGCTGTAGACCATTCCGCTCACCGCGATGAGCGCGCCGACCGAGGCCACCGCACCGAGCGCGAGCGCCGGGCCCAGGTTCCCCGCCGCACCCGTGGTGAACTGCTCGGCCAGCGTCGCGGCCACCACGAGACCCGCCACCAGCAACGGGATCCGCTGCCGCGCGACCGGGAACAGGCGGGCGCGCAGCAGCAGCGAGAACGCCACCAGCGTCAGCATGATCAGCTCGGCGACCTCGCCGGGCCCGGCCACGAACATCGAGGCGAACACCGCGGTGGCCGCCACCCCGAGCAGCAGGCCGGAGAGGATCTCGTCCGCGCGGGCCGTCGCGGCGAACACAGCGGGCGCCGCCGGGGACGGGTCGTCACCGAGTAGATCCGCCGCGCGCTGCGGGAGCTGCGGCAACGGAAGGCGGCCGAGCCGGATCGCCAGCAGCGGATACGCCGGCAGCAGGCCGATCCCGATCACGAGCACGAGCGCCGCCGCGCTGTCCGGCTCCAGCGGACCGCCGACCAGCGCGCCGATCACACCGAGCAGCCCGGCCATCACCGCGGCGATGAACACCCGGCCCAGCACGGTCACGCCGAGGTAGCCCGCGATCCCGAACACCAGCAGCGCGACCGAGGCCAGAAGTAGTTGTGGCGCACCGAAAGCGCCGTACCCACCGGCCGTGGGCGCGGTGAGCAGCAGGCCGCCGACGAACGCGTGCGGCAGCGCGGAACCGGCGAACACCGCGCCCGCCTGCGCGTCCGGCACCGTCCTGGCGATCACGATCCCGAGCGCCGACAGCACCAGCGCCGCGCCGAGCAGGACCAGACCGGGCACCAGCCACGGCGGCCGGAAGAACAACGCGAAAAGCGCGCTGCCGCTGAGCACCGCGGCACCGACGGCGAGCCCGCACCGCCTCGTGGCGACCTTGCCCCAGCTGCGCCCGTACCGGCGCGCACCGCTGGCGATCGCCTCCACCAGGTCGTCGTACTCGATCTCGGGCCATTCCACCTGCCCCGGCACGAGGTGCAGCACTTCGCCGTCGCGGACCCCTTGACCGCCGAGTGTTTGCTTGGGGTCCAGTTGCTCGCCGGTGGGCCGCCGCAGTGCCCAGCCACCGTGGCTCTCGCCGGCGTCCGGTGCGTCGTCACCGGCATGGCGGAGCAGGTAGGGCAGGAGTTCGGCGACAGTGACATTTTCCGGCAGCGCCACGTCGATCCCGCGTTTCGGCGTGGTGATGGTGACCTTGGCCAGCGCCATGCCCATCGCGGATGTCATCGCGGGTGCTCCCCTTTCGCCGGGGCGGTTCCGATCATGATCGCCCTGCGCACCAATACAAGCACCACCGCGCCAGTGCTGAGCGCGCTTCGCCCGGCGGAGTTTCGGGGAGGGGTCGGATCTTGGGCACGATCGTAGTCAAGCGTCCGCTGCGGAGGCCCGCGCCGGAACTGCCGTCCGGCGAGCTGATGTTGGACCCGCCGCCGGAGAACCCGCCGCCCAGCGGCAAGAACTGGACCCGTGTCCTGATGATCCTGCCGATGGTGGCGGGCACCGGCGGGATGGCGCTGCTCATCGGCGGCGGCCGCGCGTCGGGCCCGCTGATGTACGTCGCCGGTGGGCTCTACGGCGTCGCCGTGCTGGGCATGATCCTGTTCCAGATCCTCAGCCAGAGCGGGCAGGGCGCCAGCAAACAGGAGATGATCGCCAGCAGGCGGCAGTACATGCGGCGGCTTTCCCAGCTGCGCGCGCAGGTTCGCGGCACGATCGAGGCCCAGCGGCACGCGATGTTCTATCGCCACCCCGATCCCGCCCGCCTGTGGTCGACGGCTCACAGCGCGCGCCTGTGGGAACGGCGGCCCGGCGACTGGGACTACACGGTGGTGCGGATCGGGCTCGGCCCGCAGGAGCTGGCGACCCGGCTGGTGCCACCGGAGACCAAACCGATCGACGAGCTGGAACCGTTGTGCGCCATGGCATTGCGGAAGTTCGTCACCACCTACTCGACGGTGCCGGACCTGCCGGTCGCGGTGGCGTTGCGCGGGTTCTCGCAGATCTACCTGGCCGGCGACCGCGAGCGCGCCCGCGCGCTGGCACGCGCGATGGCCGCCCAGCTCGGCACCTTCCACGCCCCCGGTGACGTGCTCATGGCCTGCTGCGTGCCGGACCAGGACCGGAAGATCTGGGAATGGGCGAAATGGCTGCCGCAGGCGCTGCATCCGACCAAAGTGGACGCCGTCGGCCCGATCCGCCTGGTGGCCAACAGCGTGACCGCGCTCGAAGCGATGCTGGACGACGTCGTCGCCAACCGGCCGCGGTTCAACCCCGGCGCCGTGCCCACGGAGGGTTCCACGCACCTCGTGGTGTTCCTCGACGGCGGCGACACCCGCAGCTCCGAGCACCTGATGATCGAGGGCGGCGTCGAGGGCGTCACCCTGATCAACCTCGCCGACGAACCGCCGCGCGTACTAGACCCCGTGACGCTGGTGCTCGACATCGACGAAAACGGCGCGATGACCAGCCGCACGATGGACGGCGGCGGCAGCGTCGGCACCGCGGATTCCTTCGACGGAGCCGGGATGCTCGGCCTCGCCCGCGCGCTGGCGCCGATGCGCCTGTCGAACGTGTCCTCCACGGAACAGCCGCTCTCGGGCTCGCTGGAGCTGACCGATCTGCTCGGCCTCGGCGATCCGTACGAGTTCGACCTGACCAAGAGCTGGGCCGCCCGGTCCAACCGCGACCGGCTGCGGGTGCCGATCGGCATCAACGCCGAGGGCAGGCCGATGGAACTGGACCTCAAGGAGTCCGCGCAGGACGGCATGGGCCCGCACGGCCTGCTCGTCGGCGCGACCGGTTCGGGCAAGTCGGAGCTGCTGCGCACGCTCGTGCTCGCGCTCGCCGTCACGCACGACTCGGAGATCCTCAACTTCGTGCTGGTGGACTTCAAGGGTGGCGCCACGTTCACCAAACTGGACCGGCTGCCGCACACCAGCGCGGTGATCACGAACCTCGCCGACGAGCTGCACCTCGTGGACCGGATGCTCGACGCGATCCAGGGCGAACTGCTGCGGCGCCAGGAACTGCTGCGCAAGGCGGGCAACTACGGTTCCCAGCGCGACTACGAGAAGGCCCGCATCGCGGGCGCCCCGCTGGATCCGCTGCCCGCGTTGCTGGTGATCGTCGACGAGTTCTCCGAACTGCTCACCGCACGGCCGGACTTCATCGACATGTTCGTCCAAATAGGACGAGTCGGCCGGTCGCTCGGCGTGCACCTGCTGCTCGCCTCGCAACGGCTCGAAGAGGGCAGGCTGCGCGGCCTGGATTCACACCTGTCCTACCGCGTCGGGCTGCGTACGTTCTCCGCGATGGAAAGCCGCGTGGTGCTCGGTTCGCCGGACGCGTACCAGCTGCCGCGCGCGCCCGGAAACGGTTACCTGCGCACCGGAACCGAGGACCTGGTGCGGTTCAAGGCCGCCTACGTCTCCGGCGTGCACCGGCGCGGGTCGGTCCGCCGCACCGACGACGAGGGCCGCCAGATCGACCCGGTGCAGGACTACTCGACGCGCTACCTGCGGCCAAGGCTCGCGGAAGCGTTGCCGCAGCAGGAGGAAACCCCGGACGAGCTCGCGGAAACCCTGCTCGACGTCCTCGTCGACCGGATGGAGGGCAAGGGCGCGCCGGCACACCGGGTGTGGCTGCCGCCGCTCGCGGAACCGCCCACGCTCGAAGACCTCGTGTCCACGCTGGTCGTCGACCCCGAGCGCGGGCTCACCACCGAGGCGGTCGAGCACCGCGGCGCGCTCCGGGCCGCGACGGGCATCATCGACCGCCCCGCCGAACAACGCCGCGACGTGTGCTGGGTGGATCTCGCCGGCGCGGGCGGGAACGTCGCCGTCATCGGCGGGCCGCACAGCGGCAAGAGCACCGTGCTGCGCACGCTCATCGGCAGTCTCGCGCTCACCCACACCCCGCGTGAAGTGCAGTTCTTCTGCCTGGACTTCGGCGGCGGCGGGCTCACCGCGATGCGGGACCTCGCGCACGTCGGCGGCGTCGCCACGCGGCGCGACGTGAACCAGGTGCGGCGCACGATCAGCGAAGCGCACAACCTGCTCACCGAACGCGAGCAGCGGTTCTCCGAACACGGCGTCGACGGCATGGCCGGCTACCGGAAACTGTTGCGGGAAGGGCATTTCCCGGAGGACCGGTTCGGCGACCTTTTCGTCGTGATCGACGGCTGGTCCACGCTGCGCACCGAGTTCGAGGACCTCGAACCGAAGGTGATCGAGCTGGTCAACCGCGGGCTCGCGTTCGGCGTGCACGTGGTCGGCGCCGCGAACCGGTGGATGGACCTGCGGATGACGGTGCGGGACATGTTCGGCAGCCGGGTGGAGCTGCGGCTCGGCGACCCTGCCGACTCGGTGTTCGGCCGCCGCCAGGCCGCGACCGTGCCCGAGCAGTCTCCCGGGCGCGGGCTTTCCCCGGACGCGATGCAGTTCCTCGCCGGTGTGCCGCGGATCGACGGACGGCAGACCGACGTGGATCTGGCCGAGGGTGTCGCGGAGTTCATCAAGGCTGTCAACGACGCGTGGCCCGGCCAAGCCGCGCCCGCGGTCCGGCTGCTGCCGCCGGAGCTGCCGTACCGGGCATTGCCGCCGGTGAACCGGGTGGACCCGCGCGGGATCGCGATCGGCATCTCGGAGGAGGACCTGCAGCCGGTGCACCTCGACTTCACCGCCGAACCGCACCTGTTGCTGCTCGGCGACGTCGAGAGCGGGAAGAGCTCCTTCCTGCGCGCGACCGCGGCGAGCCTGATGGCGCGCTACCGGGCGGACGAGGTGCAGCTCGCGGTGATCGACTACCGGCGCAGCCTGCTCGGGCTGGTCCCCGACGAGTATCTCATCGGCTACGCCGCGACGTCCTCGGCGGCGAAGGAGATGGTCGAGCTGACCGTCGACGCGATGACGAAACGGCTGCCCGGTCCGAACATCACGCCCGAGGAGATCCGCACGCGCAGCTGGTGGAGCGGGCCCGAACTGTTCCTCCTCGTCGACGATTTCGACCTGGTGGCACCGAACGCGCACCAGAACCCGCTGGCGCCGTTGCTGGAGTTCATGACGCAGGGCCGGGACATCGGCCTGCACCTGATCATCACCCGGCGCACCGGCGGCGCCGGCCGCGCGCTGTTCGACCCGGTGCTCTCGCGCGTCCGGGACCTCGCCTCGCCGGGCATCCTGATGTCCGGCAACCGGGAAGAGGGCCCGCTGCTGGGCAACCTGCGCCCGCAGCAGCTGCCGCCGGGCCGGGGTTGGCTCGTCACCCGCAACAAGGGCGCGCGGCTCGTGCAGCTGGCACACCTGCCACAGTCCGAAATGGAGGCCCGGTAAGTGATCGTCTGGTCCGGTCTGGGATTTCTCACGCTGCTGATCGCGGCCGCCGGTGGCGGCGGTGGCAGCGGGATCGGCGTCGCGTTCGGCGGCCCGAGCGACCACGCGAACGTCGGCACGGGGATCGGGCTGATGCTGGCCGGGGTGGTGATCTGGTTCGTCGGCCAACGGCTGAACCGGCCGGTGACGGTCGCGAGCCCGCTCGACGGTCGGCCCACCGAGGTGCGCAACCGGCACCGGTTCTTCTGGATTCCCATGCAGTACTGCGGCCCGATCGCCTCGCTCGCCGGCGTCGGCGCGCTGATCGTCGCGCTCACGCACTGAGCCGGGCGGCCCCGGCCGGGTTCAGTACCGGCCGGGGCGCCCGAGCAGGTCCAGTTCGGCCTTGCCGGGGCCGAGCCACACGTAGTGGTTCCCCGTGTCGGACATGATCGCCATCATGTCGTCGCGCAGCATCGGCAGCTGCTGCGAAGTGCGCGGGGTGAGCCGCAGGGCGGACGCGAGGATCTGCGCCTCGTTCGGGGTGAGCCGCTGCATCATCACGATGCTCGCGTGCGGCATGGCGGCCACGCGGTCCGGCGTCAGCCGCCGCAACACCGTCAGCCTCGTCTCCCACGCCACCGGTTCCGTCGCCGACGGCGGCTGGTCGGTGTCGTGGAGGACGAGCACCGGCGCGTCCGCGGAAGCCGTTGTCTCCACTGGGGATCCGGGCGGCAGCACGGCGACCCGGTCCGTCCGTCCGGTCGCGCAGCGGCCGAGGTCGGACCAGCCCGCCGGATGCGACGTCAGCACGCGCACACGTGCGCCGTAGCCCAGCGCGCGGTACGCGAGCAGGCGCGCGGCCCACGAACCGCCGATGAGCGACACCGTCGTCGGTTCCGGCTGGAACAGCGCGAGCGCCACCGGGAAGCCGGATTGGTTGCGGCCCAGGCGAAGTCCGAACGAAGCACCGGCGACCTGCAGCCTGTCCAGGTCCGTCGGCGACGCCTGGTGCCAGCCGATCCGCAGCCGCGGGATCGACCTGTGCCTGCGCTGCCGCCACTCGCGCTGCTCGGGAACGACTGGCGGCGGGCCACCACCGTTCGGCCGGTGCCCGGGCGGAGCAGGCGGCGCGGCAACGGAAAGCCCGAGCGGGCGCGCGGTTTCCACCGTGGCCACTGCCTGCGCGGCGGCCTGCTGACGATGCTGCGCCGGAGGCGGCGCGACAGCGGTGGTCGGCGGTGCGTACCCCTGATACGGCGCGCCCAGTACCGGCCTGCCCTGCGGCATCGGCTGTTGCGGCGGATACGGCTGCTGCTGAGGCTGCTGTACGGGTTGTTGTTGCGGCGGCGGGGGCGCCGCGGCTGCCGGGCCCGGCGGCATCGGACGTGCGGGCGGCTGGTTGGGCTGGTTCATCGCGCACCTCCTCCACTGGGCGCCGACGCGTAGACGGCCGGCGCGTGCTGACCGTCCAAACGGGACAGCCGCGCGCCGGCGCGCACGGCGATCTGCGTGACCAGTTCGCTCAGCTGCTTGTAGCGGTCCGGCCGGATGGCCGTGCGGACCAGGCAGCGCAGGCTCGTGCCCTCGTCCGCCGGCTCCAACAGCAGCGCCACACTCACCAGCGCCGCGGGCACTTCGAGGAACGCGGCGAGCAGGCTGGTGCCGCGCTCGGAGTCGGGCCACGCCTCGACCCAGAAGCATCCGTGCGCGAGCCGGGCGGAATGCCAGGCCTGCCAGTTCTCCCTGATCCGCGCGCCCGGCACGAGGTCACAGGATCGGGAAAGCGCTTCCACCACCCCGTCCGCGTCCAGCACCGTGGCCTGCAAACCCCGGCGGCGCAACGCCCTTTCCGCGCGTCTGGTCACTTCGGCGAGCACCACGGGCACGTCGACGTCGTCGCCCGGCCGGTCGATCATCGACTCGGCGACCTGACGCGCGTCCAACCGCACCGCGACCCACAGCACGTTCCCGCGCGGATCCCGGTGCGAGACGACCTGAATCACCACGCCCGCCTGCTCCGCCTCCGCCGCGATCGCGGACAACGCGCTCAGCGGCACCGGCGGGAGCGGACCGGAGACGGCGACCTCGAGCACGGCGAACCAGCCCGCGCCGTCACTTCCCATGCCCAGCTCGGAATCCCCGGGGCCGGCCACGTTCTCCACGACCAGATCCGGGGCCAGCTCGGACAACGCGGTCAGCCGCGGATCGTCCCGCGACTCGCCCGCGGACCCGTCGCGCGCGCGGAATCCCAGCCACAGCAGGAAACTCTCCGTCCACCAGCGCCCGCCTGCCCGGCCGAACACGAGGACCAACGCGACCAGCCCGAGCACCCCGCCGAGGATCATCGACCAGATTTCCTGGAACAGCACGAAGAACACGACGACCAGGACGATCTCGAACACGAGCAGCCTCGCGAGGCTGAGCACGCCGAGCCTGCCCGGGTTGCGGCGAGGCCGGAACCAGGCGGCACCACGGGGGCGGCCACGCGGCGCTTCGGGCGCCTTGAACTGCGTGGCGGCCTGCGGGAGCTGGCCCGACATCATGGGGGTAACCACTCGCTCAAACTAAACGATTCACCCGGCGAACGCCCATGCTCGATCCGCGGGAAAACACCGCGGAAGCCGGTGCTCCCGTAGTCCACCCGCACCCGTCCGCACCCCCTTACCCGCCCGGCGCTCTCGACCAGGGTGTTCACCCCGTTTTCACCTCCGGAAAACCGTCGGCCGGGTGCCAGCGTCGTCGGTCACGCTGAGGGGGCAATCTGGCCGTAGCAGTTCCTCCGGAGGGGCAAGGAAAGGTGGCGCCACCACTCGTCGACATCGAGCCGGACGGCACGACGGATCTGGTCCGCGCGTACCTGAACGGAATCAGCCGCACCGCGCTGCTCACGGTCGAGCAGGAAGTGGACCTGGCCCGCAAGATCGAGGCCGGGTTGTACGCGGAGCATCTGCTCGCCGAAAACCCCGATGTCGAACCCAGCCGCCGCGCCGATCTCCGCGTCATCGCCGGAGAGGGCCGGGCGGCCAAGAACCACTTGCTGGAAGCGAACCTGCGGCTGGTCGTGAGCATCGCCAAGCGCTACACGAACCGCGGGATGTCGCTGCTCGACCTCATCCAGGAGGGCAACCTCGGCCTCATCCACGCGGTCGAAAAATACGACTACACCCCGGGTTTCAAGTTCTCCACGTACGCGACGTGGTGGATCCGGCAGGCGATCAGCCGCGCGCTGGCCGACCAGTCCCGCACCATCCGGATCCCGGTCCGGCTGGCCGAGCAGGTCAACAAGGTCAGCCGTGCCCGCCGCGAGCTTTCGCTGCGGCTCGGCCGCGAACCACGGCACGAGGAGACCGCCGAGGAGCTCGGCCTGTCCACGTTCCAGGTGATCGAACTCCTTTCCTACAACCAGGAACCGGTCAGCCTCGACCAGGCCGTCGGCAGTGACGGGCGCAGTGTCCTCGCGGATTTCCTGCGCTACAGCACGCCGTACGCCCGGTCCGGCGAGGTGGTCGCCAGGCAGGTGCTCCGGCACGAGATCGACTCGCTGCTGGACACCACGCTCAGCGAACGCGAACAGCAGGTGATCCGGCTGCGCTGCGGGCTCGACGACGGCAGGCAGCGGACGCTCGACGAAGTGGGCCGCGAACTCGGCGTCACGAGGGAACGGATCCGGCAGATCGAACGCCGCACGCTGCTCAAACTGCGCGATCCCTCGCGGGTGGCCCGGTTACAGGCCTACGTTTCCTGACCGTCCACAGTGGATTACCGGAGCCTGCCCTCGGCGATCAGCTCGATGCCGTCGGCGGTGATCCGCAGCAGGCTGGGCAGCAGCTCCGCGACCGGTCCGCTCTCGCGGATCTCCTGCTCCATCCTGCGCGCCCGGAACGAGCCGGTCTGCTCGATCAGCGCGAAGTCCGGCGACGGGATGCAGACGGCGAGATCGGTCCACCCGCCGGTCATCTTTTCGATCCAGGCGGGGAAATCGGGCAGCATGATGGCGGCCGCGGCGTTGATCCCGTCCTGGCGACTGATGCGCGTGAACGGGCCGTGCTCGCTGTCCGAGCGCTCGAACCGGAGCCCGGTCCGGACCGCGTGCACGGCGTCGGCCATCCGCCTTGGGAACTCGTCCGGGCCGGCGAGCTGGTTGCGCAGCAGGTGATGCATGCCGATGGTGCCGTGCGGCGTCGGCCCGACCTGCGCGAGCGTGGCGTAGATGTGGTCGCCGACGACCGGGACCCACGGCATCAGTTCCTTGATCGTGGCGCTGTCCGGCAGGGAAGCGCTGCGCAGGACCGGCAGTTCCTCGCCGCGCCGCGGCAGTTCCGCTTCCGCCTGCTGGGCTTCCAGCACTTCACGCGCGTGCGCGAACGCGGCCTCCCAGTTTCCCGCGCGCGGCCGGTCGAACTGGTGGCGCACCTCGATGTCGGCGAAGGTGTCGCGGATGAAGACCTCGTCGATCGCGGACGGCTTCCAGAGCGCGAAGATCCCGGTGATCTCGCCCGCTCCCACGCGCTCCCCCAGCTCCCGCCACGAATTCCGGACGGCTGTCTCGTCCTGCGCGTAGGTGTCCACGTGCAGCGCGTCGTCCAGGTCGTCACCGCGGAGGAAGATGATGAAGTTGCGGGTGGGGTCGAGTGTGTCCACGCCCCAAAGCTACAAACGCGTGTCAATCCCCGTACCTGGGGTGTCCACTCTGGACAGTGTTCCGTACGGGCACCCGTACCGGCTCCCGTACCTGGTCGCTGACCTGCGATTTCCGGGTCGGAGCGCGGTCAGCTCACGGTAGTCGATCGGTCAGTGCGCCCCGGCAGAATCGGACCCGCACGAGGGAAAACCATTCTGGGGGGAATGGACGGCTGAACTATGCCCGAGACTTCCACTTCCTGTGCCCTGTGCGGCGGGACCGGCGCGGACGGCTGGTTCGTGGAGCCGGTGTTCGACCACGAGACCGGACTGATCTCTTCGCGGGTTGTCGACTGCGACGCGTGCCGTGACCGCGGCGTGCCGGTGACGCCGCTGCGCCAGAACCGCCGCCGTGGCGTCGAGAAGAAGCGCACCCCGGCCCGCCGTCGCACCCGTCTCGTCGAGGCTTGGCTGCGCGGCAAGTCGCGCGGCACCAGGATCAGCGCGTGAGCTGGTAGGCCTGCACCAACTGCTCTTCCGCACCGTCGAAGTACTCGTCGAGCCGGCGCTCCGCGTCGGCGAGCTGTCCGGCCGCGATCAGATCGGCGATGGACCGGTTGAGCCCGAGGTAGGGCTCGTGGAACTCACGCGGTCGCGACATCACATGGAACGCAAGGCGCAACTCGGCCAGCAGCTGCCGCATGATCTCGTCCACGCGGGGGCTGCGGGCCAGTGCCGCGAGCGCTTCGTGGAACCGCATGTTCGCTGTGCCGACTTCGAGCCAGCTCTCCCGTTTCGCGGCCTCCTCGCCGACCGTCACCGCTTCCCCCACCGCGCTGACCAGCTCGGCCGAGGCCCCTTCGGCGTAGCGCACCGCGGAGGTCTCCAGCATCCGCCGGATGCGGTAAAGGTCCACGACGTCCTCCGCCGAGAGCACCCGCACGAACACGCCGCGGTGGAACTCGTGCACCAGCAGCCTTTCGTGCACCAGCAGGCGAAACGCCTCGCGGAGCGTGTTGCGGGAGACCGCGAGCGCGCGCCCGACACTCTCTTCCGACAGCCGTGTCCCTGGCAGGAGCACGCCGTCGATGATGCGCTGTCGCAGCACATCCGCCACCCGCTCGGCCGTACTCGTCCGGTCGAGGAGCGCGCGGTCGCCTGCCAGCAGATCCGCCCAGGGATCTTCCGCCGTGGTCATCGGGCCTCCACTCGTCGGGGCGAGTTTAACAAGAAAGTTGCACAAGATCCTTGCAGGATTGTTCAACAATTAGCTAGGGTGGCCCTGGTCACCGGAGCCCCGCGCCATGGAAGGCGGTGATCGGCGATGAAGCTCTTGCGCTGCGCCGATTCAGGATTGCTCGTCGAGTTCGGCGAGCTGCCCGAGGTGCTGGCCATGCACGCCGCGCTGACCGCCGAACTGCCGAAGGGCGTGACCGAACTCGTCCCCGCCGCGCGGTCGTTGTTGCTGCGGCTCGATCCGGAGCACGCCGACATCGAGAAGATCGAGGCGCTGGTCCGCGCGCTGCCCGGCAGGCGGGCGGCCGAGCGGGAGCTGGTGAGCGTGCCGGTGGCCTATGACGGCGAGGATCTGCGCGCGGTCGCCCAGTTGACCGGGCTGACGGAGTTCGAGGTCGTCGACGCGCACACGAGTACAGAGTGGACAGTCAGTTTCGGCGGCTTCGTCCCGGGTTTCGGTTACCTGTCAGGAGATCGCGCAAGGCTGGACGTGCCCCGCCGCACGGTGGCGCGGACCAGGGTGCCCGCCGGATCGGTCGCGTTGAACGGAACTTTCAGCGGGATCTATCCGAGGGACACGCCCGGCGGGTGGCAGCTGATCGGGCACACCGACCTGGAGGTCTGGCGGACCGACCGCGATCCGCCCGCGCTGCTGCGGCCCGGGGTGCGGGTGCGGTTCCAGGAGACCGTTTGATGCGTGCTGGTCTGGAGATCGTCGACACCGGTCCACTTGCGACAGTGCAGGATCTGGGCAGGCCCGGCTATGCCGATGTCGGCGTGAGCACCTCCGGCGCGGCGGACCGCGCGTCGTTCCGGCTCGCGAATCGCTTGGCAGGCAACGAAGAAGGGCTGGCCGCCGTCGAAATCACCTTCGGCGGTTTCACCGCACGCGCCCTGCACGACACGACGGTCGCCATCACGGGCGCGCCGTGCCCGATCACCGTCGACGAGCGCAGCGGCGCGATGAACTCGGTACTGCGTCTCCCCGCCGGCGCCGTCCTGCGCCTCGGCACGCCACACACCGGCCTGCGCACGTACCTGGCCGCCCACGGCGGTTTCGATGTCGAGCCCGTGCTGGGCTCGCGGTCCACGGATCTGCTGTCCGGCCTCGGCCCGCCGCCGTTGCGCCGCAACGATGTCCTGCCCGTCGGGCGGACCGCCGGCCTGTGGTCCCCTGTCGGCATCGCCCCCGTGGCCCCGCCGCCCGCGGACGAGCTAACCGTGCGAATCACGCCGGGCCCTCGCGCCGACTTCTTCACCGAGGACGCCCTGCGGACGCTGGTGTCCGAGCCGTACGCCGTGACGTCGGAGAGCAACCGGATCGGCATCCGCTTGTCCGGCAAGGTACTCAGCCGCACCCGCTGCGAAGAGATGCCGAGCGAAGGCATTGTGCTCGGCTCGCTACAGGTGCCGCCCTCCGGCCAGCCCACGCTGTTCCTCGCGGACCACCCCGTCACGGGCGGCTACCCGGTCATCGGAGTAGTCCTGTCCACCGACGTCGACCGCGCCGCGCAAGCTCGGCCGGGGATGGTGATCCACTTCGCCATGAACTGATGCGCGGCGGCCCATGTAGAGCCGTAAGAAAAGCGGAAGCGGAGGGATTTGAACCCCCGGTCGGTTGCCCGACGCTCGCTTTCAAGGCGAGTGCATTCGGCCGCTCTGCCACGCTTCCCTAAAGTGCAGGGTAGCCCGTCACTCGTCCAGCTGGTGCAGGTGTTCCTCGACCCGGTGGAAGGCCTTCGCCAGCAGCGTCTGTTCCTCGGTGGTCAGCAGGTCGATCAGGTGTGTCCGCACGCCTTCGACGTGGGTGGGGGCGCATTTTTCCAGCATGGCGTGCCCGGTGTCGGTCAGTTCGGCGGCCACCCCGCGCTTGTCCTCAGGGTCGGCGACGCGGCGTACGTAGCCGGCGTCTTCCATCCGGCCGATCTGGTGCGACAGCCTGCTCTTCGTGGAGCCGAGCAGGCTCGCCAGTTCCGACATCCGCACGCGCCCGCCCTCATCGAGCACGACGAGCACCTCGTAGTCGGTCAGTGAGATGTCGTGGGATTCGCTCATCTCGCGGTGCAGCCGCTGGCGCAACCCCATCGTCGCCACGATGTAGGACCGCCAGGCGCGCATCTCCGGCTCGCTCAACCAGCGCACATCGCCCATGACAGGGAACCCTATCCGCCGACCCAGAATAGGCCCGGAAGAGGGATAACGGAATGGTTGAGACTCGCCGAGAGAAGGCGCATCCTGGTTGACAACGGAAGGATCGACCCCAGGACAGGGGCGCATCACCGAGGTGTGCCGCGCGGGGCCGTCCACCGGGAGAGGCCAGGTGATTCAATGGCGAATGATCCCTCGCGGTTGACTGCCGGCTGTGTACCCACGGCCGGGATGGGGTGAGTCCAGCCCGGTCGCGAATGCGAGCAGCACGGGTGTCAACGCCATGCGCTCGATCAACCTCTCGCGCATCAACGGCGACGTTCTAGCCTGCCTCCAGGTGCTGTCTCCGTGCACGCACCGGCAATGCGAGTCGCCGGCCCGAGAGGCAGCCAACCGCCGAACACGATGACAACCTCGAAGAAACCTGGGTGCGGTTCCGACGTGGACCGCACCCAGGGTCGTGTCGGTATGCTCCCGCCTCGTGAGGTTCGACGACGACGCAGGGCTCGACGCATCCGAGGTCTCCGATCTCCGCGGCGGCGGAGGTGGCGGGGGTATCGGCGGCCGGGTCGTACTGGGTGGCGGCGGGCTCGGCGTGGTCGGCGTGATCATCTACTTCGTGCTCAGCCAGGTCGGCGGCATCGGCCCGTCCAGCAACGCCGCCGGGCTCAGCCAGCTCGGCTCCGGCCAGCAGGTCAGCAACAGCTCGCTCGCCTCCGAATGCCGCACCGGCGCCGACGCCAACCGCAACCACGACTGCGCCGTGGTCGCCATGATCAACTCGATCCAGGACTACTGGGACGGCCAGTTCGCCCGCTCCGGGCGCACCTACCGCAAGGCCACCACCAACTTCTTCAACGGCGGCGTCCGCACGGGCTGTGGCAGCGCCACCTCCGACACCGGCCCCTTCTACTGCCCCGCCGACTCCGAGGTCTACATCGACCTGTCGTTCTTCCAGGAACTGCAGACCCGCTTCGGCGCCGATGGCGGTCCCTTCGCCGAGGCCTACGTGCTCGCCCACGAGTACGGCCACCACATCCAGAACCTCCTGGGCACCTCGAACCGCGCGGGCAGCGGCTCCGGGCCGACGTCCGGCTCGGTCCGGCTCGAGCTGCAGGCCGACTGCTACGCCGGGGTGTGGGGCAATCACGCCACCACAACCCCGTCGTCCAGCGGCAAACCGCTGATCACCGACGTCACCCAGGACGACGTGCAGCGGGCCCTCGACACCGCCTCCCGCATCGGCGACGACTACATCCAGAAGAACCTCGGCAACGGCAAGGTGGACACCTCGCAGTTCACCCACGGCACGTCCGCGCAGCGCGAGAAGTGGTTCAACACCGGGTTCTCCACAGGCGATCCCACCAAATGCGACACCTTCAACGCGAAGAACCTGGGCTGACAGCCACTGCTGGACGTCAAGACTGCGGTCGGACGCGGGCCGCGGATAGGGTCGGGCCCATGCGTGCGATCACCATTCGTGAACCCGGCGGCCCCGAAAACCTCGAGTGGACCGAGGTGCCCGATCCGGTCCCCGGCACGGGCGAGGTGCTGCTGAACGTCGCCGCCAGTGCTGTCAACAGGGCGGATCTGATGCAGCGGCAAGGCAAATACCCGCCGCCGAAGGGCGCCAGCGACATCCTGGGCCTCGAGTGTTCGGGCACGATCGCGGAGCTCGGCGAAGGCGTCGAGGGCTGGCAGGTCGGCGACGAGGTGTGCGCGCTGCTCGCGGGTGGCGGGTACGCGGAGAAGGTCGCGGTTCCCGCGGTGCAACTACTGCCGGTGCCCGGCGAAGTAAGCCTCGTCGCTTCCGCGGCGTTGCCCGAGGTGGCCTGCACTGTCTGGTCGAACGTCGTGATGGAAGCGGGCCTGCGCGAGGGCGAAGTGCTGCTGGTGCACGGCGGCGCGGGCGGCATCGGCACACACGCCATCCAGGTCGGCAAGGCGCTCGGCGCGACGGTGGCCGTCACGGCGGGTTCGGCGGAACGGCTGGAGCGTTGCCGCCAGCTCGGCGCCGACATCGCGATCAACTACCGCGAACAGGACTTCGTCGCCGAGCTGCAGAAGGAGACCGGCGGCGCGGACGTCATCCTCGACAACATGGGCGCCGCGTACCTCGACCGCAACATCGACGCGCTCGCGACCAACGGCAGGCTCGCGATCATCGGGATGCAGGGCGGGATCAAGGCCGAGCTGAACATCGCCAAGCTGATCGGCAAACGCGGCCGCGTCGGCGCGACCACGTTGCGCGCCCGCCCGGTGGACGACAAGGGCCGGATCGTCGCGGACGTGCGGGAACGGCTGTGGCCCTTGGTCAAGGAAGGCTCCGTGCAGCCGGTGATCGGCCAGGCCATCCCGCTCGCCGAGGCCGCCGACGCGCACCGCGCACTGGATGAAGGCGGAGTGTTCGGGAAGGTTCTGCTTACGGCGGGGGGCTAGCCGCGCGCAGCGTGTCCGTCAGGGGTGGTGGTCGGGCCGGCGGGTGGGATTAGCGGAGTTCCTCCAGTACGCGGACGAGCTGGTTGATCTCGAAGACGTTCGAGTAGTGGGCGAGGCCGATGCGCACCGCGCCGCCGACCTCGCCCACCCCGAGCGCCTCGAACACGCCGTCGGTGCCGTCGTCGGCGAACGCACACAGGCCTTGGGACGCCAGGTAATCCGCCACCTCGAACGCCTTCTTGCCCGCCACCGCGAACGCCAGCGCGGGGATCCGTCGCATGGCGTCACCGATCACCATCACGTGCGGCAGCGACCGAAGTTCCGTCGTCAGCTGCTGCAACAGTCCCGCGTGGTACGACTTCGCGGACCCGAGCGAGGTCACCAGGCGCTCGCGACGGGAGCCCGTCGCGGCGTCGTCGAGCCCGGCGAGGTAGTCGATCGAGGCGATGAGGCCGGCGAGCAACGGGTACGCGTGCGGGCCGAGCTCGAGCCTCGCGGGGCCACGGGCGTTCGGCTCCAGCGACACGGAAGGCAGTCGCTCCAACATCTCCGGGTCGCGGAAGGCCAGCGCGCCGACCGCGGGACCACCCCATGCCTGCGCGGACACCACGACCACGTCGGCGCCGAGCGCCTGCGCGTCGAGCGGAATGAAGGGGGCCGCGTAGCTGGCGTCGACGACCACCATCGCGCCGACCCGCTTCGCGAACTCGGCCACCGTCGGCACGTCCGGCCTGGTGCCGACGGAACCCGACGCCGCGGTGATGGCGACGGCTTTCGTGCGTGGTCCGACCAGGTTTTCGTACTGCCACGCCGGCAGTTCGCACGTCTCGATGTCGATCTCGCCCCAGCGCACGATGGCGCCGATCCGCTTCGCCGCGTGCCGCCACGGGGCCAGGTTGGCGTTCTCGTCCAGTCTGGACACCACGACCTCGTCGGCCAGCTGCCAGCGCTCGGACATCGCGTCGACGAGGCGGCGCAGCAACACGGCCGCGCTCGACCCGAGCACGACACCCGCCGGGTCGGTGCCGACGAGATCCGCCACCGCGCGCCGTGCCGCGGTCACGATGCTCTCCGCACGCTGGGATGCCGGAAACGCGCCGCCAGGTCCGGAAACCGGGGCACGCATCGCCGTGGACACGGCTGAGGCCACCTGTTCGGGTACCAGCATTCCGGCAGGGCCGTCGAAGTGGATCCAGCCGTCACCCAGCGCGGGGAACAACCCACGAATTCGAGCGACGTCGAACGCCATGTGAGACACCGTACGGAGGGGTAATTTCGCTGCGCGTTCGGGGTTGGCGTGCGCGCGGCGGTGACCCCGCGAATCAGGCTAGGCTCGGACTCGTCAGACCCTTGTGACGCCGACCAGGCCAGGATGGAGCAATGACCCAGCCGAACTACAACAGCAACCACTCGGACGAGCAGCCGGACCACGTCGTGGTCGTCGGCCCCGATGGTTCCCCGGTGGGCACGGCACGGATCGGTTCGGACTCCGACGAGCAGCAGGAGTCGGTCGGTGACCTGGTCGAAGAGCCCGCCAAGGTGATGCGCATCGGCACGATGATCAAGCAGCTGCTGGAGGAGGTGCGCGCCGCCCCGCTGGACGACGCGAGCCGGGCCCGGCTGCGCGAGATCCACCAGACGTCGGTGAAGGAGCTGGAGCAGGCGCTCGCGCCGGAGCTGCAGAGCGAGCTGGAGCGCCTCGTGCGCCCGTTCACGGAGGACTCCACCCCGTCGGACGCGGAGCTGCGGATAGCGCAGGCCCAGCTCGTCGGCTGGCTCGAAGGCCTGTTCCACGGCATCCAGACGGCGCTGTTCGCCCAGCAGATGGCGGCCAGGGTGCAGCTGGAGCAGATGCGCCGCGGCCTCCCGCCTGGCGCCTCCGCGGCCCGTGGCGAAGCCCCGACGCCGGGGATCAGCGGCACCGGCCAGTACCTGTAGCGAACGTCCACACGGGACGGTCAGCGGTGCGGGCACACCTCGACGTCGTCGGTCCGCAGCGGGTGCGAACAGTCGTAGATGTCCCGGATCGCTTGGGCGAGCCGGGGTTCCAGCTTGTCGACGTCGAGCCAGCCGCGCACCCACACCAGGTAGCGCACGCGCGGATCGGTCAGGCAGGCGGCGTTCTCGGCGTAGCTTTCGAGGCCACGCAGCTCCGGAAGCTGTGTGCTGCGCGCGAGGAACGTCGGTGACGGGTAGCGGCAGGGCGTCGGGTTGCCGAGGAAGTACGGCACATCACCGAAGGCCAGGTACAGCACTTCCGTGTCGGCGCCGATCCGGTCACGGATCGCCGGGAGCTGCCCGGCGAGCCGGGTGGTCATGTTGACGCGGTCGGTGTTGCGGCTGTCGGCGGCGCTGAAGTCGAAGGAATACGGGCTGCTGGGCCAAACCTGCACGGACAGCGCGGCCACGGTCACCAGCGCGGGCACCACGAGCATCGGCCTGCCGCCGGCCCGCGCGGGCTCGACCGCGGCCAGGACGCAGCCGAGCAGGACGACACCGCCGAGCACCCAGTAGGCCGGGGCCTGGTGCGCGTGCCGCCACTCCTCCGGCTGGGCCGCCACCCACGGCGCCACCCCGGCGAGCACAGCGGTGAACGCCACCAGCGTCCACGGCGGGTGCCGGTACTCGACGCACCAGCGGCCGACGGCCAGCGCCCATACGCCCGCTGCCAGCGGCAACAACGGCGTCAGGTGGTACTGGAACCACTGCGCCTGCAACAAGGCCGTGGCGGAAACAGCGAGCACACCCACTGCGAGCAACAAAACCCACCAGCCGCGTCGTAGCCGCAGCAACACCACGACGCTCACCGGCAGCAGCGCGAACAACGGGTTCTGCAAAGCCTCGTTGACGATCAGCCTGCCCAGCGCGATCAGATCGATTTCCCCGCCGTTGAGCGGAGAACTCCCGTTGAGCGCCGAGAACTCGTGGAACCAGCGCCATTCCCGCGGTTCGGCGAGCACACTGAGGCCGAACAGGGCCGGGCCGAGCACCGCGGCCGCCACCGTCATCCACAAGGCCCGGCGCCGGTCCACCAGCACCACGACACCGATGGCCAGCAAGGCAGTCGGCGCGGTCGTGAACTTCACCAGCACCGCGAGCGCCGCACCGAGACCGCCCAGGATCGCCGACAGCCACAGCCTTTTCGGCCACAGCGCGCCGGCGACGGCGGCCGTGGCGAAGAGACCGGCGAGCCACTCCGGCTGCAGGAAATCCCAGTTCGGCGAAAGCGCGAGCGCCAGCCCGACCGCGAGCGCGATGATCGAGGCCTCCGGGCGCCGAAGCGAGGCGCGCAACCACAAAGCGACGAGCGCGACGAGTACCAGCGCGGCGAGCCGGATCTCCGTCTCCGACGAGAGGTGCATCGCCGGCACAAGCATCAGCCGGTAAAGCAGCGGCCGGTGCACGAAAACCCCGACCGGGCCGATTTCGCTGGCACGAAGGCAACCAAGCACAAACCGGACGTCGTGGTTCAGACCGGTCCAGAAGAGTGTGACGAGAAGCGGGACAGCGGCGAGCAGGCCCACCAGCCAGGCACCGCGACCGATCGCGGGACTGGGGGCTTCGAGCCTGCGCTCAGTCGCCACCACCATTTCGGGTCAACGCCTCTTCCACCCTGGCCAGGCGCTCCTCGTATTGCGCCACGGCGGAGGTGCGAGCGCGCACGCGCGCGTGCTCTGCCCGCGCTTCGTCCACGTCCGGGACCGCTTTCGCGTTGCCCGCGGGCTTTTCCAACGTCGCCAGCCGCGGCTCGATGGCCGCCACGTGCGCGGCGAGCCGGCGCAGTTCGTCGTCGTGCCAGCGGAAATGCCCGTCCAGCTCGTCGGCACGGTGATCGGCGTGCCCGCGCAGCCCGTTCAGCTCGTCCCGCACCGCGTGCAACTCGCCGCGCAGGTCGGCGAGCTCGCGGTGCAGCTGCTCGAACCGTGGCCCGAACCGCTCGTCGGTGACCTGCTCGATCCGCCAGCGAAAGCGCTTCCACAGCGGGAACGCCGCCGCCTTGCCCAGTTTCTTCACGGCATTCACGGAACCAACTCGATTCTTCCTTCGTCACTCCACGATCGGAGCAGCGCGGACTCCGCCCGCAGCTTGTGGTCGCCGGTGACGTTCACACGTTCTCCCCACGCATGCGCGAAGGTGGTCTGGTCGGGGTCGTCGATGATCGAGTACCCGGTGAGCCGGATCTTCGCCTCGGGGAACAGCCGCACCGCGAGGTACGCGACGAGCGTTCCCGTCGTGGCCCACGCCGGCTCCGCCGGGTCGAGCCCGAGCAGCAACCCCAGCGGCTGCACGAACGGCCGGTTCGGGATCGGCACGAAACCGAGGTCCTCCGGCCACCAGTCCGGGATCACCTCGGGCTCCCAGTGCAACCTGCCCGGCTCGGCCAGCAGGTACAGCCGCGAGGTGTAGTCGGCGAATGTGTGCGGGCTGACCAGCACACCGCGGTGCAGCACCACGACATCCGTCTTGCGCCCGTAGGCCCGCTCCCCGCCCGGCTCGTCGAGCGCGAACGTGGTCATCCGGATGACCAGGTCACTGTTGTCGATCAGGTCGGCACGCGGGGCGCTGGCCGGCATCGGCGCGTTGCCGACGACGGTCACCGTGTCCACGCGCTGCCCTCGCCCGTAGGCCACCAGCAGGTCCCGGAACACGTCGAGCTGTGCCGACGTGTCCGCCTGCTCAGGCACGGCCTCTGCGACGCGCACGGCATCCACCTCTCACCGGGAGTTGCCCGCAGACTGTAGCCAACCGGCTACGAAGATCGTCCTTCACACCCGGCGAAGCCTGCGCCGCGGCTTTTCCTCGCCGGGGAACACGCGCTTCACGCCGTCACCGAGCGCGACCTCGACATTGCGGATGTCGCGCACCAGCCGCCGCAGCCCTTCCGGCTCCAGCGACGCGGCCTGGTCCGAACCCCACATCGTGCGGTCCAGCGTGAAATGCCGCTCCACGAGGCAGGCGCCCATCGCGACGGCGGCGATCGAAACCTGGAGGCCGCGTTCGTGCCCGGAGTACCCGATCGGCACCCCGAACCGGTCGGCGAGCGTGTGCAGGGTGCGCAGGTTCGCCTCCTCCGGCGGGCACGGGTACGTCGACGTGGTGTGCAGCAGCACCAGGTTTTCCTTGCCCAGCAACTCGACCGCCGCGTCCACTTCCTCCATTGTGGACATACCGGTCGACGCGATGATCGGCTTCCCGGTGTCGCGCAGCGCTTTCAGCAGCTCGTGATCGGTCAGCGAGGCCGAGGCCACCTTGTGGCAGACCACGCCGAACTTCTCCAGGAACTCCACACTCGGGACATCCCAGGGCGAAGCGAACCAATCGATGCCGAGTTCCTTGCAGTACCGGTCGATCTCCTCGTACTCGGGGATGCCGAACTCGACCCGGTACCGGTAGTCGAGGTACGTCATCTGGCCCCACGGGGTGTCGCGCAGCGTGTCCCGCATGTCCGGCGGGGTCGCGATCTCCGGAGTGCGCTTCTGGAACTTCACCGCGTCCACGCCGGTTCCGGCGGCGATCCGGATCAGCTCCTTGGCGATCTCGATGTCGCCGTTGTGGTTGATCCCGATCTCCGCGACCGTGTACACCGGCCGGCCGGCGCCGACCTGGTGCTCGCCGATCCGCACGGCTGTAGTCACTGTTCATTCCTCCGTTCGACCGCCTGCAAGACGAGGTCGGCCACTTCCCGGACCGCGCCGAATCCACCGGGCCGCCGCAGCACGAGGCGGGCCACCTGCCGCACCTCGGGCCGGGCGTCCTGCACCGCGATCGGCCAGCCGACCATCGCCATCGCTTCCAGGTCACGCAGGTCATTGCCCACGTACGCGACGCGCGCGGGATCCAGGCGCTGCTCGGCCAGCCACGACTTGAGCACGGCGGCCTTGTCGCCCACCCCGTGCAGCACCTGCACGCCGAGTTTCTTCGCGCGCGCCGCCACCACGGGGTTCTGTTCCACGGACAGGATCAGCAACGGGATACCGGCCTTGTGCAGCCTCGCCACGCCTGCCCCATCGGACCGGCTGACCACCACCCCCTCGGTGCCGTCCTGCAGCACCAGCGCGCGGTCGTCGGTGTGCACCCCGTCGAAATCCGTGACTATCGCGTCGACGTCGATCTCGTTGCCCGCCGGCGCGTCGATCGACGCGGCCAGCGCTCGCGCTATCGCCAGGTCCTCCTGGGTGTCGATCTCGATCGCGTGCGTGGCCGGCATTTCCACGAGCCCGATCCGGCCGAAGAACCGGTGCCGCGCCGCACGGAACCCGGCCACGCGCATTCCGTACACCGCACCGGTTTCCCGGAACTCCGGCTCCCGCTGCTGCCGCAACGGGCGGACCGCCGCATCGTGGTTGACCGCCAGCGCCGTGCCGTCTTCCCCGCGCCGCCAAAGGAATTCGTGCACGCGGACCGCGGTGAAGGCGCAGTCCCAGCCCTCGTCCACGATCAGCGACACCACGCCCTCGACGGTCTCGGTGCCGATGAACGGCGACGTGCACTGCACCATCAGCACCACGTCCGGATCCACGCCGTGTTGCTCGGCGTACGTGTCCAGCGCGTGCAACAGCACGGCCTCCGACGACACCCTGTCCCCGGAGAGCTCCGCGGGCCGTGGCAGCACGGCGGCGCCCGCGGCTTCCGCCACCGCGCCGATCTCGATGCTGTCCGTGCTGACCACGACCTCGCCGACGCCTTCGGCATTGCGCAACGCACGCACCGCGCGCGTGATCAGCGGATCGTCGCCGACCTTCGCGAGGTTCTTCCCCGGTACGCCCTTCGACCCGCCGCGGGCGGGCACCACGGCAAGGACCCGGGTTCCATCGCGTTCAGCCACGCCGACGAGCGTACGGACCCGAACCACCTGGCCCGGTCACCGGTCCCCGAACAGGCGTTCCCAGTTTTCCTTGCTGGTCAGCTCACGCTGCGCGTCGAGGTACTGACGCACCGTGGCATCGGCGTTCTGCCGCAACCGCCACAGCACCTGCAGGCCCTCGCGGCCCAGTTTGAGCATCAGCTTCTTGTCCAGCCTGCGCACGCGCACACCGGTCTGCGAGGAGTCGGTGATGACGGCCGTGCGGAACAGCGAGACGTGCCACCAGTGCTCATCACCGGCGCGGATCGCGGCGCCGCCGCCCGGCTTGTCCAGGTATTGGTAGACCAGCCGCTTGAGCAGCACCATCGTCGGCTTGGACGGGGTGAAACCGGGGCGGCTGATCGGGATGTAGTCGGCGTTCACGCCGGTGCGCGCGGCGGGCACGATGTGCGTCTCCGGGAACTCCGCGCGCAGCATCCGCACCGCGGGCACCACGTTCGCCCCGCCGTCGGCCAGCGTCTTCGGGCCGTCGAGGAAGTCCTCGATCGCCTTGATCATGGTGGCGGCCAGCCCGTACTGCATCGAGGCCAGCGTTTCCAGGAACTCGTTGAGCAGGAACTGGAACATCGCCTGCGACTGCAGCTGACCGTGCAGCGCCGCGGTGATCAGGCCGTTGCGGTAGTGGAAGTAGCGGGCCCAGTCGTCCCAGCCCTTCCAGTGCAGGTCCTGGTGCCAGACGCCGGCGCCGGGCAGGGTCACGGTGTAGAAGCCCGCCGAGCGCGCCCGCAGGCCGTACTCGACGTCGTCCCACTGGAAGAAGATCGGCAGCGGGTAGCCGACCTTGCGGACCACCTCGGCCGGGATCAGGCAGCACCACCAGGCGTTGTGCGTCGCGTCGACACGCTTGTCCTGGTTGTGGTCCAGCATCGAGCGCTGGGAAAGCGAGTCGCTGCGGTCGATGCCGGCGCGCAGCTTCGGCAGGTTCGCGATGTCGGCGTCCACGAACAGCTGGCCGGGGTGCAGTTCACACAGGTTCTGCCCGCCGACGATCATCGGGTCCACCGTGCTGTTGGCCAGCGCGCTGATCCGCATGATGGTGTCGGACTCGAGCTTGATGTCGTCGTCCATCAGCAGGACGTGCGCGTCCTCGCCGCCCGGGCCCTCGAGCACCTCGTACATGCCGCGGGTGAACCCGCCAGCGCCACCGAGGTTCGGCTGGCGGACGTAGTGCAGCTTGTCGCCGAGAAGTTCCTTGACATAAGCGAACTTCTCGCGCGATTCGACGGTGTCGGTGCCCTGATCCGTGACGTGGACGGCGGCCACGTACTCGCGGGCCACCTCGTCCTCGGCGAGTTCGGTGAGCGTCTCGATGCAGTAGTCGGCGCGGTTGTGGGTGCAGATCACGACGGAGACCGGGCGCACGGCCTGCGGCGCCTCGACGGTCCAGCGGACGTTCTCCACGACCAGGCGCCCGGCGCCGGTTTCGATGTCCAGCCAGATGGCGCCGCCGTCGACGAACCTGTCGATCGGGGCGGTGAGGCTGACCTGCTTCGCGGTGGCGTCTTCGACCGTGAGGCTGGTGACGGAGCGGCTGTCACCATGGCTGTCGCCGGCGGTGATGACGAGCTTGCCGGAGCCGGTGACCGTGGCCTCGACGTCGATCGTCTTGACGTCCGTCCAGCGCTGCCAGTAGCTCGCGGGGAAACGGCCGAAGTAGGTATTGGTGGTGACCAGTGCGTGCGGCTCGAGCGTGACGCGCTCGCGTGCCAGCTCCGCCGCACCGACGGAAGCCTCGGCATACATACCGTCCGGCGCCGGGAAGGCACGTGACGTGAAGAAAGTCCGCTGCGCGAGCAAGCGCGAAGACGGTTCGCCTTCCGGACGCTCCGCGCGTCTTTCCGACTCGGCCACCTGGGTCATGCCGTTTGCACCCCGCTCCATGGGTATTTGAATTTGTCGAAACAACAGAAGGGACCGGACCACGTTCGGGTCACTGACCTGCGAACATGACTCGAATCAACGTTACCCGTTTCATCGAGAAGGTGGCCGACACGTTACCGGGAGAACGCGCTGAACGATCACCGACCCCGCCGAAAGAGACGCTTCGGACAGCGCACGGTTGCGCCCTCCCTAACGGGGAGCGACACGCCCCGGTCGCTACCCTTGCCTCGTGCACGCCACCAGCACGGTCGACAAGGCCAGTGATCCTGTGACCAACAGTCAGCAGATGCCGCTGTCGTCGGACAGTCGCACGTTCGGGCGCGCCTTCGGCGACATCAAGGAAGGCTTCTCGCAGCGCGAGCTGTGGGGCCACCTCGGTTGGCAGGACATCAAGCAGCGCTACCGCAGGTCGGTGATCGGACCGTTCTGGATCACCATCAGCCAGGGGGTCATCTCGCTCGGGCTGGGCCTGCTCTACTCACAGTTGTGGGGCCTGAACACCCCGACGTTCCTGCCCTACATCTCCACCGGGTTCATCGTCTGGACCTTCATCTCCGGCTGCCTGACCGAGGGCATGGAAACGTTCATCACGAACGAAGGCCTCATCAAGCAGATCCGGGCGCCGTTGACGGTCTACGCGCTGCGCACGGTCTGGCGGCAGACGCTGATGTTCGCGCACAACCTCATCGTCGTCGTGATCATCGACGTGATCTTCTTCTCCAGCCTGAGCCACCAGTACGGGCTCACCGACGGCACCTGCGGCCCTGGCACGCCGATCTGCCACCCCGGCCTCGGCTGGTACTCGCTGTCCGCCATCCCGGCGTTCCTGCTGCTGGCGTTCAACGCGTGGTGGATCACCCTGCTGCTGGGCATCATCTCGACCCGCTACCGGGACATCCCGCAGGTGATCGGCTCGCTGATCCAGCTGCTGTTCTACATGACCCCGATCGTGTGGCCGATCGACCAGCTCTACGGCCACGGCGCCCGCTCCGGGATGGCCAGCTGGGTGGTGCCGATCGTGCACCTGAACCCCTTCTACCACTACGTCCAGATCCTCCGGGCGCCACTGATCGGACAGGCCGTCAACCCATGGAGCTGGGTGGTCGTCGGCGGCATCACCGTGGTCGGCTGGGCGCTCGCCCTGCTCGCCATGCGCAACTACCGGGCCCGCGTCTCCTACTGGGTGTGAGAACTAGACATGGTCAGCATTGACGTACACAACGCGTTCGTCGATTTCCCGATCTTCGACGCGAAGACGCGTTCGCTGAAGAAGCGGGTGCTCGGCAAGGTCGGCGGCAAGATCGGCACCGAGAGCAAGGTGCCGGTGATCGAGGCGCTGCAGGACGTGTCGCTCTCGCTCGGTGAGGGCTCGCGCGTCGGCCTGGTCGGGCACAACGGCGCCGGCAAGTCCACCCTGCTGCGGCTGCTGTCCGGCATCTACGAGCCCACCCGCGGTTCGGCCAGGGTCGTGGGCAAGGTCGCGCCGGTCTTCGACCTCGGCATCGGGATGGACCCGGAGATCTCCGGCTACGAGAACATCATGATCCGGGGCCTGTTCCTCGGCATGACCCGCAAGCAGATGGAGAAGCGGGTCGACGACATCGCGGAGTTCACCGAGCTCGGCGACTACCTGGCGATGCCGCTGCGCACGTACTCCACCGGTATGCGGGTGCGCCTGGCGCTGGGCGTGGTCACCACGATCGACCCGGAGATCCTGATCCTCGACGAGGGCATCGGCGCGGTGGACGCGGCGTTCCTGAACAAGGCCCGTGACCGTCTCGTCGATCTGGTGAAGCGCTCCGGTCTACTCGTGTTCGCTTCACACGCCGACGATCTACTGTTGGAGCTGTGCACCTCGGCCGTCTGGATGGACGAAGGTCGGATGCGCATGCAGGGTTCGCTGCGTGAGGTCCTCACCGCGTACAAGGGGCGGGACCCGTACGAAAGCATCAGCGCGGAGACAGCCGAACGGATCGGCGCCGAACGCACTGTCACCGTCAAAGCCTCCGGAGAGTGAGTATGAGCAGTCCCGAGCAGGCGCCGCTCGGCAAGGGCGCCGTGGTGGCCGTCGTGGTCACCAGGCACCGGCGCGACCTGCTCGCGGACTCGCTGAAGGTGCTCGCGGGCCAGACCAGGCCGGTCGACCACCTCGTCGTCGTGGACAACGGTCCGGACCAGCCCGCCCGTGCGGTCGTGGACACGTATCCGCTGCCGCACACGTACCTGCCGTCGCACCGGAATCTCGGTGGCGCCGGCGGGTTCGCGCTGGGCATGCTGCACGCGCTGTCCCTCGGCGCGGACTGGGTTTGGCTGGCCGACGACGACGGCCGCCCCGCCGACGAGACAGTGCTCGAGGTGCTGCTCGACGAGGCGGAAAAACGTGGCCTTGCCGAGGTTTCCCCGGTGGTCACCAACATCGAGCAGCCGTCGAAGCTGGCCTTTCCGTTGCGCCGCGGGCTGACCTGGAAGCGGTCCTCGGCGGAGCTGGGCACCGATTTCCTGCCCGGGATCGCGTCGCTGTTCAACGGCGCACTGTTCCGCGCCTCCACCCTGGACGTGGTGGGTGTGCCGGACCTGCGGCTGTTCTTCCGCGGCGACGAGGTCGAGGTGCACCGGCGGCTGGTCCGCTCCGGGCTGCCGTTCGGCACGTCGTTGAAGGTGTCGTACCTGCACCCGGACGGCTCGGACGAGTTCAAGCCGATGCTGGGCGGGCGGTTCCACGCGCAGGATCCGGAGAACGAGGTGAAGCGGTACTACACGTACCGCAACCGCGGATATCTGTTGTCCCAGCCCGGAATGCGCAAGATCGGCGCGCTGGAAGTGATCCGCTTCGGGCTGTATTTCGTCGGCGTGAAACGGGATCCGAAGGCGTTCGTGCAGTGGCTGAAGCTCGTGCGCCAGGGGCAGCGCGAGCGTTTCTTCCGGTTCTAGAAGAAAGCGCGCAGCTGCTCGTGCAGATGGTGCGCTATCCGCGCGTTGTCCGCCGGCGCGTAGGTGATCCAGCTCTGCCCGTCCTCGGCTTCGCGTGAGGTGACGAAGTAGCGGCCTTCGTCGGTGTCGAACCAGGCTGTGGGCGTGAGGCGGCGGGCTTTGTTGTCCCGGCCGGGGACGATGGCCGAGAACTGGCCGATGCGCAGCTTGGGTTTCTGGAAGATCCGCTCCACCATGCGCAGCTGGGCGGGCGCCGTGGAACGAGGCTTCGAAACGGCGGCGAACGGGTCGTATCCGCCGTCCTCCACGCGGTGCCTGCCGCTCGGCTTCGGCGCGGGCTTCGCCACCGTGACGGACTGTCCCGCGGCGGGCGGCGTCGCGGGTAGCAGGTCGACCACACCCGCGACGATCGAGGTGGGGCGGAGCTGCTGGAAAATCATCAGGTTCTGGTCCTGCCGGGCGACGACGGCGAAGCGGCCGTCGCTGGCGGCCCTGGCGAAAAGCTGTTTGCCGTCCTCCAGCTGCGCCACCGCCGTGACCGCCACCGGCGCGGTCGTGAGGATCCTGATCGCCGCCTCCGCGTCCGGGTCGATGCGGCCGCCACGGGCGAGGCCTTTTGCTTCCAGGTCACGGAAAACGGCCTCGCGCACCTGGGCCCGCTGCTGATGCGTGGTGCCGATGTAGGGCACCTCGAACGGCACCGGCGCGCGCCCGAGCCGCAGCTGCTCGAGCACGATGTCCAGCGCCGCGAACGAGAGCGAGAACTGGTGTGGCATTTTCGGATCCCCCTCGGTTTTCTTCCCCGCAGCACGTTACCGATCCGGCCGGAAGTAGGCGGATACGGATCCGCGGCCGATGTGCCCGAAGTGATCTGTTTCCGCTGTGGCTGTAGTCGGATCGGTAACGAACGGCACAGTAGCGGATCGGCGGTGGGGCCGTCGGCGTTCTCCCCTCAGCGAACCGGGTTGCCGGGCAAGATCGGTTGCTGCTGTTGTAGGGAGATGGCCGAAACGAAACCCGCCCTGGTCCTGCACCTGGCGAGCCCGGGTGAGCCGCTGGTGTTCGCCCTGCCCGCGGAGGGCGCGGACGAAGTGGCGAAAAAGCTGCCGCTGCTACTCGAACACGGTTCCGTCGAGTCATTCGAGACCAAAGAGGACTCGAGGATCGTCGTGAACTTCGCGCACGTCGCGGTCGCCTATGTGGACGACCTCGCGCGCAAGGGCAAGGTGTTCGGGTTGCACTGACAGGGTTTTCCGCGGCTGGGCGCCCCTACTCGCCGATCACCGGCGGGGCGGTGCGCTCTGCTGTGCCGAAGACGTCGTCGGGGTCGGGCTCGATGAGCCACGAGGGACGCTGGTGCTCCTCGTCCTCTTCGCCCTGGCCCTTGCCGCCGTGGCCCATGCCGCTCGCGCCGCTGCGGCCGGCTGCCCCGCCGCTGCGGCCGCTGCCGCTCGCGCTCTCGGCCGCGCCGGCGCCGCCCGCGCGCGCTCCGCTCTGGGCGCCCGCGCTGCCGCTGCTGGCGGCCGAGCCGCTGCTCGACCCGCCAGGGCCGAAGCCGCTGCCGCCGCGGCCGACTTTGCTGGAGTACTCGTCGCCGTCCGCGCCGCCGAAGCCGCCGCCCATGGCGCCCATCGGCATGCCGCCCATCGCGCCAAGGCCGGACGTCCCGAGATTCGACGGGGAGGACGTGTTCGAGGAGTTGTTCGCGGGCTGGTAGCCCTGCGCGGTGGTGCTGCCCACCGACGAACCGGTCTTCGAGCCGGTGCGCGGGGCGCTGGCGAGCCCGGCGAGGCTGCCGCTGAAGGAGTTCGCGCTGTTGCTGCCGGCCGTGCCGCCCGAGACGTTGCCGCTGTGGCCGGACGCGCCGACGTTGCTGCCAGTCGGGCCGGTGTAGCCGGAGGAGCCCGTGCCGTCGATGCTGCCGCCGACCTCGCCGATCGAACCGGTGCCGGGGCCCGCGAAGGCCGGCGGGGTGCTGAACGCCGGCGCCTGCGACGCGGCCGTGTACAGGTTGTTGTCGTAGCTCGACATGACCTGGACGGCCTGGTCGTGCGCGTCCTGGCTCTGCTGCTGTTTCTCGAACGACTGGTCGATGTTGCTGACCAGGTTGAGCGGGTTCGAGCTGGCCCAGCTCTTCATCTCGTCCGACCAGCTGAACGGGATCGGGTCCGGCATGGTGTTCTTCGCCGTCTCCGCCGCCGAGGACTGGTTGTAAACAGCATCCGACGCGAGCTGCGCCGCCTGACCGCTCTGGTCACTCCACGTGCCCAGCCCGGAAACGAAGTTGTACGCCGACTCCGCCGCGTCGCCCTTCCATGTGGCGCCGGACTTGGTCGCCGCCTGCGAAAGCTGCTGCCCGAAGGTGGACATCGCGTTGGCGAGCTGGTTCCAGGCCGTCGAAACGCCCGTCACCTGGCTGGGGTTGACGGTGCTGACCATGTCCTTGAGCTGCTGGTGCTGGTAACCCGCGTAGGCGGCGTCGGACTGTGGGACGTCCGTCCGGTACTCGACGTTCTGGCCGAGCTGCTGGGCCTGCTGGGAGCGTTGCTGCTCGGCCGCCTGCTTCCCCTGGCTCTCGGCGACCATGTTCTTGAAGATCTGGATGAAGCCCGGGTCGTTGGGGTCGTAGCCGGCCGCCTGGAGCTGCTGCCGCGCCTGCTCCTCGGGAGAGACGTACCTGCCCTGGCCGTTGTAGCTGCCCAGGTCCCCCTGCTGCCCACCCGGCTGCTGCGGATTGGTCATGACTACCCCTCGTACTTCGGGAGCTTGGGTTCGACGATGTTGGCGATCTGGCTTGCCGACTGGCAAGCCTCGGTCGCGTTGGTGCCAGCGCCGATGACGTAGGTGACGTCGACTCGCGCACTGGCTGTGACGCCCAACGCGACAAGACACTTGGCACCCACACTGCTCATGAACTGCACCGCCGGCCGGCCATTCACATTTCCTTTGCTCGCGGTGCCGCCGCTCGTATTCACGGCATCGAGCCCCTGGTCCGGCCGCACGAGAATCGTGAAGCTCGTCGAGTTGTCATCAACAGAACGACCGTTACGCTGACAAGTGCTCGCGGCACCGCTAGCGTCGGTCGACTCAGGCTTACCGGGCGCCTGCGCTTTGAACTGTGCGGCTTCCTGGTCGGTCAGGAGATCGCAAGCTTGAAGAGTTGCGACCGGATTATTGCCTCCCGAATCGCTGGTGGAAGAACCGGCTGGTGCGACCGTCTGCGAACTCACCGGGGACGGTGTTCCGGTTTCCGGACTCGAGCAACCCGCAAGACCCAATGCCAGAGCACTGGCGGCCACCAGAATGGAGGCGTGCTTACAACTGACGTTAAGCATCGAATCAGACCTGCGCCGTGCCGAAAGTGCGGGCTGCCTCATCATCCATTTCCGCGTAGCGCTTCTTGGCTTCCTCAAAAGCTTGCCGAGCCTGCGCCACGACCGTCGACAAGGAGTTGAGCGCGGTTTCATATGATTGTTGATCCCCCTGTGCCATCAACTGGGCGTGCGCGGCGACCTTCCCTGCGTAGTCGCTGCCACCGAGCTCGGGGCGTTGCCCCGCGCTGAACAGCACATCCTGCAGACTGGCGACCACGTTCTCGAAATCCCGGAAGACCCGGATGTATTCGTCCGCGCCTTCTTCATTGATGGCGAAGCCGCCGGATTTCGCGGAGTCGACGAGTTTCTGCACCTGACTCTGCGTGTTCGCCACGGCGGCGGTGCTCATCATGGTGCCGGCCAGCGCACCGACGCTGAAAGCGCTCGAGTCGGTCGTCGTCGCTTGTGGCTGTCCTGCGTCCGGCACGAACCCGGTCATCACTGTCCCCACGTAGTCGCGTCCTGCTGGGTCTCCGGGGCGGAGTCTACTGGGCAGCGACCTTCCGCAACCGGTCTTTCACACAGAAACATCGTTTTGACGGAGGTCACATACCCACGGTTCCGACCCCGGACAGCAAAACGGGGCCGCCCCCACCAGCGGAACATCCCTGCCAACGGTCAGCTGCCCAGTCGGCTAGTGCTGATCAGTCATGACTACCCCTCGTACTCCGGGAGCTTGGGTTCAACGATGTCGGCAATCTGGCTGTCGGTTGCGCAGGCCTCGGTGGCATCGGTGGCTCCGATGATCAAGTAAGTGACGTCCACCCTGGCAGCGGGCCCCACGGCCAGCGAAATCATGCAAGTCGCACTTGGGTTGTCAACCACCTGAGCAGCGGGTCGATGGTTGACCTCGCCGTTGCTCAACTGTCCACCGTTCGCGTCCACCGCATCTATGCCCTGGCCGGCCCGGACGGCCACGCTGAGCGCACTGGCTGCACCATTCGCCGCCGTGCCATCCCAATGGCAACCACTGGTTGCGCCGGAAGCCGCCGTGTCTTGATCCTTCCCACTACTTTCCACTCGCATGACAGCAAGTTCTTGGCTGGTGAGCAGGCCACACGCCGCCACCGAGCCCAACCAGTCGACTTGCCCACCGTTGCTCGCTGTCGGAACAGGAGCGGCAGAGGAGTGTCCGATCGGATTCGGACTTCCTGAATTTTCGTTCGAACAGGCGGTTATGCCCAAAGAAGAAATGATTGCGATCGGCACGAGCCCGAAATACTTGAATTTGGTCATCGATCAGGCCTGGATCCCGCCGAAAGTCTGCTTGACCTCGTCGTCTATCTGAGCATGGTTTCTCCTGGCCGTTTCGAAGGCCTGCCTCGCTTGTTCGACTACTGCGGGAGAGAAATCCAATCGATCGCCAACCGGGGAGCTGCGCCCGCCAACGGCCCGCTGCCCAGTCGGCTGCCGCGGATCAGTCATGGCTACCCCTCGTACTTCGGGAGCTTGCGGCTCGCGATAGTGACAATCTGGTTCAGGGTTTCACAGGCTTCGATGGTATTGCCCGTACCAATGATCATGTAGGTAAAATCCACACGGGATGTCGCTGAAACTGCGAGTGCAGTCGTGCAGCGACCGCTCGGATTGTCTACTACCTGAACGGCTGGCCGAGCGTCGACCGTTCCAGTGGTGGCTTGCCCACCGTTCGGATTGACCGAGTCGATTCCCTGTCCAGGACGCACGTCCGCGGATAGTCGACTGACTGCGCCATTCGTCGCATCTCCAGCCCACTGACAACCGCTCGATGCACCGCTCGCAGCGGTGTCCTGCTGCTGGCCGCTACCTCGAACCTTCATTACCGCGAGTTCCGCTTGGGTCAGCAGGTCGCACGCTTTCAACGCGGAGAGCTGGGAATCCTGATTACTGCCAGCGGAGGAATTTTCGATAGCCGTCGAGGACTGAGTGGCGGGAGAAGGATCGCCGGAGTTCTCGTTCGAGCAACCGGACGACCCCAGAACGATGATCGCGATGGCGGAAATTAGAACGACGCCGTTACGCTTACAGATCGACATTGTCAGGCCAGCACTCCACCAAAATTCTGAACTGCATCTTCGTCCGTCTGGACATAAAATTTCTGGGCTTATTCGGATTCTCGCCTGACTGATCCACGATTTGACTCAAAGAGTCCAACGCCGTCAGGTAGCTGCCACCAATCCAAGGCTTCTCACGTGCGCTTCGCAACTGGCGGCTGACAATGGCTAGAAATATCCTGGAAGACCCGGATGTATTCGTCCGCGCCTTCTTCATTGATGGCGAAGCCGCCGGATTTCGCGGAGTCGACGAGTTTCTGCACCTGACTCTGCGTGTTCGCCACGGCGGCGGTGCTCATCATGGTGCCGGCCAGCGCACCGACGCTGAAAGCGCTCGAGTCGGTCGTCGTCGCTTGTGGCTGTCCTGCGTCCGGCACGAACCCGGTCATCACTGTCCCCACGTAGTCGCGTCCTGCTGGGTCTCCGGGGCGGAGTCTACTGGGCAGCGACCTTCCGCAACCGGTCTTTCACACAGAAACATCGTTTTGACGGAGGTCACATACCCACGGTTCCGACCCCGGACAGCAAAACGGGGCCGCCCCCACCATGGAGCGGCCCCGCGACGCGCTCACAGCTCGTACAGCCGCTTCCAGTTCTCGCGGCTGGTGAGCTCCGGGAGGGCGCGCTTGTACTGCTCCTGCACGCCGCGGCCTTCCTTGCGAAGGCGGTTGATCACCCGGATCCCGCGCTTGCCGAGGTCGACCATCCGGTCGCGGTCGTACTTGCGGACCCGGACGCCTTCCTGCGACGCGTCGGTGACCACGGCGGTCTCGAAGAGCGCCACGTGCCACCAGCTGGCCTCGTCCGTCGGGACCGCGCCGAGGCCGAAGCGGGCGCGGCCGCGCAGGCGGTCGAGGATGCGCTTGACCAGGACGAGCCTCTGCAGGGCAGGCCGCCCCGGGCTGTTGATGATCCCGATGTCGTTGGACGCGATGCCCGGCACGTCGGTCGGGTCGTGACGCTTGGTTTCCGGGTACCGGGCGCGGATCTCCCGGATCTCCTTCATCGCGGCGACGCCGCCGTCCCGCAAGATCTCGGGACCGGCGAGGAAGTCTTCGACCGCCTTTATCAGGGTGTGCGTCAGCCCGTACTGCATCCCCAGCAGGTACCGCACCAGCTGCGCCATCAGCACGCGGCACAGCACGGTCAGGTTGAACTCACTGTGCAGGGCCGCCGTGATGATCGAGTTGCGCAGGTTGAAGTACCGGTGCCACTCGTCCCAGTCCTTCCAGTGGAAGTCCGCATGCCAGACACCCGCGCCTGGCAGGGTGACCGTCGGGAAGCCGTGCGCCCGCGCCCGGTAGCTGTACTCGGCGTCGTCCCACTGGAAGAAGAACGGCATCGGGTAGCCGGTCTCCTTGACCACCTCGTACGGGATCAGGCACGACCACCAGCCGTTGTACCCGGCGTCGACACGGCGCTCCTGCCGGTTCGGCTTCCCCGTCTGCGGGTCGACGCCGAGCAGGTCCGCGGTGGCCAGGCTGTGCTCCACCGGCATCCCCGGCTCCAGCGTGTTCAGCCGCGCGAACTCCGCACCCACGTGCAGCTGGTGCGGGTGCAGCAGGTTGAGCATCTGGCCACCGACGATGATCGGGTTGGCCGCGCGGTTGGAGAACGCCGTCATCCGGATCACCAGGTCCGGCTCCAGCAGCACGTCGTCATCCATGAACAGGACGTTCGCGTGCTCGGTGTCGGTGTGCCCTGCCACCTCGTACAGGCCGCGGGTGAAACCGCCGGCACCACCGAGGTTCGGCTGGGTGATGTAGTGCAGCTTCCCGCCGAGATCCTTCTCGACCTGCGCGAACCCGTCCCGCGAGTCGACCCGGTCGGTGCCCTGGTCGGCCACGTAGATGGCGTCCAGCGTGTCCAGCGAGGAGATGTCACCGGCCAGCGCCTGCAGGTTCTTCAGGCAGTCGTCGGCCCGGTTCATCGTGCAGATGGTGACCGCGGTCGGCCGCACCTTCTCGGGCGGGTCCACGGTCCAGCGCACCTGCTCGACGGTCAGCTGCTGACCGGCCTCGGTCTCGACGTCGAGCCAGAGCGCGCCGCCGTCGAGGAACTTGTCGAGCTTCGCGGTGAACGTGACCGCCTGCTGCGAGACGCCTTCGAGGTCCAGCGCGTCGATCGTGCGTGACTCGCCCTCGAAGTCCGACGCCCGCACGGCGACGAAGCCGGAACCGGTCGCGACCAGCTCGACGCGCACCTCGCGCACCGTGGTCCAGCGCTGCCAGTAGCTGGCGGGGAACCGGCCGAAGTAGGTGTTCCCCGAGACCCGTGCGGACGGCTCGAGGCTCAGGCTGCCCCGCTTACGGGTGACGACGCCTTCGAGCACCTCGGCGTAGAGATCCTTCGACACGACCGGCGACGGGCCCGCGTACAGCCCGCGTTGCGCGGTCAACCGACCCTGGGGGGTGTGTTCCGTGAACGTGGTCTGCTCCTTGGTCGCGGCGGCGCGAGTGCCGTTGGCCCGCGCCCTGGTCGTCGCTGCGCCGGTCTTACCAGCCATTGATTCGCTGTCCTCCAGGGGGATTGGTCACGCGCTCTCAAGCTACACGGTGCGGCTGTGAGATCTTCACAAGCTAGTTTTCGCGGAAAACGACCCACTTCAGCATCACGAAGTTGATCGCCGTGGCGGTGCCCTGGGAGATCACCCAGGCGAGGGTGGGCTTCCACGCCATCTCCGGGAGCACCGCGAGCATCAGCGCGTTCATGCCCACCGCGACGAAGAACGTCACCGTGTAGAGCAGCACGAAACTGCCGACCTGCCCGGCACCTTCCTTGCGACCGGCGGAAAACGTGAATTTCCGGTTAAGGAAATACGCCGTCGTAGTGCCGATGATGAAACTGATCGCCCTGGCGACCGTGTCCCAGGGCGCATGGTCCATGCCGAGGGCGCGTTCACCGCTGTAAATACCAAGATCGAGCAGGGCGCAGCAGCCACCGATGAGCGCGAAACGCACCAGCTGGGCGAAAAGACCCGGCGAGGCCTTCGCTGTTTCGGCCGACTCCTGCGGTTCCGTAGACACCACTGCACTACCTCACCGGCATGGATTGCATGGACGCAGAAAGTGTAGAAGCGGTCAACCGCAAGCCGCCGATCGGGCATCGTTACCCTGGTCCGGGTGAACGCAGCAGACTCGCAGCCGCGGACGGAGCGGCGGACACTCTCCGGCTGGGCGCGCACAGCGCCCACAACGGCCGACGTACTGAGCACCCCGGACGTCGAGACCATCGCCAAGGCCGTGACCCGGGCAGGCGAGCGCGGCGTCCTCGCCCGCGGCCTCGGGCGCTCCTACGGTGACACGGCACAGAACGCCGGTGGCCTCGTCGTCGATATGACGGCGCTGAACCGGATCCACTCGATCGACCCGGATTCGGCGCTGGTCGACCTCGACGCGGGCGTGAGCCTGGACCAGCTGATGAAGGCGGCGCTGCCGCACGGCCTCTGGGTCCCGGTGCTGCCGGGCACCCGCCAGGTCACCATCGGCGGCGCGATCGCCAACGACATCCACGGCAAGAACCACCACAGCGAGGGAAGCTTCGGCAATCATGTGGTGTCGATGGACCTGCTCACCGCGAATGGACAGGTCCGGACGCTGACCCCGGAGGGCCCGGAAGCGGAGCTGTTCTGGGCGACAGTGGGCGGAGTCGGGCTGACCGGGATCATCGTGCGCGCGAAGATCCGGATGATCCGCACGGAGACGGCCTACTTCTACGCCGACCTGGACCGCACCGAGAACCTCGACGAGACGATCGAGCTGTTCAAGAACGGCTCGGACGACAAGTACACGTACTCCTCGGCCTGGTTCGACTCGATCTCCACGGGACCGAAGCTGGGCCGGGCCGCTTTCGGCCGGGGCTCGCTCGCCACGGTGGACCAGCTGCCGCCGGATCTGCAGGCGGACCCGCTCAAGTTCGACGCCCCGCAACTGGCGACCCTGCCGGACATCTTCCCGAACGGGCTGGCGAACAAGCTGACCTTCGGGATGATCGGCGAACTGTACTTCCGGAAAACGCCGAAGCACGCGCACGGGAAGATCCAGAATCTGACGCAGTTCTACCACATTCTGGACCTTTTCGGTGAGTGGAACAGGGCTTACGGATCCAAGGGTTTCCTGCAGTACCAGTTCATCGTCCCGCTCGAGGCCGAGGGCGAATTCCGCCGCATCGTGCAGCGCATCGCCGATTCCGGGCACGTTTCGTTCCTGAACGTCATCAAGCGTTTCGGCGAGGGCAACCGGGCGCCGCTGTCGTTCCCGATGCCCGGCTGGAACATCTGCGTGGACTTCCCGATCAAAAAGGGCCTCGGCGCGTTCTGCAACGAGCTGGATGCCCGAGTGCTGGAAATGGGCGGCAGGCTGTACACCGCGAAGGATTCGCGTACCTCGGCGGAGACGTTCGCGAAGATGTATCCCCGCCTGGACGAATGGCGCAAGGTCCGCCATTCCGTTGACCCCGAAGGCGTTTTCGCCTCAGACATGAGCCGGAGGCTTGGACTGTGATCGACGCGGTAGGCAACCCCCAGTCGCTGCTGCTGCTCGGCGGCACCTCGGACATCGCGCTCGCCATCGCGCAGCGCTACCTGACCGAACAGCCGCTGAAGGTGGTGCTCGCGGCACGGCCGTCCGAGCGTCGCAAGCTGGCGGCTGAGAAGCTGCGCGGCGCCGGCGCCACGGTGTCCGAAGTGGACTTCGACGCCAAGGACACCGGCTCGCACCCCAAGGTGCTGGACCAGATCTTCGCCGACGGCGACATCGACGTGAGCGTCGTGGCGTTCGGCCTGCTCGGTGACGCCGAGGAGGTCTGGCAGGACCACGCGAAGGCCGTCGAGCTGGCCACGGTGAACTACACCGCCGCCGTCTCCGTCGGCGTCGCGCTGGCGGACAAGCTGAAGCAGCAGGCACACGGGCAGATCATCGCGCTGTCCTCGGTCGCCGGTGAGCGCGTGCGCCGCTCGAACTTCCTGTACGGCTCCACGAAGGCCGGGTTCGACGGGTTCTACCTCGGCCTCGGTGAGGCCCTCGCGCCGAGCGGCGTCACCGTCACGGTGGTCCGCCCCGGCCAGGTCAAGACGAAGATGACCGAGGGCATGGGCAAGGCGCCGCTCGAGCAGACCGCCGAGCAGGTGGCCGAGATCGCCGTCGACGCCGCCCGCAAGGGCAAGGACCTGGTCTGGGCGCCCGCCGCGTTCCGCCCGGTCATGTCCATCCTGCGGCACGTCCCGCGGCCGATCTTCCGCAAGCTCCCCCTCTGAGCCCGCCCCTCCTATGGCTACTGGCTGAGCCAGTAGCCATAGGAGGTGTAGACCGGGTACGGGTTGAGCAGCGGCCGCGGCGGCAGGATCTGGATGTCGGCCGTGGACTTCGTGATCAGGTCGCCCGGGATCTTGTACGTGTAGGTCCCCCAGGCCGCGTTCTTCACCGGCGTGCGCACCCAGGTGCCTGCCGGTTTCCCGTCGACGAGCACCTGCATATCGGGCACCACCTTGTCCATGTCGGTGCGCGCGGTAATCGTCAAATCCTTGCCCGGCACCAGGTTCCGCGCCGTGAACTGCTCGCCGCCGAGGATGTTCCGTCCACTGTCGACGGTCTCGCCGACCCGGGTGAGCACGCTGAACGGCTGCAGCCCGACCTGTTCCATCTTCGGCTCGTACGAATGCGCGGCCTCGTTGTCGAGATCGCCGACGTTGAGGTAATCCCGCAGCTGTCCCGGAACCACCTGCTCGTCCCCGCTGCCGGCCAGCGTCCAGTCCGCTTTGTACACGTCGAGCTCGCGGAACGGGATGATCAAGTTCCCGTAGACGTCCGGCGGGGTCTGCGCCTTGAACTTCTGCACCGGCTCGTCGCCGAGGAAACCGACCTGCCGCATCTGCTCCAGCGAAGTGCCGGGCACGGTGTCGTACCCGACGACGTACGCGGGCCGCTGTGCCGCGGGCAGGTGGCGCAGCTTCTCGTACACCGAACCGACCCCGTTGTTGGACGCCTCCGCGAAACCGTTGGTACCCAAGCCGATCAGGTCCACGACGTGGTGCGCGCTGAAGTACGCCACCGCGCCCACGTCCTTGACCGCGACACTGGACCGCGCGGGCACGTTGGTGGTCAACCACAACGCCACGGAGACGTCGCTGTCGCGGATCGTCGAGCTGTCCCGGCCGAACCGGATGGCCCAGGTCGGGAGCGCGACCAGCGAGAACACCATCGCGATGGCCAGCGCGCCGTGCAGGGCGAACCGGCGCGCGTTGTGCGGGACCACCCGCGTGAGCCCGTAAATGCCCGCGACGGCGAACAACAGGAAGACCGGCAGGAAGGGCTGGTTGTATCGGAGGTAGTGGGTCAGCGCGGTGTTCAGCGTGGCGACGGACAGCGTCACCGCGGCCAGTCCGACGGCCATCGCGGTGAACACCGTGCGCCAGGCGCGCCGCACGAACACCAGGTAGACCACGCCGATGCAGCAGAACAGCAGCCCACCGGGGAACGTGTAGTCCTGGTTGTTGAGGCCGAGGAAGATGTCGCCCACCGTGCGCAGGTTGGCGACCGCGCGGTCGGCGAAGTCGCCGAGGTAGAACACCGGCCGGTCGTTCAGCAGCGATTTCGCCTGGATCCCGTTGGCGGAGATGGTGCCCGTGGCCGCCTGGTAGTAGAGCAGCTGCGCGATGCCTGCCAGCAGCGGCAGCAAGGTCCAGGCCCAGCGCAGCACGGAACGCACGAAACCGGTGCCGCGTCGGTGTGTCCACAATGTCCACCAGGAGGCCAGCATCAGCACGATCGCGAAGATCAGCCCCTCCGGCCGGACCAGCGCCAGCAGGATGCCCAGCAGCGGCGTGAACCGGAACCGCCCGGAAGGCGCTTCCCGCACCAGCACGAGCAGCGTCGAAACCACCAGCAGCGTGGCGAGGCCGACCTCCATGCCGCTGGCCGAACCCCACAGCAGTTCGCCGCTGGTGGCCAGCAGGAACCCTGCCCACAGCCCGACCGAGCGCGCGACCAGCACCGCCCCGAGGCGGTACGTGAGCGCCGCGCTGAACGCGAAGCAGAGCACGCCGAAGGCCATCGCGAAAGCGAGGAAGGCGCTGCCGTGGATGCCGATCGCGTAGGCCGCACCGAGTATCAGCGCGTACAGCACGCTGCTCGCGCCCGAGCTGACCGGATCCCCGCTCTGGAAGTGGAAGAACTGCCCGATCCCGATCTGGCGGCCGTACTGGAGGTGGATGTACACGTCGTCCAGCGGCGCGATCAGCTTGCCCTGGTTGTAGTTGAGGTCGACCACCACGAACAGCGCGCCCAGCACGAGCGCCACCGCACCGACCAGCCAGAAGTAGCCGTCGCGGTGCGCGCGGCCGGGCAGCGCGACCTGCGCCCTGCCGGTTTCGCGGGCTCGTGCGGAGGAGTTCAGTACTTCGACCACACGGAACTGTACGTCGGCGCGCGAATTCCGCTCACCGCCCCCTCCCGCGGTGGGAAGCCAATAGCGTCAAACCGTTGGCCTGCAACGATAGCGCACAGGGGTGACGGATCGCTCATTTGTCGTACGGGAGTTCACTTCCCGTCCGCCAGCTGTCGAACAACTGATCAACGTGATGTTCGTGGTAGCGCGCGAGATCGTAGATGTGCGCGGTCTTCGCCCAGCGGCCGTCGTACACCTGCTGGAACCCGTCGGCTTCGGCCTGTGCCTCGTCGGGGCCGAGGTAGTACAGGCCCACCGAACCGTCCGCGGTGATGCCGGCGATTTCACAGGGGTAGCCGAAGTACTCGGCGCGCGTGGTGACCTCGGCGAGCCTGCCGTCCTCGTCCTTGACGATCCCGGTCCGCGGGCGGCCGCTGATCACCGCCGGGTCCCCGTTCGCCCAGCCGCCGGTCGGCGTGAGCCCCTCGAGCGGCCGGGAGAAGTGCGCCTCACGCCAGCGGGTGAACAGCAGGTCCGTCTGCTTCTCGTAGTAACCGGTGAGCTCGTGGATGTCCGCCGTTTTGTAGTACTCGTAGGCGTTCTCCTGTACGAAGCCGTTGACGGTCGCCCACTCTCCGTCCCACTCGGCCTCCATCAGCCGGGCCTTGCCCGACTCGTCCAGTTCGTCGATCAGCACCCCGTGCCCGCGGTAGGAGGCGTAGACCTGCACGGAGAAGACCCGCTCGCACATGTCGACCGGGATCGGCTCGCTTCTGGGATACGGGGTGGGCTTTTCCGAAGCGCCGTCCGGAAAGTGCACGTAGTTTTCGCCGAACGAGTAGGAGACCCGGTGCGAAACGCCATCGATCAGGGCGTATGTGCCGTGCCGATACAGGGGGTAGCTCATCGACACCCCTTTTCTTTTCCCCGAGCTGCTGTGTGCAGCGCGAGTTTACGAGGACCACACAGGCTCAGCGAATTGGCATGAGTGTGAAGTGCCCGACGCCCTTCGCGGCCGAATACACCTGCCACGGACCGGGCCCCGGCGCGTAGGCCATTTGGTACGTCAGCGGTATCGGCCGGCGGTCCCAGTCGAACCGGGAGTAGTTGAGCCGGAGCAGCCATCCCGTGATCGGGCCCGCCCTGTCGATCCGCTCGCGGATCTGCGGCCCGAGCAGGCCGGGGTCGGAGAACCCGTCGACGATCGCGCAGTCGCAGAAGTACGCGAGAGTGCCGATTTCGCCCGGCGCGCCGACCGCCTCGGTGCCCACTCGCTTGCCGAGTTCACGGCCCACCTTGGCGTAATCCACGGCGCTGGCCCAGTTCCCGAAGAACGGCGGCGAAGCCCACGGCACGGAGCGGGCGAAGGCCGGCGCGTAGCCGAGCACGAGCAGCACCATGACCGCCGTCGCGACCGCGCGGACCGGCACCCGCCAGTACGCCGCGATCCCCGCGCCCGCCATACCCAGCGCGAGAATCGGCGGCACGTAGTACCAGTGGTACGGCGGCACGTTCAGCAGTGAATAGACGCCGTAGTAAGCGATTCCGCCGAGCCCGAGCGCGAAGAACGGCAGCGATTCGCGGCGGCGTGTGGCCAGCCAGCCGAGCAACGCGAGCACCCCGAACAGGGCGGGTGCGAAGCTCAGCACCGAGATTTCGTCGCCGTGGAGCGCCATGTCCAGTCCGGTGCGGAAGAAGCCGTGCCCGCCGAACGTCTGCTGCAGCTGCTTGATCACCAGCGTGTCCGGCACCGCCGAACCGAAGTACCACCAGCTGAACACCAGCCACGGCAGCGCGACCAGCAGGAACAAACCCAGTACCGGCAAGGGTTTGCGCCGCAGCGCGGGCGCGACGGCGCCGATCAGCACGACGAACACGGCGAGATCGAGCCTGGTCAGCACCGCCAGCCCGGCGATGATGCCGAACCAGACCGGCCGGTCCGCGAAGGACACCAGCAGGATCAGCGCCGTCGCGATGAGCAGGACTTCCAGGCCCAGCGCGGAAAGCAGCAGCGGGTTCAGCAGGACGAGGACGATCCCGAGCAGCGTGGCGAAGATCGGTAAGCGCATTCTTGCCCACGCCCAGCCGAAAACCGCGCTGACCCCGGCGTTCACCAGGCCCAGCGCGAACACCGGGTGCGCGGCGCCGGACACCCGCGTCAGCAGCGTGACGAAACCGAGCAACGCGACGTGCAGCGGCGACGTGGCGGTGTTCGCCGGGTGCCCGTGGATCAGCGCCCATTCGCCGTGCACCGCGAGGTTCTTCGCGTAGTCCAGCGTGATGAACGCGTCGTCGGTGAGACTGGTCTTCGCCAGCAGGAAGGTCAACGTGGACAGCACGGCGGCCACCACCGGCGGCCACCACGACGACTTCACCAGGACATTGTTACCGCAACACGATCACGGTAAACGGACCGACATCACGTTGCGTGAACTTCGGCGAGTCGAACAGCGCCGGATCGAACGCCACCTCGTCCACGTGCACCGGCGAAGCCTGCGGGAACGAATCCGACGCGACCGGCATGTCGAGCTTCCCGTTGTCCTTGCGCAACACGAACACGTTGGGCGCGGTGACCGGGTTCGTGGCCAGCCGGTTCAGCAGGTCCGCGGAATCGGACGCGGCAGCCCAGTGCCGGATCTGGTCGTTGCGCTCCGGGTAGTTCGCGAGCGGGTTCGCGTAGTGCGGCGTCGTCTGCTGGAAACCCCAGTAGGGCGCGAAGGAAAGCAGCTTGTCGTACGCGGAGAGCACGATGTTGCCGGTCCGCGGGCGGCCGGACAGCTGGTCCACGGTGCTGATCAGCTGCCCCGTCCAGGCGCCGTCCTGGCTGATGTCGTGCTCGCCCTTGGCGTTGTAGCCGTCGGCGTAGTAGTCCGATTCCGCTTGCTGCACCAGGGAATCCGTGGCGTTGACACTCGCCTGCGCGAGCGAAACCGCCCCGACCAGGCCGAGCACCCCGCCCGCGAGCAGCACGGGACGGGCGCGGCCGACGAGCTTCGGCAGGTGCCGCAACGCTTCCACCGCGCCGAACACCCCGGCCACCGCGAACACCGTGTCCAGCGTGGCGATGAACCGGAACGCCAGCAGCGTGGTGTGGACCAGCAGCGCGAGCGTGGACAGCGCGAACCACGCGTACACGAGCACAGCGACGCTCAGCAGCACGAACGCGACCGGCTCGCGACGGGCCCGCACCAGCAGCCACACCAGGCCGATCAGGCACAGCACCCCGAACACGCTGGTCGGTTCGAAGGGCATGGGCAGGAACGCGCTGCTCTCGGGCAGGAAGTGCGCGGCGACGTTCGGCTTGCCGAGCCCGCCCGCGAGCACGAACGGCCCCCAGGTGATCAGCGCGAGCACCAGCGTGATCACGCCGATGCCGACCAGCCGAAGCAAAAGCCGTTTCACGACCGCGCCGGCGCCTTCGCCGTTGCGCACGGCCAGCACGCCGGCCACCACCGCGAGCACGACCACCACGAAGATCCCGAACGCCACGTGCAGCGTGTACGTGATGGCCGCGAAGCCGAGGTACAACCCGATCAGCGCGACCGGCCACGCCGGCACGCGCCCGCCGCGGCGGAACACCGTCCACGCCAGCACGGCGATCGGCGGCAGCCACGCCGACGTCGGCCAGGCGTAGGGCTCGTCGATGGCGACCGAGAAGCAGCCGGCGATGATCGTGGCCACCGACGCGAGAACCGCCAGCCGGCGGCGCACGACGAGGCTCCACAGCACGAAAGCGACCACCGCGGCGAGCGCGACCCACAGGATCGAATACGGCTTGTACGCCGCCCAGCCGTCCCAGCCGATCAGGTTCGCGAACCGGCCGCCGAGCCAGAACCAGCCGCCGGGGTAGTACGGCGCGAGGCCGTGGTAGTTCATGTCCGCGAGCGAGCTGCTCGAGGTCATCCGCTCCATGTACTGGAGCCGGAAGGTGTTGTCGGTGTGCGAGCCGCCGAAGAAGAACCGGGAGGCCTGCAGCGGGATGGCCAGCAGCAGCGTGGCGAACGCCGTCAGCGCCGCCATCGCGCCGCCCACCCGCAGCCACGACGGCCAGCGGGCCGCCCAGCTGGTGGCGAGTAACACGAACAGCACTGTCAGCAGCACCGCGCTGGCGAGGTTCACCAGCGCACTCGGCACATAGGTGCCGGGGTCGGTGCCGATGTGGTTGGCCGCGACCTGGAGCACCAGGCTCAGCACCACGGCCAGCACGCTGCCGAGCACCAGCTCGGCAGCCGTGCGGCCTAGCGTCAGCCGGGTGACCGGCGGTTTCTCGTGAGCGGGCACGGTCTGCTCGCCAACCGGTCGCCCCAGCGTCGTCGTCACAGGTAGAAGGTCACCGCGAGCGTGACGACCCACAGCAGCCCGAGGACCTGCAGAATGCGGTCCTTGAGCACGATCTCCTCGGGCTCACCCGCGGTGCCGCCGTCGACGTCGACCGCGTACCGCAGCACCGCGACGATGAACGGCACCATCGAGATCATCGGCCAGATCGAGCCGTGCGAGCCCTCGCGCAGGGTGAACGCCCACAGCGAGTACGACATGATCAGGATCGCCGCCGCGGTGGCCCAGACGAAGCGCAGGTAGCTGGCCGAGTACTTCTTCAGCGAGGAGCGGATCTTCGCCCCGGTGCGCTCGAACAGCATGATCTCGGCGTAGCGCTTGCCCGCCACCATGAACAGCGAACCGAACGCGGTGACCAGCAGGAACCACTGGGACAGCACGATGCCAGCGGCCACACCACCGGCGATGGAGCGCATCAGGAAGCCAGAGCCGACGATGGCGAGGTCGACCACCGGCTGGTGCTTGAGCCCGAAGCAGTAGCCCAGCTGCACGGCCTCGTACACGCCGAGCACGATCGCCAGCTGCGGGCTGGCCAGGAACGAGATGCCGAGGCCGACGGCGAAGAACACCACCGCCGACGCGTAGGCCACCGGCACCGGCACGACACCGGCCGCGATCGGCCGGTTCCGCTTGGTCGGGTGCGCCTTGTCGGCCTCGACGTCGACCGCGTCGTTGATCAGGTACACCGAGGACGCGACCAGTGAGAAGGCCACGAACGCGATCAGCGCGTCGAGCAGCACGTTGCCGTTGGTGATCTGCGCGGCGGTGAACGGTGCGACGAAGACGAGCACGTTCTTCGCCCACTGGCGCGGGCGGGCCGTCTTCACGACGCCCAGCACCATCCGCACCGGGCCACGCTTGACCGGCTCCGTGACCGGTTCCGGCGGGGGCGCCAGATCGGGTTCGGTGTCGAGATCGTCCGGCTTGGCGGCCGCCTCGGCCGTTTCCGCGTTGTCCTTCACGGGCTCCGCTTCCGTTTCGGCGGCCTTGTTCACTGATTTCGTCACGAGCGGATTTCCCTACCCCTTTTTGCGGATCTTCCTGCGCAGCAGACCACCGACAGCGCCTCCGAGCGCTGCTCCGGCGAGCACGTCAGTCGGGTAATGCACCCCGAGCACGAGCCTGGAGGCCAGCATCGGCGGCACCAGGGCGGGAACCAGGTTACGCCCGGTCAGTCCGGAGTAGAGCACCGCCGCCGCCGTGGTGGAGGTCGCGTGCGAGGACGGGAAGCTCAGTTTGCTCGGCGTACCGACCAGAACCTCGACACTCGGGTCCTCCGGGCGCGGGCGGCGGACCACCCGCTTGACCGCGATGGAAGCGGCGTGCGCCGCGACCACCCCGCCCGCCGCGACCAGCCAGTCCTTCCGGCGCTTGCGGTCGAGACCGGCACCGACGAGACCGGCGGCGAACCAGCCGATGCTGTGTTCGCCGAAATGGGACAGCCCGCGCGCGGCCTTCACCGTCGCGGGACGCTTCAAGGCGGACTGGACCTTCGAGAGGACCGCTATCTCGGCGGGCCGCTGGGAGTTCTTCTCAAGCATCCAGGCTCCCGTCCAGTGGCGCGCCATCGGTGAGGTGCGGCGCGATCTTGTTGTCGAACGCGGACAGTGCCGAGCCGATCGCCATGTGCATGTCCAGGTACTTGTAGGTACCCAGCCTGCCGCCGAAGAGCACGTTGCGCTCGGCGGCCTCCTTCTTGGCGAGCTCGCGGTAGCGCTCGAGCTTGGCGCGGTCGTCCGGCGTGTTGATCGGGTAGTACGGCTCGTCGTCCTCGTTCGCGAAGCGCGAGAACTCGCGGACGATGACCGTCTTGTCCTTCGGGTAGTCCCGCTCCGGGTGGAAGTGGCGGAACTCGAGGATCCGGGTGAACGGAACGTCCTCGTCGTTGTAGTTGATGACGGGGGCGCCCTGGTAGTCGCCGGTCCCGACGACCTCCTGCTCGAAGTCCAGGGTGCGCCAGCCGAGCCGGCCCTCGGAGTAGCCGAAGTAGTGGTCGAGCGGGCCGGTGTAGACGGTCGGCGTGCCCGCCGGGATCAGCGAGCGGACGTCGAAGTAGTCGACGTTGACCCGGACCTCGATGTTCTCGTGCTCCGCCATCTTCTCGAGCCACGCGGTGTAGCCGTTGACCGGCAGGCCCTCGTAGGTGTCGTTGAAGTAGCGGTTGTCGAAGGTGTAGCGCACCGGCAGCCGGGTGATGTTGGCCGCGGGCAGCTCCTTCGGGTCGGTCTGCCACTGCTTCGCCGTGTAGCCGCGGAAGAACGCTTCGTAGAGGGGGCGGCCGATGAGCGAGATCCCCTTCTCCTCGAAGTTCTGCGCGTCGGCGGTGTCGATCTCGCTCGCCTGCTTCGCGATGAGCGCACGGGCCTCGTCCGGCGTGTGGGACTTGCCGAAGAACTGGTTGATCAGCCCGAGGTTCATCGGCAGCGGGTAGACCTGCCCCCGGTACTTGCCGAAGACGCGGTGCTGGTAACCGGTGAACTCGGTGAACTGGTTCACGTAGTCCCACACGCGCTTGTTCGAGGTGTGGAACAGGTGCGCACCGTAGCGGTGGACCTCGATCCCGGTTTCGGGCTCCGCCTCGGAGTAGGCGTTGCCGCCCAGGTGGCCACGCCGTTCCAGGACGAGCACGCGCTTGTTCAGCTGCGTCGCGGCGCGCTCGGCCACGGTCAGCCCGAAGAAGCCGGAGCCGACCACGATGAGGTCGTACCCGGTGAAATCGGCTTCCGAAAAGTCAGTCTGGTTCGTGTGCTCGCTCACGGGCGTCGAGGGTACCCACGTGACGGAGGGCTACCTCACCGGCCGCTGCTTAAGGGGCCGTCCTTAACCCGGGCAACACATCAGCCACCACCTGTTCAAGCACCGTTTCCCGGCCTTGGTACGGCCCGCCCGACCGTGGCCAGTGCGCGACGATGTCGGTGAAACCGAGCTCCCCGGCGCGGCCGGCGGCGTCGGTGAAGGCGTCCACGCTGCTCAGCGAGAACACCGGCGCGGCATCGAGGCTGAGGTAGCGGTGCACCTCCGCCTTGTCGCGGCCTTCCTTCTCCAGCACCTCGTCGAACCGGGCGGCCAGCTCGCCGACCTGCGTCCACCAGCGCTCCTGCGCGCCGGAGCCTTCCGGGTCCTCGACCGCGAGCCCGGTGGTGACCCAGCCGCCGCCGAATTTCGCCACCACACCCATGCCGCGCGGGCCGTTCGCCGCGATGAGGAAGGGAATCCGCGGGCGCTGCACGGGGCCGGGCAGGTTGCGGGCGCCGACCGCGCGGTAGTAGCTGCCCTCGTAGTCGTACTTGTCGGTGATCAACAGGCCGTCGAGCGCCTCGACGAACTCCGCGAACCGGTCCGCTCGCTGCCGCGGGGTGATCTCCTCCTCGCCGAACACCTTGGTGTCGTAGCCCAGGCCGCCGGCGCCGAGGCCGAGGATGAACCGGCCGTCGGCGATGTCGTCGAGGGTGATCGCCTCGCGCATCAGCGAGACCGGGTGCCGGAAGTTGGGGGACGCGACGAAGGTGCCGAGCCGGATGGTGGAGGTCACCGTGGCCGCGGCGGTGAGCGTGGGCATGGCGCTGAACCAGGGGCCGTCGACGAGGGATCTCCAGCCGAGGTGGTCGTAGGTCCAGGCGTGGTCGAAGCCGTATTCCTCGGCCGCACGCCACTTGGGCTCGGCTGCCCACCACCGGTCCTCGGGCAGAATCACAATGCCAACGCGCACCCGGCAACGCTATCGGGCTGGGGTGACACCCCGGACAATGGGCAGCGGAGAATCGTACTGTGGAACAACCCCTCTTGATCGCCTCCGACGTGGACGGAACCCTGCTCGACGCCTACGAACGGCTGTCCGAGCGAACCCGCTCGGTGGTGCACCGCGCCTCGGCCGCCGGCGTGCCGGTGGTGCTGGCGAGCGGCCGCCCACCGCGGTGGATCCCGGCGGTGGCGAAAGCGGCCGGGCTCACCGGTTACGCGGTGTGCGCGAACGGTGCCGTGCTGTACGAAATCGGCGCCGACCGCGTGGTCGAGGTGAACGGGCTGCTGCCGCCCGAGCTGCTCGTCGAGGTCGTGGCCGAACTGGAGAAGGCGATCCCCGGCTGCGGGTTCGCCGCGGAGCGGATCGGCCGCAGCGCGGTCGATCCGGAGGTGCGCAACCTCGTGATCGACGACGGCTACCACAATCCGTGGGGCGACGGCGAGGGAATCGTGACGCCGCGCGCCGACATTCTCGGCCGGCCGGCGATGAAACTGCTGGTCAGCCACGGCTCGATGAGCTCGGACGAGATGGCCGAGTCGGCCCGCGCGGTACTCGACGAGTCGGTGGACATCACGTTCTCGGCCGGGTTCGGGCTGATCGAGGTGGCCGCGCACGGGATCACGAAGGCGAGCGGGCTGGCCGAGGTGTGCCGACGGCTGGACGTGCCGCGGGAGCGGGTGATCGCGTTCGGGGACATGCCCAACGACGTGGAGATGCTGCGCTGGGCAGGCCACGGCGTGGCGATGGCCAACGCGCACCCCGCGGTCCGAGCGATCGCCGACGAGATCACGGCGCCGAACACCGAGGACGGCGTGGCACAGGTACTCGAACGCTGGTTCTAGGCGGCGCTTTCCCTAGCGGGGCGGTTCCGGGGCGGTTCCGCCGAGGTGGGCGGGGAGCCACCAGCGCTCGTCGTCGCTCGATGGCTTCTCCGGGTACTCGGCCTGTGCCTTGTCCAGCAACACGGACATGCGGGCGCGCAGGTCGCTGGTCAGCGCCTCGGTGTCCTCGTCCGGCTTCGGGTGGGCCGGCTCGCCGAGTACGACCGAGATCGGCACATGACGCTTCGTCAGGGTGCGCGGGTGGCCCTTCGTCCACAGCCGTTGCGTGCCCCACAGCGCCATCGGGATCAGCGGCACGCCCGCCTCGGCGGCCATCCGCACTGCCCCGGACTTGATCTCCTCCACCGTGAACGACGGGCTGATCGTCGCCTCCGGGAACACGCCCACGACCTCACCCGCGCGCAGCCGCGAGACGGCCTCGTCGTAGGAAGCCTTGCCCGCCTTGCGGTTCACCGGGATGTGCCGCATCCCGCGCATCAGCGGGCCGGAGATCCGGTGCCGGAACACCGAGTCCTTCGCCATGAACCGCACCAGCCGCTTCGACGGCTGCGCGCCGAGGCCGCAGAAGATGAAGTCCAGGTAGCTGACGTGGTTGCAGGCGATCACCGCGCCACCTTCGCGGGGCAGGTGCTCGCCGCCCTCGACCCGCAGTTTCAGGTCCAGCGCCCGGAACATCGTCTTCGCGAACAGGATGACCGGTGGGTACACGAACTCTGCCATGCCGCCAGGTTACGGCACCGTAGGTTACTTACGCGTAGCTCATGTCGGGCACGGGACGTAGACGAACTCCGGATCGGTGCCGAGCCGCCGGATCAGCAGCTGCGCCTCGTCGTCGCGCGCATACACCGTGACCCAGTGCCCCGTCGCCGACTGCCGGAATGTCGCCACCGTGTACGACGCGTCGTAGCTCGCGCATTGCTGGGTCGCGCTGTAGCCGAAGGTCTCCGGCGTCGCGAGCGCGGGACGCCAGGCGCGGCCTTCGAGCGAATCCGTCACGGGGAACCGGCTGCCCAGCCCGTACGCGACGACTCCGACGCCGGTGTTCACCGACGACCCGGCTGGCAGGCCTGCCGCGAGCCACGCGCCCAGCTCGGCCGTCTGTGCTTGCCTGGCACGGAAATCGAGCACGTCCGCGCGGCCGAGCAACGCGGCGGGCACGCTCAGCGCGGCCAGCACCACCACGACGACGCGGGACCAGACGGGCGCGAGCGGGCGCGGTTTCGGTGACGGTTTCCGCCGCGAGTCGATCAGCACCGGCACCGCGACCGCGAGCAGTGTGGCGAGCAGGAACACGAACGGCAGCTTGTTTTCGGGCCAGGTGCCGAGGGGCTGGTGGTAGTACGTCGCGCGCCAGGCGAGCCAGGGCGCGATGAGTACGAGGGCGCTGAGCGCGAACCCCGTCGGCGCCCACCAGTTCCACCACCGCCACGCGGCACCGCCGCACAGGAACAGCAGCACCACGCCGCCGAGCACCGCCCCGTCCGGCCTGGTCATCGTGGCCAGCGCGGAGAAGACGCCCGCCGCCACCGGATGCCCCGTGCGCACCGCGTACAGCACGGCGAGGACGAGCAACACGAACAGCGGCACTTCGGTCCCGGCGCTCTCGTACGCCGCGAGCCCGCTGACCGCGGCCACCAGCACGGTGGCGAGCGGGTGGAACTTGTGCGCCAGCAACACGCAGCCGAGCGTGCAGACGACGCCGAGCACGACCGCGCCGGTCACGACGTCCGTGCCGAACATCGCCTTCGGCAGCGTGATCAGTACCAGCCAGGCGAAGTTCGAGTACCCCTCGACGCGCTCCCCGATGTTGAACACGGCGCCGTGCCCGGCCGCGATGTTCTCCGCGTAGCGGAAGGTCAGGAAAGCGCTGTCCGGGACCGTGGCGAACACCAGCTGCTGCACCACGGTGAAGACGAGCGCGAACGGCAGCAACCCCGAGCGCCTGCCGCTGAGCACGACCAGCGCCAGGACCACCCAGCCGATCACTGCGATGACCAGCACGTCGCGCTCCCCTCCCCTATGCGGAAGGTATCGCGTCCGCGCCGGAATCGTTTCGGGTGCTCAGACGAGCTCACTCAGCGCCGGGTAGTCGATCTTGCCACTGGTCTGCAGCGGGACGGCGTCGAGCGCCCGCACGTCGAACCCCGAGGAATGCAGATGCAGCCGTTCGGCGAGGGCGCGCGAGATCTCCTTGCAGACATCCGCGGCCACGCCTTCGGTGAACAGCACGATCTTGTCCCCGGCGGGCACCGCCGCGACCATGCGCACGCCGAGCCCCGTCGCCAGCACGGCCTGTTCGAGGTCGTCGAGACTGATCCGGTTGCCGAACACCTGCCCGATCCGCTTGAGCCGCCCGGTGACGAACAGGAAACCCTCTTCGTCGAGGTAGCCGAGGTCGCCGGTGGCCAGCACGCCGTCCAGCTCGTCGCCCTTCGCGAGGTCGTGCGCGTCCTCGGCGTAGCCCATCATCACGTTGGGCCCGTGGTAGATCACCTCGCCGGTGATCTTCGGATGCGTGGTCTCCGAACCGTCGTTGTGCCGGATGGCGAACTCGCCACCGGGCAGCGCGGGCCCGACCGAGCCTGGCTTCTCGGCGAGCCGGTCGGCGGGCATGGTGGCCATCCGCGGCGCGGCCTCGGTTTGGCCGTACATCACGAAAAGCCCGCCGCCCGCGGCGCGCATCCTGGTGTCGAACTCGGTGACCAGCTCGGGCCGCAGCCTGCCGCCCGCCTGCGTCAGCGTGTGCAGCGCCGGGAAGTGGGCGGGGTCGAACTCCTGGCGCCACAACATTTCGTAGTGGTACGGCACGGCGGCGAGTGACGTGCAGCGATGCTCTGTCACGGCGTCCCAGAATCCGGGAGCGTGGATGCCGTCCGGCTGCAGCACGACTGTCGCGCCACGCACCAGGTGTGAATTGAGCACGGAGAGCCCGTAGCTGTAGTGCAGGGGCAGCACCGTCGGGGCGACGTCGTCCGCGCCGATGCGCAGCACCTCGCCGATCGCGTGCGCGTTGGACAGCAAGGCATTCCGGGACAGCCTGGCGAAATGCGGTTTGCCGGTGGAACCGCTGGTGGCCAGCAGTACGGCGAGGTCGGGATGCGGGCGCACCCCGTCGGTTTCGCCGCGCACCCAATGCCCGTCCTTGCGCAGATAGCCGGGCGGCGGTTCGCATCCCGGCGCGGCGAGCACGGCACCGGGCCGGAACCGCGCGACCAGCCTGGCCAGCGATTCCTCGTTCAACGCCGGGTCGATCAACGCGACGGCACGGCAGCTTTCGAAAGCCGCGAGGTACCTGATCAGACCGGGCGCGTCCATCGCGGTGCGGACGAACAGCACGCCCTCGGGCAAGGCGGCGACCTCTTCGGCCGCTTTCGCCACCTCCCCGGTGAGGTCGAGAGTCCGACCGGCTACGAGGTCGACGATCCGGGCGCTGTCACCGAGCAGTGTCACCACCGCCACTCCTCGTTCACGCTGCGTCCTTCCGCTCACCAGTAGAGAGGCCGGCGGGGTGCCGGTCCATCAGCCCATCGGGTGGAACTGTCAACCTCAGGTTGAGCTGTGGTGTCAGCTCGTCAATCGTGGCCAGGTCACGGCGGACCACCTTACCCAGAGCCAGAAGGAGCGAACCGCGCATGATTCCGATCGCCGTGGTCGACGTCCGCGAGAGCGAGTCACTGGTCATCGAAGTGCTGCGATCGGGCAGCCTCGCGCAGGGCCCGATGGTCGAACGCTTCGAGGAGGCGTTCGCGAGGGTCACCGGGACGAAGCACGCGGTGGCAGTGCACAGCGGGACGACGGCGCTGGTCGCGGCGCTGCAGGCGGTGGGCGTCGGCGCGGGCGACGAGGTGGTGACTTCCCCGTTCGCCTTCGTCGCCACCCTGAACGCGATCCTGTGGACCGGCGCCACGGTGCGCTTCGCGGACGTGACCGCGGAAGACTTCGCGCTCGACCCGACGTCGACGCGGAAGGCGATCGGGCCCCGCACGAAGGTGTTGCTGCCCGGGCACCTGTTCGGCCAGACCGCCGACATGGGCGAGCTGCTGCCACTCGCCGAGGAGCACGGGCTGCACCTGGTGGAGGACGCCGGCCAGGCGTTCGGCGCGGCGTTCCATGGCAAGCAGGCGGGCTCGTTCGGGATCGGTTGTTTCTCCTTGTACGCCACCAAGAACGTGACCACCGGCGAAGGCGGCATGATCACCTGCGACGATCCGGCGCTCGCGGACCGGCTCCGGCTCGTGCGCAACCAGGGCATGCGGGCGGCGGGCGCGTACGAGCTGCCGGGGTTGAACTACCGCATGTCGGACCTGCACGCGGCGGTCGGCATCCCCCAGCTGGCGCGGCTCGACGAGACGGTGGCGGCGCGGCGCCACAACGCACGGCAGCTGACCACGGGCCTCGCCGGCACGCCGGGATTGACCGTGCCCAAACCGCTGCCGGGGCGGGATCACGTGTGGCACCAGTACACGGTGCTCATCGGCAAGCACGCGATGCTGTCCCGCGACGAGCTGGTGGCCGAGCTCGACGCACGCGGGGTCGGCACCGGCGTGTACTACCCGAAGCTGGTGTTCGACCACGAGGGCTTCCGTGGTCATCCACAGATCCCCGAAGCCGACCCGGCGGACTTCCCGGTGGCGGCGAAGCTCGCCGAGCAAGCGCTTTCCCTGCCGGTGCACCCCGCGCTCACCGAGTCCGATGTGGACACGGTGGTGCGCGAGGTGCGTGACGCCTTGGGCGCCTAATTCTCCCTGCGGGATCCCAGTAGTAGCAGGCAAAGCACGGCGATGGCGGCGGCGACCCCGGCCACGATCAGCTTCGGGTCCAGTGTCGTCGTGGTGGTCGGGGTGGCACTCGCCTGCACCACTTCCCCACCGGTGCTCGGCGCGGCCTGCTGCTCCGTCGGCGTGGCGGCGGGCATCGACATCGACGACGTCGGCTGCTGCGCGACCGGCACTTGTTGTTGCGCCGACGAAGAACGCGGCGCCGTGGTCTGCTTCGGTTGCGTCGTGACCTTCGGCGCGCTCGGGACGGCGGGCGCGCTCGTCGCCGCGGGGAGCACGGTCACCTGCGCCTTCATGTCCGGGTGGATCGAGCAATAGTACGAGTACGTGCCCGCGGTTTTGAAGGTGTAGCTGAAACTCTGCCCGGTGGACAGCATGGGGCTCTTGATCGCGACCGGCGCGCTCGTCGTGGTCACGTCGTGCGGGGCCTGGTCGTGGTTGGTCCACGTGACCGTGTCTCCTATGTGGACGGTCAAAGTGGACGGTGAGTACGCGTAGTCCTCCATCATCACCGCCTGCGTGGCGGCCTGCGCCGGTGGCGCGAGCGCGAAGGCTCCGAAGAAGGTCAAAGCCGCTACCAGCAACAACTTCATCGCACGAACTCCGCGGCCAGCTCCAGGTGAATCGGGCGTTCGGCGATCACCTGCGCCACCCAGTACCCGGTCTCCAGCTGACGACGCGGGGGCGGCAGCACGCCGCGCAGCCACAGCACCACCGCCAGCTCGTCCACATGCGCCAGTTCGCCGCGCAGCCGCACTTCGCGCACGACGTCGAGCACCTCGATCTTGCCGATCACCTCGACCGACCAGTCCTCGGCGACCGACATGTCCGTGCTGTGGAAGCGGATCCTTGGGTGTTCCGCCGCGCATAGTCCTCCTTTGTCGGTGAGTGTGCGCGCGAGCCCGAAGACGTTGGTGCGCAAGGAACCCGCGTCGAGTTCGAGCATGAGCCCCGGCTGGTCGCCGAGCACGAGCGAGCCCGCGGTGCAGGCGAGCCGGCCGCGGAGCACGGGCCAGCGCAGCACGCGGACGGCGGGTTCGAGCACGAACCGCCGGGGGCCGACGTCGTAGCCGCCGGGCAGCGGCAGCTTTTCGAACGGCTCGACGGCGAGCTCCGCGGTCGCGTCCATCGGGAACCTCCTCGGGGATGGGAGAATCGGCGGCGGTGGCCCGGCCGAACGGTCCTCGGCCGGGCCACCGCGCTGCTCAGCAGGTCAGCTGGTTCATCAGCGGGGTGAGCACCTGCTCAAGCCACACCGTGTGCGTCTTGATGTACTGGTCCAGGTTCAGCGCGTCGGTCACCTGCTGGCCCAGCGAGGTCTCCAGGTGCGCGGACTTCACGTGGTCCAGGATCGGCGTCAGCGTGTCCGTGACCAGCTTGTCGGCCGAACCGTCCAGCACCGGTTGCAGCACCTGTTCCAGCCACACCGTGTGGGTCTTGATGTACTGGTCCAGGTTGAGGATGTCGGCCACCTGCTGCCCCGGCGAAGTCTCCAGGTGCGCGGACTTCACGTGGTCGAAGATCGGCGTCAGCACACTGGTGGGGATGCATTCGGTGCCACCGCTGCTGCTACTGCTCGACGGCATCGACATCGACGACGAAGACTCCGAGCTGGAACTCGACGGCATGGACATCGACGTGGTCGGGTCCGCGCTGCCGGTGGGCACGCTCGTGGTCGGCTGCGTCGAGCTGCCACCGCCACTGCCGCTGTCCGTCACCGTCACCGTGGCCTTCATGTCCGGGTGCACGGCGCAGTAGTACGAGTACGTGCCGGCCTGGGTGAAGGTGTAGGTGTAGGTCTCGCCCTGGGCCAGGTTCGGCGAGTTGAACTTCACCGGGCCGTCGGTCACCGTCACCGTGTGCGGCGCGGTGTCCTCGTTGGTCCAGGTCACGGTGTCACCGACCGCGACGGTCAGCGAAGCCGGGTCGTAGGCGTAGTTCTTGATCGCCACCTGCACGGTCTTGGCCGACTCGGCCTGTTCCATGCTGTCGTAGAGCGCGACGCCGATCGGGTTGTCCTGCACCACCTTCGGCATCGCGGCGGTGTCGGCACCCGTGCTCGAGCTCATGCTGGCGAAGCTGAACAGCACGCCCGCCAGCGCCACCACGGCGATGCCGAGCAGCAGTACGGGCCTGCGCGAGCGCTTCGGCTCACTCGGGGATTCGGTTTCCACTGTGGATTTTTCCTTTCTCAGCAACTCGCCTGTGCGAGCAGCGGCGTGAGGACCTGCTCGAGCCACACCGTGTGCGTCTTGACGTACTGGTCGAGGTTCAGCGCGTCGGTGACCTGCTGGCCCAGCGAGGTCTCCAGGTGCGCGGACTTCACGTGGTCGAAGATCGGGGTGAGCGTGCCGGTCACGACCTCGTCCGCCGAACCGTTCAGTACGGGCGCCAGCACGTTCTCCACCCACACCGTGTGGGTCTTGAGGTACTGGTCGAGGTTCAGCGCGTCAGTGACCTGCTGGCCCAGCGAGGTCTCCAGATGCGCCGACTTGACGTGGTCCAGGATTGCCTGCAGCACCTCGGTCTTCGCACACGAGCTCGGCTGCGTCGCCGCGGCGTCCACAGTGGACGCTTCGGCGATCGCGGAGCCCCCGCCGAGGCTCAGCAGGCCTGCCACCGCGACGGGCAGCAGCCACCTCCAGCGCCGGGCGGGTTTTTCGGGCTTGTCCATCCAGCGGACTCCTTTCTCGGATGAACGGTCAACGGCCAGGACTGGCCGTGACGAGGAGGCTCGCCGCGACGAGGACGACGATGACGAGCACCGTTTCGGCGGCGACGGAGTAGACGAAGGGGCGGACGGTCCCGCCTTGACCGCGCAGCACGACCGCGAAGTCGAGGCGCCGGTTGACCCAGCCGCGGCTGCCCTGCGCGATGAGCAGCACCACCAGCAGGACGACGATCTTGACCAGCAGCGTGCGTCCGTAGTCGGTGCTGAACAGCTTCGACACCGAGCCGAGCGTCTGCCACGTCAGCACCACGCCGGCGGCGACGATGAGCAGCACGGACCCCATGGCCAGCTTGGAATACCGCGGCAGCACCGAAGCCAGCTCGTCCGGTTCGCGCCGGGACAGCAGGCCGAACAGCAGCATCGCCAGCCCGCCGAGCCACGCGCAGATCCCCAGTACGTGCAGGAAGTCCGCGAACTGCGCGAGCACCGGGCGAGCGCTTTCCGAGGCGTGCCCGGTCATCCCGGTGGTGCGCAGCAGGCCGAAGCCGATCGCGGCCAGGCCGGTGCGCCAGGCCAGTGAACCGGCGGCGCGCCTGCCGCGCTGCAGCAGCTGTGCGAGTACGACACCACCGAGCAGCCACAGCAACGCCCTGGCGAACCAGATCTGTCCGAAGTGGACATCCAGAACCTGGGAAATCAGGTCCCAGTCGAGGAAATCGGTCGGTGGTCGCTGCGCGATCCACGCTCCTTCGAGCCCGACCGCGGCGACCGTGCCGACGAACCCGAGCACCCAGCCGACCACCACGACCTTGCGGGCGCGGCCGTGGTCCGCGCCGCTCTTCCAGAGGAAGGCGAGGAACAGCAGCCCGCCGAGGAAGAGCGTCATGCCGAAGTAGTCGATCGCGCGGGCGACGATGTAGAGGGCCTTGGCCGGCGTCAGGTCCATCAGCCACCGACCTTGGCGGGCGCCAGCGCGGGCAGCGCCGAAGTGAGCGTGCTCAACGGGTTCGCGGGGTCGGTCGTGGTTGTCGCGCAGTAGCCGGTGACGCTGTACAGCAGGGTGTTCAGCGCGCCGGGGTTGGTCCCGTCCGCGCTCTGCGTCAGGCCGAGCGTGCCGGTGAGGGTGCTGACCACGGGCAGCGCGCCGACCACGGTGTTCGCGGTGTCGGCGACCTGTTGCGCCACGCCGGGCAGGCAGGTGGCCGGCTGCCCGGGGTTCGTCGGCGTGGTCGGCGGTGCCGGTGTGCCCGGTTCGGTCGGGCTGACCGGTGTGGTCGAGCCGGGGTCCGTCGGCGGCACCTGGACCACCGGCACCGTCCCGGAGTCGTCGCCGGTGGTCGGGTAGTCGCTGGGGACCGGGATGTCTGCGGGGAGCTGGTTGCCCGGCATGGTCATCTGCGGCACCGACGCCTGCGGCAACTGTCCATCCGGGACGGCGGTGCCCGGGCTCGCCGTGGCCGGGGTGTCCGCCGCCTGCGCGTTCGTGGTCGTCGTCCGCAGTCCGAGTCCGGACGCGAAACCGACGATCACCACCACACCGCCGACCAGCAACGCCGCGACGAGGTGCTCGCGACGGACCGAGAATACTGCTGCCACCAGTCACTTCCTCGAAGTTCGCGTGCAAGGGAAGAAATTTGCCTGCCCGGTGGACCGTTTGGACGATGCCCACCGACGGGCCAGATCAGACCAGTCCGCTTGTTTCGGGCGTTTACCGCTCTGTGAAGCAGCGGTAAAGTGGCTCGCCCTCGGGGCACGAGCCCACGGTGAAACACCCCAAGATCAATCCTCTGTGGACCCTTCACCGGTGCGATCGACGGCTCCGGCCGGCGGTGGCGGTGAGCACCTGTTCATCCGGCCGTTACAGGCGTCCCCTTGCCCTCGCGGCGGCGGCCACTAGTGTCCGAACGACCGGGAACGACGCGGAGTTCCCCGTTCAGGACGGAAGAAACGGTGCCACGAAAGAAAAACCTGCTGATCAGGGGCGTTTCACTCGTCTTCGTGCTGGGTGCGCTCCTGCTCGCCGGGACACGCGCCGCCGACGCGCACAACGTCCTGGAGTCCAGCAGCCCGGCCGCCGGAGCCTCCCTGACGGCGAGTCCGTCCACAGTGGAGCTGACGTTCAACGAGCCGATCGAGTCCGGGTTCAACGAGCTCGTCGTCACCGGACCGGACAAGACGTCCCAATGGCAGAACGGCGCCGCGACGGTTTCCGCGGAGAAGATCTCCGTGCCGCTGCGGCCGCTCGGGCCCGCGGGCGAGTACACGGTGGCCTACCACATCGTCTCCGAGGACGGGCACCCCGTTTCGGGCTCCTACACGTTCACCCTCACCGTCGCCGGCACGGGGACCCCGGCGCAGGGGCAGTCGGCGGTGGCCGGCGCGCCTGCGGGCGACGAGAGCACCGTGCCGGTGTGGGTCTGGGTCGCGGGCGGGGTCGTCCTGCTCGGTGCCGGGGTCGTGATCGCGCGGCGGATCGCGCGCTGAGAGCTGGGCACCCGGCGCCGCAACCCGTACCCTGGGCGAATGCGCGTGGTCGTGATCGGCGGCGGGATACTGGGGCTGGCCGTGGCGTGGGAGCTCGTCAGCCGCGGTACCGACGTAACGGTGCTGGAGAAGGAAAATCACTGGGCGACACACCAGACGGGGCACAATTCCAACGTCGTGCACGCCGGGCTGTACTACAAACCGGGCTCGGCCAAGGCCAGGATGTCCGTCGCGGGCAACAAGTCCATTGTGGACTTCGCGCGCGCGAACGGGGTCGGCGTCGAGGTCTGCGGCAAGCTCGTCCTCGCCACCGACGAAGCGGAGCTGCCCGCGCTCGGTGTGCTCGCCGAACGAGCCGAAGCCAACGGCGTCCCGGCGAAGCTGATCACCCGCGAGGAAGCGCTGGAGTACGAGCCCGAGGTGTCCTGCGTACAGGCGTTGCGGGTCGAGTCCACCGGCGTCATCGACTTCCCCGGCGTCTGTGCCGCGCTCGTCCGGCTGCTCGCCGAGAAGGGCGCGGACCTGCGCCTGCGCACGGCGGCGCTCGGCATCCGGCCGGGTCACGCAGGCGGCGTCGAGATCGCGACCGGCGACGCCGTGCTGAAGGCGGACGCGCTGGTGAACTGCGCCGGCCTGCAGTCGGACCGGGTGGCCGAGCTGGCGGGCGTCCGGCCGCGCGCGCGGATAGTCCCCTTCCGCGGCGAGTACTACGAACTGCGCCCGGAACGCCGCCACCTCGTGCGCGGCCTGATCTACCCGGTGCCGGACCCGACGCTGCCGTTCCTCGGCGTGCACCTCACCCGCATGCTCGACGGCAGCGTGCACGCGGGGCCCAACGCCGTGCTCGCGCTACGCCGCGAAGGCTACCGCTGGCGCGACTTCTCCCCGGCCGATATCGCCGACGTGGCACGGTTTCCCGGCTCGTGGAAGCTCGCCCGCAAGTACGCGTACCCGACCGGCCTCGAAGAGATCCTGCGGTCACTGTCCAAACGCCGCTTCGCCGAAAGCCTCGCCCGGCTCGTCCCGGCCGTCGGCCCGGACGACATCGTGCGGCACGGCTCCGGCGTCCGGGCGCAGGCGCTGTACCCGGACGGCTCACTGGTCGACGACTTCCTCATCGAGACGGCGCCGCACCAGGTGCACGTGCTGAACGCGCCTTCCCCCGCCGCGACGAGCGCGCTGGAGATCGCGAAGCACGTGGTCAACGAGGTAGGTGCGTAGCGACGATCGGCGCGGCCTTGCGCGCGTAGTCGCAGGCCTTGGCGGGGTCGGCGAAGTTCTGCCCCGTGATCGCGACGAACGAGGTGTCTGAAAGTGAGACGGCCAGGTTGCACATGACCTTGCCGAGGATGCTCGGGTAGTTGCCCCAGCTGACCCCGCCGAACTCCTCCTGCCCGGTCGGCTGCTGGGAGAAGTACTCGCCGATGTTGAGATCCGTGCTGTAGTAGACCTGTACCGAATCGTCGAGGGAGGCCTCGGGATCCGGCGAGCGCCACTCGCAGCTGGCGGGCACCCGTGAACTCGGCTGCGCCGCGATCGGCGTGCCCGGGCCTGCCAGGCCCAGCTGCCCCGCCTCGTCCGTGGTGAGCATCGCGCACGGGTCGGTCGACGCCGCTGGCGTGACCGTGACCCGGCCCGGCTCCGGCTGCGCGCTCCCGGACAGCTCCGCCGTGCACCCGGTCGCCAGAACCGCGACGGCCAGTACCGCCGCCATCGCCGCACCTCGCACGCCTCCCCCTCCCGCAGGTTTAACAGACCGGTTACTCACGCCGGACTTCCTTTTCGCAGACCGAACCTAGCGTGTCCGGCATGTGCAGATGAGGCGAACGCGCTAGGCGGTGACCACGGTGACGATCAGCAATCCCTTCGAAATCGCGCTCCCGGTGCAGACCGGTATCGGGGTCGTGGCCCCGTTCGACTTCGCGCTCGACCGCGAACTGTGGCGCTGGGTGCCCGAGCAGGTCTGCCTGCACACCACCCGGCTGCCCTACCTGCCGGAGCCGGTGACCGTCCGCCTGGCGCAGGCGCTCGGCGACCCGCACGGAGTCCGCCGCGCGACCCGCGACGTGCTGGTGCCGGAGCCGCTGGTGGTCGCCTACGCCTGCACGTCGGGGAGTTTCGTCGGTGGCGCGGCCGGGGAACGCGCGCTGGTGCGGGACATGCTCGAAGCGGGTGCGCCCGCCGCTGTCACCACCTCCGGCGCGCTGATCAGGGCCTGCGAACGGCTCGGCGTGCGCCGGCTCGCCGTGATCACGCCGTACGTCGACGACGTGACCGGGCGGCTGCTGAGTTTTCTCGCCGAGTACGGCATCACCACGTCCGGCAGCCTCGGGCTCGGGAAGCTCGGGGACATCTGGAAGATGTCGTACCGCGAGGTGCTCGCCGCGGTCAGCGGGGTCAACACCACCGGCGCCGACGCGCTGTTCGTCAGCTGCACCAACGTGCCCACCTACGACCTCGTCGCGCCGCTCGCCGGGCGGCTCGGCCTGCCCGTGCTGACCGCGAACCAGGTGACCATGTGGGCCGCGATGGAGGAGGCCGGGGTGCTGGTCCCCGAAGGCAGTTTCCCGGCCGCGCCCAAGATCGTCGGGGCGGCGTAGCGGGTCCGGGAAAACGTGCTGGTCGCACTGGATACGCTGGGTGCACCCAAACCGGCTCGTACCTGGAGTACCAATGCACGACGCCCGCCTGCTGCTCGATCCCGCCACGGACGCGGCCGCCAAGCTGCGCCGCCGCGGGTATGTGCTCGACACCGACCGCCTCGGCAAGCTGGTGAGCAGGCGGTCCGAGGTCATCGGCCAGGGCGACCAGGCGCGGGCGCGGTCCAAGAAGGCCGCCGCCGACGTACAGGCCGCCGCCCGCCGCGGCGAGGACATCACCGGCCTGCGCGAGGAGGCCCGCCAGCTCAAGGTGCGCATCGGCGAGCTGGAAGAGGAGCAGCGCGAGGTCGAGACCGAGCTCAACGAGCTGCTGCTGGGCATCCCGAACCTCCCGCTGGACGAGCTGCCCGACGGCGCCACCGAGGAGTACGCCGAGGAGGTCCGCCGGTGGGGCACCCCGCCGGAGTTCGACTTCGAGGTGCTCGACCACGTCGACCTCGGCGAGCGCGCCGGGTTCCTGGACCTCGGCCGCGCCACGAAGCTGTCCGGCCCGCGGTTCGCGGTGTTCAAGAACGCCGGCGCCCGGCTGGAGCGCGCGCTGGCCGCGTTCTTCCTCGACATCCACACCCGCGAGCACGGCTACACCGAGTTCTCGCTGCCCGCGCTGGTCACCCGCCAGACCATGACGGGAACGGGTCAGCTGCCGAAGTTCGAGGAGGACCTCTTCCGCACCGGGGTCGCCGAGCGCGAGCTGTTCCTGATCCCGACCGCCGAAGTGCCGCTGGTCAACCTGCACGCGGGCGAGCTGCTCCAGCTGGAGGACCTCCCGCTGAGGTACACCGCGCACACTCCGTGCTTCCGCTCGGAGGCCGGCTCGTACGGGCGTGACACCCGCGGTTTGATCCGGCAGCACGAGTTCTCGAAAGTCGAGCTCGTGCAGTTCGTCGAGGCGGAGAAGTCACGCGAGGCGCTCGAAGAGATCCTCACCCACGCCGAGGCCCCGCTGCAGCGGCTCGGCCTGGCGTACCGCGTGATCAAGCTGCCGGCGGGCGACATCGGTTTCTCCGCGCAGATCACCTACGACGTCGAGGTCTGGATGCCGAGCCAGCAGACCTACCGCGAGATCTCCAGCGCCTCGGACACCGGGGTCTTCCAGGCCAGGCGCGCGAACATCCGTGGCAAGGGCAAGGACGGCAAGCGCGGCGCGGTCGCCACGCTCAACGCCTCGGGCCTGCCGATCGGCCGCACCCTGGTGGCCCTGATCGAGCAGAACCAGCAGGCCGACGGCTCGATCGTGCTGCCGGAAGCGCTGGTGCCCTACACCGGATTCTCGAAGATAAACAAGGACGGCACGATCTCCTGACCCTCAGGCGGGCGTGGCACGAAGGTGTCAGTTTCCCGGCACCCGGTTACCGGAATGTCCTAGGTGGACGCTCCAGCCAACCGGGAAAGGAAACCACCATGACTGGCATGCTTCGTCCCGAGGAACTGACCGAGAACGCCGTGGTCGACCCCGAGGGCAAGAAGATCGGGAAGGTCGGCACCGTCTACCTGGCCGACGACACCAGGCAGCCGGAGTGGGTGACCGTCAAGACCGGGATGTTCGGGCAGAAGGAAAGCTTCGTCCCGCTGCGCGGCGCGAGCCTCGACAACGACGGCCTGCACGTGCAGGTCTCGAAGGACAAGGTTTCCGACGCGCCGCGCACCGACGCGGGACAGCATCTGTCCGAACAGGACAGTGCGCAGCTCTACCACTACTATGGGATGCCGCTGCCGCGGACTTCGGCGGAAAACCGTGGCAGGCAGGGCACGAACGCACCGCGTGACCGGCGGCAGGGCGCGGCCGGTCAGCAGCAGGCCATGCGCGGTCAGCAGGAAGCCATGCGCGGCAACGAAAACCGTGACCGCGAAGCGACCGGCCCCAGCCGTGGCAAGGAAAACGCCGGCGAGAGCATGACTCGTTCCGAGGAGCAGCTGCGGGTCGGCACGGAGTCGGTCGAGAGCGGCCATGTGCGGCTGCGCAAGTACACCGTCACCGAGGAGCAGCAGGTCACCGTGCCGGTCACGCACGAGGAGGTGCGCCTCGAACGTGAGCCGATCACCGACGCCAAGCCCGGCGACGCACGCATCCACGAAGAGCAGCAGGACATGATCCTGCACGAGGAACGGCCCAAGGTCGAGAAGGAGACCGTCGCCAAGGAACGCGTCCGGCTGCGCAAGGACGACGTCACCGAGGAGCAGACCGTCTCCGGCCAGGTCCGCAAGGAGCAGATCGAGATGCAGGACGATCAGCACCGCCGCGGCCAGGACCGCCGCTGATCAGCGGGCTCAGTCGCGCACGAAGTCCGCGACGATCCGGCCCAGCTGTTCACCGCCGTCCTCCTGCAGGAAATGTCCCGCACCGGTCACGGTGGGATGGTCCAGGCCCGCGGCGCCCTTCATGGCGCGCTTGAGGACCGGGGCCATCCCGCCGGTGATCGGGTCTCCGTCGGAGAAGGCGCACAGGAACGGGATGTCCAGCCCGGTCAGTGTTTCCCAGGCACGGCGGTTCGCCGCGCTCGCCGGGTCGTCCGGGGTGATCGGCACCAGCCCGGGCATCGCGCGCGGGCCCGCCTTGTACATCTCGTTCGGGAACGGCGCGTCGTAGGCCGCGCGCTCGGCTTCGGTGAGCTCACGGCGGCAGCCCGACTGCACGAGCCTGCCGATGTCCAGGATCTGGGCGTTCTCCACGGTGCGGCGGAACGCGTGCCACACCTCGGGCATGTCGTAGTCGCCGCTGGGCAGCCCGGTGTTCGCCGCGACCACCTTCACGAAGCGGCCCGGGTTCTCCGCCACGAGGCGCAGCCCGATCAGCCCGCCCCAGTCCTGGCCCACCAGCGTGACGTCACGCAGGTCGAGCGCGTCGAACGCGAGCGCGCGCATCCACTCGACGTGCCGCGCGTAGGTGTGGTCGACGATGTCGCCCGGCTTGTCCGAACGACCGAAACCGACCAGGTCGGGCGCGATGGCGCGGATACCAGCGTCGGCCAGCACGGGCAGCATCCGGCGGTACAGGTACGACCAGCTCGGCTCGCCGTGCAGGAGCAACACCACCGGCCCGTCCGCCGGTCCCGCCTCGACGTAGGCGATCCGGACGATGCCGTCTCTCGGGTTCTCGATGTCCGCGTACAGGGTCGGGAAGTCGAAATCGGGCAGGTCCTCGAACCGGTCTTCCGGTGTCCTCAGCAGGCGCACGCCGTCAACCCTAGGGGTCCGCGCCTGCGGGCCCAACCCACCCGAGTTACGAAATGCCCACCGCGACCACGAGGCCGAGCGCCAGGTGCGCGGCCGCGACGACCACGCTGGCCGGCGCGAACGTCTCGCTTTCGATGGTCGAGCCCACGTCGATGCGGGTCGCCCACTCCAGCAGCCGCACCGCCAGCACCTGCACGACGATCCCGAGCAGGCCGTACACCAGCGATGTGATGAGTCCCTCGGTGAGATCGCTCGCGGAGTTGAAGATCGCGACGACGACGATGAAGGCCATCGACAGCATCCCGGACGCGGTGACGATCACCGCGTTCGGCAGCCCGCGGTGCACCAACGCGGACAGTTTGCCCGGGGTGGTCCAGTCGATCGCGTAGAAGCCGACCAGCATCAACAGCAGTCCGACGACGCCGTAGAGCAGGATCGCGCCGATCCCCTTGACGAGATCGGAGCCGAACGTGTCGGCCAGCGCGAGATTGGTGATCACAGGATCTCCCAGTAGGTCCGTGTGGGTGAATGCGGAGGGTTTATCACGATTCCGGGATGCGGTGGGGGACGAACGCGGCACCGTCGTCGGTCACCAGTCCGGCCGTCTCCCTGATGCCCAGCCCGGCCGAGGAGTCGCCGACGATCCACGCGCCCAGCGCGGGACGGAAGCCGTCGAACTCGGGCAGCGGGTCGAAGGCCTGGTAGACGAAGCCCTCCTCGCCGTAGACGCCCGGGGTCTCGGTCTCGTAGCCGGTGGCGACGATCTGCACGTTCGCGCCTTCACGCCCCAGCTTCGGCTTGCGCACGTACTCGGTGAGCAGGCCGGGATCGTCGGCGAAGGCAGGCAGCAGGTTCGGGTGGCCGGGATAGTTCTCCCACAGCACGGCCAGCAGCGTCTTGTTGGACAGCAGCATCTTCCACAGCGGCTCTATCCACAGCGTGCGCGGGAGCGTCTCGACGGCGTGCCTGCCGAACTCCTCGTCCACCACCCATTCCCACGGGTAGAGCTTCACGACGGTGTTCATCGGCGCCTCTTCGAGGTCGACGAACCGCTTCAGCAGCGGGTCCCAGCCGATCTCCTCGATGGCGAGGCCGACCGTGTCCAGCCCAGCCTCGGCCGCCGTCTCCTGCAGGTAGGAGGTGGTGATGTGGTCCTCGCCGGTGGGGTCGGCGGTGGACCAGGTGAAGTACAAATCGTTGCCGGGCAACAACTCCCGGATCTCGCCCCAGCGCTCGACGAGCCGCTCGTGCACCGAGTTCCACTGGTCGTCGTCCGGGAAGACCTCGGTCTTCCAGTGCCACTGCAGCACCGACACCTCCAGCAGCGACGTCGGGGTGTCGGCGTTGTACTCCAGCAGCTTGGCCGGGCCGCTGCCGTCGTAGCGCAGGTCGAAGCGGCCGTAGACGTGCGGGTCACGGCGTTTCCACGAGTCGGCGATGTGCGGCCAGACCCATTCCGGGATGCCGAACTCGCGGTACCGCTCGGTCAGCACGACGTTGTCGACGGCCTCGAGACACATCGAATGCAGCAGCTCGACGTCGGCCTCGAGGGAGAGGACCTCGTCCATCTCCAGCACGTAGTGCACCGACTCGTCCCAGTACGGGCGGTCCTTGCCGGTGCCGTAGCGGGCCGGCGTGCCGAACACCAACCCCTGCTCTTCGACGATTCGCTGCCAGTCCTTGCGCGGTGCGCTGGTGGACCTCCGCACCTACGAGCCCCCGCTCTTCCCCGTGCCGCCGGTGCTGCTCTTGCCGCTGATCCCGAACCCGCCGCGCTGCACCGTCTTGCCCGAAGACGTCTTGACCGACGTGTTGCTGGACGGCTTCGTGTACGTGCCTCCGGACACCGGAGTGCCGACAGTGCCGGTGCCGCCGTAGTTGTAGCGGTACTGCCCCGCGCCCACGCCGTAAGGGATGATCCAGAGCCCGGTACCGGAGTCGTAGTGCCCGCCGTGCGACGCGATGTAGCTGTCGTCGCAGTACTCGTCGTTCTGCACCACGCCGTTCGCGTCCGTGCAGACCGCGCTGACCTCGTCCGGCTTGCCCACGACGTACCAGGCCGCGACGACGCCGACGAGGCCGACCGTCACGCCGCTCCCGATCAGCACCTTGCGGCGCGTGCCCGCCTTGCGCTCGGCTTCCTGTCTGGCGACCTCCTGGGCCTCGATCCGTTCCCGCTCCTCCTGCTCCGCCTTGCGGCGGGCGCGCTGCTCGGCGAGCGTGGGTTCGCGCGGTGTCGTGTTGTCCGGGTCCTGGAAGCGCATCGAGCCCCGCGCGGGCTGATCTTCCGGGGCGTCGCGGCCTTCCGGCGGGGTGTCTTCGGTCATCGGGCACAACACTAGCTACCCGAGGGGTGTCCTGTGGCCAGGACGCGGGCATTATTGACCGCGATGCTCGGACAAGGTTTGGCAACGAACACACTGCGCACCCGGCTGGTCATGCTGGGTGTCTTCGTCGGCGCGATCCTGGCCCTGTCGCTGAGCGTCGCCTTTTCCTGGGGCGGCGGCGTCGCCGGTGGCGGAAAAGTCGAGGAGTCGGCGGAGGCCAAGGCCGCGTTCCACGCCGCGCCGGGCACTTGCCTGAACTGGGTACAGCCGGACGTGTCGGACATCCACACCGTGCCCTGTGCACAACCGCATCTGTACGAGGTGACCGGTGTGGTCAACATCGGCGACAAGTACCCGGCGGGGGTGCCGGAGCCCGGGGTCGACGAGTGGCGCGACATGGCGATGGCGCGGTGCACCGACGGCGCGCAGAGCTACCTCGGCAAACAGCTCGACCCGTACGGCAAGTTCACCGTGAGCGCGCTGCGCCCCGGCACGTCGGAATGGTCCGACGGTGATCGAGACATGCGCTGCGTGCTCCAGTGGGCCGCGCCGGGCGGGGCGCTGCAGCCGGTCACCGGCAACGCGGCGGCACAGTCGCAGGCGCCGATCTGGGATCCGGGGACCTGCCTCGCGCTGGCGAACAAGACGGTCGGCAACCCGATCGACTGCACCCAGCCGCACTCCTACGAGATCGTCGCGACCGTCGACCTCAAGGACCACTTCAAGGACGACTACCCGTCCCAGAAGGACCAGGCCGCGTGGCTGGACACCGAGTGCAACCACGACGTGCAGGGCTATGCCGGAGGCGTCGATCTCAGCGAGCAGAAGCTGATCCTGACCTGGGATCTGCGCGAGCAGGAGAGCTGGGACGCCGGTTCGACGTTGGTCAACTGCAAGGTGGGCGCGACGCTGCCGGACAAGAGCGGGCTCGCGCCGATCACCGGCAGCATCCGGCAGCAGGCGCAGGACGCGCCGCCCGCGGGCGGGCAGCAGCCGGTGCAGTCGAGCCAGCCCGGCGGCTAGCGCGATGGCCGTAGAAATGTCCGAGGCGCGGTTCGAGGAACTGGTCGCCGACGCGCTGGACGCCGTACCGCCGGAGTTCGCCGAGGCGATGGACAACGTCGTCGTGCTGGTCGAGGACCACAACGAAGAGGCACCGGGCATCCTCGGCCTGTACCACGGCGTCGCGCTGACGCGCCGCACGTCCGACTACGGCGGGGTGCTCCCGGACCGGATTTCGATCTACCGGCGCCCGATACTGGCGATCTGCGAGACCGAGGAGCAGGTCACCGAGGAAGTCCTGATCACCGTCGTGCACGAGATCGCACACCACTTCGGCATCGACGACGCCCGGCTCCACGAACTCGGCTGGGGCTAGGAACTGTTTCAAATGTGGTTTGCGTAGCGGTGCAGGTAGGGGAACCTGAGGCGGCCCCTGACTCCGGGATCGCCTCATCATGAATGCCAATTCACCACTTCGGCGCTGTCCTCGCCAGCGACCACCTCAGAACCCCCGGCGGTGCAAGCGCACGGCCCACCGCAAGCGGCTCCGCCACTTACAAAACACTTTCCAGAGGTAACGGCACGGCCGCGAAGCTGGCTCGGCGGGCCCGCGAGGTGCTGGAATATCCCATGCGGCTCGAACGCGAGCAGGACGCGGAGCCGGCGCGTGGACGCCGTCCCCTGGTGCTGGCGGGCGCCGCCGGGTTCGCGGTGGGGGCGGTGGTGATCGGTCTGCTGTGGACTGTCTCCGGCGGCGGCAACGGGCCGGCCCAGGACGCGCGCGCGGCCTGCGCGTCACTGGATCGGGCCGGTCCACTTCCGAACGCCTACGTCAGCCAGGCCACGCTCGCGCCCGGCGTGATCCAGCACATCACCGCGGCAAGGGACCTGTCCGCGGCCGCCGCCGCAGGCAGCCCACTCTATGAGCAGCTGGCGGATCATCTCGACGGCGTGAGCCGGATGGTGATCAGCCTGAACTTCGCCGACCCCGCCGGCCAGTCGCACCTCGCGCGGGCGCACGAGCTGTGCGCCCGCGTCTGAGTCAGTCGCCGCTCGAGCCCTTTTCGATGGTCTTCACGGTGAGCTGGTTGCCCGGGATCTTGTCGCTCCCGCACCCGGTTCCCGGGTAGTCGACGTACATCGACGCGGTCTCCTGCGGCGGGTACACGCGCAGCCCGCGCACCGGCTGCGGCTGGCAGGTCACCGTGTCGTAGTTCTGCACGTTCACGAAGCCGACGGTCGCGTGCGCCGTCTCCCCTTTGGCGAGCGTGATCGGCCCGCCCTTGTCGCCGGTGCGGAATGCCGCCGGGCCGACCTGGTGCCCGTCCGAGCCACCGACGTACGAGACGCCGGGGAAACCCTGGATCACGCAGGAGTGGCTGCTGACGTTGGTGAAGACGAGCGGCCGGTAGACCGTGCCCGCCGCGGCGTCCCCGTTGCCCACGGAAAGCTGCAGGTCAGACGCTTTACAGAGGTTGTTGCCCGCGTTCTGCGCGCCCGTGGACGCGGACGGCGGGGTGACCTCGGCCGGCGCCGAGGTGGCCGTCTGCGACGGGCTCGTCGTCTCGGTGGTGCTGCTCGTCGCGCTCGGTGTCGTCGGCTGCGGCTGTGCGGAGTTGTTCGTGCCCTGCCCGCACGCCGAGACGGCGGCGGCGAGAGCTGCCGCGGTGGCCACCAGGCCGACCTGGGAAATCCTCACTCGCACCATGTCTGTTTCGCCTCCCTGTGCTGGTTGAGCACTACCCGGAGGACGTGCGATCCACCTGCCGGGTTGTGTGGCCTTGGCAAATTCGTTACGACCCCCGGCCACACACGGTGAAACTACAACAACCGGTGCTCAGCGGCCTGTTCTCACATCCGCTGACCGGCCCAGCTGAGGCAGTGCCAGCCCGCGCCGGGCACGGTCTCCAGCTCGACGACGCCGGTGTTGGGGATCAGGCCCTGGTCGGCCAGCTCCGGGCGAACGTTGTCGCAGAGCCATTCCGCGCCGAGGCGGATCACCCCGCCGTGGCTCACCAGCGCGATCGCGCCGTCCGCGTCCGCGGGTTCGTGCTTGGTCCGCAACTCACCCACCGCCGTGGTGAACCGCGCCCGCACCTGCTCGCCGCTTTCGCCGCCCGGCATCGCGACGGTCAGGTCCCCCTGGGTCCACGGGCGCACGGTCTCGACATACGCCTTGAACGCCGCCGGATCGCCGCGGCCTTCGAGGTCGCCGACGCCGACTTCCTGCACGCCCTCGACGGCCTGCACGGTGGTGGCCAGAGCGGCCGCGAGCGGGCCGGCCGTCTGCTGCGCACGCGTTGCATACGATGCGTATACAGCCGTGATGCGCGCGGCCGAAAGCCTGTCCGCAAGCGCTTGCGCCTGCTGGTGCCCCAGCTCGGTGAGCGGCGGGCCTGGCAGCGCGGTGTCGAGGATCTTCTGGGTGTTCGCGACGCTCTCGGCGTGCCGGATGAGGTACAGCTTCACGCGAGCTCTCCTTTTCGGACAGCGGCGACCCAGGCGGCGGCGTCGGTGAAATCGTGGTTGTCGGCGAGCGGCTCGATGGTGGCGCGCACCCCGTCGGCACGCGGATGCGAACCGAGGAAGCGGACATTGCGGCAACGGCGGCGCAAAGCGGCCAGCGCGTCCCCGATCCGCGGTTCGGCAACGTGGCCCTCGAAATCGAAGAAGAACCGGTACTCCCCGAAATTCCCCTTGGAGGGCCGGGCGTCCAATCGGGTCAGGTTGATCCCGCGGACCGCGAGCTCGGTGAGCAGCTCGGCGAGCGCGCCGGTGCGGTTGGCCGCGGCCGCCACCACCGAGGTGCGGTCGGCGCCCGTGGGCTCCGGCAACGGGTGTTCTGGCTTGCGTACCAACAAAAACCGGGTGCGCGCGTCGCGGACGTCGGCGACCTCGGTGGCCAGCACCTTGAGCGGGTAGTGCTCGGCGGCGACCGGCGCGGTGACCGCCGCGTCGTACTCTCCGGCCTGCACCGCGACCGCGGCGGCCGCGGTGGACGAAGACGCGACCGGGCGCGCGCCGGGCAGATGTTCCTCCAGCCACAGGCGAACCTGCGCAAGCGCGTGCGGATGGCTTGCCACAGTGTGGATCTGCTCGGTGTCCGGCCTGGTGAGCACGCTGAAGTGGACCGGAAGCAGCGCCTCCGCGAAGGCAATCAACGGTTCCCTGTCAGCGAGCCCGTCGAGGGTCGCGGGCACCACGCCTTCGACCGAGTTCTCGACCGGTACGCAGGCTCCGTCGGTGGTGCCCGCGCGCACCGCGGCCAGCGCCTGCGGGATGGTCTCGAACGGGACGAGTTCCCCGTCAGGGGCCAGAATTCGGGCTGCCTGCTCGGTAAACGTTCCCTCGGGCCCGAAATATGCGATCCTTGCCACGTCGTCAGGTTACGCACTCAGCGAAACGCTGGTCTGTTCAGGCGTTGCGCCCGGCCGCCGGTTACATGGCGTGCCTTTTTTTGGCATGGTGTAGGCGTGACCGCCGAATCGGGCACGCACGCCACCCGAGCAGGGGCCGAAGACCGGGTCTCACCGCACAGTCCTTCTCTTGTGCTGTGCGCCATCGACGAACCACTCGCCAACGCCTGGCAGGGCGTTGTGGACAGTGTGGACGGTGCCGTGCGGGTGCATCACGGTTCGGTACTCGACGTGGTCGCGGACGCGATCGTCAGCCCGGCGAACTCCTACGGCTGGATGCGCGGCGGGATAGACGCCGTCTACGCGCGGGCGTTCCCCGGCGTCGAGCAGAACGTGCGCAGTGCCGTACTCGCCTTGCACGGCGGCGAACTCCCGATCGGCGAAGCGGTGGTCGTGCCCACCGGCGAGCCCGCGCCGGCGTGGCTGATCAGCGCCCCGACGATGCGCGAGCCCGGCGAGCGGCTGCCCGAGGACACCGTGCACCCGTACCTCGCGGCGCGGGCGGTGTTCCTGCGCTGGCGCGACGGGAAACTGGACCACGGCGTCGAACTCCGCCGCGTGGTCGACACGATCGCCATGCCGGGCCTCGGCACCGGCGTCGGCGGCGTCAGCCCGGAAACCTGCGCCCGCCAGGTCGCCGCCGCGTGGGCAGAGGTGTTCGGCCGCCGGTGACGCGGCACTCTTCGCGAGCGCATCCGGCCTGTTCAAAGCATTGTCCCCCAGCGGGGTGTAGTAAGTCACAGCGCGTTCACCGCCGGTAAGACCTACCGTTAGGGGAGCGTTAGCGCGCGGGAAATTCGACGTCAGCCCAGCGACGGGCAAGGAGTGTGGGAATGCCACGGGTCCGTGAGCTCAGTCCCTACGTCGAGCTACACCGAGAGCAATGGCGGGAACTGCGCCGAAGCACACCACTGCCGTTGACCTCGGCGGAGCTGCTGCGACTGCGCGGGCTCGGCGAACAGGTCGACATGACCGAGGTGGCCGAGGTCTATCTGCCGTTGTCCCGGTTGATCAACCTCCAGGTCGCGGCGAGACAGCGGCTGTACGAGGCCACCACCACCTTCCTCGGCGAGGACTGCCGGGGCACCAAGGTGCCGTTCATCATCGGCATCGCGGGCAGCGTGGCGGTCGGCAAGTCCACCACCGCGCGGCTGCTGCGCACGCTGCTGGCCCGCTGGCCCGACCACCCGCGCGTGGATCTCGTGACGACCGACGGGTTCCTGTACCCCAAGGCCGAACTGCAGCGGCGCGGCATCATGCACCGCAAGGGTTTCCCGGAAAGCTACGACCGGCGCGCCCTGCTGCGGTTCGTCACCGAGGTCAAGTCCGGTGCCGAAGAGGTCGCGGCCCCGGTGTACTCGCACCTGGCGTATGACATCGTGCCGGGCGAGGAGCACGTGGTCCGGCATCCGGACATCCTGATCATCGAGGGGCTCAACGTGCTGCAGCCCGGCCCGCAGCTCGCGGTGTCGGACCTGTTCGACTTCTCGATCTACGTGGACGCGCACACCGCGGACATCGAGCACTGGTACATCGAGCGGTTCCTGAAGCTGCGGCAGACCGCGTTCGCCGACCCCGCCTCGCACTTCCACCACTTCGCCGGCCTGCCCGACGACGAGGCCCGCGACGAGGCGCGGCACCTGTGGCGCACCATCAACGAGCCGAACCTGATCGACAACATCCGCCCCACCCGCCCCCGCGCGACGCTGGTGCTGCGCAAGGATTCGGATCACTCCATCAACCGCGTCCGGCTGCGGAAGCTGTAGCCCGCTACTGCGAACGGCCCTGCCGGGCTGAGCCGGTCGCGGCGCCCTGCGCGGGGCGTAGGCGGCAGGCTCGGCCGATCGGCTGATGGCGGCTACGCGGCGGTAACCGGTTGGCCGATACCGGTTGCCCGGCCGCGACCGCACCCTGGTGACTAGGAAATACAACCTGACCAGGGAGGAGGCCACCGATGGTCGAGATCGTCTTCACTTGGGTCGGGGCTTTGCTCGGAATCGTGGTGCTGGTGGCCATGGCGGCCGGCGCCTTCGTCGTGGACTTCGACGACGCACTCGCCGACCGCAGGCAGCAGGCTCCCGCCCCCGAAGGGACGGGAACCCCATAGCGTCAGTTCAGCTCGTCCAGGGCCTGCACGTAGTCATCGATGTCGAACTCGAGGCCGTCGCCGTCGTCGGTTTCCAGCCTGGCTTCCAGGGTGGCGGCCAGTTCGTCGAGGATTTCGGTGCGCGGCATTCCCTTGGCGAGCAGCCGCTGGGCCGCCTGCCAGACCTCGGCGGGCTCGTTGTCCCACAGCTGGTCGACGACCGTGGTGTGCGCGGCGACGGTAAGGAACGCCTCTTCGTCGAGGTCGTCCTCGGCGAGTGAGGCCTGGAAGTCGGGGTGCTCCCCGATGACCAGCAGCCGGCGCTGTTCCGGGTCCGCCGGGTCGAGTTCCACCTCTTCGTCCGCGATCTCGGTGTACACCGAAGGCACGGCGAACTGGCGGCGCTCCAGCAGTTCCGCGACGCCCTCTTCGTCCAGGCCGTCGAAACCGTCCAGATAGGAGTCCACAGTGGACTCGGTCTCCAGCGCCCGCTCGTAGAGCCTGTCCTCGACCGCTTCCAGCAGCGGCTCGACCGCGTCCTCGGGCAGGCCGTCGCGCCGGGCACCCCAGCGCGCCCACGCCGGCAGCACCGCTTCCAGCGCCTCGTCCTGCTCCTCGGTCAGCTCGATCGCGCCGTCGTCCACGAAGTCCACAAAGGACGCCAGCTTGTCCGGGCCGACGCGCAGCGGACGGCGCGGGTCGTGCTCGCAGCCGAACTCGATGATGCGCAGCGCGCACACCCGTGCGGCCTCGTTGTCCACCAGGTCGGGCGAGGCGCGGAAGAACTCGTCGATCGCCTCGGCCTGGTCCTCGGTGGTCATGATCTTGGGCTCGTCCACCCGCTCCGCCTGCGGCAGCGCCCGGGTGCGCGCCATCGCCAGCGCACGGAAGCGCACGTAGTCGTCGGTGACCTCGGGCTCGCTCTGCAGCTCGGTGCCCACGAAGGCATCGGCGAGCAGCTGGTGCGCGCGCCCTGGGGTGATCGCCTCGACCGTGACCAGGTCACCGCCCTCGCTGGCCTGCGAGTGCATCTCGGCCACGACCTCTTCGGGCGACTCGACGATGACCGCCTCGTCGACCCAGCCGCCGAACACCGCGTACCCGATCGACACGAGCAGCCCGTGGGACTGCTCCCCTTCGCCGAACACGCACAGCACGGACGTCTCGTCGCCGTAGACATCGGCGGTGCGCCAGCACTCGCCGGCAGCCACCTGGTTGAGCCTGCCCGCCCAGTCGGGCTCCGGCAGCCCCAGCTTCTCCAGCGCCAGGCCCGCGGCCTCCCGCTGCTCCTCCGTGGTGGCCAGCGTGCGCAGGGCGGCCAGCGGGCCGACCAGGCGCTCCGGCTCGGGCGCGGCGGAGGCGAACTCGATGAGCTCGGCGGCGAGGTCGTCACCGGCCTCCCACCACTCGCCGAGTATCTCGGAGGTGACGAGCTCGACACGCAGTGGATCGGCGTCCGGCTCCAGCGCCGCGAACTCGCGGAGGACCTCCTCGAGCAATCCGTTCACGCTCTCGGTGTCGTCTTCGGGCTCGTGCTGGGAAAGCTCGGTCATGAAGCACATATTCGCACCGCCCTCCGGGGGCAGCACGCGCGGGGACCCGTGATCACACCTTTGGCAGAGCGATCCGCGCGGCCGAGATTTCCGTGAGCAGCCGGGTCTTCCGCCGGTGGGTGCGCACGAGTTCGGCCAGGTAGGGGGCGAACTCCGCCGCCAGGCCCGCCCTGCGATGCAGCGTGCGGAGCTTGCGCAACGCTTTCGCAGCCTGTTCGTAGTGGACGGCGTCCTTCAGTCCGATGAGGTCCTCGATATACGCTTTGTATACAACGAGTATTTCGGTCGGATCGGTGCCGAGCCGTCGCGCTGCCTCCCACGCCTCCTCCGGCCGGTCCTCGGCGATGAGCGCGCGGATGACCTCGTCCGCGGTGGCCTCACCCTCCGTGGCCCCGTCTTCCGTGGTGCCGTCATCCGGCGGCTGACTTTTCTCCTGGCTCAGGGCCCTGGCCGCATGCGCGACCGCCTCCGTCGTACGGCCGGCGGCGCGGAGCACGCGGACGATCTTCAGGCTGACGTCGAGCCGCGGCGGCTGTCGCGAAAGGATCGCGAGGAGGGCGTCGACGTCACCGGTGATCTCCGCGACCTGTTCGTCGAGCCGCTCGGCCGCGCGCCGCCGCGCTTCCGTTCCCGGCTCCGCCAGCACTTCGTCCACAGTGGACTTGATCCGGCGAAGTCCGTTGTCCCCCAACGCCTTGACGAAGTCGGCGAGCTCGATCTCCGCCCCGCCGAAGACGACGCCGACTATCCAGTCGGCCAGCTGTTCGGGCTGCGGCGGGTGCCCGGCGCAGGCGCGCGCGTACAGCTTGATCGCCCGCCGCAGCTCGGCTCCTGCCGCGCCCGAGGAATCGTCCCCGTGCCGCAGGGCTTCGGCGATCCGGTCGACCGTGCGCCGGGCCAGCGGCGCGACGTCGGCCTGGGTGCCCGAATCGAGCAGCCGCGCCACGGTGTCCAGCACCGCACCGATCTTCGCGGCCTCACCGGAACTCTCGGACAGCTCGTTGCCCGAGGCGGTGGCCCGCAGCTGGAGACGGCCGAACAGTTCGGGATCGCGCTCGGCCTGCTCGTGCAACAGCTCGGCGAGCGTCTCGGCGTCCAGCGAACGCAGGTAGCCCCGAAGATCGGTCACCGGCACATCTTGGCCTATCGCGGTCCGGCGTACGCCAGTTCCTCCGCGACGGCGGCGAGCATCGCCTCGGCCTCCTCCAGCAGCAGCTCGGCGGCAGCGGTGGGCAGGCCCTCCTCCGCGCCGCGCCACCGCGCCCACCCGAGCACGACGGCACGCAACGAATCCAGCGCCGATTCGTCGATCTCGCCTTCTACCAGCAGGTCCGCGAGGTACGCCTCGACGCGTCCGGGACTCGCGCGCAGGGGCCGCCGCTCGTCGAGCGCGTACCCGAGTTCGACGAGCGCGGCGGCGAAGTACCGGCTGTCCTCATTGTCCGGGATGTCCTTGCCCGCGGCGAAAAACTCCTGCACGACGCCGTCGACGTCGGCCTCTTCCGACACGACAGATTCGGCGGGCGGCATGGCGCGCAGGCGCGCGAGGACGTAGGCGCGGGCTTCGGGGAGCGGATCGTCGTCCTCGTCGGGCTCGGCCTCGGCGAGGTTGTCGTTCACCGCCATCGCCGCTTCGAGGATCCCGCGCGCTTCGGCCAACGGGATCTCGCCGCAGCTGAGGAACTCGCCCTCGTCCTTCTCGAGCTCGTTGATGATCTTGTCCTCTTCGACGGTCAGGTAGACGTCGTCGAGGCCGTGCAGGTCGATCTCCGCGACCAGGCCGTGCCGGGTTTCGCCGCGACGGCAACGGAAGACGAGCACCTCGTGGTCACCGAAGACGTCGGTCTGCCGGACGCACCCGGTGACCTCGACGGCCTCGATCGCCGCCGCCCAGGACGGTTCCCGCATCCCGAGCGCGGACTGCCGCTCCGCCGTTTCGCGGGCCCGTTCCCGCAGCTCTTCGGTGGGGGCGAGCGCCGCGACCGCGCGCAGCAACGCGAAACCCGCGGCGCTCTGGTCCTTCGCGGCGTAGCGGAGCAGCGGGAACAGGAGTTCGCGCGCGCTGCGCTCCGGGTCGCGCGGGGACCAGAACTCACCGAGCAGATCGCTGGTGAGCAGTTCGACGTCGAGCACGTCGGTGACGCCCTCGTACTCCGCGAGTGCGTCGTCGAAAGCCGCGCGCAGTTCGGAGTCCAGGGACTGGGGTTTCTTCTTCTTGCTTTTGCGACCGCGGCTGACCGGACTCATGCACCTATCGTGGCAGCACGCCGCCGGGGCAGGGCGATGCGGGCGTTGCGCAGCTCGACGAGCAAGCGGGTCTTGCGTTTGTGCTTCTCGACCAGCTCGGCGAGGTACTCGGTGAATTCGCCCGGCGTCTCCGCGTCGCGGTGCAGCACGCGCAGCTGCCGCAACGCGAGCGCGGCCTCGCGGTAGCAGGTCGAATCCTTCTGCTCGATCAGCTCCTCGACGTACAGCCTGTGCACCGGGATCACCTCGCCCGGCTCGCGCCCCGCGAGCGCCTCGAGCGCGGAAGCCCGCTCGGCCGGCCAGACGCCAGCTTGCTCGGCAGCCGTTCGCAGCGACGAATAGCTTGCCGGACAAGGATTCCGGCGGAACTCGGCGCGCCGGAGCGCCAGCACCCCCGTGCGCGGCCGCTCGGCGTGGACCCTCGTACGCGCCGCGTATGCGATCGCCTCGCCGTGCCGTCCCGCCGCTCGCAGCGTGCGGATGATGCGGAGGTTGACCTCGGGCGTCGGCGGTTTCGTGGCCAGTATCGCGAGCAGGGTTTCGGCGTCGCCCGTGATCTCCGCGAGCTGTTCGGCCAGCGAGCGGGCGACCTCGCGCCGCGGTCCGGCCCGCTCCGTCCGCACTCTGTCCACAATGGACCGAAGGTGGGCGAGACCAGCCTCGCCGAGCGCGTCGGCGAACTCGGCCAGCTCGATCAGCGGCCAGTCGGGACGGTTGAAGGCGACGCCGAGAATCCAGTCGGCGAGCCGGACCGGGTCCGGCGGGTGCGCGGCACAGGCCCGCGCGTAGAGAGCGAGCGCCCGGCGGAGCTCCGTGCTGGACGCGCCGTCGAGCCCGTCGACCATGCGGCGGGCGAGCGGGGTGAGATCGGCCTGCGTGCCCGAGTCGAGCAGCCGCGCCACGGTGTCCAGCACCGGGCCGACCTTGCCGTGCGCGCGGGCTCGGAGCTCCAGCTCCTGCCGTAACCGTGCGTCACGATCGGCCTCCGCCAGGATTAACTCGGCCAGTGTCTCGGCGTCGAGAGTGCGCAGATAGGCGCGGAGATCGGGGGCCGAGGTCACGGGCACTATCCTGCCGGACCCCAAGGAGTGGCACCGTCACCCAGGAGCGTCGAATTCTCGGGGAAACCGGGCACGTTCAGTGAGCTTCGAGCCAGCTCTCGAAGTACCGCTTGTCCGCGCTGCTGTCGATGTCCGCGAGCAGCGGGACGGGCGAGTTCTTGCGCAGGCTCTCCGGATACTTGCGCCAGCGACTCTGGTCCGCCGACCAGTAGTAGAGCGTCCACATGCCGTCGATCCCGTACCTGAGCTGCGCGAACGCGTGTTCGGTCAAGTCGCCGGGGGCGGGCACGTCCGACCATTCGGTCCGTTTCTCGACGAGCGTCACCATGCGGCCGCGCCAGCGGGACTGGACGCGGAACTCGTCACGCTTGTGGGCCGGTACGCGCCGTTCACACCATCGATCGATCTGCCGTTGCTGTAGCTCGGGGATCGGCGACATACCCACAGTGATACCTCATCCGACCGACAGCCACGGATGGAGGACGGCCGGAGGGGCGCGTACTCGGACCCCGTGAAGCTCGACGACCTGATCCAGCGCCCCCGCGAGTTCGCCGCCGCCTAAGGCGCCGCGGGCTCGCTCAGGTACCAACCGCCGAGCAGGGCCGCCACGCCGAAAGCGCCGAGGAACAGGCCTGCAACGAAAGGCGCTCCGCCGAAAAGGGCGACGAGCGCGAAAGCCATGACGAGGACACCGGCGATCATCAGGACACGGGACGCCCACAACTGCCCTCGCCCCACCGGACCGGGCAACGGCGGCGGTGCGCTCGCCGCGACCCGCACCACCGTGGGCGCCGGGTTCACGAGCCCGAGCACGGTCCACGCCGAACGCACGTCGAGCACCGCGATGCCGAGGTCCCGCGCCCTGGCCAGACGCGGTTCGCTGCGGGGTACGTCGTCGGCGACCGCCAGGTGGGAAACGGCCGGGGTGAGCCGTTTCGCGAGCTGGATCCCGGCCGCCAGCACCGCCGCGCGCAGGCCGTCCGCCTCCACCGTGTCGCCGAGGACCAGGACTCGTGCCGGTGTCTGCGTTCTAGCGCCTGTACGCAGGTTGTATACAGCCTCGGGAACGGCCAGCGCGTTCGCGATACGGCTCAGCTCACGCGCCTCGACGGCGGTGATCACGCCGTCGTCCTCGGCCACCTGGCGCAGGGCGGCGACGAAGTCCAGGTGGGTCTGGCGGACCGGGATTCCCGCCTCGCCCGCCAGTGCCCCCAGCTCACGGGCTTCGTCCGGCGACAGGTCCTGGTCGGTGACCGCGACGGCGAGCAGCTCGTGATACGCCAGCAGCGCCGGTTGCCCGTCCGTCACCGGCAACCTCGGCAGCGCTTCGCTCAGCCAGCCGGGTTCCTCGGGCGGCGTCTCCGGCCGATTGATCACGCGCAGCCCGGTGGCGATCTTCGGCAGCTCCGGCGGCCGCGGGTCGGCGGTGAGCGCGAACCCGTGCGTCGTGATCAGCGACGCCACCACGCAGGCGCAGGTCCGCGCCTTCGCCAGCGCCAGGTGCCTCGGGTAGTCGCCGATGCCGAGCGCGGCGGCGACGGTGGCGAGCTGGTAGTTCGGCAGCCGCAACGCTTCGCCGGCCGCAGCGGCGGTGCAAACCCCGGGCAGCGCTGGCAGCTGCACGCCCGCCTTGGCCAGCTCGGCGAGCAGGAACTCTTGCTGGAACGGCAGGTTGTGCATCGCGAGCACGGTGCCCCGGCACAGGTCGGCCAGCTCGCCGAGCGCCTCGCCGAACGCGGGCGCGGAGTCGAGGTCGCGGCGGGTGAGGCCGTGGACGTGCACCGGCCCGGCGTCCACGTTCCAGCCCGGGTTCACCAGCGTCGAGAACTCGTCCAGCACCGTGCCGTCCGCGCGCAGCCGCACCGCGCCCAGCTCGACCACGTGCCCGGGGCGCAACGCGGTGGTGGTCAACTCCAGCGCGGTGAACTCCGTCGTGTGCGCCGGGAAAGCGCCGCTCGCGGACAACCGGAGATCCGTTACGGGTTTCATCGCCGGATCAATCGCGGGTGGCACGGAAAACGTAACGACTCGACCACTTCGAACGAGTAAGGAAACGCACCCCTGCAGTCAGGAAACCGTCGATGCCCGCAGCTTCCCGCCGCCGCCTGCCGCGGTGGATGAAGATCACCCTGGGGGTGTTCGGCGTGCTCTTCGTACTCGGGGCGGTGTTCGGCAGGGCGCCGGCGAAATCCGACAACGCGGCACAGGCCACCACGGACAAGCCCAGTTCGAGCGCCGTGAAGCCACCGACGTACACCGTCACGAGCGTGGTCGACGGGGAGACGGTGTACCTCACGGATCCGGCCGGGGTGACCAAAAGCGTGCAGGCGGCGGGAATCGAAACACCGGCGGCCGGCAACTGCTATGCCACCGAAACCGAGGAATGGGCAACGCAGTTCCTCGGCGGGAAACAAGTAACCGTCCAGCTGGCAAACGCGGAAGAACCCACCCTCGCCTTCGTCACGCTCGCCGACGGCACCGACTTTTCCACCCAGGCGCTGAAAACCGGGCACGCGAAGTACGTCGCCAACGCGAACAGCGACGCGTTGCAGACCGCGGAAGACGACGCACGCTCGGCGAACGCCGGCCTGTGGGCGGCGCCCTGCAACGGCATGATCACCGGCCCGACACCGGTGACCAGCACGAAACCCGCCACGACCACCCCGAAGACCACCACGCCGAAGCCGTCGAGCTCGACCCCGCCGCCGCCCCAGACCACGACAACCCGGCCGCCGTCGACCAAACCGGGCCCGGACCGCACGTACTACGAGGACTGCGAAGAAGTGCGCGCCGCGGGCAAGGCGCCGTTGTACCTGTGGCAGCCCGGATACCGCCCCGGCCTCGATCGCGACCACAACGGGGTGGCCTGCGAATAGCCCAACCTGGCGCGAAAATCTTCGCCACCCAACGCCGCTCTGGTATCAGTGGTCCGGTGGACCCGATCGCGCAGACCACGTCCGGCACCGTCCGTGGCAGGGAAGCAGGCGGCGTAAGCACTTTCCAGGGCATTCCGTACGCGGCGCCGCTGGACGGGATCAGGCGGTTCCAGGCGCCTGCCCCGCCCGAGCCGTGGGACGGCGTGCGAAGTGCCGTGCGCTTCAGCGCCGACCCGCCGCAGGGCACGCTGATGCCCGGCCTGCCTTCGCCGTGGCAGCCGTGGAACAACACCGAATGCCTGACGGTGAACGTGTGGACGCCCGATCCGAGCACCTCCGGGCTGCCGGTGCTGGTGTGGATCTACGGCGGCGCGTTCCTGATCGGCACGGCGAGCGAACCCGAGTACGACGGCGCCGTCCTGGCCCGGGACGGCGCGGTGGTGGTCACGCTGAACTACCGCGTCGGCTTCGAAGGTTTCGGCTGGCTGCCGGACGCCCCGCAGAACCGCGCCTTCCTCGACCAGCTCGCCGCGTTGCGCTGGGTGCGGGAGAACATCGCGCAGTTCGGCGGGGATCCGGACAACGTCACGATCTTCGGCGAGTCCGCCGGCGGCACGTCGGTCGCGGCATTGACAGCCTGCTACGCGGGGCGCGGGCTGTTCCGCCGGGCGATCGGGCAGAGCATCGCGGGCGGTTTCCTGCCCGAGTCACGCGCACGCCGGACCAGCGAACGGATCGCCGGGGAGCTGGGCGTGCCCGCCACCATCGAGGGCTTCGCCCGGCTGCCGTCGGAGGAGATCCACCGCGTGCAGCGCGCTCCGGGTGAGATCACGCCGTACGGCCCGGTGATCGACGGCGATCTGGTGCGCGGCAACCCGTGGAAGGGCCTGCGCGCGGAGGTCGACCTGATCGCCGGGTTCACCCGCGACGAGTACCGGCTCTTCGCCCTGAACGAGGACCTGACCACGAAGGACCCGGCCGAAACCGCCGCCCGCTACGGGGTTTCCGTGCAGGACTACCGCGCCGCGTACCCGGAGCTGTCCGACGGCGACCTGCACGTGCTGATCTCCTCCGACGCGATCTTCCGGATGCCGACGGTCTGGTGCGCGGAAAAGCATGCGGGCCACAGCTTCTGCTACGAGCTGACCTGGCCGACCCCGTCGCTGGGCGGCGCGCTGGGCGCCTGCCACGGCCTGGACGTGCCGTTGACCTTCGGCAACTTCGAGGGCCCGATGGCGGCGCTGGTACTCGGCGACCCGATCCCGCAGGAGGCCGAGTACCTGTCCGCGGAGATCCGCAAGGCGTGGCTTTCCTTCGCCGCCACGGGCGATCCCGGCTGGCCGGAGTTCCGCGCCGGGGAGAGCCTGACCCGGATCTGGGACAGCCCGGTTTCTGTGGCGGCCGACCCCGAAGCCGCCTCCAGGAAGATCTGGGAGAAGACGACGTAATCTCGGAGTATGGCCATCGAAGTACTGCTCGTCGACGATCACGAAGTGGTGCGCCGTGGCCTGAAGGAACTGCTCGGCGACGAGCCGGACATCGAGGTGGTGGCCGAGGCGAGCAGCGCCGAGGAGGCGCTCGCCGTGGCCATGCACGTGGAGCCGGACGTCGCGGTGGTGGACGTGCGGCTCGGCGAGGGCGACGGCGTTTCGCTCTGCCGCGAGCTCCGCGCGGCGCCGAACCCGCCGCAGTGCCTCGTGCTGACGGCCTTCGACGACGAGGAGGCGATGGTCGGCGCGATCATGGCCGGCGCCGCGGGGTACCTGCTGAAGCAGGTGCGCGGGCAGGACGTCGTGAACGCGGTGCGCGAGGTCGCCGCCGGCCGTTCGCTGCTCGACCCGGTCACGACGGCGCACGTACTCCACAAACTGCGCAACCCCGCGGAGCATGACGAACTGGCCCAGCTCACCGAACGCGAACGCAGCGTGCTGGAGCTGATCGGGGATGGGCTGTCCAACCGCGAGATCGCCGAAAGGCTGTTCCTCGCGGAGAAAACGGTGAAGAACTACGTCACCTCGGTACTCGCGAAACTGGGCATGCAACGGCGGACGCAGGCGGCCGCCTGGGTGGCCCGGCGCGCTAAGTGACCGGCGCGAGGTGGTACCCGCGCCCCGGCCGGACCATCGCGGCGACCAGTCCGATCGCCGCGCCGAGCGCGGTGTCGATCAGCCGGTCGGAGGCCGCGCCGAGCGCGGTGCCCTGGTTCAGCAGCGAGCCCAGCAGCAGGGTCAGCGGGGTCACGAAGAGCATCGCCACGGCGTAGTTGCGCACCACCGTGAACTCCGCGCACAGCAGGGCGATCACGATGCAGGCGAGCTTCGCCGCCGTCGGCAGGTCCGCGGCCAGCAGCAGCCCGCCGATCACGACACCGGCCACCGTGCCGAGCACGCGCTGGACGGTGCGGTGCACGGTGTGCTGCAGGTGCGTGGACTGCAGTACGGCGGCCGCGGCGATCATCGTCCAGTACGGGTGGCCGAGGCCGAGGAAGTGCGCGAGCAGGCCCGCGATCAGCACCCCGGCGCCGACCTTGGCCGCGCGCGGGAGTTCGTCCGAAGGCAGGTGGAAAGCGGCGCGCAGCCCTTCGCGCCAAGCTGTCCGGCTCTCCTGCTTCGCGCGCTTGAACAACCAGCCGGCGTGCGCGACGAGCCAAGCGACGAGCGCACCGGCGGCCGTGACGAGGACCTGCGCCCCGGCCTGGCCGCAGCTCACGGGCAGCACCGAAGTGGTCGCGACGGCGAAGACGAAGATCAGCCCACCGGGCGGCCCGGAGCGGATCACGTCGGTCAGCAGTTTTCCCGCCGCGGCAACGAAAGCGACCAGGACCACCACCGGGACCGCGCCCCAGTGCGCCGCCGAAGCGACGCTCCCGAGCGCCACGCACAGCACGATCCCGCCGCCGATCACCGTCAGCAGCCGGGCCCGCATCGGGTAGGGCTCGAACCGGGCGTGCACCGCCGTCATGCCGCCGAACGCCGCGGCGGCGGCCAACTCGGCGTGCCCCGCGAGCACGACCACGGCCAGGACTATGTTCGCCCCGGTCATGGCACGCAACGCCGTCAGCCCGACGGGTCCCGTCACCGGACGCAGCCGCCACCAGCCGCGGGTGGCGAGCGCACGGCGAAGGTCATGACGGTCCAGATGTTTCACAAGTAAAATACTAACGAAAGATTCGGCGCGAAGGAGCGGTCCGGTGAGTGATTTCATCGACAGGGTGCGGCGGCAGTGGGGGGAGGTGCGCCCCGAGGTGGACACCTCCGCGATGGCGGTGGTGGGCCGGGTACTGCGGCTCGCGTCGCTGATCCGGCGCGACACCGACGACCTGCTGGCCGGGCACGAGCTCAACCGCGCGGAGTTCGACGTGCTCAGCGCGCTGCGCCGCAACGGGGTGCTCAACCCGGGCCAGATCAGCCGGGAGATGCTGTCCTCCGGCGCGGCGATCACCAAGCGGCTCGACCGGCTCACCAAAATGGGCCTGGTGTCCCGCGCGGCGAGCGCCAGGGACCGGCGGGTGGTGCAGGTCCGGCTGACCGACAAGGGCGTGGCCCTGATCGACGACCTGCTCCCCCGCCAACTGCGGGCCGAGCTCAACGCGCTCGACGACCTGTCGGACACCGAACGCGCCGAACTCGCCGAACTGCTGGGCAGGGTGCTGCAGACCGTCGAGGGCAAGAGCTCCTAGGTGGCGGTCTGGCCGTACAGGACTCCTTGGTATTCGGGGGCTTTCTTCACCAGCCCGCTGGTCAGGTGGAACGACCGCGCGGTGTCGTACGCGGCCCGCTGGACGTCCGGGCTCGCGGGCACTTCCTGGCGCAGGATCGGGATCAGCGCGTCCAGCGCCTTCCCGTCCGTGCCCTTCAGGTACTGGCCGAGCAGGGAGCGCACCTTCGCCTGGTCCCCGTGGATGTCCGCCAGCGCCCGCGCGATCGCCCGCTGGAAGCCGGCGAGCTCGTTCTTCTTGCGGTTCAACAGCTTCTGCGTGCTGAACACGACCCCGTGCAGTGCGCCGCGCAGGCTCGGCACGTCGCCGCGCGCGGGCGAGATGAACGTCCGGCCCACCCCCGCGGCGGCCGCCTGCTGCGCGATCGGCTGGAAGAACGCCAGCGCGTCCACCCGTTTCGTCTTGAGCGCGCCGATGGCGGAGGTGGTCGCGCTGCCGAGGTTCACCAGCGTCGCGTCCGTCGCCGCGTTACGGCCGATACTGGTGAACAGGTAGTCCACCAGCGCTTCGGTGCCGCTGCCGGGGCCGGTGATGCCGATGTTGCGGCCCAGCAGCGCGGTGACCTTCTGCTCCAGCGACTCCGGTTCCGGGAACGACGGCGGCACCACGATGTCCACGTAGTACTCGGTGACGAGGCTCGTGGTGATGCGCGTGCCGTTGTCGATTTTGGCCAGGTTGAACGCGTCCGTGATCACCCCGGCGCCGAGGTCGATGCTGCCGGATTTCAGCGCGGCCGCCACCTTCGCGCCGGTGCCCAGCCGCGGGCGCTCGCCGAGCGTCACGCCTTCCTGCGTGAAATAGCCCTGTTTCTCCGCGATGAACAACGGGAGGAACGCCACCGAATCGCTGATCTGGCCGACGTTGAGCACGCCGGGCGGAGTGGTCGACTCGCGCGTGGCACAACCGGCGGCGAGCAGCAGCGGGGTTGCGGAAAGCGCTTTCAGGAACGTCCGCCGGTCAGTCATCGAGCGGCTTCCAGCGGTTGGCCCGGCGCCCGATGAGGCTGACGAAGACGTTCAGCACCGCGGCGATCACGCTCAGCACGACGAGCGTGGCGAACACTCCGGCGGTGTCGAACTGCGAAGCGGCGTCGTTGATCAGGTAACCGAGCCCGCGGTTCGACGCGACGAGTTCCCCGATCACGGCGCCGATCAGCGCGTACGGAATGGAGACCTTGAGCCCGGTCAGCACGCCCGTCATCGACGCGGGCAGCACCACTTTCCGTGCGATGTCCCAGCGACTCCCGCCCATCAGCCGCACGGCGTCGATCAGCCCGCGGTCGACCTCGCGCACCCCGGCGGAGGTGTTGAGGAAGACCAGGAAGAACACCGTGACGGCGGCGAGCAGCACCTTCATGTGCATGCCGATGCCGAACCAGACGATGAACAGCGGGGCCAGCGCGACCTTCGGGATCGAGTACAGCGCCAGCACGAACGGGTCCAGCACCCGGTAGATCAGGTTCAGCGAAGCGAGCACGAACCCGGCGATCGCACCGGCCGCGGCGCCGATCAGGAAGCCGTAGACGATCTCCTGCACGGTGATCCACGTGTTCGTCCACAATGTACCGTCGGCGCTCCATTCGCCGAGCCGCCCGACGATGTCGGTGGGCTTGCTGGTGAACGTGCTGTCGATCCAGCGGTCGGCGGCCACCTGCCAGAGCACGAGGATCACCACCAGCAGCGCGATCCGCAACGCCCACACGGTGGTGGTCCTGCCGTGGCGCTGCCACCAGGTGCGATCGAGGGCAACCCGGACAGGACCGGTCGCGGTAAGGGTCATCGGTCCTCCTTGAGTGCCGCGGAAAGTTCGCGGTGCAGCGCGACGAACTCGGGATCGACGCGCAGGTCGTCGGCGTCGCGCGGCCGTTTCAGCGCGATTTCGCGGTCCAGCAGCACCCGGCCGAGCTTGCCGAGCACGACCACGCGGTCGCCGAGCAGCAACGCTTCCTCGATGTCGTGGGTCACGAACACGACCGTCTGGCCGGTGCCCTGCCACAGCCGCAGCAGCTCCGCCTGCAGCTCGGTGCGCAGCTGGGCGTCGAGCGCGCCGAACGGCTCGTCCATCAGCAGGGTTTCGGGCTCGGCGGCGAGCATTCTGGCGAGGCTGGTCCGGCGTCGCATGCCGCCGGAGAGCTCGCGCGGGTAATGGGCTTCGAACCCCGACAGCCCGACGCGGCCGATCAGATCCGCGGCCACGCGGGCGCGTTCCTTCGCCGGGACGCCGGCGATCTCCAGCGGCATTTCGACGTTGCGCCGCACGTCCCGCCACGGCATCAGCGTGTCGTGCTGGGTGAGGTACCCGATGTCGGTGTCGGGCCCGTCGAGTCTGCGGTCCCGGTAGCGGACTTCGCCGGTGGTGGGCGTGGTGAGCCCGGCGAGCATGTTCAGCAGGGTGGACTTGCCGCAGCCGCTGCGGCCGAGCACCGTGACGAAACTGCCTTCCTCGATGCCGACGCTGAACTCGCGCAGCGCCACCGTCGCGGCATCACCCTTGGCGAACTGTTTGGTCACCGCGTCCGCGGTGAGCACCGCGGTCATCGGACGTACTCACGGGCAGCGTGCCTGAGCTGGTCGGTCATGTCGCTCCTTTGCGCCATTTTCCGACCAAATTGTTAACAATCTTGGCGACAGCCGTCAACCCTGGATTGTGGCGGCCTCCGACTCGCGCAGCGCTTCGATCACGCTCGACAGGTGGGCCTTCATCGCTTTCTCGGCCTTCACCGGGTCGTGCGCGCAGATCCCGTCGATGATGGCGAGGTGCTCGGGCATCGAGACCGACGGGCGGCCCGGCCGCATGGCGAGCCGGAACTGATGCCGCACACTCTGCCCGCGCAGGCGCTCCAGCACCTGCGCGGCGGTGTTCTGCCCGCTGATCTCGCGGACGCGCCGGTGCAGCTGCTGGTTGAGCCCGGAGTAGCCGACGACGTCACCCGCGGCGACGGCGGCTCGCATGTCCTCGCCGAGCTGACGCAGCTCCGCGATCTCGGCGTCGTCGATCCGCTCGGCGGCCTTCGCGGCGCAGAGCGACTCGAGCATCATGCGCACCTCGGAGATCTCGACGGCCTCCTCGACCGACACCGCCCGCACGCGCGCGCCGCGATTTTGCACACGTTCGACGAGACCTTCGTTGGCCAGTTCGATCAGCGCGGCGCGGACGTTGGCGCGGCTGGCCCCGAACTGGGCGGACAGGTCGGCCTCGACCAGCCGCTGGTTGGGCACGAACTCACCCCGCACGATGGCATCGCGGATGGCGACGACCACCGGCTGGTCCACCTCGGCTTGAGCTTCCGTCACAGCTTCCCCACTCCCGCGCCGACATTGTTGACAATTTTGTCGCTGACATCGTCTACTCGATCGTAATGCCCTGGACGACAAGGAGTTTGCTATGTCCGTAATGCCAGTCACCATCGCGGTCCTCGGGCTGGGTGAGGCGGGCGGCGCGCTGGCGCGCGATCTGGTGCGGGCCGGCGCCGTCGTCCGCGGCTACGACCCGCAGGTGACGGCGGCCGAAGGGATCATCGACACCGGCTCCGAGTCGGAGGCCGCCGAGGGCGCTGACCTGGTGCTGAGCGTCAACAGCGCGTCCGTGGCGGTGGACGCGCTGCGGGCCGGTGCGAAGGGTGTCGGGAGCGGCGCGGCGTGGGCGGACCTGAACACCGGCTCGCCGGGGTTGAAGCGGCAACTGGCCGCGATCGCGGCGGAATCGGGCATCGCGTTCGCCGACGTGTCGATCATGGCGCCGGTGCCGGGCAAGGGCCTGAAGGTGCCGCTGCTGGTCAGCGGCGTGGCGGCGGCTTCGGTCGCGGAGACCTTGTCGGCGCTCGGCGCGTCGATCGATGTACTGGAGGGCGAGGCCGGGCTCGCGGCGGAGCGGAAGCTACTGCGAAGCGTGTTCTTCAAGGGCATGTCGGCCGCCGTGGTCGAAGCGCTGACGGCGGCGAAGGCGGCTGGCAAGGAGGACTGGCTGCGGAAGATGATCACCGACGAGCTGACCGCCGCTGATGAGTCCACTGTGGACAGGCTGGAGACCGGCTCCTACCAGCATTCCAAGCGCCGGACGGACGAGATGGCCGCGGCGGCGGAGATGCTGGACGAACTGGGCGTGCCCAACGACGTCGCGTCCGCGTCGCGGGACCAGCTGGCCAGGATCACCGAGAACAAGCTCAAGTGAGGCGTTTGCCCGGCTCCAACGGGAGGTCGAAGGCCACCAGTGTGCCCAGGCTCGGCGAGGAGTTCAGGTAGAACTTCCCGCCCGCACGCTCCGCCCGTTCCGCGAGATGCCGCAGCCCCCGGGTCGCGACGTCTTGCGGAACGCCGGAACCGTTGTCCCGCACGCGAAGCTGCACCTCGTCGTGGTCACGGCGCAACGTCACGCGCGTCTCGCTCGCCCCGGAATGCCGCACCACATTGGACAGTGCCTCGCGCAGCGCGGCGCGGATGTGGTCGGCGCGCTCCACCGGGATGTCCGCGAACTCGCCGGAGAGTTCCAGGGTGGGCGGGTAACCGAGCAGCTCCTCGGCGATGCGCACCTCGCCGCGGGCGGACTCGGCGAGGTCCGTCTTCGGCGCGGCCTCCGGCTCCGGGGCGGGCGAACGCAGGCTGTGCACCGTCGCCCTGATCTCCCCGATCGTCTGGTCGAGCTGGTCGATCGCCTCGCCGAGGCGGACCGCGTCGGTACCGGCGAAGCGTTTGCGCATCCGCCGCCGCACGCGATCGAGCTGCATACCGGCTGCATACAACCGCTGCACGATGACGTCGTGCAGTTCGCGGGCGATCCGCTCGCGCTCTTCGTACAGGGTCACGCGGTGGCGCGCGTTCGCCCCGTCGGCGAGCGCCAGCACCACGCCCACCTGCGCCGCGAAGGCCGTCAGCACCTCGACGGTCGCCGGAGAGAACCCCTCGGCCCCGGCCGACTTGTACACCGCCAGCGCCCCGAGCACGCGGCCGCCGGTGCCGAACGGCGCGGCCGCGAAGGGCCCGAACTTCCGCAGCTCGCCGGGCACGTACGGCGCCGTGCGCGGGTCCGTCACCACGTCGTCGGTGACCACCGTTTCGCCACCGCGCGCGACACGGCCCGCGGCGGACTCGGCGGGCAGCACGAGGCCCCGCAGGTCGTCGGTGTTCGAACCGTACGCGGCCTCGACGGTCACACTGCCGTCGTCGGCTCGCACCATCACGAGGCCGAGGTGGGCACCGGCCAGTTCGGCGGCCTTCCGCACGACCGAAGCCAGCACGGTGTCGGGTTCGTCGCCGGACAGCGCGGCGGTGGTGATCTCGGTGGCCGCGGACAAGGCGTGCGCGGCGAGCGTCGGTTCCATGAGCGTCATCAAGAGTAGACGCCCTCTCCCGCAGGCATCCGCGCGACGACGGAGCCGTCCCGCACTTCGAGCAGCAAATCCGCATCGGCCGCTTCGTCCGGATGATGCGTCACCTGAACGACTGTCCGGCCGGCCAGCACCGTGCGCAGGTTCGCCCGCAGCCGTTCCGCGGTCGGCTCGTCGAGGTGCGCGGTCGGTTCGTCGAGCAGTACCAGCTCCGACTTCGGCACACCCACGAGCGCCCTGGCCAGCGCGAGGCGCTGGGCCTGGCCGCCGGACAGGCCACTGCCCGCGCTCCCGAGCCGGGTGCCGAGGTCGAGGTCCGGCAGACAGGCCAGCCGCAACGCCTCCCGCAGCCGGTCGTCGTCGGCATGGGGATCGGCGAGCCGGAGGTTCTCCCCGACCGTCGTCGAGACGAGCTGCGGCTCCTGCGGCGACCATGCGATGGCCACCGGCCCCCGCGCCGTGCCGCGCACCGGTTGGAGAAAACCGAGCAATGCGGCCAAAAGCGTCGACTTGCCCGCGCCAGAGGGCCCGACGACCGCGACGTGCGTGCCCGCCGGAATCCGGATGTGCACGTCGCGCAGCACCGGTTCGCTGTCCGGCCACGCGAGGTCGGCGTCCCACAGCTCGATGTCGGCCGACTGGTCCCGTTCCGGCCGCTCGGCGGACGGCATCCGTAGCCGCGCACGCGCGGTGCGCAACGTGTCCCAGTGCTGCGCGACCGGCGGGAGCAAGCCGAGAACTTCGCCCAGTGCCAAGGGAATCAGCCCGAGCACCGGCACCAGCGCGGGGTCGACGGAAGTACCGGCGGCCAGCCAGACCCCGGCCACCGCAGCCAATCCGGTGACAAGCGCGATGAGGCCGTCGGCGGCGCCCGCGGCGAGCGCCTGCCGCCGAGCCTGCGCGGCCAGCCGCGTGTCGGACTCCGCCAGCTCGGCCCGGCGCGCCCCGTCCCGGCCGAACGCCAGCAGTTCCGCCGCGCCCTCGAAGAGTTCGAGCACCTGCGAGCTCACCACACGACGGCCCGACGCCAGCACCGAGGTCGCCCGCCGCTCCAGCCGAAGCGTCAGCAGCGGGGCGCAGATCGCCCCGATCCCCACGGCGATCCCGAGCACGAGCCCGGCGGCGGGCAGCACGATCGTCTGCACGGCGACGGCGAACACCAGCACCGCGCCGGCGATCACCGGCGGGGTCAGCACCCGGGGCAGCAGATCGCGCACCGTGTCGACGTCGTCGACCAGCCGCCGCTGCCCTTCTCCTTGCCGCAGGCCGAGAGTGCGCGCCGGGCCGAGGCGCACCAGGTCGCGCCAGAGCCGCACCCGCGTCCGCCCGGCGATGCGGAACGCGGCGTCGTGCGTGACGAGCCGCTCGGCGTACCGCAGTCCCGCGCGGCCGAGCCCGAACGCCCGCACCCCGACCACCGCGACGGTGAGCGTGAGGATCGGCGGCTGTTGCGAGGCTTTCGCGATCAGCCAGCCCGACGTCGCCGTCAGCGCGATGCCCGAGAGCAGCGCGAGCGCGCCCAGCGCGGCCCCGAACAGGAATCGGCGGTCGAGAATCCGCCGCACGGGGCCGGGCACCGACGCGACCGCTTTCTTCAGCGTGGCAACCGGTGCCGCGCCGGGCAGTTCGTCGGCGCGGGGCCGTTCGTGCGCGGCGACGATCACCGCGGCCCCGTCCGCACGGGCCTTTTCCACCGCGGTCAGGACGAGTTCCGCGTTCGCCTGGTCCAGGTGCGCCGTCGGTTCGTCGAGCAGCAGCAGCCAGGCGCCGTCGCGGATGCGGAGCAACGCCCGCGCCACCGCGACCCGCTGGCGTTGACCGAGCGAGAGTTCGTTGAGCCGCTTTCCTTCCAGGCCTTGGAGGTTCAACGACGCCAGCAGGTCCGGCACGTCCGGCACCTCGTCGGCGACCGTGCCGCCGGTGAAGGCCGGTGACTGCGGAACCCAGGCCACACTTCGCCTGAATGTCGACATGTCCACATCGGACAATTCGAGGCCATCCACCGTCACCGACCCCTCGGCCGGACGGACGAAACCGAGCAGGGTGGCCAAAATTGTCGACTTACCCGCACCGCTCGGCGAACGCAGCCAGTGCGTCTGCCCCGGTCGCACGGACAACGACTCGCCGTCCGGCGCGAACCCGCCCCGGCGGGCAACACGCAGACCCGACACGCGAACCTCGCCACGGCTGGGCACCTGAGTCCCTTGCGCCGCAACAGGTTCCGCCAGCACGTCGGTCACCCGGCGGACAGCCTCGACGCCGTCCTCGCTCGCGTGGAAAGCGGCGCCGACCGACCGGATCGGCTGATAGCACTCGGGCGCGAGGATCAGCACGCCCAGCCCGATGACCAGCGGCAGGTCCCCGCTGACGAGCCGGACCCCGATCACGACCGCGGCCAACGCCACCGACAGGGTCGCCGCCAGCTCCAGCACGAAGGCCGATGAGAAGGCGACCCGGAGCGTTTTCATCGTGGCCTGCCGGTGCCGCTCGGAGACCCGGCGGACCGCTTCCGCCTGCGCTTCGGCGCGGCGGAACGCCGCCAGCACGGGCAGCGCGCGGACGAATTCGAGCAGCTGCCCGGAAAGCCGGTGCTGTGCCTCCGTCGCGGCGGCCGATCGCTCGGCCGTGTACTTCCCGACGAGGATCGCGAACAACGGCAGCAGCGGCACGGTGAAGGCGATGATCACCGCCGAGGGCCAGTCGGCGAACAACACCGCGGCGCCGACCCCGAGCGGCACGACCGCGGCCGTCACCAGCGCCGGGAGGTAGTCCGTGAAGTACGCGTCGAGTGCGTCCAAACCCTTGGTGGTCAAGGAAGTCAGCTCACCGGGGCCGCGCTCGGCGATCCACTCCGGACCGAGTTTCATCGCGTGGTCGACGGCCTTCGCCCGCAACTCCTCCTTGGCTCCGGCCGCAGCCCGCGCCGCGACCGTGCGCATCGCCCACGCGACGAGCGCACGCGCGGGCACGACACCGAACAGCACGGCCAGTTGCGTCGCCGGAAATCCGGTACCGGCGACGAGCGCCGCGCAGGCCGACGCGAGCAGGAAAGCCTGCGCCACCAGCGCTGCCGCGTTCAGCAGTGCGAGAAACCCACCGAGGGCCAGCGCCCGGCGCGCCGCCGCGGACAGGGCCGGCAGCGCGCCGAGCGGCCCCTTTCCCAGTCGCCCTGTGTCCGTTGTGGACACATCTGCGGGAAGGGTGGGGCGTCCGGGAAAGTTCATGGGGTGTGCACCGGGGGAATCTGCTTGACGCTGATCCGCTTGCGGAAGACCCAGTAGGTCCAGCCCTGGTAGACCAGCACCGCCGGGGCGCCGAACGCGCCCACCCAGGTCATCACGGTCAGCGTGTAGTGGCTGGACGAGGCGTTGCCGACGGTCAGCGAGTTCGCCGCGTCCAGAGTGGACGGAAGGACGTTCGGGAAGAGCGCGCCGAAGAGCGCCACCCCCGCGGCCGCGATCGTGACGCCGAGCGCGGCGAACGCCTGCCCGTCGCGATCGGCCACCAGGCGTTGCCACGCCACGACGGTGGCCACCACGGCGAGGACCAGCGGGACCAGGGTCCACGCCTCGCCCTCGCGCAGCTGCACGATCACCAGCAGCGCGACCATCGGCAGCAGTGCGACCGGCAGCAGCCGGATCGCCAGCCGCCGGGCCCGCTCACGGACGTCACCCGCGGTCTTCAGCGCCAGGAAGGCGGCGCCGTGCACCAGTGAGAACCCGACCACGGCGACCGCGCCGAGCAGCGTGTCCCAGCGGACCGCTTCGAACGCCGGGCCGATGCGGTTGCCGTGCTCGTCCAGCGGCAGCCCGAGGATGCTCGTGGTGAGCAGCAGGCCGACGCCCAGCGGCGCGATCCACGACCCGGCCATGATCACCCGGTCCCAGTTGCGCCGCCAGCGCGCCGAGTCCACCTTGCCGCGATACTCGAACGCCACCCCGCGGCCGATCAGCGCGACCAGCACGATCAGCAGCGGCAGGTACGTCGCCGAGAACAGCGACGCGTACCAGTCGGGGAAGGCCGCGAAGGTCGCGCCCGCCGCGACGATCAGCCACACCTCGTTGCCGTCCCACACCGGCCCGATGGTGTTGATCAGCACCCGGCGCTCGGTGTCGTCGCGGCCGAGCACCGGCAGCAGCATCCCGACCCCGAAGTCGAACCCTTCGAGGAACAGGTAGCCGACCCAGAAGAGCACGATGATGCAGAACCAGAGGGTCTCCAGGCTCATCGCCCCCACCTCCCCGAGCTAGCCGACGGGAAAGTTGTCCACAGGCTTGTCCACAGATTGCGAGGTTGTCCACAGGTGGGCATGTGCATCCCTAGTAGGCGAACGAGAGTGCTTCGTCGGAATCGGAGCCGGAATCGTTGGGCCCCTTGGGTTTCTCCGGTTTTTCAGGCGGCAGCACGCCGTCCACCCCGCCCCGGACGTACTTGCGCATGAGCACCAGCTCGATCACGGCGAGCACGCCATAAAGCAAGGTCAGCGTGGTGATCGAGGTCCACAACTCGCCTGTGGACAGGTCCGACACCGCCTGGGCCGTGAACAGCCACACGCCGTCCACACCCGTCGGGTTCGGCGCCACCACGAACGGCTGCCTGCCCATCTCGGTGAACACCCAGCCCGCGCTGTTGCCGATGAACGGGGTCGCGATCCCGAGCAGCATCACGACGGGGAACCACTTCGTGTCCGGGATGCGGCCGCGGCGGGTGAACCAGAGCGCCAGCACGCCGAGCCCGGCCGACACAGCGCCGAACCCGATCATGATCCGGAAGCCCCAGTACGTGACCGGGAGGTTCGGCACGTAGTCGATCGGCTTGCCTGCCAGCTCGCCCAGCGCCGGGTCGTCCGGGTAGTTCGTGCCGTACTTGGCCTGGTACTCGCCGACGAGGTCCTCGACGCCCTTCACCTCGGTCGAGAAGTCGTTGTGCGCCAAGAAGGACAGCAGCGCCGGCACGTTGAAGGTCTTGACGTCCTCGCAGTTCTGGCTGCGCACGTCGCCGATCGCGATGATCGAGAAGCTGGCAGGCTGCTCGGTGTGGCACAGCGCCTCCGCCGAGGCCATCTTCATCGGCTGCTGCTGGAACATCAGCTTGCCCTGGGTGTCGCCGGTGATCGCGAGCACCGCGAAGGCGACGATGCCGACCCAGCCGCCGAGCCGCAGCGAGCTGCGCCAGACGCTGCGGTGCTCGTCGTCGTCCTTGCGCTTGCGCCACAGATGCCACGCCGCCACCCCGACGAGGAACGCGGCGGCCACCGAGAACGCCCCGGCGATGGTGTGCGGGATCGCGGCCAGCGCGGTGTTGTTGGTCAGCACCGCCCAGATCGAGCGCATGGTCGGCTTGCCGTCGACGAACTCCACGCCGACGGGGTGCTGCATCCACGAGTTCGCGGCGAGGATGAAGTACGCCGAAACCGCCGTGGCCAGCGAGAACGCCCAGGCGCACGCGAGGTGGACCCGCTTCGGCAGCCGGTCCCAGCCGAAGATCCACAACCCGAGGAAGGTCGACTCGACGAAGAACGCGACCAGGCCCTCCATCGCGAGCGGGGCCCCGAACACGTCACCGACGAACCGGGAGTAGGCACTCCAGCTCATCCCGAACTGGAACTCCTGCACGAGCCCGGTCACCACGCCCATCGCGAAGTTGACCAGCAGCAGCTTGCCCCAGAACTTGGTCATCTTGTAGTAGCGCCGGTCGCCGGTGCGGACCCACGCCGTCTGCATGCCCGCGACGAGCACGGACAGGCCGATCGTCAGCGGCACCATCAGGAAGTGGTAGACGGTCGTTATCCCGAACTGCCACCGGGCCAGTTGCAGCACATCCACGTTGTTCAGCCTTCTCCCCCCGCGACCCGCTCATCAGGTCCGGCGGTCCTGATCATCCCGGGACCTAGGTCCCGTCGCCATTCCGCCGCACTGAACTAAGGCTTACCTAACGTGAGACCCGGCCCACGCACCGTCATAACCGCACCTCAGGCCACGGCCGGGGCGCAGGAAAAACAATTTCGGCGTGCCTTAACCCGCGATTCGCAAACCCAATCAGCTGGTCTTCTTAACTTGACCCCTTTATCGTGTAAGACGGAAAGGGGTGAAAACGCGATGTCTTCCGCGCTACTGGCGTTGACCAGCACTTTCGCCCTCATCCTCGCCGTGGAGCTACCGGACAAGACACTAATCGCAACTCTTGTTCTGACCACCCGTTTCAAGGCGCTGGCCGTGTTCGCCGGAGTCACCGTCGCGTTCGCCGTGCAATGCGTTATCGCGGTCGCTTTCGGGCACGCGCTGACGCTGTTGCCGGAGGGGCTCGTGGCCGGCGTGGTCGCCGCCCTGTTCGGCATCGGCGCCATCCTGCTGCTGAAGGAAGGCTTCTCCAGGGAGGTCGACGGCGGCGAAGACGCGTCTCGTTCCGGGCCTGGCCCGGTGTCGTTCTTCCGCTCGGCGCTCACCTCGTTCGGCGTGCTGTTCGCCGCCGAATGGGGTGACGCGTCGCAGCTGGCCACCGCGGGTCTGACCGCGCGTTACGGGCAGCCGTTCGCGGTCGGTCTCGGAGCTTTCCTCGCGCTGATCACGGTGGCCGGGGTAGCCGTGCTGATCGGGCACAAAGTGCGCAGCAAGATCCGCCCCAAGCTGCTGCAGCGCGTCGCGGGCTTCGCGTTCGCCGCTTTCACCGTGCTCGCGATCTGGCAGGCCTTCGCCTGAGCCCCGGCCTCATTTGAGCAGCTCGGCCAGTTTCGCCGCCGCCGCGACCACTTGCGGCCCGGCCGTCTCCGCCTTGATCGGGCCGAGCGAGACCAGCCCGACGCACGCGCGCAGCCCGGGCACCGTCCGGACCGGCGCCGCGATTCCGGAAACCCCGCGCCGCACCTCACCGGCCGACGTGACCCAGCCGCGCCCGCCCTGGCGCAGCGTGATGGCCTTGCCCGCCGCCCCGGTGCCGATGGGGAACCGCGTGCCGACGCGGTAGGCCACGTGCAGATCCGTCCACGAGGGTTCGACGACCACCACGGACTCGACCTGGTCGCCTTCCGCGATCGCGAGGTGCGCCGTCGCCCCGGACTCCTCGGCGAGCTCACGCAACACGGGCCGGGCCACCTCGCGCAGCTGCGGGACGACCTGCTCGGCGAGCCGGAGCACACCGACACCGAGGCGGACCTTGTTCGCGTCCCGCCGGACGAGCCCGCGCGCGGACAGCGGGACCAGCAGGCGGTACACGGCCGCCCGGCTGGCACCGATGGCCGCCGCGAGTTCGGAAATCGTGGCGGCCTCGCCGCCCGCGTCCGCGATCGCCTGCAACAGCGCGAGTCCGCGATCCAGCGTCAGCGAACCCTCGGCTGTCACAGCAGGCCGAGCGCCTCGAGATCCGCGACCGGTTCGGCGAAGGTGGCCGACGCGTAGGAGGCGAACAGCGAGCGCACCGCCTTCGCGGCGGGCTCCGACAGCGAGCGGGCCTCCTCCGCGAGTGCTTCCCCGTCGGTGGAGGAAAGCGCTTCCCGCACGTCGCCGCCCGAGAGGCAGCGGCCGACCGCGACGAGGAGGTTCAGGAAACCGTGGTGCTCGAAGCCCGTCTCGGGGTCGGCGTGCCGGACCGCCCTGTGCAGGCTGTTGGTCGCCTTGAAGGACGCGCCGCTGAACCCGCTGACCACGGACAGGAAGTCGGCCACCTCGTCCACGCTGGGGAAGTTCTCGCTGGACACCCCGCCGCAGCGGATCTTGGGCCAGCTGCCGTGCTCGATCACCTTGCGGACACCGTCCAGCCAGCCGACGCCGCGGCGCGGCTCGACCACCCTGATCACGTCCTCCGGCACGAACTCCGACACACGTTCCAGCCAGACTTCGTCCACATCGGACGGTGCGGGCATCTCCACCATGCGCAGGGAAAGCAGTTCGCTGCGGGATTCGACGATCGAGATCGCCTTGGGCACGCCCCCGAGGCCGGTGTCGATGATCAGTGACAGCGGCAGCGGCTGCTTCGGCTTGAGCTTGATCAGCTCGGTGATCAGCTCGGGCAGCCGCGAGGCCTGGCAGAGGAACACCCCCAGCAGTCCCGAGTGTTCGGCCGCGCGGGTTTCGTAGTGCGCCCGCAGCGCCTCGGGCATCGTCGCCGTTCCCGGCGGGAACAGCGCCGAGTCGTCTACGAGCCGGGCGAACAGGGGCGGAATTCCACGGGGGCCGGGGGGCGTGAGTTCCACAGCGCTTGACACAAGGGACACGCTAGTAGCGTACGACAGCCGGACAAACCGGTCCGCAGGGCGGACAAATCAGCATTAGGCCGGTTGGCGGAGTGAGATCACTTCCCCTTTTCCGAGACAGAGGTTAGGCTCACCTAACTAGGAGGTGGCCCGTGACCGAGACCCGTCCGCCCGCACCAACGCCGGCCGAGCGCGCCAAGACGATCGCGACCCGCGACTGTCCAGGAACACTGATGCCGACCGGTTCCGCCAACGCCGAGCGCGTGACCCCGGAACTGCACCACGTGCACGCCAGCGGCAGCGTCAGCGTCCTGCTCAGGGAAGACCACCCGCTGCTGGCGCGCGCCACCGACGCCGAGGTCGCGGTGATGTTCGAACTCGCCGACCACGCCCCGGTCCAGCTCCGCGAGCCCGTGCGCGGGCTGCTGTGGATCACCGGCTGGCTCCGCCCGCTGAGCGCGGCGGCGGCGAGGGCGCGCGCGGTGGCCATCGCGGAGACCCGCCCCGACCCGAGGCTGCTCGACCTCGGGCACGGCGCGAGCCTGCTCCGCCTGACCCCGGCGTCGCTGGTGCTGGCCGACGCGGAGGGCACGCATTCGCTGCGGCCGCACATGTTCGGCGCGGCCTCGCCCGATCCCTTCCACGACTACGAGACCAACTGGCTGCGGCATCTCGAGCACGAGCACGCGGACGTGGTCGATCAGCTCGCCCGCCACCTGCCCGAGGAACTGCGGACCGGGCACATCCGGCCGCTCGGGCTCGACCGGTTCGGGCTGCGGCTACGCGTGGAGTCCGACTCCGGCGACCACGACGTGCGGCTGGCCTTCGAGCGGCCCGTGCTCACTCCGGCGCAGCTCGCGGTGGAGCTGCGCCGGCTCGTCGGCTGCCCGTTCCTCGCCGCCCAGCAACAGCAGCGTCACTCCGCCTGAGCGAGCTCGGGCGGGAAGCCGCCGGTGGCGATCGGGCCCCAGCGCTCGATCGTCACGCGCAGGAGGCTCTTGTTCTGCTTGCGCATCGCCTCGCGGTACTCGTCCCAGTCCGGGTGCTCGCCGGAGATGCTGCGGAAGTACTCCACCAGCGGCTCCACCGCGTCGGGCATGTCGAGCACTTCGGCCTGGCCGTCGAACTGCACCCACGCGCCGTTCCACTCGTCGGACAGCACGATGACGGACACCGCGGGGGTCCGCCTGGCGTTCACGACCTTCGCCCGCTTCGGATAGGTGGCCACGACGAAGCGGCCTTCGGTGTCGATGCCGGAGGTGACCGGGGACAGCTGGGGGCTGCCGTTCGCCCGGGTGGTCATCAGGATGGCGCGGTGCCGGGGGCGGAGGAACTCGAGCAGTTCTTCACGTCCGACCCGGTCCGCCGTCGCTATTTTCGGTGCCATGTGTACCGAAGGTAGCGTGCGCCCGTGACCTCACTCGCCCGCGACTGGCTGTCCCCGCCGCGCCCGGCCCTGCCCGCGGTGGTGGAGGACGAGCGCGAGCGGCGCCGGATCAAGCTCGAACTGCTGATCGTCTTCTCGATCACCCTCGGCCTGTCGGGGGCGCGCAGCCTGGTCTCCCTGCTGAACTCGCTGCTGCAGCCGACGCCGCTGAGCAAGCAGCAGGTCGCGCTCAACGCACCGCAGGAAGCGCTCGATCTGCTCGACCTGCTGGCGCAGCTGCTCAGCGTCGTGCAGCTGATCGGCTGGGGCGCGCTCGGCGGCTACCTGCTCTACCGCGGCGGCATCAAGCTCGCCTCGGTCGGGCTGACCTGGCGCGGCAAGGATGCCCTGTGGGGCGTCGGGCTGGCCGCGCTGATCGGGATTCCGGGACTGGCGCTGTACTTCGCCGCCTGGAAGCTCGGCTTCAACCTCGCCGTCGCCCCGTCCACTTTGGACGGCACCTGGTGGCGGCCGATCGTGCTCGTACTCTCGGCGTTCGGCAACGCCTTCGCCGAGGAGATGCTGGTGATCGGCTTCCTGCTGACCCGGCTGCGGCAGCTGGCCTTCCGGGAGAACTCCGCGGTGCTCGCGGCCGCCGTGCTGCGCGGCTCCTACCACCTGTACCAGGGTTTCGGCGGGTTCGTCGGCAACCTGGTGATGGGGCTCGTGTTCGGCCGGATCTGGCAGCGCACCACCAGGTTGTGGCCGCTCATCGTCGCGCACACGATCCTCGACGTGGTGTCGTTCGTGGGCTATTCGCTGCTGAAGGGCCACCTCTCCGTCCTGCCGTAGGCTGCCGAAATGACCCAACCCAAGGTGGACACCGAGGTGGGGCCGCTGCGCACGGTCCTGCTGCACCGGCCGGGCAACGAGCTCAAAAGGCTCACCCCGCGCAACAACGACCAGCTGCTGTTCGACTCGATCCCGTGGGTGGACCGCGCCCAGCAGGAGCACGACGCCTTCGCCGGCGTGCTGCGCGGGCGCGGGGTCGAGGTGCTGCTGCTGACGGACGTGCTGACCGAGGCGCTGGCGGACCCGCGTGCGCGCACGGCCGGGGTGCACGCGGCGATCGACGACCGGCGACTCGGTGACGTGCTGGCCGATTCGCTCCGCGATCATCTGTCCACTGTGGACGCCGATACGCTGGCCGAGGTGCTCACCGGCGGGATGACCTTCGAGGAGCTACCCACCGCGGCGGGTCCTTCGCTGGTGCGGAAAATGCACCACCCGCACGACTTCGCCATCGACCCGCTGCCCAACCTGCTGTTCACCCGCGACTCCTCGGTGTGGATCGGGGACAGAGTGGCGCTCTCGTCGCTCGCGCTGCCCGCGCGCCGCCGCGAGACGATGCTGCTGGACCTGATCTACGCCTACCACCCGCGGTTCCGGCACGCTGCCCGCGCGTACGGGGCGCATTCCGCGCCGGTCGAGGGCGGCGACGTGATGCTGCTGGCGCCGGGCGTACTCGCCGTCGGCGTCGGCGAACGGACCACGCCCGCCGGCGCCGAGTCGCTGGCCCGCTCGGTGTTCACCGACAACCTGGCGCACACCGTGCTGGCCGTGCCCATCGAGCAGGACAGGGCGACCATGCACCTGGACACCGTCTGCACGATGGTCGATCGCGACGCGGTGGTCATGTATCCGCTCGCCCGCGATTCGCTGGTCGCGTTCACCCTGTGCCCTGACGACGACGGTGGCCTGCGGGTGAGCGGGCCCCAGCCGTTCCTGCACGCCGCCGCCGAGGCGATGGGCATCGAAAAACTGCGGGTGATCGACACGGGACTGGACCCCGTCACCGCCGAGCGCGAGCAGTGGGACGACGGCAACAACACCCTGGCGCTGGCGCCGGGCGTGGTCGTCGGCTACGAGCGCAACGTGGAGACGAACGCGCGGCTGACCGACGCCGGGATCGAAGTGCTGCCGATCGCCGGCTCCGAGCTGGGTTCCGGCCGGGGCGGGCCACGATGCATGTCCTGCCCGATCGAACGCGCGCCGGTCGAATAAAGAAAGGCTTGCCTAAACAAATGCTTTTCCCAATGAGGGAAGCCTTACCGAATAAGTAACGACCGATCTTGGTAAGCCTACCCAAATAGGGTGGACATCACCAGGTTCGAGTGGAAATTCAGCAGTACTTTCACTTATCGTCGAGGCATGGCCACGCGAAAGAGGGAACCGCGCTCCAAGTTCTACGAGCTGCTGCAACAGCAGGTGCACAACGAATTCACCGCGTCGCAGCAATACGTGGCACTCGCAGTCTGGTTCGACAACGAGGATCTGCCCCAACTGGCGAAATTGTTTTACCGGCAGTCGGTGGAAGAGCGCAATCACGCGCTCGCGATCGTGCAGTACCTGATGGACACCGACCACCACGTGGAAATCCCCGGTGTCGCCGAGGTACGCAATGAATTCAGTGAAGCCGTCGAGCTCGTCGAGCTCGCACTGGCGCAGGAGAAGGACGTCACCGCGGACATCAGGACGCTGGTCAAGACGGCCCGCGAGGAGGACGACTTCCAGGGCGAGCAGTTCCTGCAGTGGTTCCTCGCCGAGCAGGTGGAGGAGGTCTCGCAGATGAAGACGCTGCTGAACGTCGTCAAGCGGGCCGGCAGCAACCTGTTCGACGTCGAGACCTGGCTCGCCCGCGAGTCGGTCTCGGACGGCGGCTCGGACATGCCGGCCGTGGCCGGCGGCAAGCTCTGAGTCCAGCAGCACCTGGAGCGGGAAAGCCCGGGCCCTCCCCCTGGAGTGGCCCGGGCTTTTTCCCGCGCATCGGGCTCAGCAGTCGCTGCCGGGCCCGATGAGAGACAGCACGGAGACCTTGTCCCCGCTCATCGTGAACATGTACGTGCCGTTGCCACCGGCGTCCGCGCTGTAGAGGCTGCTGCCACCGGAAAGGCCGGGGTACGCCGCCTCCAGCTGGTCCTTGGTGGAACCGATCTGGATCTGCTCCGGGGTATGCGCGCCGCTCGCCAGGAAGGCGACGACCCCGTCCGTCGGCGAGATCTTCACCTTCGAGACGGCGGAAGTGCCCTCGGTCAGCGTGTAGTAGGTGCACTGGGCCGGCTCGGAGTCGGCGTTCGCCAGCAGTCCGGTCGACTTCGCGTCCTGGAAGCTCATGCCCAGCTTCAGCTTGCTGTACCCGGTCGGCCCGAGCACCGGGCCGGAGACCTGGGGAACGGTGGCCACGCGCGTACTCGAAGTCGGCGGTGCCGTCTTCGAGGTGGTCTGCCGTGGCACCGACGTGGTCGATTCCGGGGGCGGGGCCGCCTCGGTCGACGTGGGCGAGGCCGCGGGCGGGGCGGGCGCGATCGACGTCGGCTGGCCCGTGGAATTCGCGATCGACAGCGTCTGGTCCGCCGGGGGCGAGGCCACCCGGTCGGGATTCGAACGCAGGTCGCTCACGAGCAGCCCGGTGCCGACCAGCGCGACCGCGGCCAGCGCGCCGCCCGTCGCCGTCAGCACCCTCCGGCGGCGGCGAATCCGGCGGGCCCCGGCGAGGATCGCGGTTTCGGCGCCGTCGCCCGGCGGCACGGCCAGCCGTTCGTCGGCGAACAGCCGCCGCAGCTCCTCGTCCAGCTCCTCAGGCTGGTTCAACCCGCTTCCCTCCCATCGTTCTCGTCGGATGCCGGGACGATCTTGCCCCGCAGACTCGCGATCGCCTTGCTGGCCTGGCTTTTCACCGTGCCCTGGCTGATCCCGAGCGTCCGTGCTATCTCCACCTCGGACAGTCCTTCGTAGTAACGCAGCACGATGACCGCGCGTTGCCTCGGTGGCAGTTCGCGTAGGGCCTGCCACAGCGGCTCGTGTTCGAAGGGGTCGGCGGGCTGCACCACGCGGGCATCCGGGACGTCCGCGACCAGGCTCTCGCGGCGGGTCCGCCGCCAGCGGCTGACGTGCGCGTTCGCCATCGAGCGGCGGATGTAGGCGAGCGGGTCCCCGGTCTTGCGCTGGACGTGCGTCCACCGGGAGCCGATCTTCTCCAGCACCGTCTGCACCAGGTCGGCGGCGTCGTGCGGGTTACCCGTGAGCGCGTGCCCGTAGCGGAGCAGACCCGGCAGACTGGCGTGCACGAACTCCTCGAAGTCCGCCAGCTCGCCCGCCATCGGTGATTCCCTCCCCACCGGCCAGCTGGTAACGGCCGGAACGGTCGTGGTCACCGTAGCGTCTCCTCCCGGGCAGCGTCTGTCCGCCACATCTCCTTCGTTGCCACCACGCATGAGATGCCCCCTGGGGTTGTCTCGCGCTGCCCACCATTTGAGGGACGCGTGAGACCCGGGGGTGTTGCCAGGGGTTACCGATTCGCGATGGCGGCGGGGAGCCGGAAGGTGCCGTCGTCGCGCGGCGGGAAGGGATGCACGGCTAGGACGGCCTCCGCCGGGATCGGGCCGTAGACGTGCGGGAACCAGATACCCGCAGGATGCGGAGGGTCTCCCTCTTCCCAGCGCAGCGGGACGCCGAGCCGCACCGGGTCGATCTCCAGCAGGACGAGGTCACGACGTCCGGCGTAGAGCGCGTTGGCCGGCAGGTGCGCGGTGCCCGGATCGGAGCAGTGCACGAAACCCACCGTGTCCAGGGAGGACGGGCGGTAGTCCCCGCCCGTCCAGTCCCCTTCGGCGCAGATGTGCAGGATCACCGCAGCGTCAGCTGGCGGCCGATCAGCCCGTCGCGGGCGCGGCGCTCGGTGGCGTCGAGCGGCTGGTCGTCCAGCGACGCCAGCGCCTCGTCGAGCCGGACGCCGAGCTGCTTCGCCGGCTCCGTCCACTCGCGCGCATGCGCCTCCGGGTCGAGGTCCCAGACCGGGACGAGCAGCCCGTGCGCGCGGAACGAACCGGCGTAGCGGGAGCCCTCACCGAGGCCGAGTTCGCCGGCGGCGGACAGCCGGGCGAGCGCCTGCAGCAGCTTGTTCTCCGGCTCCGGGCGGACCCAGCGCAGGTGCGCCTTCTCCCCCGCGAGCACCCAGTACGAACCGGCGCCGAGCCGTTCGGTGGGCATGATCGCCTCGTTCGCGCGGTCCAGCGAAAGCTTGACCTCGCCGTCGGCGTCGGTGTCCTCGGGCAGCCACCAGCCGAAGTCGGTGTGCACCGTGACGTCCAGCTCCGCGTCCGCGACCAGCAGGTCCTGCAGCCGCTCACCCTCGGCGGGCGCGCTCGTGGTGTCCGGTACCGAGAGCACGTCGCCCGGCTCGGCCTCCAGCGCCCAGCGCACGGCTCGGCCGAGGTCGCGGCTGATGTCGGAGGACCGTGTCTGCACCTGCAGCCCGACGAACACCTCGCCGTCCGTGCGGACGAACGCGGCCGCGGCCATCGGCAGCACGGTGGCCAGCGTGATCCCCCGATCCGGACTGTCCACAAGGGACAGTGGCGCGGTCGCCGACGGCACGAACTCGCGCAGCGCGATCAGTTCGGGTTCGGCGGCAAGCCCCTCGAAGGGCTGCGCCACGAACTTCTCGCGCACCTTCGGGGCCTTGTTCTTCTTTCGCGCGGCCTTACCCATTTCGCCTCCTCGTGCAGTTCGGGCGCAGACGCTACCGGATACGCTCGCCGGGTGTTCGATCCCCGTGACCCGGAGTTTCTCGCCGACCCGTACCCGGAGTTCGCGCGGCTGCGCGAGCAAGGCGAGGTACATCGGCACGAGGGGCTGGGCCTCGCTGTCGCCGTGTCGCATTCCGCCGCGTCGGCCGTGCTGCGGCACCGTGGGCTGGGCCGGATCTGGTCCGACGCGCAGCCGGCCGAGCGGTTCGTCTCGTTCAACCTGCTGCACCGGAACTCCTTGCTGGAGAACGAACCTCCGGTGCACACGCGGCTGCGCCGGTCGATCTCGGCGGCGTTCAACCGCGGGCACGTCGAGCGGTTGCGGCCGAAGGTCGGCGAGCTGGCGCGGGACATGGTGGACGGCCTGGTCGCGCGGATCGCGGAAAGCGGCGAGGCCGATCTGCTGGAGCAGCTGGCGCAGCCGCTGCCGGTGGCGGTGATCGCCGAACTGCTGGACATCCCCGACGCCGACCGGCCGCGCCTCGTGCCGTGGTCGAACGCGATCGTGAAGATGTACGAGTACGGCCTGCCCGAAGAAGGGCGGCGCGCGGCGGAGAACGCGGCCGCCGAGTTCGCGGGCTACCTGCGCGAGCTGAGCCACCGGAACCCCGGCGAGGACCTGGTGAGCGACCTCGTGCGCGCCGGCCTCACCGAGGACGAAGTGGTGGCCACGGCGGTGCTCCTGCTGATGGCCGGGCACGAGGCGACGGTGAACGTGATCGGCAACGGCGTGTCCGCGCTGCTGCGGCATCCCGCGCAGTGGCAACGCCTGCTCGACGATCCTTCGCTCGCGGAAAGCGCTGTCGAGGAACTGATCCGCTACGACGCGCCGCTGCAGCTGTTCGAGCGCACGGCGACGGAGGACCTGGAGATAGCCGGGTTTCCTGTGGCGAAGGGCGAAAAGATCGCTGCCCTGCTCGGCGCCGCGGCGAGGGATCCGCAGGTGTTCGAAGATCCGGACACCTTCGACGTCGGCCGCACGCCCAACCAGCACATCGGGTTCGGCGCCGGTATCCACTACTGCATCGGCGCCCCGCTGGCGCGGATCGAGATCGCCGCCGCCGTGCGGGCTTTGCTGGAAAAGACGCCGAACCTGCGTTTCGCGCGCGAGCCCGAGCGCAGGCCGGAATTCGTCATCCGCGGGCTGCGGACCCTGCCCGTCTCAGCGTGAAGCGCTGACCGGGCGGGGCGGGCGCTCGGTGGCGCGGGGCGCGCCCTTCACGGCGACGACCCGGCGCACCCGCAGCCTGTCGAGCGGGATCGGCGCCAGCAGGCTCGTGATGCGCTGCAGCACCACAGCGGTCAGTACGGCAAGCCCGGCGGCCGAAAGGTCGAGCAGCCCGGACAGCAGCACGCCGTCGGCCTGCGCCTGGATCCCGCCGCGGAAACGCCACACGATGACCACGACGAGCAGCACTTCGTTCAGCACCCAGGTGGCCCACCAGCCGAGCACGAGCCGCGAGGGCCTCGGCCTCTTCACGGCCGGGCGGCGCAACGCGGCGTGTTCCAGCTCAGCGAGGATCGACCCCGCCATCACGAGGTTCAGCAACGGGATCAGCGTGCCGGCCAGCACCTGCCAGCTGGACCGCGGCGGCTCCTGGCCGCTCTCCTCGGCCGCCGCCTGGCGGGCGACGTAAAGCCACCACAGCACCGAGCCGAACGCCAGCGCCCCGAAGATGACCGAGAGCAGCGCGGCGATCACCTTCAGGCTGTCGGAGAAGGTGACGACATCGGTGTCCAGCGCCGAAGTGCGGCTGATCACCAGCAGCGCGTACTGCCAGAACTCGGCTATCGCGGCGACCGCCGCGAGCCCGGCGAGGAACCACAGGATCGTGATCGCGTTGCGGGACAGCACCCGCACCCGCTCCATCGGGCGCGGGTAGCTCGACGGCGTGCCGGGCACGGCCGTCGGCTCGCGCCAGGTGAGGTTCGGGAAGCCCCAGCGGGGCGGCACCGGGTACGCGGGCGGGCCGGTGTATCGCTCCGGCGGCCGCGCGCGGCGCGGCACGAAAGCGCCGGGCGGCGGTGAAGCCACCCAGCGCACGCGGGGACGGGCGTACCGGCTGGGATGCATCTACAGGATTTCCGGGGGCACGCCGTCGTGATCGCCCTCGACCGGGCGGCCCTCGGTGTGCCAGGACTTCATTCCGCCTGCCACGTTCACGGCCTCCCAGCCGCTGGCGTTCAGCCAGGCGGTGGCGCGAGCGGACCGGCCGCCGCTGCGGCAGACGACGTAGATCGGCTTGTCGTCGGGCAGCTTCGCGAGCTCCTCGACGCGGCCGGGCAGCTCACCGAGCGGGATGTGCACCGCTCCCGGCGCGTGCCCGGCGGCCCACTCGTCGTCCTCCCGCACGTCGAGCAGCGTCAGTTCGCCTGACGGCAGTTCGGTGACCGACACGGTGGGAAGTTCAGCGGGATTCACGTCCGACATCGTCGCACGCGACCCCGTTTGCTGCACATGAGATGCAGTGAAGGCCACCGTCCAGCCGGACGGTGGCCTTCACTGGGGCGTTCACTGGGAAAGCGTCAGTGCGCGGTGGCCTTCTCGGCGTGGGCGCCGGTGAGCGCGCGCACCTCCATCTCCGCGTACTTGTCTTCGTTGCTCTCCTTGGACAGCACGGTGCCGAGCCAGCCGAGGAAGAACGAGAGCGGAATGGACACCAGGCCCGGGTTCGACAACGGGAACCAGGCGAAGTCCGCACCCTTGATCATCGACGTGGATTCGCCGGACACCGCGGGCGAGAACACGATCAGCACGATGGTGACGATCAGCCCGCCGTAGATGCTGAACAGCGCGCCCCTGGTGTTGAACCGTTTCCAGAACAGCGAGTACAGCAGCGTCGGCAGGTTCGCCGAGGCGGCCACCGCGAACGCAAGCGCCACCAGGAAGGCGACGTTCTGGCTCTTGGCGAGGATGCCGCCGACGATCGCGATCGCGCCGATCACCAGTGCCGTGATCCGGGCGACCCGCACCTCGGACTGTTTGCTGTCGACCTTGCCCTTCTTGATCACGTTCGCGTACACGTCGTGCGCGAAGGAGGCCGAAGCCGTGATCGTCAGCCCGGCGACCACCGCGAGGATCGTCGCGAACGCGACCGCCGCGATGAACCCGAGCAGCACCGGCCCGCCGAGTTCGAGCGCGAGGAGCGGGGCGGCGGAGTTCGTCGTGCCCGGCGCCTTGCTGATCTTTTCCGCGCCGACCAGCGCACCCGCGCCGTAGCCCAGCACCAGGGTGAACAGGTAGAAGACGCCGATCAGCCCGATCGCCCACACCACGGACTTCCGCGCGTCACGCGCGGTGGGCACCGTGTAGAAGCGCATCAGCACGTGCGGCAGGCCCGCCGTGCCGAGCACCAGCGCGATGCCCAGCGACAGGAAGTCCAGCTTGCTCGTGCCCGTCTTGCCGTACTGCTTGCCGGGGTCGAGCAGCGCCTCGCCCTTGGCGCCGCCACCCGCCTTGTCCACGGCCGCCTGCAGCAGGCTGGAGAAGTTGAACCCGTACTTCGCGAGCACCCAGATCGTCATCGCGAGCGCGCCGATGATCAGCAGCCCGGCCTTGATGATCTGCACCCACGTGGTGCCCTTCATCCCGCCGATCAGGACGTACAGCACCATGATCACGCCGACGACGGCGATCACGACGTCCTGCCCGACGTTGCCCTGGACACCCAGCAGCAGGTTCACCAGCCCGCCGGCGCCGGTCATCTGCGCGAGCAGGTAGAAGAACGAAACGATCAGCGTGGAGACCGCTGCCGCGGCTCGCACCGGGCGCTGCTTCATCCGGAACGCCAGCACGTCGCCCATCGTGAACTTGCCGGTGTTGCGCAGCAGTTCCGCGACCAGCAGCAACGCGACCAGCCACGCCACCAGGAACCCGATGGAGTAGAGGAACCCGTCGTAGCCGTTGACCGCGATGGCACCGGCGATGCCGAGGAACGACGCGGCGGACAGGTAGTCACCGGAGATCGCGATGCCGTTCTGCGGCCCGGTGAACGCGCGGCCCGCGGCGTAGTAGTCCGAGGCCGTCTTGGTGTTGCGGCTGGCCCAGAACACGATCACCAGCGTGATCGCGACGAAGAGCGCGAAGATGATGATGTTGAGCGTCGGGTTGCTGCCCTCGACGCTCGCGGCGAGGTTCCTCACGCGGCGCCCCCTTCGATGCCGTCGCGGATTTCGTCGGCGACCGGGTCGAGCTTCCGGTTCGCGTAACGGACGTAGACACCGGTGATGACGAACGTCGAGACGAACTGCAGCAGGCCGATCAGCAGGCCGACGTTGAAGTTGCCGACCAGCTTCGTGGACATGAAGTCGTGCGCGTAGGCGGCGAGCAGGACGTAGACGAGATACCAGGCGAGGAAGAGCACCGTCATCGGGAAGACGAACGAGCGGAGCCGGTGGCGCAGCTGCCGGAACTCCGGACTGTCCTGGACCTGTTTCCAGTCGCTGCCCGGGCCTGTCCCATCGCTGAGGCCCTGGTCGGTGGTACTCACGGGACGACCTCCCTGTACATGATCACTACCTCTTCCGGTCGACGGCTGCGGTAGATCTTGCCCTTAAAGGCCAGGTAAGTTGTTAATCCTTTCGAGTGAGTTACTTTACTGTCCGTAGAGCCGATTTCTATCCCTTTCGGACAATAATGTCCAAATTTCTGGTAGCACTGAGTCAGCAAAGGTCAAACGAGATTCAATGGCGCACCAAGACACCGCCATCCGGGTGAACCAGACATCAAGTGCTTGATCGGGCTCCAGCGCTGACGGCCCGCTACTTGCGGTGCCTGCCCTTGCCGGTGCGCTCCTTGTTCTGCACCTGGCCGAACCGCGCCACCGCGCGGTCGCGCATGAAGCCCAGCGGGTCCGGCGCGTGCAGCCGCAGCATCACGGCGTTGACGTCCGCGGGCGTGCCGTCCTTCGTCGCCAGGCTGACCAGCACGGTCACCAGGAACGCGGCGGGCACGGTGAGCAGCGCCGGCTGATCCGCGAGCCACGGCGCCCAGTTTCCGGTGTAACCGCTCACCGTGTTCAGCACGATCGCGGCGATCACCAGCCCGCCGCCGACGATCATCCCGGCCATCGCGCCCGGCCAGGTCAGCCGCCGCCACCAGATGCCCAGCACCAGCAACGGGGAGAACGTCGAAGCCGCCAGCGCGAACGACATCCCGACGCTCAGCGACAGGTCGGTGGGCCGCATCGTCAGCGCCAGCACCGCCGGGATCACGGCGACAATGCCGGTGGCCCAACGGAAATCCGGTACCCGGCCCTTGAACAGGTCGGTCGAGACCACCCCGGCGACACTCACCAGCAGCCCCGAAGACGTCGACAGGAACGCGGCGAAAGCACCGGCCATCACCACCGCTGTCAGCACTTCGCCCGCGACGCCGGGCAACACGGACTGCGGTAGCCGCAGCACCGCCGCGTCGGTCTGCCCGGTCACGAGCAGCTCCGGCACGTACATCCGCGAGATCACCCCGAGCAGTGTCGGGAACAGGTAGAACAGTCCGAGCAGCAACAGGACGTGCACCGCGGTGCGCCGGGCGGCCTTGCCGTCGGGGTTGGTGTAGAAGCGGACCAGCACGTGCGGCAGGCCCATCGTGCCGAGGAAGGTCGCGAGGATCAGGGAGTACGTCTGCAGCAGGTCGCCGAGCCCGCCGGAACCGGGCCGCAGCCAGTCGGAGTTGTTCGCGACCGCGTCCTCGACCACCGGAACCGGGGTGCCCGCGGCGAACTTCAGCTGGGTGTCCTTGGCGACCTGCTCGGTGGCGCCCTTGGCCCAGACCACCGTCCGCTCGGTGGTCGCGCCGGGATCCTTGATCCGCACCGGGGTGACCACGTCGACCCGCAGCCCGACGTCGGTCTGCACGGCGACCGTGGTGTCCTGGGAGAACACCGGTGGCGCGGCGTCGCCGAGCGCCCCACTGGGGCTGGAGTGTTGCCCCACAACGAAAACCGCGCACAACACGAACGCGGGCACCGCGATCGCGAACAGTTTGAGCCAGTACTGGAAGGCCTGGACCACCGTGATCGCGCGCATCCCGCCGGCGAGCACGTTGCCCGCCACGAGCACGGTGACCGCGAGCGCGCCGACCCACAGCGGCACGCCGGGCAGCACCGTGTGCAGCGCGAGCCCGGCGCCCTGCAGCTGCGGAACGAGGTACATGATCCCGATCAACACCACGAAAGCCGTGGCACAGCGGCGAAGCGCGACCGAACCGAGGCGCGCTTCGAGGAAGTCCGGCAGCGTATACGCGCCCGAGCGGCGCAGCGGCGCGGCGACGAACAGCATCAGCGCGAGGTAGCCCGCCGTGAAGCCGATCGGGTACCAGAGCCCGTCCGCGCCCTCCTTCAACACGATCCCGGCGACGCCGAGGAACGACGCGGCGGAAAGGTATTCACCGGAGATGGCGGCGGCGTTGCGGCGCGAGCGGACAGTCCGCCGCGCGACGAGGAAGTCGTGCGTGGAGTTGGCGAACCGGGACGAGCGATGACCCAGGTAAAAGGTCAGCGCGGCGACCAGCACGATGCCGGTCAGTACCCACGGGTTCATTTCCACAGGGGGAAGTTACCAATCCGACCTAAAGCAGGCCGACCCGCTCGACCGGCAGCCGACCTGCGCGAGTCGATAGCCGTGACTGCCGGTCGGATTGGTAACCATCGGCGCTGCAGCCTTAACTTTCGATCATGTCCACGAAGTCACGCTCGTGACGCTCCGCAAGCCTGTTGTAGACCAAACCGGTGACGAGCAACAGCGGGAACGGCAGAATTCCGAGCAGCAGCCACGCCAGCGGCACCCCGATCACCCGCAGCCCGGCGAAACCCGGGGACAGGTAGAAGGCCAGCGGGAACGCGCCGAGTACGACGAGCACGATCCCCGCGAGCATGAACCCGGTGCGCAGTTGGCGCTTCACCAGGTCGTTGATCAGCAGCGTGCCCCACGACGTCTGCTCCTCGAGCTCCACCCGCGCGCGCAACGTCGGCGCGTTCTTCGAGCGCGGGTCGGCCAGCACCACGCGTTGCCGCTTCGGCGGCTTCGCGGCGGGCTCTGCCTTCGCCTCCTCCTCAGGCGCGGCGGGCACCCGCTCGACGATGGCCGGCTCGTGCGGCGCGTAGTTCTTGCCGAGGGTGGGGTCCGGCTCCCGGACCCCCTCCACGCGGCGGAGGTAGTCGTCGTTCATCGGCCGCCGGTCAGCCGGTCCTTCAGCTCACGGGTGTGCCGCCGCGAGACCGGCAGCAGCTTCTCGTCGTTGCCGATCACCACCTGGTAACCGCCCTGGCCCATGCGCAGTTCGGTGATCAAGTTCAGCGCCACCAGGAACGAGCGGTGGATGCGCACGAAACCCGCCTTCTCCCAGCGCTCTTCGAGCTGGGTCAACGGGATGCGGACCAGGTGGCTGTTGCCGTCCGTGGTGAACAGCCGCGCGTAGTCGCCCTGCGCCTCGACCCACCGCACGCTGGAGCGCGGGACGAGTTTCGTGGTGCCCGCGAGCTCGACCGGGATGACCTCGTCGTCGTCCGGTTTCGCCGGGGCCGCGGGGCTTTCGCCGCTCGGCGCCGGCGTGGAGCGCAGCTTGTCCAGCACCCGCTCCACCGCCCTGTCCAGCCTGTTCTGGTTGCAGGGCTTGAGCAGGTAGTCCACCGCGCCGAGGTCGAACGCGTTCACCGCCTCCGACGCGTGCCCGGTGACGAACACCAGCACCGGCGCCGGGTTCAGCGCGGAGAACACGCGCGCCATCTCCATCCCGGACAGGCCGGGCATCTGCAGATCGGCGAAGACCGCGTCGATCGCGGGCAGCCCGCGATCCTTGCGCTCGAGCAGCTGCGGATCGTCGGAGGCCAGCAGCCGCAGCGCTTCCGACGCGTCGACCGCGGTGAACACGCGGCCGATGTGGGGGTTGTTCTGCAAGCTCTCGACGAGCAGGCTCAGCCCGTGCGGCTCGTCGTCCACCGCGAGAACGAGCAGCCGTCGGGTGTCATTTTGCGCACTCACAGTGATTCGCATCCTGCCTAGGGCGGAGGTCGGTGTCCATACCGCGCTCGGGCGATCACATTACAACCCGAACCTCGACCAGGCCGCGCGCTGGGACACCGCGTCGAGCAGGGCGCTCGCGGCCGCGGGCGCACCGAGGCCGAGCCGCGCCAGCAAGGGCTTCTTCGGCTCCGCGACGGTGATTTCGGCGTCCGGGTAACGTTCGGCGATCACCTCGCGGAGGTTGCCGAGCCCGTCGACCAAGCCCAGCTCGAGCGCCTTGGCGCCGAGCCAGACGTCGCCGGTGAAGAGGTTCTCGCCGTCGGTCAGCTTGCCGCCGCGCCGCTCCTGCACCCAGTCCACGAACAGTTCGTGCAGCTGGCCGTGCATCTTCTCCAGCCACTCGACGTCCTCGGGCTTCTCCGGGCGGAACGGGTCGAGCCTCGACTTGTTCTCCCCCGCCGTGTGCAGCCGCCGCTCGATGCCGAACCGTTCGAGCAGGCCGGTGAACCCGAACCCGCCGCTGACGACGCCGATCGAGCCGACCAGCGAGGTGCGGTGCGCGTAGATCTCGTCGGCCGCGCAGGCCAGCCAGTAGCCGCCGGAGGCCGCGAGGTCCTCGCAGAACGCGATCACCGGCACGCCCGGCTTCTTCGCGGCGAGCTGCCGGATCCGCTCCGCGACGAGCCCCGACTGCGTCGGCGCCCCGCCCGGCGAGTTGATCAGCAGTGCCACGGCCTGGAGCCGGTCGTGGTCGAAGGCCCTGGTCAGCGCGGACTCCACGGCGGCGAGGTTGATCGTGCCACGGGCGAGCGGGGACGGCGTCGGCGTGATCACGCCGTGCAGTTTGACCACCGCGACGACGTCCTTGCGGTCGCCCCGTTCGCCGATCCGCGGGATCCGGCTGGTCACTTTGTCGGTCAGGCTGGTCATGGCCGCCAGGTTAGGCCGAACCAGCTGAGACCGCAGTCAGGTCAGCTGCTGCGGCGGGCGTGCGCCGGCGAACCGTTGGTGCGCGACTCCTGCGGCGGCACCGCGGCCGAGTAGTCCGGGAGCTCCGTGCGTACGCCCGGCGCGAACTTCGGCACCCGCAGCGTCACCTTCATGCCCGCGCCCGGCGCCGTCTCGACCATCAGCGCGTACTCGTCGCCGAACAGCTGCCGCATCCGCGCGTTGATGTTGCCGAGCCCGACGTGCGCGCCGGTGCGGTGCGAGTTGCGCAGGTCCGACAGCCGCGCCGGGTCCATCCCGATGCCGTCGTCCTCGACGCTGATCAACGCCTCCGTGCCGTAGTCCTGCGCCGTCACCGTGACCATGCCGCCGGTGGGCTTGTTCGCCAGCCCGTGCTGCACGGCGTTCTCCACGAGCGGCTGGATGATCAGGAACGGCACGACGACCGAGAGCACCTCGGGCGCGATCTTGAGCCGGACCTCGAGCCTGCCGCCGAAGCGAGCGCGCTCGATGGTCAGGTAGCGGTCGATGTTGCGCAGCTCGTCGGCGAGCGAGGTGAACATGCCGGAGGTGCGGAACGAGTAGCGGGTGAAGTCGGCGAACTCCTGCAGCAGCTCGCGCGCCTCCTCGGGATCGGTGCGGATCAGCGAGGAGATCGTGTTCAGCGCGTTGTAGATGAAGTGCGGGGAGATCTGCGCGCGCAGCGCCTTGATCTCGGCCTGCTGCAGCTGCAGTTTCAACTCGTCGAGGCGGGCCAGTTCGAACTGGGTGGTGACGAACTGGGCGACCGCGTCGGCCATCTGCACCAGCCGCTTGCCCCGGGTGCGGCCGACGACGATGAGCACCGCCTCGATCTCGCCCTCGACGATCAGCGGGACGATCACCGCCGTCTTCATCTTGCAGGTGCCGCGGTGGTCGCACGGCACGTCGTCGTGCGAGACGACCTCGCGGCGGTGCTTGCGGATGGCCAGGCTGACCGCGGAGGTCAGGTCGAGGTAGTGGTCGTTCGCCTCGCCGTCCCAGGAGGCCAGCGCGCCTTCGGGGTCCGTGATGCCGACGGCGACGCACTTGAGCAGCTCCAGCAGCTGCGAGGTGATCCTGTCCGCGGAGGCCCCGTCGAAGCCTTCGCGCAGGTCCGGCGTCGCCTTCGACATGTGGTACACGGCTTCCAGAACCGCGTCGTCGACGAAGCTGCTCGGCTTGCGCGAGCGGGCGAGCAGGATCAGGACAGCGATCAGCAGCAGGCCCGCGACGCTCCACGGAATGATCTGCGCGATCGGCAACTCGGACACGGCGTCAATGCTCTGCGCTTGCCCGGTCAGGTGCAAGCCTTCGAGCCCACTTTCTGTGTAGAGATCAACACCCAGGGGTAGGGGCGAGTTTACCGACAGCGCGACTGCGAGCGCTTTCAGTGGGGCTGTGTCCGGCCGGGCGGCCGAACGGGTGAACCGGGACGGCACGCAGCGCGACCGTCCCCTTTGGACTACTTGAGCAGGCGGGACATCCTGCGGTCGGCGAGCGGCTTGCCGCCGGTCTGGCACGTCGGGCAGTACTGGAAAGCCTTGTCCGCGAAGGAAATCTCGCGAACCGTGTCACCACAGACCGGGCACGGCAGACCCGCTCTGGCGTGCACACGCAGCCCCGAGCGCTTCTCGCCCTTCAGCCGCGCGGCATCCTGTCCGACCGAACGCTCGACCGCTCCGGTGAGCACTTCGTGGATCGCGTCGGAGAGCCTGTCCAGCGCTTCCTCGGACAGCTTTCCCGGTGTGGCGTAAGGCGACAGTTTGGCCGTGTGCATGATTTCGTCGGAATAGGCGTTGCCGATCCCGGCTATCAGCGACTGGTCCGTCAGGGCGGTTTTCAGCCGCTCCGTGCGGCCCGTGAACAACTCGCCGAGCTTCTCCCTGGTCAACTCGAGCGCGTCCGGGCCGAGCCGTGCGATGCTCGGCACCTCCTGGGGGTCGCGCACGATCCACACCGCGAGGCCCTTCTTCGTGCCGGCCTCGGTCAGGTCGAAACCGGGGCCGCCGAGGTGGACGCGGAACGCCAGCGGGCCTCTGCCGGGCTTCGGCGGGGTGGGCGAGAGGGAGTCGGACCAGCGCAGCCAGCCCGCGCGGGCCAGGTGCACCACCAAGTGCAGCCCGTCGCAGTCGAGGTCGAGGTGCTTGCCGTGCCGTCCGGCGGCGGTGACCTCGCGGCCGTGCAGGTCCGTCCACGCCGGGGTCACTGTCTTGAGCACGCTCAGCGAGGCCACGTCGATCCGGGTCACCGTCCGGCCGACGGCGTGCTCGCGCAGATGGTGCGCGAGTGCCTCGACCTCGGGCAGTTCGGGCATGGCTCACTCCATGGGATGCAGGGGGCCGTCGAAGTCCGGCAGCGACTCGCGCTGGATGGTCTTGGCCACCTTGGTCACCTCGCCGCGCACCCGGAACATCCCCGGCACGATGCCGACCCAGCGCTCGGGCGGGTGCTCACCCAGCCCGTCGCCCTCGGTCTCGGCGACCACTGTCCACGGCCGGTTCAACGTCCACCGCAGCGGGAAGAACAGGCCGATCAGCAGCAGGCCCCAGATCACCCACGGCGGGACGACGACCCCGTCGGGCAACCAGGCCACCAGGATAACCGCGAGCACGATGGCGACGACCAGCATCGCGATGCCCGGCGCCGGACTGCCCGCGACGTCGTGTTCGAAGTCCTCGACCGTGGCCGGACGGCGCCACTCCATCTGCGCCCGGAGGACCCATTCCCGGCCGTCTCCGCCTTGCACCAGCCGGTTCATCTTCCGTGGCCTCCCGGGTCACGCTCGAACGTCTTGAGCGTCAACAACGGTAGCGTGGCCGAGCCGCGCCGCGCGAGGTCCGCGTGAAGATCGTCTAACCGGATGACCCGGACTCACCGGATTCGGTCGTCGTCGCCGGCTCGTCCCGCACGATCGGCAGCAACCACTCCAGGAGCCCCGACGGCGCCTCGTCCTCGTCCGAACTCGGCAGATCCGCCCGCGAGCGGCTCTTCGAGTCCCGCCCGTGCTTGCTCGGCGAGCTCTCGGTGGAGCTGTACGTGGTGCCCGACGAGGGGAGATCGTCACGCGAGTCCACGCCCGTCGAGGTGTCGTCGCGCGGCGTTGTTCCGTCCGTCTTGCCGGCGGGCGCCTGCGCGGGCTTCTGCTCGACCGGCGCGGAGCCCTGCTGCTTGGGTTCTTGCTGCTTCGGTTCTTGTTGCTGCGCCGGCTGTTCCGCGCGGCCGGTGCTCTGCTTCGACGGCGGGTTCGCGCCGTTGCCCGGGTACTGCAGCGTGGCCTCGTCCGGCCTGCCCGGCTGGTTCGGCGGCGGGCTGAGCAACGTGGGCTGTGGCTGCGAGATCTCCAGTTCGATCCCGCTCTGCGGCAGGCCGATGACCTGCGTGTGGTCCGAGTTCAGCATCGCGGGCCCGGCGGTGATGCCGACGACCCCGGCCGCGGCCGTGGACGCGAGCGCTATCCCGACCTTCAGCTTCGAGAAGAGCACGCCCTTGAGGGTGGCGAGCACCCCGGAACCGGAGGCCGCGCCGACGCCTGCCGCCGTGGCGGGCACCAGCATCGCGAGTACGCCGGCGTGGGCACGCAGCGAGGAGCAGACTTCGCGCAGTTCGGCGTGCATCGACCGGCAGGAGGCACAACCGAGCAGGTGGGTCCTGATCTTGGTCGCCTCGGCGCCCGTCACACTGCCGGCGGTGTACCCGCCGAGCTTTTCGATCACCCCCCGGCAGCTGACGTCGGACTCGCGGTTGATCGCCAGATGCGCCTGGAGGTACGCCGCGCGCAGCCCTTGCCGGGCTCGCCGCGCGAGCGCCGCCGTCGCGTTCGCGCTCAGCCCGAAGTGTGGCGCGACGACGGCGGGCTGCTCGCCCTCGACCTCCGTCTGCCACAACACCGAACGCCAGCGTTCGGGCAGGCTCGTGAAGGCTGTCGCGATCAGGCTGGCTTCGGCCGTGCGCGCGTGCGCGTCCGCGCCGGCTCCGGCGCGGTGGGTCAGTTCGTCGTCGGTCACCGGGACATCGCGGCGGGCACCGTGCCACTCCCACGAAACGCGTCTGGCGACGGTCAGCAAATACGCCCGAACGTGGTCACGCGGACCCGAGCCGCGGCGCAATGCCTGCAGCACGCGAAAGAAGGTCTCCGCGGTGATGTCCTCGGCCTCGGAGGCGTCGCTGGCGAGCCCGCGCGCGAGCCGGCGCACGGCCGACGCGTGAAGCTCGAAAAGTTCGCTGAACGCCTGGTCTTCGCCTGCACGGAGGCGACGCAGAAGAGCCTGCTCATCGGCCGATACCGTGCGTTGCTCCGGTACCGTCGCTTCCTCCGTCATCCGGCCAGGCACCTCCTCCCCGGGCGGGGCACTACCCCGTTCGGTTGAATGGAGACACCATACGGAGAGAAGCGCTTGCCGTCACCCCTTGTACTCCGGGAGTGACGGAGTTACCTCCGACCGGGTGCCTGTCACGGCCTCCGTAGGGAGGGTATAGAGTGTGCGCACCGGTTGATGCCGGGCGTGCGGATGTAGCGCAGCTGGTAGCGCATCACCTTGCCAAGGTGAGGGTCGCGGGTTCGAATCCCGTCATCCGCTCTCACACCGAAGGCCCTTTCCCGAAGTTCAGGGAAGGGGCCTTCGGTCGTTTCCGGGTCACCACGACTCCCAGGACCACGGCGGCCGGCAGCGCCACGTTCAGCGCGGCGTCCGCCTCGCCACCGACGAAAGTCGCGACCAGGAGCAGCGCAATCCACGCCGGGGCCGGACCGAGGAACACGAGCGAGAACGTGGCCAGCGCCTGCACCGAGAACCAGGCCGACGCCCAGCACGGCGGAGGACAGCCCGGCCTCCAGCGGCGAGTAGCCGAGCACATCCTGCAAGCACAGGGGCAGCAGGAACACGAGCGAAGTCTCGGTCAGGAATGCCAGCAGACCGGCGACGTTGCCCCAGCCGACATTGCGCCTGGCGCTCGCTCGCGCGTTGCGCCTTGACGAGGACGAGCGCGCGCATCTGCACGACCTCGCCCGGCCGACGCCCGCGAAGCGCCGCCGCACGCGTCCGGCAACAGTGCGCCGCGGGACCCTGCAGCTGATCAACGCCATGCACGACGTGCCGGCCGTGGTTTTGGGTGTACGCAACGAAATCCTGGCCTGGAACCGGCTCGTGCACCTGCTACTCGCCGGGCACCTCGACTTCGCCGCGCCGGGCAGCGCGTCCGAGGCGGGATTGGACTTGTTGCGCCACAAGCAGGACCACGTCGAAAGCGGCGAGCGGCTGATCGTCACTTGATGGGCGATTTCGCGAAGTTGGTCATTGGTTGTTCTTCCGGAGTTGGTTCGAGGTAGTGACCAACGGCGTGCAAGGCGAGCAGGGTTGCGGAGGTTTTGCCCTTCCCGAACCCACTGGAGGCCTTCAGCCATGTCCGAAGTCACCCGGAGACGACTGCTCGGCTCGGCGGCAGGAGCGGCGGCGACCGCTGCCGCGGCGACCCTGCTCCCGCCCAACGTCCAGCGCGCGCTCGCGCAGGAGGCGCCGAAACACGGGTCGCTGGCCGACATCGAGCACGTCGTCCTGCTCATGCAGGAGAACCGCTCGTTCGACCACTACTACGGCACGCTCTCGGGTGTCCGCGGCTTCAACGACCCGGACGCGCTGAAGCTTTCGAACGGAAAGTCGGTCTTCTACCAGCCCGACACGGCGAACCCGGCGGGCTACGCGCTGCCGTTCCACCTCGACACGCACGCCACGAACGCGCAGAAGATCCCGTCGACGTCGCACGCCTGGCAGGTCCAGCACGACTCGCTGAACAACGGCAAGATGGACAACTGGCTGCCCGCCCACCGCAAGGCCGACGGCAAGAACGGCCCGTACGTGATGGGCTACCACACCCGCGCCGACCTGCCGTTCCAGTTCGCGCTCGCGGAGTCCTTCACGGTGTGCGACGCGTACTTCTGCTCGGTGCTCGGCCCGACGTGGCCGAACCGGATGATGTGGATGACCGGCACCGTCGACCCGAACGCGGAGAACGGCGGCCCGATCCTCGACAACACCGTGCCCGCCGGCGGCTACACCTGGAAGACCTACGCGGAGCGGCTCACCGAGGCCGGGGTCAGCTGGAAGGTCTACGAGCAGGACGACACCTACGGCTGCAACATGCTGGAGAACTTCGCGGCGTTCAAGAACTCCGCGCCCGGTTCCGAGCTGTACGACAACGGGCTCACGCACCGCCCCGAAGGCCAGTTCGAGTACGACGCGCGCAACGACAAGCTGCCGACCGTCTCCTGGATCATCACCACCAGCACGCAGTCGGAGCACCCGAACTACACGCCGGCCGACGGCGCCGCCTTCGTCGCCAGCAAGATCGACGCCATCGCCTCGAACCCCGAGGTGTGGGCCAAGACCGTGTTCATCCTGTCCTACGACGAGAACGACGGGCTGTTCGACCACGTCGTCCCGCCGATCCCGCCCGCAGGCACGCCGGACGAGTTCGTCACCGGCACCTCGCACGGCGGCACCAAGGGCAACGGCCTGTGGGTCGGCGGCGGGTTCCGCGTGCCCTGCGTGATCGTCTCGCCGTGGACCGCGGGCGGCTGGGTGTGCAGCGAGAACTTCGACCACACCTCGCAGCTGCGGTTCCTGGAGCAGCTCACCGGCGTCACCGAGTCGAACATCTCGGGCTGGCGCCGCAAGACCTTCGGCGACCTGACCTCGGCTTTCCGCTTCAACGAAGCCAAATCCAAGCCGCCGACGCTGCCGGACACCTCGGGCCCGCTGACGCTGTCCCGCTACGAAGCCGCGAACCTGCCCGCCCCGACCGTCCCGCCGACGGTCGACAAGCCGCCGACGCAGGAGCCGGGCAAGCGCCCGCATCTTCCCAAATAGCAACAAAAAAGCCGCTCCCCTGTTGCCGGGGAGCGGCTTTCTTGTTGGCTCAGAAGGTGATCGCCATCGCCGGGTCGGCCAGCAGCGCCCCGACATCGGCGAGGAACTGCGAACCCTGCTGCCCGTCGACGAGCCGGTGGTCGAAGCTCAGCGCGAGCTGGAGCACCTTGCGCACCGCCAGTTCGCCGTCCACGACCCAGGGCATGTCCTTGATCGCGCCGAACGCCAGGATCGCGGCCTCGCCGGGGTTGATGATCGGCGTACCGGTGTCCACTCCGAACACCCCGACGTTGGTGATCGTGATCGTGCCGTTGAGCATGTCGGCCGGGGTGGTTTTCCCTTCCCTGGCGGTACTTGTCAGCTGCTCCAGCGCGCCGGCCAGCTCAGCCAGCGACATCGCGTCGGCGTCCCGGATCTTCGGGACCACGAGCCCGCGCGGGGTCGCCGCGGCGATCCCGAGGTGCACGTAGTCCTTGTAGACGATCTCGCCCGCTTCCTCGTCCCAGGTCGCGTTGACGTCCGGAGTCCGTTTCACCGCAAGGCAAACCGCCTTCGCGGCGAACGCGAGCGGGGTGAGTTTCACGCCCGCGAAGCCCGGGTGCTTCTTCAGCTTTTCGCGTAGCTCCATCATCGGCGTCACGTCGATGGTGAGGAACTCCGTGACGTGCGGGGCGGTGAAGGCGCTCGAGACCATCGCCTGCGCGGTGGCCTTGCGGACACCCTTGATCGGCACTCGCCGCTCGCGCTCGCCCGTCTTCTTCGGTGCGGCAGGGGAAGCCGCCCGCTCGACGTCTTCACGGGTGATCACTTCGCCGCCCGCGGACAGGGTCGTCAAGTCGACACCGAGGTCCTTCGCCAGCTTGCGCACCGGGGGCTTCGCCAACGGGACGTACCCGCCCTTCGCGACCGGCTCGGGTTGTGGCTGCTCAGGCGCTTTCTCGGCGGGAGCCTTACGGGTTCGCCGCTTCGCCTGCACCGTCTTCGAGCCGTAGCCGACGAGGGGCTTCATCTCCTCCTCGGCGGCGGCCGGGGCGGAACCGTTCTTCGCCACGCCGGCCGGGTCCACGTCGATAGTCAGGATCGGCGCGCCGACCTCCACCGTCTGGCCCGGCTCGACGAGCAGCTCGGTAACCTTGCCCGCCCACGGGATGGGCAGCTCGACCGCGGCCTTGGCCGTCTCGACCTCGACCACGATCTGGTTCACCGTCACCGCGTCGCCCGGCTGCACGCGCCAGCCGAGAATCTCGGCTTCGGTCAGGCCTTCGGCGGTGTCGGCGAGCAGGAACTGCTTGAATTCCGGCACGCTTCACCACCCCAGCGATCGGTCGACGGTGTGCAGCACCCGGTCGAGGTCCGGCAGGAAGTGCTCCTCCAGCTTCGACGGCGGGTACGGGGTGTCGAAACCCGTCGCGCGCAGCACCGGGGCCTCCAGCGAGTAGAAGCACTCCTGCTGCACCCGCGCGGCGATCTCCGACGTGACCGAGGATTCGCCAGAGGCCTCGCTGACCGCGATGAGCCTTCCCGTGCGCCGCACCGACTCGAACACCGGGCCGAGGTCCAGCGGCGAGATCGTGCGCAGGTCGATGACCTCCAGCGACTTGCCCTCCTCGGCCGCCGCGGTGGCGGCGTCGAGGCAGACCTTCACCGACGGCCCGTAGCCGACCAGCGTCGCGTCGGTGCCATGGCGCAGCACCCGGGAGGCGAACAGCGGGCCCACCGGGTGCACAGTGTCCACTTCGGACTTCAGCTGTCCGTTGTGGTACAAGCGCTTCGGTTCGAAGAACAGCACCGGATCGTCACTGGCGATCGCCTGCTGGATCATCCAGTACGCGTCCGCCGGGTTCGAGCAGGAGACCACCTTCAGCCCGGGAATGTGCGCGAAGAACGACTCCGGCGATTCGGAGTGGTGTTCCACCGCGCCGATCCCGCCGCCGAACGGCACCCGGATCACGACGGGCATCTTGACCCTGCCCTGCGTGCGGTAGTGCAGTTTGGCGAGCTGGCTGGAAATCTGGTCGAAACCGGGGAAGATGAACCCCTCGAACTGGATCTCGCACACCGGCCGGAACCCGCGCACGGCGAGGCCGACCGCGGTGCCGATGATCCCGGACTCGGCCAGCGGCGTGTCCAGCACGCGCTGCTCACCGAAGTCCTTCTGGAGCCCGTCGGTGATCCGGAAGACGCCGCCGAGCTTGCCGACGTCCTCCCCCATGATCAGGACCTTGGGGTCCGCCTCCATCGCGGCACGCAGGCCGAGGTTCAGTGCCTTGCCGATGGTCAGCGTCTGCACGCTCGAAGGCGCTTCGTCCGCACGGGACTTCACTGGGGCGGCCATCATCGCTCACCTGCCGTGGCAAAACCGTCCAAATAGGACAGATACTCCTCGCGCTGCGCGTCGAGCACCGGCGAGGGCTCCGCGTAGACGTTTTCGAACACCCGCTCCGGCGGCGGTTCGGGCATGTTGAAGCAGAAGTCGCGCAGTTCCGCGGCGAACGTGTCGGCCTCGGCCTGCACCTCGTCGAAGAAGGACTGGTCCGCGAAACCGTTGCGCGCCAGGAAAGCCCGCACCCGTTCGATCGGGTCCTTCAGCTTCCACGCCTCCAGCTCGTCGGAGAGCCGGTAGCGGGTCGGGTCGTCTGTGGTGGTGTGGGCATCCATGCGGTAGGTGAAGGCCTCGATCAGCACCGGACCGTTGCCGTGGCGGCATTCGTCCAGCGCCCACCGCGAAACGGCGAGGCAGGCCAGCACGTCGTTGCCGTCCACGCGGATGCCGGGGAAGCCGTAGCCGCGGGCGCGCTGGTACAGCGGCAGCCGCGACTGGCGTTCGGTCGGCTCCGAAATGGCCCATTGGTTGTTCTGGCAGAAGAAGACCAGCGGGGCGTCGTACACCGCGGCCCACACGAAACCCTCGTGCACGTCGCCCTGGCTCGTGGCGCCATCGCCGAAGTAGACGATGGTCGCTTCCCCGTCGTCGTCGCCGACCTTGCCCTCGAACTTCTGGCCCATCGCGTACCCGGTCGCGTTCAGCACCTGGTTGCCGATGACGATGGTGTACGGGTGGAAGCGGTGCGCCTGGAAGTCCCAGCCACCGTGGTCGGTGCAGCGGAAGATGCCGAGCAGCTCACGCATGTCGACGCCGCGGGTGTACGCCACGCCGTGCTCGCGGTAGCTGGGGAAGGCCATGTCCTGCGGCTTCAGCGCGCGGCCCGAGCCGATCTGCGCCGCTTCCTGGCCGAGCAGCGGCACCCAGATGCCGAGCTGGCCCTGCCGTTGCATCGCGTTGGACTCGCGGTCCGCCCGGCGCACCAGCACCATGTCGCGGTAGAGGCCGCGCAACGCGTCGCCGTCGATATCGGCGACATAGCGGTCGAACTGGGGTGAGGCGACTCGTTCGCCTTCGGGGGTGAGCAGCTGAGTCAGCTCAGCTCCACCTTCGGTCGTTGCTCGCAAACCGGCGATCACCTGCTCCCGGGACGGTTGTGCCGCTCGTGCGGCCGGTCCTTCTCCGGGCTCCGGGTGCGTCCACTGCTCGGGGGACGACATGCGCGTGTTCTCCTCGATGTCGGTGCCGCGAAGCCACTTTTGGCGGCTTCGCGACGGCGCCGGCGGCAACCTGCGCATCGGGTCCGAAGCGCTCGGGTAACCGTCGGCCGTGACGGCTTACGCGGAACATCCTGGCACGAACGGGTGGGCGCGGGAGAGGGCCGTCGGCTGATTTCTTGCTGAGAAACGGCACTTGAGCTGCGAAAATCCTAGGACTACCGACGAACGGGCCGCCGAAAGTCGGTCTTGCACACGGCGTGTGAGCAGCCGATTGGTTCCCGTGCCCGACGGGGCCACGGGCGGGTGGCTGCCAAACCGGCGCGTGTCGTGACCTGCACCACACCGGCGTGGCGCTGGCAGAATGGCGCCGTGGAGCAGACAACCGTGCGTGAAACCGTGTCCAGGCTGTGGGCCGACGAGGTCCTGCCGAGTCTGTCGGGGCTGGTGGAGATCCCCGCCCTGTCGCAGAGCTTCGATCCGGACTGGGCCGCGAACGGGCATCTCGCCGCCGCGGTCGAGCACGTCCGGGCGTGGGTCGCGGCCCGGCAGCTGCCCGGCGCGAAGCTCGATGTGGTCAGTGTGGACGGCCGAAGCCCGGTGCTGCTGGTGGACGTGCCTGCCAGTCCTGGCGCGGAGGATCGCGGAACGGTGCTGTTGTACGGGCACCTCGACAAGCAGCCGCCGGTCGGCGGCTGGTCGGAGGGGCTCGGCCCGTGGACTCCGGTGGTGCGGGGCGAAAAGCTGTTCGGCCGCGGCTCGGCCGATGACGGGTACGCCGGCTATGCCGCGGTCACCGCGCTGGAGGCGATCCACGCCGCGGGCGGCAAGCACGCGCGCTCGGTGATTCTGCTGGAGACGGGCGAGGAATCGGGCAGCCCGGATCTGCCGGTGTACCTGGAGCACCTGGCCGGGCGGCTGGGTGAGGTGTCGTTCGTGATCTGCCTCGACTCGGGAGGCAACGACTACGAGCGGCTGTGGCTGACGACCAGTCTGCGCGGGATGGCGCAGGTGCACGTGAAGGTGCGGGTGCTGGAGTCGGCGCAGCATTCGGGGCTGGCCAGTGGGGTCGTGCCGAGCTCGTTCCGCGTGCTGCGGCTGCTGTTGGACCGGCTCGAGGACGCGGAGACCGGCGAGATCAAGCTCGCCGAGCTGAACGTGGCCATCCCGGAGAACCGGATCGCCGAGGCGCGGGCGACGGTCGAGGTGGCTCCCGGTTCGGTGAAGTCGGCGTTCCCGCTGGTCGAAGGCATGCGGCCGGTGTCGGATGACGAGCTGGAGCTGACCCTGAACAACAGCTGGCGGCCCACCCTGTCCGTGATCGGCGCTGCCGGCTTCCCGGAGCCCGCCGACGCCGGCAACGTCCTGCGCGACTCGAGCACGCTCGCGCTGAGCTTCCGGCTGCCCCCGACGGCCGATTCGGCGGCGGCGCTGAACGCGGTGGAAAAGGCGCTGACCACGGATGCGCCGTACGGCGCGCAGGTGGAGTTGGCGGGCGTGGAACACGCGACGGGCTGGAACGCGCCGGATGCCGCGCCCTGGCTGGCCGCGGCGCTGGAAAAGGTGAGCGACGAGGTCTTCGGCGCGCCCTGGCGGAGCGTCGGCCTTGGCGGGTCGATCCCGTTCATGGGACTGCTGGCGGCCAAGTACCCGGCGGCGCAGTTCCTGGTCACCGGCGCACTCGGCCCGGACTCGAACGCCCACGTCCCGGACGAATGGCTGCACCTCCCCCAGGCACAGCGACTCACGGAGGCCGTCGCACACGCGGTGGACGCACACGCGCGGGGTTGAGCAGAGTTACAGACGCGGAGGTCGGTAGGCCTTTCGAAGGGGACCCGGCAGCCCTCCGGACGGCGGGCGGGCCGGGTTTCGCGTTTTCGGCACTCGGTTTCCGCGCGAATCAACCCGCGCGGCAATCCCGGTACGCGGCGGCCAGTGCATGCGCTGCCCCACGACCCTCGACCTCGATCGTCTCCCCCTCGGCCAGCAGGACCGTGACCTTTTGCCAGCTCCGCGCCGGGCCCACCGTGATGCCTGTGATGCGGTCCAGCGAGACCCGGCCGACGTGCTCACCGACCCGGTTCAGCATCGGGTCCGCGCGCCAAATGTGCAGCGCGTCCGTCGTGATGCCGAGGACCATCGCCGCGTCCAGCGGGACGTCGGTGCGTTCGGTGATCCGGTGCGCGGCGGCCCGCGCCGCCGGCCGGGCGATGAAGTAGTTGCCCAACGGGGACAACATCCGGGCCGGGCCAAGCACGGTGTCGACCCTGGCGTACACGGCGGCGCGCAGTTCCTGCCGGAGCTCGGCGGACAGCGCGGGAACCAGTTCGTCGTCCTTGAGATGTTTCATGCCGAAAGCATTGCGGCCGGTGCCGTCCTCCGGTGTCGACCGGTCGGGGGTGCCCGTGTCCACTGGTCGACGGACGGGCCGCGTACCTGAAAAGGCGGGTGGTGCCCCCTGACACCACCCGCCTTTTGCCGCTAGAAGGTCATGCGGTGGGGGCGGTGCCCTGGGTGACGGCGCCGACCTCGATGGTGTGGCTGTTCGCGGACGCGTCGACGGCGCCGAGGGTCCAGTCGAGCGAGACGGTCGGGTCGATGTAGTCGCCGTGCATGTTGGAGTCGGCGGGGGCGTCGAAGGTGATCGCGTTCGGGGTCTGCTGGTCGGCGGCGGCTTCGATGCCGGTCCAGTGCAGCGGGATGTAGGCCGAGGAGCCGTCGGTCAGCGCGACGTTGGGCGCGTCGGCGGGGGCGGTGCTGGTGAGCAGCACGTTGTGGGCGCCGACGAGGTTCGTCGTGAGGTTGCCCGGCAGGTAGCAGCGCTCGCCCGGGTTCGCGGTGATCTGGATGGCGGCGTTGCGGTTCCCCATGCCCGCGCCGCCGTAGACGAGTTCGGCCGTGAACTGGTTGGACGTGCACTCGGAGACGGTCGACGCGCTCGACGCGGACCCGGTGCCCTGCGCCTGGGAAGCCGAGGAGACCGAGGCGACGCCGCTCCCTAGGGAGAACTCCGAGGCGGAGGCGGTGCTGACAGCCAGTGCCGAAGCCCCGGTGGCGATGCCGGCGAGGGCGAGGGTGGCGGCCGTACGGCGAAGGATCGTCCGGATGGTCATGATCTGTTCCCCTTTTGCTGTGGTCGGTGAGTAATTCACCTTGATCGCTCTCACCCGGAAAGACGCTCATGGACCGACCTGGATGCCCGCCTGTGGGATCGCCCGCAGGCACGCAACCCGGGCGAACCCCAAGCGTCTTAAGGAAGTACGCGCGAGGCGATAGTCCTATGTGGACGGATTTGCATCCACAAAGGACAGGCCGCCGAGATGGGCGCCGACCTGCGGTTAACCCGCCGTTACCGATCTGTTGCCTGATTGGTCGACACCACTACGTGACCTTTCGGATGCTGCGAAGTCCCTCACGCGGATGGCAGGATGCGGGAACTCACACGGTATGAACTACTAGGAGTGACCCATCGTGGCGCGTGCAACCCACCTCAAGGCGCTAGTCCTGCTCCCCGCCGTCGCATTGGCCGGTCTGACCGTGGCCTGCGGCGCCTCCGGCAACGGTTCCGGCAGCGGCACCGCGTCCAGCAGCGCCGCGGCGGCCGTGCCGTCCCCGGTCAAGGACGACAAGCTGGCCGCGCTCGTCCCGGACGCGGTGAAGGCCGACGGCAAGATCGTGGTCGGACAGGACCAGACCTATCCACCGAACGAGTTCGTCGACAACGGCACGGTCACCGGTTTCGACGTGGATCTCGGCAACGCCATCGGCGAGAAGCTGGGCGTCAAGATGGAGTACCAGAACGCCGCGTTCTCCGGCATCCTGGCCGGTCTCGGTTCCGGCCAGTACGAGCTCGCGATGTCCTCGTTCACCATCAACGCCGAGCGGCTGCAGACCGTCGACATGGTCAGCTACTACAGCGCCGGCACCTCGCTCGGCGTGCTCAAGGGCAACCCGGACGGCATCACGCTGGACAACCTGTGCGGCAAGAACGTCGCCGTCCAGCAGGGCACCGTCCAGGTCGACGACGTCACCAAGCGCTCCGACGACTGCACCAAGGCCGGCAAGCCCGCGATCAACGTCCAGCAGTTCCAGGCACAGACCGACGTCAACCTGCAGCTGACCACCAAGCGCAGCCAGGCGATGCTCGCCGACTCGCCGGTCGTGGACTACGCGGTGAAGCAGACCGGCGACGCCGTCGAGGTGGTCGGGCAGCCCTACGACACCGCCCCCTACGGCATCGCGCTGAAGAAGGACCAGGGCTCGTACTCGCAGGCCATCCAGGGCGCGGTGCAGGCGCTGATCGACGACGGCACCTACGGCAAGATCCTCGCCAAATGGGGGCTGAGCACCTCCGGCGCCATCACGAAGTCGGAAATCAACCCGGCAAGCTGAGATGAGCGAGACCACCGAGCGCACGGGCACCACGGAGGACATCCGGGCGGTGCCCGTGCGGCACTACGGGCGCTGGGTCGCGGGCGTGGTCATCGCGATCCTCGCCGTCATCGCGATCCGCAGCGTCATCACCAACGCCAACATGCAGTGGAGCGTCGTCGGTGACTACCTCTTCGACGACCGGATCCTGCGCGGACTGCAGAACACCCTGATCCTGACCGTCATCTCGATGGTGATCGGCGTGGTCGGCGGCGTGCTGCTGGCCGTGATGCGGATGTCGCCGAACCCGCTCGCCGCGGGCGCGGCCGGCATCTACATCTGGCTGCTGCGCGGGACGCCGCTGATCACGCAGCTGATCTTCTGGAACTTCCTCGCGCTGTTCTACCCGCGGCTCGGCCTCGGCATCCCGTTCGGCCCGGAGTTCGTCGGCGCCGACACCAACGTGCTCATCTCCCCGTTCATCGCTTCCCTGCTGGGGCTCGGCCTGAACGAAGCCGCGTACATGGCGGAGATCGTGCGCGGCGGGATCCTGTCGGTCGACTCCGGGCAGCTGGAGGCCTCCAGCGCGCTGGGCATGTCCCGCGGGAAGACCCTGCGGCGCATCGTGCTGCCGCAGGCGATGCGGGTGATCATCCCGCCGACCGGCAACGAGACCATCGCGATGCTCAAGACCACTTCGCTGGTGGTGGTCATCGGCTACTTCGAGCTGATGACCTCGGCACAGCAGATCTACGCGCAGAACTACAAGATCGCGCCGCTGCTGATCACCGCCGCGCTCTGGTACCTGTTCATGACCTCGGTGCTGACGGTGATCCAGATGCAGATCGAGAAGTACTTCGCCAGAGGCACGTCGCGCGCGATGACCGAGCGGAACAAGTGGCGCACCCGGTTGTTCGGGTTCACCTTCGGCTCGGGCGACAAGGGCGGCGGCGCGGGAGGAGGTGTCACCGGATGACCCCGGTCGTGCAGGCGCAGAGCATCCACAAGAGGTTCGGCAGGCTGGAGGTGCTCAAGGGCATCGACTTCGAGGTGGCGCCACGCGAGGTCGCCTGCCTCATCGGGCCGTCCGGCTCGGGCAAGTCCACGCTGCTGCGCTGCATCAACCACCTGGAGAAGATCAACGCCGGGCGGCTGTACGTGGACGGCCATCTCGTCGGCTACCGCGAGCACGGCGGCAAGCTGTACGAGCTGCGGGAACGCGAAATCGCCCAGCAGCGCAAGGACATCGGCATGGTGTTCCAGCGCTTCAACCTGTTCCCGCACATGACGGCGCTGGAGAACGTGATGGAGGCGCCGGTGCAGGTCCGGCGCGCGAACAAGGCGACGGCACGGGACCACGCCCGCGAGCTGCTGGACAGGGTGGGCCTGGCGGACAAGGAACGCTCCTACCCCGCGCAGCTTTCCGGCGGTCAGCAGCAGCGGGTCGCGATCGCGCGTGCGCTGGCGATGGAGCCCAAGCTGATGCTGTTCGACGAGCCGACGTCGGCGCTGGACCCCGAGCTGGTCGGCGACGTGCTGGGCGTCATGCGGCAGCTCGCCAAGGACGGCATGACCATGATCGTGGTGACGCACGAGATGCAGTTCGCGCGCGAGGTGGCGGACAAGGTGGTGTTCATGGACGAGGGTGTGGTGGTCGAAGAGGGCCCGCCGGACCGGGTCATCTCGGAACCGCGCCACGAGCGGACCCGCGGCTTCCTGGCCAGGGTGCTCAACCCGAACGCCTGACGTCGTAGGTGGACGGCGCGACGCGGATCAGCTTGCCGGTGGCGTTGAGCGCGTTGCGCAGTCCCTCGCGGGTGATCGGCTTTTCCAGCCTGGCGCGGATTTCGTCGAGGTGCAACGCGCGCCCTGCCTGCTGGATCAGCCGGATCGCGTTGTCCGTGCTGGAGCCGGCGGGCGCGGCGTCCGGCTCGATGTTCCACGTCGCCAGCGCGAAGGTGCTCGGCGCGACGCGGACGAAGCGCTCGTCGGCGTTGAGGCGGTTGTACAGCGGGCCGCGGCTGTAGCGGCGGTCGAGCCCGTTGAGGATCTCGTCGAGGTGCAGCGGTTTTCCCGCGCGGGTCAGCAGTTCCGCGGTGGAGTCGGTGGCCGTCGGGCCGCGGATCGTCCGCCTGCCAGGGGAAATCCGTTCGTACGCGCGATGCAGCGCCCGGCGCGGCTGGTGCAGTTCGGCGGGCGACGCACGGTAGCCGCTGAACCACAGCCAGGACACCAGCTCGTCGTCGCTCATCGAGAAACCCCGTGCCGCCAAGGCTTCCGCGGGTGAAGCTATCCCCGTGGAAAGCGCTGTCACGGTGTCCCTGGTGGTCGCGACGGCAGTGCTCAGGTCCGGTACCGCGGCCCAGCCCTGCGCCACCTCGAACACGCCGCCGAAGCGGGCCAGCACCCGCCAGGCGGCCACGTTCGGCGAAATCACCGGGTAGTCCAGGTTCGGATGCCTGGCCAGCAGCCTGCGCAGCGACATCGCGGGGGCGATCTCCTCGCGCAACCGCGCGCACCATTCGGAAAGCGGGCCACCGGCGGCCACCGCCCGGCGTACCGACGCTTCGAACTCGGCCTCGATCTCGTGCCGTTCCTCCGGCGCCGGCGGCAGGTACTGCCCGGACCAGCGGTACGCGTTCTCCTCGTCGGCCCACAGCCTGCGGCGCAGCGTGGCCAGCTCGCCGTAGGTCACCGCGTCGGTGACCACGCGCAGTTCGGCGAGCGCCTCCACATTCCGACGATAGCTCCGTTCTTACCCCGGTTCAGCGAAACGGCCCTACCGGAGTAACCGTCCTACTAAAGTCGGTAACCCGTCGAGTACGAGGAGTGGGCGAAAATGGTGAACGGCCAGGCCGGATCTTTCGAGCGGGAGCTGCCGCCGCTGGATCCGTTCGCCGGCGTCCCGGACAGCCGTCACCACATCTCGGCGGACGAGATCGTGAAACCGCTGCTCGAGCCGGGCAGCGGCGGGTTGCTGCGCTGGCGCAGGCAGACCAGCAACGCGCCGATCGTGCCGGTGGAGAACGCGTACATCACCGGCAGGCTGGATCTGCGCGGCGCGGATCTCGACTGCCTGTTCCGGTTCGAGAACTGCCGGTTCGAGTACCCGCCGGACGTGCGCGAGGCGAAGCTGCTCGGGCTGGTGTTCCGGCGGTGCTGGCTGCCCGGGCTCAAGGCGCGCAACCTGCGCAGCCGCAACGACGTCCGCCTCATCCGCAGCGTGGTCGAGCCGTTCCCCGGCACCCACGACGACGGGGAAACGGCGGTGCAGCGCGGATCCACCCGTGAGCGCGGGGTGCCGGACGCGGCGATCAACCTGACCGACGCGGTGATCGAAGGCTCGCTGGTGCTGACCCGCACGCAGATCGCGTCGGCGCAGGGCAGGGCGCTGCAGGCGGACAGGCTGAAGATCAGCGGCGCGCTGCTGGCGTACCGGCTGCACGCCGAGGGCCAGGTCCGGTTCCCCGGCATGTGGACCGGCGGCAACGTGAACTTCTCCGGCGCCACGCTGCGCAACCCGATGGGGTTCGCGCTCGACTGCAACGGCGTCCACATCGGCGGCAGCCTGCTGTGCGAGGTGGACAACTACAGCGCCCCGGAAAAGAAGAAACCCTTCGTCGCGCGTGGAGTGCTGCATCTGCCGAGCGCGCGGGTGGACGGGGACATCGTCTTCCGCGGCGCGGACCTGGCCTGCCCGCAACGCGGCCACATCCCCGCCGAGGCGTGGAATTCCAGCGACCCCTACATCGACCCGTGGCCGGCGCTGGTGGCCGACCGGCTGCGCGTGGACGGCAACCTCGAACTCTCCGACGGGCTCACCGCGCTGGGCACCCTGCGCATGATCAACACCCGGATCGGCGGCACCCTGCGGCTGGCCCAGGCGCGGGTGAAGGTGCGTCGTGGCACGTCGGAGCCGTTCTACGACCGGGCCGTGCACCTCGACGGCAGCGAGATCAGCGGTGACCTGGAGGCCACCGGGCTGCGGGTGCCCTCGGGCCAGTTCCGGATGGCCGACGTCAGCATCGGCGGGAACATGCTGGCCGCGAAGGTCGAACTCAAACACGCCGAACGCGACGTCGTGTCCGCGCGGCGCATCAAAGTCGTCGGCAACGTCCAGCTCACCGAATCGACCATCGAAGGCACGATCCGGCTGCAGGGCGCGGAGGTCGGCGGCAGCATCGACCTCTACGGCACCGACGTCAGCGCGCCCACCGTGCGCACGCAGACGAGCTACTCGGTGGACCTGCGCACGGTCCGCGTCGGCCGCAACATCAGCCTCACTCCCACCGGGACGATGCCCTTCCGCGCCACCGGCGGGGTCAACCTCGACGGCGCCACCGCCGTCCGCCGCGTCGATCTCAGCGGCTCGGAACTCTCCTCACGCCCGGAACACCGGATAGCGCTCGACGCCAGCGACCTCTCCGCCGACGAGCTGCTGCTGAACCCGGCCAAGCCGCCCGAGGGCCGGATCCTGTTGCGGCACGCGCACTGCCGCACCCTCGGCGACAACGACCAGTTCTGGGCCACCACCGGCGGCATCGAACTCGAAGACTTCCGCTACGACGTACTCCAACGCCCGATAGCGATGAAAGACGACCGCGCCGTCGACGTCCGCATCGAGCAACTGCGCGGCGCCATGGCCGGCTACCGACCCGGGCCGTATGACCAGTTGGCCGCCATGCTGCGCAGCGCGGGAAACGAAGAGCACGCGGATACGGTGCTGTTCCGCAAACAGCAGGATCGCTACGAAGCGCTGGCACAGGGCTACAAACTGCTCGGGCCCGGTGTCCGGCTGTGGAGCTGGCTTCAGCGGTGGATGGTCGGGTACGGCTACCGGCCGGCGCGGGCGCTGGGGTGGCTGATCAGCCTGCTCGTGGTGGGCAGCCTGTACTTCGGGCTGGGCACGGATTCCTGCGTCGACGACACCCGCACGGACATGCATGCCGTGCTCGCCGTCGGGCCCCGGTGCGTGATCAACTCCCAGGACAGCGGGATGCAGTGGAACCCGGTGCTGTACACGGCGGACCTGCTGGTGCCGATCGTGGACTTCGGCAACAAGGGCCGCTGGTACATGCACGACCTCGACAAATGGGTTTCGGACGGGTTCATCGCGATGGGCTGGATCTTCGCGACGACGGTGGCGGCCGGCGCGGGACGGATGATCCGCCGGGAGAAGTGACTTGACGGAGTGAGCGCTCACTCCGCACACTGGGGTGCATGACCGAACCCCAGCCCAAACGTCGTGCGCGCGCGATGAGTCCCGAGGACAGGCGCCAGATGATCGTGCGCGCCGTGCTCCCGCTCGTGGTCGAGCACGGCGCCGCGGTCACCACCGCGCAGATCGCGCGCGCGGCCGGCATCGGCGAGGGCACCATCTTCCGCGCGTTCAAGGACAAGGACGAGCTGGTGGACGCCTGTCTCGTGGAGGCGCTGCGCCCGGACCACGCGCTGGAGCTGATCGCGGAGATCCCGCTCGACCGGCCGCTGGAGCAGCGGCTGACCGAGGCCGCGGAAGCGCTTTCCGCGCACCTGAACCGGATGGGCGCCATCATCGGGGCGATGCACGCGTCCGGGCGCCGCCGGGAACGCAAGCCGGGCAAGGGAAACCGGGCCGAATCGTTCGCCGCCATGCGGGGCGCGATCGAGGAACTGTTCGAGCCGGACGTCGGCAAGCTGCGTCTGTCCGCGGACAAATCGAGCGGGCTCTTCCTGTCGTTGCTGTTCAGCCGCGCGCAGGACCGCGAGCAGCCGGCGACCGCGGCCGAACTCGTGGACGTTTTCCTGCACGGGGCGGTGAAAGCCTGATGATGCACGGGGGTGGGCCGCCGGTCGGGCTGCGGAAGAGATTGAAGGCGGCGGCCAGTTCGGTGCCGGACAGCGGGCTGACGGGGCCGATCGAGATCCCGGACCCGAAACCGGCCGACGAGGCCAAGGACCTGCGGGCCCGGTGGCGGCGGCTGCGTTCCAACGTCGGCGGCACCGTGCGCGGGCTGCCGAAGGTGGCGAAGCTGACGTGGCAGGCCAGCCCGGTGATGACCGTCGTGATCGTACTGTCCACTTTGGTCAGTGGGCTGCTGCCGACGGTGACCGCGTATGTGGCGAAACTGTTGCTGGACTCGGTGGTCGCGGCGGTGCAGGGGCACGGGACGACAGCGCGGATCGTCGAAGTGGCGGCGTTCCAGCTGGGCATCTTCACGGCCACCGCGGTGACCACGGCGTTGACGAACGTGGCGCAGCAGTTGTTGCAGGAGCGGATGACGCTCACCATCCGGCATCAGGTGATGGCGCACGCGGCGCGGCTGGATCTGGCCTTCTTCGAGGGCTCGGAGTCCTACGACCTGCTGCGCCAGGCCTCGCAGGAAGCGCCGTCGCGGCCGGTTTCGATGATGACCTCCGCGCTCGGGCTCGTGCGCACCGGCGTGACTTTCGCGAGCATGGTCGCGCTGCTGGTTTCGGTGAACCCGCTGCTGGCGTTCGTCGCGCTGCTGGCTCCGGTGCCGGCGTTCATCTCGCAGTCGAAGTACGGCGGGCGGGCCTTCATGCTGGCGCTGTACATCTCGCCGATCAGGCGGCGGATGGACTACCTGTCTTCGCTGGTGACCACCGACACCTACGCGAAGGAGACCAAGCTCTTCGGGCTCGGCCCGTACCTCGTGGACCGGTTCAAGCGGCTCGGGCAGACGTACTACGCGCGCGAGCGGAAGCTCACCACGAAGCGGAACCTCGTCGGGACTTCGTGGAGCCTACTGTCCACAGTGGCCGGTTCGGGGATCGCGTTGTACATCGCGCTGGAGGCGGTCGCCGGCAGGCTGACGATCGGTGACCTGGCGCTGTACACGAGCGCCGCGACGGCGGTGCAGACGGCCGTGCAGGGGCTGTTCACCGGGTTCACCGGGATGTACGAGAACAACCTGTACCTCGACACGCTGTACCAGTTCCTGGGGACCGAACCCGCGATCGTCGCACCGGTCGAGCCGCGGCGGATGCCCGAAAAGGTGCGCGGGCACGTGCGGTTCGAGGACGTTTCGTTCAGCTATCCCGGTGCGGCCGAGCCGGCACTGGACGGGGTGAGCTTCGAGATCCGGCCCGGGGAGACGGTGGCCGTGGTGGGCCGCAACGGAGCCGGGAAGTCGACGCTGATCAAGCTGCTGTGCCGCCTCTACGACCCGACCGCGGGGCGGATCCTGTTGGACGGCAACGACATCCGCGAGTTCGACCCGGACGAGCTGAGGTCGTCGATCAGCGCGATGTTCCAGGATTACGTTACGTACCAAGGGACAGCGGCGGAGAACATCGGCCTCGGCGAGCTCGACGGGCTGGACGACCGCGAGCGCATCGCGGACTCGGCGCACCGCGCGGGCGCGGCCGAGCGGATCGAGCGGCTGCCGAAGGGGTATGACAGCCCGCTCGGCCGGTGGTTCGACCAGGGCGTGAGCCTGTCCGGCGGTGAATGGCAGAAAGTGGCTCTGGCGCGGGCTTTCATGCGCGACGCCCCGCTCTTGATCCTGGACGAGCCGACCTCGGCGCTGGACGCGCAGGCCGAGCACGACCTGTTCACGCGTCTGCGGGCGCTCGCCGCGGGGCGCACCACGCTGTACATCTCGCACCGGTTCTCGACCGTGCGGCAGGCGGAGCAGATCATGTTCCTGGAACAGGGAAAGCTGGTCGAACACGGCACCCACGACGAACTGATGGCCGTCGGCGGCCACTACGCCGACCTGTTCACCCTCCAGGCGGCGGCCTACCTGGATGAGCAGGTCAGCCCTTCCTGACCCCGAGCCCGACAGGGCAGGAAACCCCGGTGCCGCCGAGGCCGCAGTAGCCGTCCGGCACCTTGTGCAGGTACTGCTGGTGGTAGTCCTCGGCATAGTAGAACTCGCCCAGCGGGGCGATTTCCGTGGTGATCGCGTGGTAGCCCGCGCCGCGCAGGGCCTGCTCGAAGGACGCGCGGGAGGCTTCGGCCTCGGCCTGCCGCGTCTCGTCCGTGTAGTAGATGGCCGAGCGGTACTGGGTGCCCACGTCGTTGCCCTGGCGCATGCCCTGCGTCGGGTCGTGGCCCTCCCAGAACACCTTCAGCAGCGTCTCGTAGGAGACCTGCGCGGGGTCGTACACCACGAGCACCACTTCGGCGTGCCCCGTCAGCCCCGTGCACACCTCTTCATACGTCGGGTTCGGCGTGTGGCCGCCCGCATAGCCCACCGCCGTCGAGTACACACCGGGGGTGCGCCAGAACAGCCTTTCCGCTCCCCAGAAGCAGCCCATCCCGAAGACCGCCGTGCGCAGGCCGTCCGGGAACGGGGGCTTGATCCGCCTGTCCTCGTGGACGTCATGCCAGTCGGGGGTGTCCAGCGCCTCCGCCCGCCCCGGCAGCGCCTCACCGGCGGCCACTCGACGGGTCTTGTCCATGCCGAACCACGCCATGTTTCCACTGTACGGGGCCCCAAACGACCAGTGATCGGACTAAGTTCACCCCATAGCGTTACCGTTACGACCAGGCCGGCGTTGTACGCAGGTCGCGCGCCCGAAACACACCCGAGGAGCCCCGGATGAGTTGGCAGGACGAGCTGCGCCGCCTGGACGCCGAACTGGCGAGCGGCAAGATCAGCCTGCACCAGCACCGCAAGCAGCGTGACGAGCTGCTCGCCGCGGCCTCGGGCGGGATGTCGCCATCGCCGGTGCCCGCACCGGTGAACCAGCCGCGGCAGTGGCAGGTGACCGTGCCGGCACCGCAGCCTCAGCAGTGGCAGGCGACCGTACCCGCGCCGGAGTCCCAGCAGTGGCAGGCGACCGCGCCCGTACCGCACCCCGAGCCGGAGCCCGAACCCGAACCGGCGATGACGGCGTCCGAAGCGCTCCTGCACACCGACCGCCCGACGAGCGCGCCCAGCCCTGCCGACTACCGCGCCACCGAGTCGATCCCGTACCCGATGATCCACGAGGCGCCCACCGTGATCACGCCGGTGGTGCGCACGCCGTCGCTGCCGGGGCTGACCCCGCCGCCGGCCCAGCCGCCCTCGGTCCCGAGCCTGCCGACCATCCCCAAGCGGACCGGCCGGGGCAGGCCGACCTGGCTGTTCGTCACCCTCGGCGTGCTCGTGGTGCTGGCGATGATCCTGTGCGCCACGTATTTCCTCGGCGCGCGCGACGACACCACCACCGCGGCCCAGCCGACCTCCAGCCCGACGCTCGCCCCGCAGGACGCGGCGGGCGCCGCCGAGGCCCGGCTGCCGACGTTGCCCGGCGAGGCCAACCCGAACAACTCGACGATGTCGATCGACAAGGCCGTGCAGCTCAAGCTGGTCTCCGAGGGCGACGCCGCGCTGATGAAGGCCAGCGGGGCGCAGGAAATCGTCTATCGCGCCTCGTCGGACCCGGCGAACAGCCCGAACGGCAACATGGTCCTCGCGGTGCCCGCGACCTCGGCGGCCGAGGCCGCGAAGCTCGTCGCCACCCTGCGCAAGAACCTCACCGCGAACGGGTTCGTCGCCGAACCGCACGGGCCCGCCGAATCGGACATCGCGTACACCGGCAGCGACGCGACCGGGCGGGTCAGCGCGCTCTGGTACACCTCCGGCTCACTCGCCGTCGGCATCGGGGTTTCCCAGCCCTCGACCAGCGATCCGGCCCAGTTGCGCAGCAGGCTCGAGCAGATCAGGACCCAGGTGACCGGTGCGCTCCCGGCGGGCTGAAACGCCTGCTACGGACCGGTAGATAACAATACGACCCGCGCAGCCGCAACCGGCCGCACCCGTGCACAATGTGCACGTCGCTATACACGTCGGGTCGTGGCGTCCGCAATCGCGGGCCTGAACCAAGAGATAGGGGGCCCCTGGTGTCCTGGCAGGAGGAGCTGCGCAAGCTGGACGAGGAGCTTGCATCCGGCCGACTCTCCGCGGACGACTACCGGGTACGGCGTGACCAGGTGCTGTCGTCGGCCGTCGGGCAGCCCGACGCGCAGCAGAGCCAGCCGCAGCAGCAACAGCCCGGCGGGCAGAGCGGCGACAACACCAACTCGGCCGACTCCACGCAGGTGATCGCGCCGATAAGCCCCGCGCAGGGGGTGCCGCAGCAGGCGCCGGACAACAGCGCGGACCGCACGCAGGCGGTCCCGCCGTGGCAGCCGCAGCAGGCCGACCCGAACCGCACCCAGCACGTGCCCCCGCCGCAGAACCCGCAGACGCCGTACTCGCCGCCCGGCGGTTTCCCCGGCCCGGCGTCGCCTGCCGGTGGATTCCCGCAACACCAGCCGCAGTGGAACGCGCCGGAGTCCGACCAGAGCCCGCCGTGGGGCGGTGGCGATCTGCCGCCGCTGGTGCCCTCCGGCGACCAGGGTTGGATCCAGCAGGGCCCGGAATCCTTCAACGACAAGCCGAAGAAGGGCAACGGCGCGAAGATCGGCGCCATCGTCGCGGCGGTCGTCGTGCTCGCCGGCATCGCGTTCGGTGCGTACATGTTGTGGGGCCGGGACAGCGGAGGCGGCCAAGCGGAGCCGACCACGAGCCAAGCGCCGCCGACGAGCCAGGCACCGCCGGACCCGCTCGGCGTCGCGAACCTGCCTGGCCAGGCGGAAAACTACGACACCATCAAGACCTTCGACCAGGTCCCGGCGCTGAACTACCTGGTGTCGGCAGAGCAGTCGGTGTACGAGACGGCGCAGGCCAGTGACGTCCGGTTCGTCGTCCGCAAGCTCGACGACGGCAGCCGGGTGCTCATGCTGCTGACCAAGGTCAACAGCCCGACAGCGGCGCAGAACGCGGCCGACCAGCTGCTGAGCATCCAGATCCGCAACGGCGCCACCCGGCTCACCACCGCGCCGGACGGCGTGCTGGCGTCCTACTTCGACACCAAGGACGGCAACCCGGCACAGGTGCGCGGGCACTACGCGCACGACGACGTGGTGGTCCGCATCGAGGTCGACAACCCGACCAGCGTGCAGACGGCCGAAACCGATTTCGCCTCGATCCTGAACTCACAACTGAAGGTCCTGCCTGCTGATGCCTGAGGTCACCGCGTGCACGATCGTCGCCCGTAACTACCTGCCGGCGGCGAGAGTGCTCGCCAGGTCGTACCTCGCCGAGCACCCGGAAAACTCCTTCGTCATCGCGGTGATCGACGCGCCGCGGGACGAGGAGTTCTCCGAGGACGGTGTGCGGGTCGTCGGGCCCGCGGCCTTCGGCATCGCGGAGGACGACTACCTCCGGATGGCCACCGCCTACTCCGTCACCGAGCTGGCCACGTCGGTGAAGCCGTACCTGCTGCGCGAACTGCGCCGCGAGTACGACGTGGCCATCTACCTCGACCCCGACATCCGGGTGTTCAAGGCGATGCCGGAGATCGCGGAGCGCGCGATGGAGCACGGCATCGTGCTCACCCCGCACGTGCTCGAACCGCTGCCGCGTGACGGCTTGGAGCCGGACGAGGCCGTGATCATGGGGGCGGGGATCTTCAACCTCGGCTTCATCGGCGTCGGCCCCGGTTCGGGCGAGTTCCTGGACTTCTGGGCCGAACGCCTCAAGCACGACGCGATCGTCGCGCCCGAGCAGCAGCTGTTCACCGACCAGCGCTGGGTGGACAACGTGCCCGCACTGTTCCGTCACCACGTGCTGACGGACCCGGGGTTCAACGTCGCGTACTGGAACCTGCACGATCGCCCGCTGGCGAAGGACGAGCAGGGCGACTTGACGGCCGGCGGCGTCAAGCTGCGCTTCTTCCACTTCAGCGGCTACCGGCCGGAAAAGCCGTGGGTGCTGACGATGTACTGCCCGCGCAAACCGCGCGTGCTGCTGTCGGCGAACCCAGAGCTGCGCGCGTTGTGCGACGAGTACGGCGCCGCACTGCGCGACGCCGGGTACGCCGAGACGCTCGAAGCGGTGCCGTACGGCTTCGCGGGCTTCGGCGATGGCACACGGCTTCCGCGCTTGGCGCGGCGCGCTTTCCGCGAAGCGTGGATCAAGGCCGAGCGCAAGAAGAAGACGTTGCCGCCGCACGCGTATGGCGAGGACGGCGGCGAAGCGCTGCGCCAGTGGCTCGCGTCGCCGGAGGACCAGGCCCAGTCCGCGGCTGGGCTGAACAGGATGACGCTCGCGGTGTGGGACGCGCGGGTGGATCTCCGCATCGCCTTCCCGCAGCCGACCGGCGCCAACGCCGAGGCGTTCCGCGCCTGGTGTGTGTCCTCGGGGGTCAGCGAAGGCGAGCTGGCGGAGTGGGCACTGCCTGGCCACCCGATCCCGCCGCGGCCGCCGGTGGACGAGTTCGGGGCGAACCTGCTCGGCTACCTGACGGCCGAGCTGGGCGTCGGCGAGATGGGCCGGATCGTGCACGAGGCCATCGAGACCGCGAACATCCCGGTCGCTTCCGTGCTGGAGGAGAAGATCCTCAACCGCACAGGGCTGGAGCGCCCGGTGACGGTGGGAGACCCGAAGTTCCCGGTCAGCGTGATCGCGGTGAACGCGGACCAGACCGCGCATGTGCTGTCAGGCCACCGCGAGGTCGCGTACGAGCGCTACCGGATCGGCCTGTGGGCGTGGGAGCTGGAGGATTTCCCCGCCTGGCAACACGAAGCGTTCGGGCAGCTGGACGAAGTGTGGACGGTCAGCGACTTCTGCCGCCGCGCCATCCAGAAGCACTCGCCGATCCCGGTGAAGACCATCCCGGTCCCGGTGCGCGACCCCGGCGAGCCCACGAGGCCGGCCAGGGAAGCGGGCGAACCGGTGCGGTTCCTGTTCGCCTTCGACTTCAACAGCATCGCCCAGCGCAAGAACCCGTGGGGCACCATCACCGCGTTCCAGCGGGCGTTCCCCGGCCGGGACGACGTGCGGCTCACGATCAAGACGATCAATGCCAAGCAGCGGCCGATGGAGGCCGAACAGCTGCGCGCGGCCGCGGCCGGTGACCACAGGATCGAGCTGATCGAGCGCTACCTGTCGATCGACGAGCTGCACGAGCTGTACGAGACGAGCACCTGCTACGTGTCGTTGCACCGCAGCGAGGGTTTCGGGCTCACAGTCGCCGAGGCGATGGCGCGCGCGATGCCGGTGATAGCCACCGACTACTCCAGCACCACCGAGTTCCTCGACGAGAGGACCGGCTGGCCGATCCCGTACGAGCTGATCCCGGTCGGCAAGAACTGCGAGCCCTACAGCGCCGACTCCCGGTGGGCGGACGCCGACATCGACGCCGCGGCCGCCGCTATGCGCGAGGTCGCGGACAACCCGGAAGAGGCGCACCGGCGCGGAACGGCGGCGCGTGAACACATCCTGACCACCCGGTCCATGACGGCCGCCGCGGAGTGGATGCACCGCGAGCTGTCGTCGGCGTACCGCACATGGCAACAACGGCGACCGCTGGCGGCCGAAGCGCCCGAGCACCCGCTGTCTCCCCTGCGCCGCGCGACGGAGGCGCTGCACTGGCGGCCCGAGCCGGGCACGGCGTCGCGCACTCCGCTCGCGCCCGCAATGCGCAAGGCCGTGCTCCGCGCGATCGACCACTACGACGTGCACCAGCGCAAGGTCATGGGCGCGCTGCAGAGCGGCACGGAGGAGACGGTGCAGCGGCTGCTGTCCCGGATCGAGTCGCTCGAAGAACGGCTCGGCGACTCGCAGCGCGCGGGCGAGGCCACCCGCCTGCTCGGCGAGCGACTGGACTCGGTGCAGGGGACGGTCGAAGCACATCTGAAGGCGCTGCAAGCGAGCGTCGACGAACTGCGCGAGCGCCAGCCGGGCACCGAGTTGGCGTTGCGGAATCTCGAAGCCGACCTGAGCAAGGTCTCGCAGGGCTTCACCGGTGAGCTCGAAGCCACCAACGCGACCATGAGCCGCATGTTCGAGGCCCGCGACGAGCGCTTCGACCAGGACGAGGCCGCGATAAAGCGGATCACCGTGGACGTCGACGCCATGCGCGAGACGGCCCGGCTGGCGCACGCCCCGATCCCCCGTGACGCGGACGTGGTGCTGTGCGATGTGGGCTCGCTGCTGATGCCCGTCGACCAGGTCATGTTGCCGTGGATCAAGTTCCACCGCTCCTGGGAGCCGGGCGAAGCAGAGCTGATGGCCGAGCTGGTGCGGCGCAAGCCGGGCGCGATCCTCGACATCGGCGCGCACGTCGGCTATCACACGCTGCGCCTCATGCGCCGTCCGGAAGTGTCCCGCGCGGTGGCGGTCGAGGCCGATCCGGTCAACGCCCAGTACCTCCGCCGGAACCTGCGGGTCAACCTGCCGGAAGCGGCTCGTGCGCTGGTCACCGTGGTCGAGGCGGCGGCGTGGGACGGTGCGGGCACCCTGCATCTGAGCCACGCCAGCCCGAACAACAGCGGCGACAACAGGGTCAGCACCGATGGCCCCGGCGTCGAAGTGCCCGCCGTGCGTCTCGACGCGGTGCCGGAAGTCACCGGGCAGCCGTTGAGCCTGATCAAGGTGGATCTGCAGGGGCGCGACCACCGGGCGCTGGCCGGGCTGACCGAGGTGCTGCGGAGGGACCGCCCGCACGTGGTGTGCGAGTTCTGCCCGAACGCGATCGAGGAGCTCGGCGACGATCCGGAGCAGGTGCTGGCCGGGTACCGCGAGCTGGGCTACCGCCCCGTCGAGGTCACCGAGGACGGGCATCTGGAGCGCGAGCAGGGCGACACCGAGCTGATCCGCACGGCCCGCCGCAGCGACAAGGAGTTCATCACCCTCTGGCTGGAGCCGTAACCCCGGTTCCGCGAAGCCGGAAAAGCACCAACGGTTCTTGGTTACACTCCAACCTGGTAACGACCATGCGGCACGAGCCTGGGGGGTGAGGGGACTGGTCGAGACCGCGCCCCCGAAACCCGCAGGCGAACCCACCGAGAAGAAGACGCGCATCGTCTTCATCGACATCGGCCGTGGCCTCGGCGCGCTGCTGGTTTTTTACAGCCATATCGCGCACCCGTGGGTGATCGCCAAGCACGAGGACGCCCCGTACATCTCGTTCATCGAGGCGCTCACCAGCAACCCGATGCACATGTCCCAGCAGGGCATCGGGCAGATCGCGGTGCCGTTCTTCTTCCTGGTCAGCGGGTTCGTGGTCACCCCGATCGCGCTTCGCCAGGGCCAGGGGCGCTTCGCGCTCAACCGGCTGATCCGCGTCTACGCGCCGATGGTGTTCGTGGTGCTGCTGACCGCGTTGCTGCTGTTGGTGCACCTGCACCCGCCGGAGACGCCGGGCCAGCCGCAGACGCTGACCCCGCTCACTCTGCTCACCAACACCCTGCTGCTCAACTACCTGGTCGTCCCGCAGGTTGTCCTGGTGCCGGTGGCCTGGACGATGATCGTCGAGGTCCTGTTCTACGTGGTGCTGATGCTCCTGCTGCCGCTGCTGCGGCGGTGGGTGTGGCTGGCGATCGCGATCGAGCTCACGTTCATCTTCGTGGTGATGATGAGCAGCAGGCAGTTCTCGGCCTCGTACTTCCTGTTCGCGGTCAACGCGTCCTACCTGCCGATCATGATCATCGGACAGACCATCTGGGCCACCACGTCCAAGCACATCCCGCTGTGGGCCGGCGCCGTGTTCGGCGCGGTGGCGTGGTCGCTGTACGTGCTGGGCGACATCATCAACGTCGGCCGCGTGGACACTTCGTACAACCTGGCGATGGCGTTCGCGGTGCTCTGCTTCCTGCTCGGCATGTTCGCCGAGCCGAAGCTGAAGCAGCGGAAGGTCTGGACAGCGCTGTCCGAGCGCAGTTATTCGATCTATCTGCTGCACATGCTGGTCACGTTCGTGCTGCTGAACCTGCTGCGCCCGGCGGTGCCGCTGCCGATCGCGCTGCTGATCGTGATCCCGGCGGTGTTCGGGATGGTCGAGATCAGCTACCGGTTCGTGGAACGGCCTTCCCATGGGCTGGCGCGACGGCTGTCGCACCGGAAACCCGAGCCCCCCAAGGAACAAGTCGAAGAGGTCGAAGAGGTCGAAGAGCCGGTCCCGGACAGCGCCGAGCCCACGGTCGAGATCCCGAAGGCCGGGCCGCGCCGCCGCGTTCCCCCGCCGCCGAGGCCCCGGCCCCGGCCGCGCCCGGCTGAGGAGACCACGGTGTTGCCGCCCGTGCGGGGTCGGCACGCCGCGCCGGAGCCGCCCTCATCCGCCCGGCACGACGAGCCCGGATTCGTAGGCGAGAACGACCAGTTGCGCCCGGTCCCGCGCACCGACCTTGGTCATGATCCGGCTGACGTGCGTCCGCGCCGTGGCCGTGGAAATCACCAGGTGCGCGGCGATCTCGTCGTTGGAAAGCCCGCCCGCGACCAGCGCGAGGACCTCGCGTTCGCGTTCGGTGACCTGCGTGACCGCGCCGGCGTGGACGCGCCGGTTTTCCGGTCGCCCAACGAACTCCGCGATCAGCCTGCGCGTCACCGTCGGGGCGAGCAGGGCCTCCCCCGCCGCGACCACCCGGAGCGCCCGTAGCAGTTCGACGGGGTCGGTGTCCTTGAGCAGGAAGCCGCTGGCGCCGGCGCGCAGGGCGTCGTAGACGTACTCGTCGACGTCGAAAGTGGTCAGCACCAGCACCTTCACCGCGGCGAGTTGTTCGTCGGCGGTGATCCGGCGGGTGGCTTCGAGCCCGTCCACGCCGGGCATCCGGACGTCCATCACGACGACGTCGGGCTTGTGCTGCCTGGCGAGTGCCACCGCTTCGGCGCCGTCTCCGGCTTCGCCACAGACCTCGAAACCGTCCTCGGTCTCGAGCAGCACGCGGAACCCGGCGCGCACCAGGGCCTGGTCGTCGGCGAGCACCACGCGGATCGTCATCGTTCCCCCTCGATGGGCAGTTCGGCCAGGACCTCGAAGCCGTCGGGCAGCGGGTGGGCGGTCACCTCGCCGCCGAGCGCCGTGGCCCGTTCGCACATACCGCGCAAACCGTTGCCCGCCCTGGGTTCCACGGCGCCGCGCCCGTTGTCGCGCACCACGAGGCGGAAGGTGTCGCTCTTCCGTCCTAAGTGGATGGTCACGGCGGTGGGCTGGTTCGCGTGGCGCACGACGTTGGTCAGCGACTCCTGCAGGATGCGGTACGCCGCGGCGTCCACCGGGGCGGGCAGCTCGCCCGGCGAACCGTGCACGCGGACGTCGATCCCGGTCGCGCGGGTGTGCTCGACCAGCTCGTCGAGCTGCCGCAGGCTCGGGGCGGGCCCGAGGCCCTGGCCGGAGCGCAGGACCGTGACCGTGGCGCGCAGATCGGCCAACGCGGCGGCGCTCGCTTCCTTGATCGCGAGCAGCGCCTCGACCGCCTGCTCGGGCCGCCGGTCCGCGACGTGCGCGGCGACCCCGGCCTGCACGTTGATCATGGCGAGGCTGTGCGCGACCACGTCGTGCACCTCGCGGGCGATGCGGAGGCGTTCGACCTCGGCCATCCGGTGCTGATGCTCGGCGGCGCTCTCGCGCGCGGCGTGGATCGCCGCGACGCGGTTGCGGACCGCCGTGCCGATGCCGAGGACGGCGATCAGCCACACGAGGAAGAACCCGACCCGGCCGTCGAGGGCGATCGTGCTGCCGGTGGCCAGGAGCACGCCGAGCCCGGCGAGCAGGACGGCCGCCCCGGCGATGCCCGCCTGGAGCGGGCCGCGGAGGCGGGTGAGCGTGAACAGCGCGATGGTCGGCAGCACGGCGGCGGGGCCGCCCGGGTAGCCGGACCAGTAGTAGGCCCAGGTCAGCCCCGCGACCAGGACGAAAACGGGCAGCGGGAAGCGGCGGGACAGCAGCAACGGCAACGCCGCGAGCACGAGCCACCCGTAGCCGAGCGCGTCCAGCGGGTGACGCCCAGGCTGAAAATGCGCCGCGACGGTCGTCACCGCGAGCACGAAAACCAGCGGGACGGCCGTGATCAGCACGTCCACGAGACCTGGCCCGCGCCCGTTTTCTCGCCACACGCCTGAAAAGCTACGTCACACGAGAGCCCCGCGCGTCCGTCGAAAAGCGACTGTTGGATTACGACGGCTGCGTTATGTGCGCGGCAGCGCCGCGGGTTCGAGCAGTCTGGTGCGTGGAGTCAGGTGCGCAGCGCCGCGGCGGATTCGAGCAGTCCGTTGCGTTCGAGTTCGGACAGCACGTCGCCCACAGTGGTCGGCGGGTCGCGCCGAGCGTCGGCGTCCGGCAGTTCGAGCATGGGCACGAGCGGCTCGTAGCCGGTGACCAGACAGTCACGGACCGCGGAGTTCATCAAGCGGCGGGTTCGGTCGAGTTTGTCCGGATCAAGATCGGGCCGCTTCTCCTTGAGACTGCGGAACGTCTCGTCCAGGATTTCCTCGGTCCACTTCGCCCGGACCGATCTGCCCTGCGCGATCCGGATCAGCAGATCACGCAGGGCATTCGGGTAGAGCACATTCGCGTCGTAGACAACAACGAAGGCCGCTGCTCAGGTCAGCCCCATCTCCTGACTCAAAGCCGAAAGCTCATCAGCGGCGTCGCGACGTCGACGGTCGTCCGCGCGCAGGTACTGCCTCAGCGACTCGACCTTGACGCGACGGTGCTTGCCCACGGTCCGGTACTCGATCTCCCCCGCTTCGAGCAGGCCGATGAGGAACGGCCTGGAGACGTGCAGCAGATCCGCTGCTTGCTGGGTGGTCAGCTCCGCGTGCGTGGGGACGAGCGAGACGCTCTCCCCTGCTGCCATATGCGCCAGTATCCGGGCCAGCAGTTCGACGGCAGGCCGGGGCACCTCGAGCGCCTCGTCCTGGTCATCATCGACGACCAGCCGGACGGTTTCCTGGCTGTGCTGCGCGAGGTACGCCTTGATGTGCGGGAGCGCCTCATGCGCGCTGTCGATGTCGGCCGGTCCCGGGGTGACCTGGTCAACGGTGCACGTTGTCATCAGCCCTCCACTGGTCGACTTCACCGACAAACGCATTATCCGCAATAATCGCAATATCCGCAACCGAGGTGGCGGTCATGGCAGTCAGGGCAGCGCCGCGATCTTCGACGCCGTCTCGTCGTCGGCGGGGGTGTACGTCGTCATGCGGATTTCTGAGGTGGGGCCGAACCAGAGGTGCGTGTAGTCGAAGCTCAGCAGTCCGGCCTCGGGGTGCACGAAGCGTTTCGTGAGGTTGCGGATCGGTTGGATGTCGTGCTGGGTCCACAGTTGCTCGAACAGCGGCGAGGCCTGGCGCAGGCGTTTGACCAGCGTTTTCCAGCTCGGCTCGGTGACGTGGGCGGCCATCGACGCGCGCAGTTGGGCGACCACTCGCGGCGCGCTTTCCGGCCATTCGGCGAGCCGGCTCGCCCACTGTGGATTCGTGAACGCCTGCAGGATCGTGTTGCGCTCTTCGAACGGCAGCGCGTCCACATCCATCAGCCAGTTGTAGCCGCGGTTGTACGCCAGGATGTCCGAACGCGCGTTGTGGACCGCCGCCGGGAAGGGCTCCAGTTTGGCCAGCATCGTGTGGATCGCGTCCGGGATCGCCCGGCATTCCTTCTCCGCCGGTGGTTCCGGGCTCCCGGCCAGCGTGAACAGGTGGCCGCGCTCGTACGGATCCATCCGAAGCGTCCCGGCGATCGCCGTCAGCACCTGCTCCGACGCGTGGATGTCGCGCCCCTGCTCCAGCCACGTGTACCAAGTGACCCCGACACCCGCCAGCTGCGCGACCTCCTCGCGCCGCAGGCCGGGGGTGCGGCGCCGGCCCACATTCGGCAGGCCCACCTGGTCGGGCGTGATGCGTTCCCGCCGGCTGCGCAGGAACTCGGCCAGTTCGCGACGGAGGACAGGAGTGTTCACGGTTCCACGATGCCAGCGCCCGCAACGTGGTACCAGGTAGTGCTGATACCTGGATAAACACGCTCTGGTACCTGGATCGCTGTCGGCCGAGCGTGGTAGTCATGACCACCACGCTCGAGGCCCCCGCGACCCGGGGACTCACCGGAGCCGGGCTCGGCACTGTCCTGCTGGGTGCCGCGCTCGCGCCCATCGACTACTTCATCGTCAACGTCGCCCTCCCCACGATCGATGCCGACCTGCACGCCTCCACCGCCACCCTGGAATGGATCGTCGCCGGGTACGGCATAGCCTTCGGGCTGCTGCTCGTCGTCGGCGGGAGGCTCGGCGACGCCTTCGGCAGGCGGCGGCTGTTCATCGCCGGCATGTCGGCGTTCACGCTGACCTCGCTCATCTGCGGACTCGCCCCGAACGCCACCGTGCTCGTGCTCGCCAGGATCGCGCAGGGCGCGGCCGCCGCGCTGATGGTGCCGCAGGTCCTCTCGATCATCCAGGCCACGACCGCGGGCGAGCGACGCTCGCGGATGCTCGGCTACTACGGCGCCACCGGCGGCATCGCGATGGTGATCGGTCAGCTGCTCGGCGGCGTCCTCGTCTCGGCCGACATCGCGGGCACCGGCTGGCGCCCGATCTTCCTGATCAACGTGCCGTTCGGGCTGCTCGGCGTGGTGCTGGCCCGGCGCACGCTCCCCGAAACGAGGGCGAACGACCCGCTCCGTGTGGACCGGCTGGGCACCGCGTTGTTCGGCCTGACCCTGCTGTCACTGCTCGTGCCACTGATGGAGGGCCGCGCGCTCGGCTGGCCGGTGTGGTGCTGGCTCGCGCTGGCCGCCCTTCCGTTCCTGGCAATCGCTTTCGTGGTCGTCGAGCGGCGGCTGGAGTCGCGCGGCATCACCCCCTTGCTGCCGATGTCGGTGCTACACGTGCCGAGCATGCGGCGCGGGCTCGCCATCGCCGTGCCGTTTTTCCTGGTCTTCGGCGGTTTCCTGTTCGTCTACGCGCTGGCCTTGCAGGACGGGCTCGGCCTCGGCCCGCTCGGCTCCGGGCTCGCGCTGACCCCGCTCGCCGTGGCGTTCCTGGTCATGTCACTGCTCAGCAGCCGGATCGTGCAGCGACTCGGGACGCGCACGATCGTGCTCGGCGCGAGCGTGCAACTGCTCGGCCTGCTCATCCTCATCGGCACAGTGCTGGCGGAATGGCCCGCGCTGGACGCCCTCGCGCTCGCGCCCGGCACACTGGTCTTCGGCGCCGGTCAGGGGCTCGCGGCGCCGACGCTGTTCCGCGTGATCCTGTCGCGCGTGCCCACCGAAAACGCCGGCGCGGGCAGCGGGATGCTGACCACCACGCAGCAGACATCGCTGGCGTTGGGCGTCGCGACACTGGGCACGCTGTTCGCGACGCTGGCGATGTCCGGAACGGAGCACGCGCTGGTCATCGTCATGATCACGCAGGCCGTGCTGCTCGCCGGGATCGCGCTCGCCGCCACGCGGCTGCCCGACCCGCGCGGCTGACCGAAATTCACCCGTCGGAAAACCGGGCTCCCGGACGACGATAGGGATGTGAGCGAACCGCGGGTACGACCGGACCCGGCATTCGCGCTGCTCGAACTGTACGAGACGGCGCTGCCGGAGGTGTACGGCTACCTGCTGTCCCGGTGCGGCAGCCGCAGCGTCGCGGAAGACCTGACTTCCGAGACCTTCCTCGGCGCGGTGTCCGCCTGCCGGAACGAAAAAGCGCCGGTGAGCACCCCCTGGCTGATCGGGGTCGCGCGGCACAAGCTGGTCGACCACTGGCGCAGGCGTGAACGGGAGGAGCGCGGACTGCGGCTGGTCCACGAGGCCAAGTCCGTCGACCCGTGGGACGAGGAAGTGGACGCGTTGCTGGCCCGAGAGGTGCTCGCCGAACTCGGCGCGCACCACCGGGCCGCTCTCACGTTGCGCTACCTCGACGGCCTGCGGGTCGCCGAAGTCGCGCAGCTGCTCGGCCGCACCGTGCACGCCACCGAAGCGCTGCTCGTCCGCGCCAAGGCCGCATTCCGCACCGTCTACCAGCAGAAGGAGGGCCGTCGTGACTGATCCACTGGATGCCCTCCGCGCACCGGTGCGCCCGGCCGACCCGGACCCGCGGTTCGCCGCCGAACTGCGCGAGCGGTTGCGTCGCGCCGTGCTGATGGGAGAAGAGATGACCACCACCGAAACCCCCGCACAGGCCGAACTTCGTTCCCTGACCCCGTATCTCGCCGTTTCCGACGCGCGGCGGGCGCTGGACTTCTACGTCGAAGTGTTCGGCGCGGCCCGCCGCGGCGATCCGATCCTGATGCCGGACGGCCGGATCGGGCACGCCGAACTGGCCATCGGCGACACCGTGCTGATGCTGGCCGAGGAGTTCGAGGAGATCGGGCACGTCGCCTCGCCCGGCGGCGCGTCCATCCGGGTCGAAGTGTCCGATGTGGACGGTTCGGTGGAACGCGCCGTGGCGCGGGGCGCCGAGCTGATCCGCCCGGTGCAGGACAGCGGGCACGGCCGCGGCGGCACGATCCGCGACCCGTTCGGCCAGCGCTGGCTGGTCACGCAGGCGCCTGCGCGCAGCGGCGGGCAGGCCGGTCCGCGGCACGGCGAGGCCGGGTACTTCACCTTCCAGGTTCCTGACGCCGAAGCCGCGAAATCCTTCTACGGCGGCGTTCTCGGCTGGCAGTTCTCGCCGGGACACGTCGAAAACGGCTGGGGTGTCGAGGGTGCGGGCATGATGGGCGGCCTCTGGGGCGGCCCGGGTCGTCAGATCGGCTGGAAGATGATGTATGCGGTGGACGATCTCGAAGCCGCGCTCGGTCGCGTCCGCGAACTCGGTGGCACAGCAGGGGAAATCGAGCGGTTCCCGTACGGGCTGAGCGCCGAATGCGTGGACGATCAGGGCATCGAGTTCTGGTTGTGGCAGCGCTAGGCGTTCGCGCGGGCGTGCCTTCGCGGGCGGCCGAGGCCGAGCCAGCACAGCCCTGCGTTCAGGATCGCTTGCGGGTCAAGGAGATTCCGGGTGTCGACCACCGCGTCGCCGTGCATCAGGTCGGCGACGTAGGTCCAGTCGAGCCTCGAGAACTCGGCCCATTCGGTCAGCACGACGATCGCGTCGGCGCCCTTCGCGACCTGGTACGGGTCGTCCACGATGCGCATTCCCGGCTGCTCGCCGCCGACCGCCGGGTCGTAGGCGGTCACCTCGGCGCCGTGCGCGGCGAGCATCGCGGTGACCGACAGCGCCGGTGAGTCGCGCAGGTCGTTCGTGCCCGCCTTGAAAGCCAGGCCCAGCACGCCGATCCGGGTGCCGGCCAGCGTGCCGCCGACCGCGCCCGCGATCTTCGCGACGATCCGGTCCCGCTGCGCGATGTTCTCCTGGATCGCCGCCGACAGCAGGGAGAAGTCGAAACCGACCGACTCCGCGACCTGCACCAGCGCGTGCGTGTCCTTGGGCAGGCAGGAACCGCCCCAGCCGGGGCCGGGCTTGAGGAACGCGCGGCCGATCCGGCGGTCGTACCCCATCCCGTCGGTGACCGACTCGATGTCCGCGCCGAGCCGCTCGCAGAGTTCGGCGACAGCGTTCACATAGGACAGTTTCATCGCGAGGAAGCAGTTCGCCGCGTACTTCACCAGCTCCGCGCTGGCCGCGTCGGTGACCACGCTCGGCGCGGCGAGGTCGGCGTAGAGCCCGGCGACCCAGGCCGCGGCGGGCTGGTCGTCCGAGCCGACCACGATCCGGTCCGGGTTCAGGAAGTCGCTGACCGCGGTGCCTTCGCGCAGGAACTCGGGGTTCGCCACCACCGGAACGTCGCGGCGGCCGAGCAGGTCGCGGATGCGCTGCGCGGTACCGACCGGCACGGTCGACTTGGTGATCACGGAGCAGCCCGCGGGCACTGTTCCGGAGATTTCGTCGATGACCGCCTCGACCGCGCGAAGGTCCGCGGCGCCGCCCGCGCCCATCGGCGTCGGCACGCAGAGGAACACGGCCTGCGCGTCGGCGACGGCTTCCCGCGAACCGACGACGAAACGCAGCCGTCCGTTGCTCAGCCCGCGCGAAACCAGTTCCTCCAGGCCGGGTTCGAGGATGTCCACCTGACCGGCGGCGAGTCTGGCCACCTTGACCCGATCCACGTCCACGCAGGTCACCTGGTGGCCGAGGCCGGCAAGGCAGGCCCCGGTGGTCAGTCCGACGTATCCGGTCCCGATCACGACGATCCGAGCTGAGCCCATGCGACGACGGTGACAGCCGGAGTTGACGGGTTCGCTAACTGCAGTGGTCAGGCCCGGATACTCCGCACGACGGGTGAGGAGGGCCACCCGGCCGGCAAGTGAACGAGCGTTAGCCTCGAAACCGCACACAGTCCGGTCGGAAGGAAAGAACATGCGGATCACGGACACGGCGGCGATCGTCACCGGCGGCGCCTCGGGGCTCGGCGGAGCGACGGCCAAGGCACTGGCCGCGAAGGGCGCGCGGGTGTTCGCGCTGGATCTCGCGGCCGGGATCGAAAAGGCGCCGAAGATCGAAGGCATCACCTACGTCGAGGCCGACGTGACCGACGGAGACCAGGTGCAGGAGGCCGTCGACCAGGCGGCCGGCTCCGGGGTGCCGCTGCGCACCGTCGTGAACTGCGCCGGGATCGGCCCCTCCGCGCGCATCCTGTCCCGCAAGGGCCGCCACGATCTGAACCTGTTCCGCAAGGTCATCGAGATCAACCTGATCGGCACCTTCAACGTGGTCACGCTCGCCGCCGAGGCCATCGCGAAGACCGAGCCGCTGGAAGACGAGGCGCGCGGTGTCATCGTGAACACCGCTTCGGTCGCCGCCTACGACGGGCAGATCGGGCAGGTCGCGTACTCGGCGTCCAAGGGCGGCGTGGTCGGTCTGACCCTGCCCTCGGCGCGCGACCTTGCCTCGCACGGGATTCGCGTCATGACGATCGCCCCCGGCATCATCGACACGCCGATGCTGGCCACGGTCAGCGAGGAGTTCCGCGCGGGGCTCGCCGCCGGTGTGCCGTTCCCGAAGCGGCTCGGCCGCCCGGACGAGTACGCGCAGCTGGCGCTGGACATCGTCGAGCACGACTACCTCAACGGCGAGGTGATCCGGCTGGACGGCTCGCTGCGGATGGCGCCGAAGTAGGCCCGAAGACGCGGGTGGCGAGCACCAGGGCCAACACCGGCAGCGCGAGCAGAAGTCCGCTCCACGGCAGGGAAAGCGGGCCCGCGAGGTCGAGCAGCAGCCCACCGGCGAGCCCGCCACCCGCCGTCGCGGCGTTCCACAGGGTGACGAGCATGGTCTGCGCCAGGTCCGCCGCTTCCCCGCCCGCGATGCCCGCCGCCGTCTGCAGCAACGTCGGCGCGCCGCCCCAGCCGAGGCCCCACAACGCGATGGCGGTGTAGACCAGCGCGGGGGAACCGGTGAGCACGGCCAAAATCGTTGCGGCGACGGCGAAAAGCCCGACGCCCGCGACGGTGAGCGCACGCAGCCTGCGGTCGATCCACGCGCCCACCACCCAGATGCTCACCAGCGACGCGATGCCGAAGACGAGCAGCACGCGGTCCACCTCGCCGCCGAGCGAGAACCGGTCGAGCACCGCGGCGATGTAGGTGTACAGGATGTTGTGCGCCAGCACGAACACAGTGGTGACAACGAGGATCACGGCCAGCCCGGGGCTCCGGAGCGTGCGCAGCACCGGCGGCCTGCTTTCGGCGCGCTGCCCGGGAAAGTCCGGTACCGCGGCGAGGATCCAGCCGAGCAGGACGACGGCGATCGCGGTCATCACCGTGAACGTGGCCCGCCAGCCGAGCGCGCCGCCGAGGAAGGTCCCGGCCGGGATGCCGAGCGAAAGCGCCAGCGGGATGCCCGCCATGACGACCGCGATCGCCTTGCCCTGGCCGTTTTCCGGCGCCAGCCGCCGGGCGTAGCCGGTGAGCAGCGACCACACGACGCCCGCCGCCACCCCGGCGACGAACCGGGCCACCATCGTCAGCGGGTACCAATCCGAGATGGCCGTCAACGTGTTGGCCACCGCGAAACCCGCCACCCCGGCCAGCAGCAAGCGTTTTCTGCCCCAGCCCGCGGTGGCCGTGGCGAGCGGGATGGCGGTGAGCGCCGTGCCGGTCGCGTAGATCGTGACCGACTGGCCCATCGCCGATTCGCCGACCCGGAGGTCGGCGCTCATGGCGGGCAGTACGCCCGCGGGCAGCGCTTCGGTGAGCACCGTGATGAAGGCGGCTGTGGTCAGCGCCAGCAATGCCGGGAGGTTTCGCATGCCCCGATGGTCGAACCTGCCATCGGTGTCAGGTTCAACGTGAGCTGGGTTACAGGTCGCCCATGTACGGGATTTCGTTGGCGGCGCCGGACATCCACTCGCGCAGCACCTTCGTGGCCCGGACGTCGTCCTCGTTGTAGCGGAGCAGGCGGGTGCGCTGACCCGGCTCGGGCTCGGTGCCGTTCATACCGACCGCGGCGCGGTACCACCGCATCGACGCTTCGCCGCCCGCCTCCGGGTCACGCCAGCTGAACCCGGCCACCGGCGCGACCACCTTCAACCCCTTGCCCCGCGCGCACAGGAACTGGTCCGACACCCCGCGGAACAGGTCCACCCATTCGTCGGAATCCACAAAGGACTGGATCTCCCGCTTGACCGGGATCCCCGGCCTGCCACCGAACCGCTCGACCGAACCGAACAGCCAGCGGTTCTCGGCCATCGCGTTGTAGCAGTAGGCGCGGAACGTGAGCCCGGCGGCGGCCGTGCGCGCGCGGACTTCGCTCAACCACGCCCAGAACTCGGCGAACGACCGCGCTTCGTCCACAGTGGGCAGTGGGTCCCAGGTGACGAACGAGTGATAACCGTGCGGCAGGCCGATGTCCGCGCCGGAGAGCAGGCAGCCCCACAGGTACGCCCCGGATTCGCCGAAACTCTCCATGTCCACGTCGACCTCGACGTCGGCCCTCGGCACCTGGACCTCCGGCACCTTGCGCACCACGGTGAGATCCGCCAGCCAGGCCCGCGCGAGCGCCACCGCGTCGGCGAACGTGCCCGACGTCCACAGGATCGGCGGCTCGTCACCGGGGTTGAGCGCCGCCAGCTTGTCCACAGTGGACACGCCGGCGCGACGCAGCTCCATCGCGTCCTCACCGCGGACCACCAGGCTCACGTCACGAACCGAGCGGAGCTGGGCCTCGCACGTCGGCCACCATGGACAGCTGCGGCATTCCAGGATTCGCGACGGCTCGGCGAGCCCAGGGCCACCGGTCGCCGCCGCCTCCGCGATGGCCAGCCTGTCCTCGAAACGCGCGTCGTACTCCGCGAGCGCGCTGCGGCCGCCGGGCCACGTCTGCGCCGAAAGGTCATGCCACAGCACGACATCCGCGTCCAGCCCGATGACCGCGCCCAGCGGCCTGGCCGTGGCGAGGCCGAGCGACTCCAGCATCCGGCGCAGATGCGCGAGCCGGAGCTGATCCCGCGGCTGCGAACGCACCTTGCGCTTCTCGTCCGTCTTCGCGTTGCCCGGGTCGAGATCCGTCGGGGCGGTGGTGACCGCGCCCGCGCCGGGGTCCGTGATCCGGTGCCGCACCACGAGCACCGGCAGGTACCCGCCATCGGTCCGGACCAGCAGCTCCGCGCCACCGCGGCGATGCCCGTCTCCCGTGGGGAGCAGCCCGCCCCAGATGTACGTGGCACCCTCGGCCAGCGCCTGCTCGGTGATGCTCAACCGCTCCTGGACCGGCAGGTCACGCGCGACCGTGACCCACGTGCCCGGAACGGCCTCGACCAGACGGCGGCGCAGCTCGTCCCGGTGGGCGGCCGCGTCGGCCATGCGCTGCTCGGCGGCCGGATCCGGCGGAGCGAGCTCGAACTCGCGGGCGGTGGGATCGTGTTCGAGGTGCACCCGGCGCCGGCAGCGGCTCACCGCTCCGGCATCGAGTAGCACCTGTGTGTACATAGCCAACACTGTAGAAGGCGCCACCGACAAAACAGCGAGTGCGTCCGGCCTGACCACCTGTACACGGCACTTCCGCCGAAACGGCGAGTGTGTCCGACATGCTCGCGCTTGTGGGGCCAAGTAAGTTCTCCTCATGGCACGCAAGAAGGCGGAAGACCAGGGATTGACGCCGAAGAAGGCCCGCAACTACGTCTCCGTGGCCAAGATCGTCGTGCCCGCGGTGGCGCCGGTGGTGCTGCCCTTCGCGGTGCGCGCGGCGGGCGCCGCCCGCGAGGCTTACGACAGGTACCAGGCGCGGCGCCTCGGCGTGCCCGTCGACAGGCTCTCGGAGTTCACCGGCCGCGGCGCGAGCCTGCTCGCGCGGATCGCCGGTGTCTCCGAAGCGCTGGCGGAACTGCGCAAGTCCGAGCGCGCGACGAAGGAGGACACCGAGTTCGCCGACAACGCGCACGGAACGCTGGAACAGCTCACCGCGGCGGTGCATGCGGCCGAACGGATGCCGGCGTCCCGCCGGAAGGCGGCACACCAGGCGGTCGCTTCGGAGCTGAGCAGCCTGGAGTCACAGCTCCTGCACCGACTCGGCGTCTAGCCCCGGAAAAGCGAGTGGCCCGGGCTCTTCCGACGAAGAACCCGGGCCACGGCGCTGCCTGCCGCTACTTGATGAATCCCTTCGAGACCATCCAGTCCCTGGCGACCTCGCCGGCGTCCTTGCCGTCGACGTCGACCTCCTTGCACAGCTCGATCATCTGCTGGTTGTCCAGCGCCTTGCCCACCGGCACCAGTACACCGGACAGCTCCGGGTGCGCGTCGAGGAACGACTTCTTCATCGTCACCGCGGCGTTGTACTGCGGGAAGAACTTCTTGTCGTCCTGCAGCACGCGCAGGTTCAGCCCGGCGATCCGGCCGTCCGTCGTGAAGATCTCACCGAAGTTGCAGGTGTTGTTCGCGACCGCGGTGTAGATCGCGCCGGTACCGAAGGTCTTGACCACGCTGGGCGTGAAGCCGTAGGCCTTCTGCACCCCTGGCATCCCGTCCTGCCTGCTGGCGAACTCGGTCTCGACGCAGAAGGAGCCTTCCTCGGGATGCTGCTTGAGGAACTCCGTCATGTCCGAATTGGACTTCAGGTTGTGTTGCTGCGCATAGGCTTCCCGCACACCGAACGCGTAGGTGTCGTTCACCGGCGAGTAGTCCAGCCACGTGATGCCGTACTGTTTCTCGTCCGCAGCCTTCACCGCGTCGAACTGTCCCTGCTCGTCCGGGATCGGCTCGGTGTTGCCCTGGTAGGAGATCCAGCCGGTGCCGGTGTACTCCCACGACAGGTCGATCTGCCCGTTCAGCAACGCCTGCCGGGCGCTGTTCGAACCGCTGATGTTGGTCAGGTCGATGACGTCCGCACCCGCGGCCGACAACGCCAGCTCGGCCATGTAGCCGAGGATGATGTTCTCGGTGAAGTCCTTGGACCCCACCGTCACCTTCAGCCCTTCGAGGCCGGGCACCGGCTGGATCGAACCCGGTTTCACGCTGTACGGCAGCGAGGCGTTGACGTTCAGCCCGCACGCGGTCAGCGAAGCCGCGAGCACGATGACGCCGAGGATCGCTTTCAGTTTCCTCATTTGAGCCCCCTCGGTCCGAATGCCTCCTCCAGCACCGCACCGATCCAGTCGATCAGCAGCGCCAGCCCGACCGCGAGCACCGCGCCGGTGATCAGCACGGGGATGCGGTTGAGCTTGTAGCCGGTGTCGATCAGTTCGCCGAGCCCGCCGCCGTTGACGAAGAACGCCAGGGTGGCGGTACCGACCGCGAGCACCAGCGAGGTGCGCAGGCCGGCGAGGATCAGCGGCAGGGCGAGCGGCATTTCGATCCGGAACAGCACGCCGGCGCCGGACATCCCGATGCCGCGGCCGGCGTCGGTGAGTGCCGGGTCGACCGCGTCGATGCCGACGATCGTGTTGCGCAGCACGGGAAGCAGCGAATAGAACGCGATCGGCAGAACCGCGCACCAGAAGCCTTCCCAGCTGGTCCACAGGAAGAACAGCACGATCATGCCGAGCGCGGGCGCGGCCTGGCCGATGTTGGCGATGGTCAGGAACACCGGGGCGACCGGGCGGGCCCAGCGCCGGGTGAGCACCATGCCGAGCGGCACCGCGACCAGCACCACGATCGCCGCCACCGCGATGGTGATCAGCAGGTGGTGCCAGGTGTCGTTGAGCAGCGTGCTCCAGTTGAGGCTTTCCGCTTCGATGGCGTCGTTGTCGCGGGTCAGGGCCCAGATCAGCACCGCGCCGACGATCACGATCACCGCGACCGGCTGGGCGAACAGCCTGCCGCGTTCGGCGCGCTTGGAACCGGATCCGGTCGAGAAACCGCTTTCTACGGTGGCTGTCATGACTCGGTGTGCTCCTCGCGCAGCCGCTGGACCGTGGCCATGACGGTGTCCAGTTCGATCATCCCGGCGTACTCACCGCGCGCGCCGGTCACCGGCACCGCGCCACCTTCGACGAGCATCGCCTCCAGCGCGTCCTGCAGCGTGGACTGCAGGCTCACCAGGTCGCCCAGCGGTTTGCCCGCGTTGGCGAGCGAGCCCGCCGAGGCGAGGTCGCGAACGTGCGCCCAGCGGATCGGCCGCTTGCGGTCGTCCAGGATCAGCGCGTACGTCTTCTTGTTCTCGGTCAGCTTCTGCCGCACTTCCGAAGGCGACTCGCCGGTCGTCGCGGTGACCGTGTCGGTCTGCAGCTCCACGTCACGCACGCGCAACAGGGTGAGCTGCTTCAGCGAAGCGCCGGCACCGACGAACCCGGCGACCGTGTCGTCCGCCGGGTTGGCGAGGATCGACTCCGGGGTGTCGTACTGCAGGATCTTCGACTGGTTGCCGAGCACCGCGATCTTGTCGCCGAGCTTCACGGCCTCGTCGAAGTCGTGCGTCACGAACACGATCGTCTTGTGCAGTTCGGACTGCAGCCGCAGCAACTCGTCCTGGAGATTGCCTCGGGTGATCGGGTCGACCGCGCCGAACGGCTCGTCCATCAGCAGCACCGGCGGGTCCGCGGCCAGCGCCCGTGCCACGCCGACGCGCTGCTGCTGACCACCGGAAAGCTGACGCGGGAAGCGGTCGTGGAACTGCTTCGGGTCGAGCCCGACCAGGTCCATCATCTCCTCGACCCTGGCGTTGATCTTCTTCTTGTCCCAGTTCAGCAGCCCCGGCACGACCGCGATGTTCTGCGCCACGGTGAAGTGCGGGAAGAGACCGGCCTGCTGAATCGCGTAGCCGACCTTCCGGCGAAGCTGGTCCGGGTTGATCTTGAGCGCGTTCTCGCCGCCGATCGTGATCTTGCCCGAGCTGGGCTCGATGAGCCGGTTGATCATCCGCATCGTGGTCGTCTTGCCACAACCGGACGGGCCGACCAGGATCACGATCTTGCCCGCGGGGATGGTCATCGTGACGTCGTTGACCGCGGGCTCACGCGAGCCTGCATACCGCTTGGTCACGTTCTCCAGCTGAATCTCCACTCCGGACACGCCGTCGGCCGGCACGGAAGTGGCTGCTGAGCTTTCCACGGTTTCAGACACGGACACCCCTAGGAACGGTGAAGCGGGCGATGAGGACGTAGATGCCGTCGAGGATGAGGGCGAGGATGACCACGCCGAGGGTTCCGGCGAGCGCCTGGTTGGTGGCGTTCGCGCTGCCGGCGCGGGTCAGCCCGGAGAACACCTCGGAGCCGAGGCCGGGCCCCTTCGCGTAGGCGGCGATCACCGCGATGCCCATCAGCATCTGGGTGGCCACCCGCATCCCGGTCAGGATCGCGGGCCAGGCGAGCCGCAGCTCGACCCTGGTGAGCACACCGAACCTGTTCATCCCGATGCCCTTCGCGGCGTCCGCCACCGCCGGGTCCACACCGGACAGGCCGACAATGGTGTTCCGCACGATCGGCAGCAGGGCGTAGACGACCAGCGGGATCATGCTGGGCGCCACGCCGAGCCCGACCAGCGGGATCAGCAGCCCGATCAGGGCGAACGACGGAATGGTCAGAACCGTGCTGGCGAGCGCGGTGGCCAGGGCCGAACCGATCGGACTGCGGTAAACCGCGACCCCGATCAGGACCCCGATCACCGCGGCGATGATGGTGGCCTGCACTACCTCGCTCACGTGCAACCACGCTTGCAACGACAGTCTGCTCCACCGGTCCGCCACGTAGTCGAACAGGTTCACGCGGTGTGCCCTCCTCCCCGATGCAGTTCACTCGTCCGGCCCAACGGAGACGGCAAGGAGGCCCGCTATTCAGCATGCCGACGCCGGCCCCCGAAGGCCGTCTGCGTTGGTCAATGGCCTGCTCACAGTTCCTCATTCACCGAGAATGAGCAACCATCGACACCCTCCGAAACAAGCCGCGTCGCCCGTTCGTGGGTACGTGATCAGGCAAGATAACCGTTTCCCATAATTTTGCAGGCGCCATACTTAACGTCGTGTTCACCACATGAGACAGCGTCCCGCGCGCCTCCGCTCGTCTCATACGCTGTGCGGGTGAGCAAGCAGGCTGGGCGATACAGCGCGTTACGCACTGTGCGTGGTGGCCTGCTCGCGCTCAGCTCCGGTGGGCTCGCGGTGACCGCGCACGCCCTCGGCGGCGGGGGCTGTCCGGACACGGCGCTGACCCTGTTGCTCACCTGCCTCGTCGGCTGGATCGGCGCCGCGCTCGCCGAGAAGACGCGTGGACCGCTCGGCGTACTCGCGGTGCTCGGCACAGCCCAGCTCGGGATGCACCTCGTGCTCACCGAGTTGATGGCACACCACGGCCCGACGCACGCGGCCATGTACCTGGCGCACGCGATGGCCACTGTCCTCACCGGACTGCTGCTCGCGCACGCGGAGACGATGTTGCGCGGCGCGGCCGCCACCCTGTGGCTGCTGCTGCCCGTCGTCTGGCGTGCCGCCCCGGTTTCCGCCGGCCCGGACTTGGCCCCGGTGCCGTCTCCCGAGAACACCCCGTTGATCGGGGTCGTTTTGAACCGTGTTCACGGCAGGCGTGGCCCACCGCGGAACTCCTGAAATCTCTTTCTCACACCGGCGCAACGCGTCGGCCCGACTCATTCAGGAGCATCCCTACCCATGTCATCGAAACGCGTCCTGCGCACGACAGTCATGGCCACCACGATCGGCATCGCCGGCCTGCTCGGCTCGGGTGTCGCCTCGGCGCACGTGACGGCCAACATCTACGGCAGCGAACCGCAGAAGGGCGGCAGCGGCGCCATCGTCTTCCGTGTCCCCAACGAGGAAGCCGACGCGGGCACGACCAAGCTGGAGATCGACTTCAAGCAGGAGTACGCGATCAGTTCCGTGCGGTACAAGCCGATTCCGGGCTGGACCGCGGAGGTCACCAAGACACAGCTGCCCGCACCGGTGAAGAACGGGAAGAACCTCGATGTCTCGAACCCGGTCACGAAGGTCGTGTTCACCGCGCAGCCCGGCGGCGGAATCGCCAAGGGCGACAGCGAGTTCCAGGAGTTCGAGCTGAGCGTGTCCACCCTTCCGTCCAATGTGGACGAACTGGTGCTGCCCGCGATCCAGACCTACGACAACGGTGAGGTCGTGAACTGGGACCAGGTCCAGAACGGCAGCGAGGAACCGGAGCACCCGGCGCCGACGGTCACGCTCGCCGCCGCGTCCACCACGTCCGCGCACGACGGGATGGACATGAGCACGGCGGAAGCGCCGGACTCCGATTCCAGCGGCACCGACAGCACGGCCCGCTGGCTCGGCGGCGCCGGGCTGGTCGTCGGCGCGCTCGGCCTCGGTTTCGGGGCGGGCGCGACCTTGCGGGCACGTAAGGCGGTCAAGAAGTAAATGCGCAGGGCACTGCTCGCGCTGGCGTTCACGGTGGCGGCCATGCTCGGCATGGCCGCCCCGGCGTCCGCGCACAACGTGCTGATCTCGACGGATCCGGGCAAGGGCGCCTCGCTCGACACCGGCCCGGCGAAGATCACGCTCACCTTCGACGCACCGGTCCAGGGCGGGAACATCAACCAGATTTCGGTGGTGGGTCCCGGCAACACCCAGTGGGCCGAGGGTTCGGTGGAGATCAGCAGCAACGTGATCTCGGCCGGGGTGCGGCCGCTCGGCCCGGCCGGCACCTACACCGTCGGGTACCGGATCCTCTCCGCCGACGGGCACCCGGTCTCCGGTGAGTACACGTTCACCCTGACCAAGGCGGGCAACGGCACCCCGGCCACCGCGAACGCGGCCACCGGGGCGTCCGCCGAGTCGTCCGACGGCTCGACCGGCATCCCGATCTGGGTGTGGATCGTGGGTGCCGTCGTCCTGCTGGCGATCGGGCTCTCGCTGGCACTGCGGATGGGCAGGAAGGTCGAATGACACAGGCCGGGACCACCTCGCGGGTCCGCTATCCGACGATCCTCGCGGTGCTCACCGCGTCGCTCGCCGCCGCGCTGATCGGCGTCGCCATCACGGCGACGGCGCCGGTGCCCGGCGTGGCGGAAGTCGGCGAGGTGGTCACGGTCGCCATCCCGATCGTGCGCGTACTGCTGGATCTTTCGGCGGTCGGCACGATCGGGCTCGCCCTGCTCTCCATCCTGGTCGGCTACGACCGGCCGAAGCTGACCGAGCCGGTGCTCGAACTGGCCCGGCCCGCCGCGGTGGCGAGCGCGCTGCTGTGGGCGGTCACGGCACTGGTCACCCTGGTGCTGCAGACCGCGGAATTCCGGCCGCAGCAAGCAAACGTCAGCTTCGGCGACATCTGGGACTACGTGGTGCAGATCGGCGCGGGCAAGGCGCTGCTCGTGGTCGCGGTGCTCGCGCTGGCGCACGCGGTGCTCGGCGTTCTCGCGCTGCGCCACGGCGAGAAGGTGCCGGCCGAGGTTCGCGTCGGGCTCGCCCTGTTCGCGCTGCTGCCGCTTCCGGTGACGGGCCACGCGTCGAACTGGAACTACCACGACTACACGATGATCTCGATGGAGCTGCACGTCATGGGCGCGGTCGCGTGGACGGGCGGGCTCGGCGCGATGGCGGTGCTGCTCGTCGGAAACCGGACACTGCTGGCCTACGCGCTGCCGCGGTTTTCGAAGCTGGCGACGTTGTGCCTGGTGCTCACCGTGCTGACCGGGCTCTTCAACGCCGGCGTGGAAATCCTGCTCAATCCGACGATCGGGTTCTGGTCCGCCCTGTTCACCACGCCCTACGGGGTGCTCGTGCTGCTGAAGGCGGCTTGTGCCGTGACGATCGGGGCCCTCGGTGCACATCTGAGGTGGCGGCTGATGCCGCGAATCGCCAAGCACGAGCGCACGGCGCTCGCCACGTGGGCCACGCTGGAGCTGATGGTGATGGGGTTGGCGTTCGGTTTCGCGGTGGTGTTGACCCGCGCGCCGGTGTCGTAACCGCAGGTAGCTGCAACTTGCACTGAGCGAGTGACGGATGGACCGGTCGGGGTGACTAGTCGAGCCGAATTTACTACTCAATGCACGTGCATTTGCACAAACGACGAGCGGTCACCAACCAGCGGCGAGTGTCACCGCCGCTTCCCGCATCGTGGGTCACCGGTAGCGGGCCCACAACTTCTCGCGGCGGCCCGTCCTCAGGTCGTCCAGGCGCTTCCGCAGCTCCGTGCGCACTTCGGGATGGCTGCGCAGGATGGGCAACACGCTGGTGGTGAGCTTCAGCTCGCGCGCCTGGCGAAGCACGGCGAACCCCTCCCAGCGTGTGACGTCGAAGCCGTAGACCTCGGCCAGCGCGCGGTACCGGCCTGCCGGGTCCCCGAACCGTTCGCGGCCGACGGCCAGCGGGGTCAGGTCCCATTCGGGCGGCCCGAAGCAGGACGAGTCGAAGTCGCACAGCACGGGCCCGTCCACGCCGACGATCACGTTGCCGGGGTGCGCGTCGCCGTGGATGAGGGCCCTGCGGAGCGGGAACTGCAGCTCGGCCAGCGCGGCGCCGACCTCGGAGCAGCGCCGCAGCAGGAACCGCCTGTCGCCGGACTCGAGTTCCTCGGCGTCGGCGACCCTGGCGCGGACGTCGGCGAGCGGCGCCCACTCGCCGACGTCGGCCGGGAGCGGCAGTTCGTGCACGCGGCGCAGGAGCGTGCCGAGGTCGGCGGCGGTCGCCCTGGCCACCGGCTCGACGTACTCCCACGCCGTGACCACGTGTTCGCCCACCTCGATGGGCTGTTCGACGCCCGGCAGCAGCCGGATCGCCGGGATCCCGTGCCGCTGGAAGTGTTTCGCGACCTCGACGACCTTGGCCGCCCGGTGGCGCAGCGTCGTCGATCCGACGATGCGCAGCACCACCGGGGCCTCGGCGAGCGCGTAGACCGCGTTGTTGGTGAACCGCAGCAGCCTCGCGCCACGGTGGTCCAGGCCAAGCAGTTCGCAGGCCTGCGCCAGCGCCCGGTCCAGCTTTTCCCTGGTGAACCGGCCGTTCATGGTGCCGGCAGGCATCTTGGTGCACCTCTCACCGCCGCGAACGGCGGCACGCCGGACCGGCGTACCCGTGACCCGGGCGCCGCGGCGCTTGCGTCGACGGCGGGCGTTCTCGGTGGTCACTGGGAACCCTGACGACCGGCTAGGCGGCGAAGAAGATGCCGAGCCGTTCGGCCAGATCGCGGGCGTCCGGGTTGTTCTTGCGCTTCTCGGCCTCGTCCTTGAGCGGTTCCATCCGGTCCTTGATGCGGGCCGATTTGAGGCCCTCGGCGGACTCCAGCGCGGCGCGGCCGACCCTGGCCCCGTGGTCGATGTCGCCCTCGAGGAGGTGGTTCGTCGCGAGCGCGCTCAGGTTGAACGTCTTGCTGCGCTGCATGTCCTCGCCGTACGAGTCGACCGCCCTCGTCAGCGCCGGGATCGCGTACCTGGTGTGCTTGAGGTCGACGCTGCGCGCGAGCACCGTGTGCACGGTGCCGATCATCGCGTACACGTCGGTCTCGTTGAAGAACTTGACCCAGTCCTCGGCCTCGGCGAGGTTCGCGCGGGCGAACTCGTCCTTGGCGAGTCCCAGCAGTTTCAGCGCCTGGTCCTCGTTCTGCATCATCGCGTAGGCCCACGCCTGGTTCGCGGCGAGCACCGCGATGGCCAGTTCCGAACCGGACTCCTGTGCCGCGATCTGCCCGAGCTGGAACAGTTTCAGCGCGTCGTTGGGCGCTTCCTGGTGCAGGTACACGCGGCCCATGCGGTACAGGATGTTCGCCACCAGCGAGTCGTTGTCCCCCTGTTTGGCCAGTTCCAGCGCGTTCGCGAAATGCCCGCGCGCGGAGTCCATCAGCCCGGTGTCGAACGAGGTCCAGCCCGCGAGGCTGTGCAGGTCGGCGAGCGCGACGAACAGCCTGGACTTGACCGGGGTGGTCGCCGACGAATCGAGCATCTGCTGCCCCCAGGACAGCTGCGCGACCACGGCGTCCCGGCAGAAACCGCCACCGTACTGGTAATCGAGTGCCCGCAGCGCCCTTGTCGCCGCTTCCACCTGGCGCACGTCGGTCATCCCGATGTGGCCCGGTGCCGGCGTCCTCGCGGGGCTCGCGGCCCAGGCCTGCGGGGACGATCCGAAGACCGCCGCCCCCATCGTGACCTGGGCGGCATGCGCGAGGAAGTTCCGCCGTTTCACGGACTCGTCCTCCTCAGCCTGCTGCTCGTCGGCCGCGCCGACGACCTGAATCTCGGTGGCCTCGTCGTACGCGAGGCCCATGTATCCACGGGGGACGCCCAGCCCGTCGGCGATCCTCGCCAGCACGTCATAGGCCATGACCTGCCGTCCCTTGAGGATCTCCGAGACCTCGGACTGTGACTGGCCGGTGAGCGCGGCGATCTGGCGCTGCGAGATGCCCTCCTTGCGGAGGTTCCGGTAGACCGAGCTGATCTCGCGACCGGCCAGCGCTTCCCGCATCTCGCGCTTTTCCCAGACATCAGAGCTGATCGGATGACCCTGCCGGGCTTCCGCAGCAGTACTGGCGTCCATATTGCGCCCCCTCACCGTCACCTTGGGCGTCGATTCGCAGCGTAGGCATACCCATTGAACCGTGCGAAACGCTGTTTGCCGAGCCTGATCGGCCGGACCGAACTTCTCGGACCGTTCACCGTCGAACCTGAGCCGGTCGCCGCTCCTGCGTCGGTTCGGCTTCTCTTCCGCAGCGGTTCATCGCAATCTAGTTCTCAGTTCTCCGTGAGCGACCGGGCACCGCCCGCGATCACTCAGAGCAACTGCAAACGCAACAGGAACCGACAGAGCGGAGTTGACGCGGTGGAGTTCGTGGACTCGATCCCGGCAGCACGTGCGACCGCCCAGGCCGCGAGGAGCCCGATGCGGCCGTCCGGGCTGGCAGCCCGCTCGGCGGTACCGGCCGTGACCGACCCCCGTGCGGCGCAGGTGCGCCGGTACGAGAGCGGTCAGCTGGTGTGGCGCGTGCAGTGCGGCGACATGATCAACCGGGAGCGATGCGTGACCGTGCTCGTCCAAGACGGCGAGGTCGTGCTCGTGGGACCGCCCGGAGAAACAGCGCGACTGTCCGCGGGCCAACTGGGCCAGCTGCGGGCGGCGCTCAACGAAGCTGCGAAGCTGACGGAAAGGTGACGGTGAGTTACAGGTGGATCAGATCCTAGGACAGGTGCTCCGCAACGCGGTCTGGGAGCGCTTGGACATGCTCGCCGACCTCGCCAACCGCGCCGACACGGATTCGCTGGTGTCGGTGGCAAGGAGCGAACTCCCCCGGTTGACCGAAGGCTGGCGCGCGATGCTCTCGGCGCACGAACCCGATGAGCGCGGCGACTGCCCGACCTGCTCGACCCGGTGGCACCGCTGCAAGGCGCCGTGCTCGGTCTGGCAGGTCGCGCACGAGCACCTGGTCGCCGGGGGACTCGCTCCGCAACAGGACCTTCGTGGCTCCTGGCGGAAGAGCAAGAACAGCGTGCCGTCGCAGACCCGGGGCCCGAAGGCGACGCAGGCCGAGAGCACCGGCCGCCACGCGCTTATCCCGCAGGTCGCCACCCGCTGACCACTCGGCGATTAATCGTGAATAGTGAGCGCAAACCCCTAGCGCAGGGGTGAATCCGTGGGTATGTTGATCATCATGGTCGCTGGCTGTGAATTTGCAGAAGGCAGCTTGCGGCCACCCCCGCCCTCCTGAGAGGGACCCCCCGACTCCGCGGGCCGGTGCCGTTGCACTCCCCTCCCCCGACCGGCACCGGCCCGCGGGCCCATCTCCTCTGGCCCTCCCCTGCTTGCTCGCTTCGCTCGCGGCGCCGGGGAGGGCTGGTTATTGCTTCTGGGGGCCGAGCCCCCAGACCCCCACGGTGCGAGCTCCTCACCCTGACGGCCTGGTGACGTTTACATACACCAGCGCCCACCACTTCTTGTGCTTTTGTCGCAAGCCCGCGTTGGGTGTCATCCCGTCGCCTGCGACCCCGAAATCGCTTTGTCCCGGGCCCGCACCCCGCGCCGGAACCGCCACCCAGCAACACAAAGCGTGCGGGCCCGGGACGAAGTGATACTCCTGGGAGTAGGCGACGGGATGACACCCACGCAACCACCCACTCAAGCCAAGAGAACCTGCGAAAACCCCAGTCATCCCGGAGCCAGCCCGTCCGGCGAGGACATTCTTTTGATCCCTGAACCGGAACCGCCCATCCCTGAACCGGACCACCCAACCTCAACGAACCTTCTTCACCCGCACGATCAACACCCCGGCGGCCAGAGTCGCGATCGCCGCTGCCCCGAAGAGCGCCGGGTATCCGCCAAGATTCGCCAAGATCACCGTGGCGGCCAGCGGGGCGATCACCTGGGGCAGCAGGTTCGCGATGTTGACCACTCCCAAGTCCTTGGCGCGGTCCTGCGCGGCGGGGAGCACCTCGGTGAGGATCGCCAGCGCGACGGCCCAGTAGGCACCGAAACCCACGCCCAGCAACGGAGACGCGGCCAGTGCGGCCGGCCAGGTCTGCCAGAACGTCAGCACCAGGGCGGCCGCCGCCATCACGAGCACGGCCAGGTACACGTACGGCTTCCGGCGGCCCGATCGGTCCGAAAGGTAGCCGACCGAGAGCCCGCCGATCACCAGCGCGACCCCGTACAGGCCCATCATGATCAACAGCCCGGTGTCCGGGTCCGGGTAGTGCACGGCGTCCTTCAGGAAGTACAGCAAATAGAACGTGCCCAGCGCGTTGCCGAGGTTGATCAGGAAGTGGCAGCCCCACGCCCACAGGAAGTCCGGCTGTTCCCGCGGCGAGACCCACAGCTCGGCCAGCACGTCGCGCCATCGGTTCGACGGGTGCCAGCTCTTCGGCAGCGCCAGATCCGGGGTCCGCAGGACGAAAGCCAGCGCGCCCAGCACCACGACCACCGCGCACGCGACGTACCCGCCGGGCAGGCTCGTGATCAGCACTGTCACCACCACCGCGCCGAGCACCGTGCCCAGCATCTGGCTGATCCCGACCAGGCCACCGATCTGCGCGCGCTGTTCGACCGGCACCCGGTCCGGCACCGCCGAAGTGAGCGTGGCGAGCATCCCGTTCAGCCCGGCCTGCACGAGACACCAGCCGACGGTCATCACCACGACGTTGCCCGCCAGCGCCAGCACCACCAGCCCGACGGCACCGACACACGCGCCGCCCAGCGTCCACGGGTGGCGCCGCCCGAAGCGGGACCTCGTGCGGTCCGACGCCAGCCCGACCAACGGGTTGGCGAACAGCGAAACCACCGCACCGACCCCGGTGACCACCCCGAACACCAGCTCCTTGTGCCCGGCGTTCAACAGCTCCGCCTGCTCGGGCAACAACACCTGGATCGGCGCGTAGATCCCCAGCCAGAGCCCGATATTGGCGACGAACAGCAGGCTGGTCCACCCGCGCCGGACGCGCGTGGTCGGTTCGGCGAGCGCCGCCGGGGCGTCGGTGTCGGTCATCGGCTCACCAGTTTCCGGTACCAGTCGAAGGAATCCTTGCGGGTGCGGCGCTGGGTCTCGTAATCGACGTGCACGAGCCCGAACCGCGGGCCGTAGCCCTTCGACCATTCGAAGTTGTCGAGCAACGACCACACGAAATATCCCCGCACATCGACGCCCGCGTCCATCGCCTGCCGCAACGCCGCCAGGTGCCCGGACAGGAATTCGATGCGTTCCGGGTCGTGCACGCCGTCGTAGCTGCAGCCGTTCTCGGTGATGTAGACCGGCGGCAGCTCGTAGCGGGTGTGCAGATCGACGAGCAGCTCGCGGAACGCGTCGGGGACGACCGGGGAATCGTTGGTGGTACGGGGAAAACCGTCGATCGGGCGCAGCTCGAACGGCAGTGGGTTGCCTTCTCCCGGCGCGGCGGCACCCTGTGGTTCGTAGTAGTTGATGCCGTAGAAGTCCAGCGGCTGCGCGATGTCCGGCAGATCGGCCTCGAACCCGGCGGGCAGGTACGGCACGATCTCCTCGGGATAGCTGCCGAGCACCACGGGTTCGAGGTAGGCGCGGTTCAGCAGCGCGTCGAGCCAGTCCGCGGCGGCGCGGTCGGCTTCGGCGGGCGAGGCAGGCCAGATCGGGGAATGATGATTGGCGGTACCGATGCGCTCCGCCCCGGCCGACCGCAATGCCTGAACGGCCAGCCCGTGCGCGAGATGTTGAAAATGAGCCGTTGGCAATGCGTCCAGAAGGAGCGTTTTCCCCGGCGCGTACTCCCCGATGGCATATCCGTAAATCGACATGACCATCGGCTCATTGAGCGGAATCCACATTTTCACCCGGTCGGCGAAGTGCTCGCCAAGAATTTTCGCGTACTCCGCGAACCGTTCCGCGGTGTCACGGACGAGCCAGCCGCCGGCGTCCTCGAGCGGCTGCGGCGTGTCCCAGTGGTAAATCGTGCCCACCGGCGCGATTCCGGCGGCGCACACTTCGTCGAGCAGCCGGTCGTAGAAATCGAGTCCGCGCGAATTCGGGGCCGCTACTCCATTCGGCTGAATTCTGGGCCAGGAAAACGACATTCGATAGCCGCCGACACCCAGATCGGCGAGCAGTGCGACATCTTCGGAGTAGCGGTGGTAGTGATCGTCAGCGACGATCTTGCCCTGGGCGGAGGTGAACGTGTCCCAAATGGACGTTCCCCGGCCGTCCGCGTCGTTCGCACCTTCTATCTGAAAGGCCGAGGTGGACACGCCCCACAGAAAATCGGGCGGGAAGCTCAGGCTTTCCACTGGCGCTTCACCTTTCGCCGAGGAAACATGAAAAGTTCTCATACAATAGCCGGTCCCTGGTCCGGGGGGAAGCGTTTCGACCCGCTAAAGTCGCAGATCAGAGCACCAGAAGGAGCATCAGTGTCGGAGACCCAGGCGACGCCGCTGCGCCGGCAACCGGTACAGCAGCGCAGCGCGCGAAGAGTGGAGCAGATGCTGGACGCCAGCGCGCTGCTCATCGACGAGGTCGGGTACGACTCGTTGACCACCACCCTGATCGCGAAACGGGCCGGGGTCGCCGTCGGTTCGCTCTACCAGTTCTTCCCGGACAAGCGGGCCGTGGTGCAGGCGCTGACCCAGCGCAACCTGGACAGGTTCGTCGCCGCGGTGAGCGAACGGCTGGCTGGCGAGGACCCCGGCCACTGGTGGGACGTGGTCGACTCGATCCTCGACATCTACCTCGACATGCACCGGCGGATCCCCGGTTTCTCGAAGGTGCACTTCGGTGACGTGGTGGACAGGCAGCTCCTCGACGACAGCCGCGACAACAACAAGGTCATCGCGGACTCGCTGACCGAACTGGTGCGCAAGTACATCGAGACGCCAGGCGAACGGCTTTCGCTGGCGATCACGGTGGCCATCGAGGCGGCCGACGCGGTGCTGAAGCTGGCCTTTCACCGGGACCCCGACGGCGACCCGGAGATTGTGGACGAAGCCAAGCATCTGATCAAGGGATACCTCGCGAGCAGGCTCGGAGAGTAGTCCACAGGCCTGTGGATATGTGGACCGTCGGCTACCCGAAGTTCTGCCGCTCCCCGCGGTAGGTCGGCACGGTGCGCTCCAGTTGCCCGTCCGCGACGATGTGGTAGTGGTCGAACCGCTCGGCGAGCTCGCCCGCCTTCGCGTGGCGGAGCCACACCCGATCGCCCAGCCGCAGGTCACGGGCCGCTTTCCCGGTCACCGGCGTCTGCACTTCACCGGCGCCCTCGAAGCCGAGCAGCTTCAGCCCGGCTGGCAGCCACGGGGACGGCAGCCGCGATTCCGCGGCCGGCCCGGAGGCGATGTACCCGCCCGCGAACAGGGTGGCGATCCGCCGGGTCGGCTTGTGGACAACTGGGAGTGCGAACAGCGCGGCCGGCCGCGGGCTGAAGCTCGTGTAGCCGTCGAACAGGGTCGAGCCGATCAGCCCGGACCCCGCCGCCACCTCGGTCACCACCGACTCCGCGCGGGTCCGCTCGATGCTGCCGGAACCGCCGCCGTTGACGAACTCGAGGTCGGCGATCTCCCGCACGAGGCGCACGGCTTCCGCGCGGCGGCGGGCGAGCTCGCGCGCCGAGCGGCGCTGCATCCACCGGACGAGCCGGTCGGTGCGGCTGCCTGCCGCGTCCGGGAGGCCGGCGATCTGCCCCTCGTAGGCCATCAGTCCGACGAGCCGGAAACCCTTGCGGCGCAACACTGTCCGGGCGACGGCCACGGCTTGGCCCGGCGTGAAGACCGGCGACCGCCTGGTGCCGACGTGCAGCGTCGGCAGCGGACGCCACGAGGCGTCGAGTTCGAGGCAGACCCTGATCTCCGGGTGGTCCGGACCGGTGGCGCTGTCCACCACGTCGAGATGCTCCGCGGAGTCGACCATGATCGTGATCGTGGCGAGCGCGTGGTCGTCGGCGGCCAGCCGGCGCAGCGCGTCGTGGTCCACCGTCGGGTACGCGACCAGGATGTCTTCGCTGGTCCCGAGCTTCGCGTGCCACAGCGCTTCACGCAGCGAATAGCACATCAGCCCGGCGAACCCTGGCTTCGCGAGCCCGCGTTCGATCAGGTAGCGGCAGCGGACGGATTTGCTGACCAGCCGGATCGGCAACCCGTCGGCGCGGCGGACGAGATCGGCGGCGTTGGCGTCGAACGCGGGCAGGTCGACGATGGCCAGCGGAGCGTCGAAATCCTTCGTGGCCAGGTCATATGCTGCCGCGTTCGGCAAGGTCATGCGCAGTACGGTACGGCAAGAACCCTTGAAACGCGAATACTCTTCACTTACGGTCTCTTGCATTCGACTTGGACAGGTGAGGCCCGATGAACCGGTGGACCAACTGGGCCGGCACCGCCACGGCCGACCCGCGACGGGTGCACACGCCGCGCAGCGTGGCCGAAATCGCGGAGGTCGTGACGGGTGTCGCCGTCGACGGCAGGCGGCTGCGCGCGCGAGGCAGCGGGCATTCGTTCACGCCGATCGCCGTCGCGGACTCGGACGCGATGGACCTGACCCAGTGGGCCGGGATCACCTCGGTCGACGCCGACTCCCATCGCGTCACCGTGCGCTCGGGGACTCCGCTGCACCAGCTCAACGCCGAACTCGACGCGCTCGGGCTGGCGATGACGAACCTCGGCGACATCGACGCGCAGACCATCGCGGGCGCGGTGTCGACCGGCACCCACGGCACCGGCGCGAAGCTCGGCGGGCTGGCCACCCAGATCGTGCAGCTGGAACTGGTGCTCGCCGACGGTTCGGTGGTCACGTGCTCGGCGGAACGGCGGCCGGAGCTGTTCCACGCGGCGCGGGTCGGCCTCGGCGCGCTCGGCGTGCTCACCCACGTGACCCTGCAGTGCGAGCCGTCATTCCTGTTGTCCGCGCAGGAACGGCCGGAGCCGCTGGAGCAGGTGCTGGAGGGCTTCGACGAGTTCGCCGACGGCAACGACCACTTCGAGTTCTACTGGTTCCCGTACGGCAGCAACGCGCTGGTCAAGCGGAACAACCGGCTGCCGGCTGGCAGCGAGCGGAAACCGCTCGGCCGGGCCAAGCAGTTCGTCGACTACGAGATCATGGAGAACGTCGCGTTCGGCACGCTGTGCCGGATCGGCCGGACCGTGCCGCGGCTCGTCCGTCCACTCGGGAGGTTCGCCTCGGCCGTGCTGTCCGCGCGCGAGTACAGCGACCATTCGCACCGCGTGTTCGTGACCCACCGCGGGGTGCGGTTCGTCGAGTCGGAGTTCGCCGTGCCGCGCGAATCCGTGCACCACGTCCTGCGCGAACTGCGGAATCTGGTGCCACGACTGGAAAATCCGGTCGCCTTCCCGGTGGAGGTGCGGGTGGCCGCGGCCGACGACATCTGGCTTTCCACGGCGAACGGCCGCGACTCGGCGTACATCGCGATCCACCAGTTCGTCGGCATGCCGTACCTGGAGTACTTCGCCGGGTTCGCGGCGATCGCCGCCGAGGTCGGCGGCAGGCCGCACTGGGGGAAGATGCACAACCTGGACGCCGCCGCGCTGCAGAAGCTGTACCCGCACTTCGACGACTTCGTGCGCGTACGCGATGAAGTGGACCCCGCCGGGGTTTTCGGCAATCCCTATCTGGAGCGGGTGCTCGGCCGATCGTCCTGAAAGGACGGATCACAGGCGGACGACGGCCTCCGCTATCGGGGTGTTACCCCCGACCGCTTCGAAGGTGCGGCGGACGCTGCGCTGCTCCTCCAGCAGGGCGATGATCAACGCGGCCACATCCTCGCGCGGGATCTCGCCGTAGTCCACGGATTCGGCGATGTGCACTTCGCCGGTGGCCGGCTCGTCGGTGAGCCTGCCTGGCCGGAGAATGGTCCAGTCCAATTGGCGCGTGCGCAGATCGTCCTCGGCGGCTTCCTTGGCCTTCAGGTACGCGGCGAAAACCTCGTCGGTGCCGGGGCGCGGCGGACGGCCGACGCCCATCGAGCCGATCTGCACGTGCCGCGAAACCCCGGCCAGCTCGGCCGCCTCCGCGAAGAGGGCGGCGGCGCCGAGATCCACCGTCTGCTTGCGCTCCGCGCCACTGCCCGGCCCGGCGCCCGCCGCGAACACCGCGGCGTCGGCGCCCTTGAGGACCTCCGCGACCTCGGCCGCGGTGCTGTTCTCCAGGTCCAGCACGACGGGCTCCGCGCTCACCGCGCGCAGATCCTCCGCCTGCGCGGCGTTCCGGATGATGCCCACCGCCTGGTCACCGCTGGCGGCCAGCTGCCGCTCGAGGTGCAGCGCGATCTTCCCGTGTCCTCCGGCAATGACGACTCGCATACCGCCGACTGTACCGAGGGGGCGTCCTCAAAGCCTCATTCGCGCTCTTGGCGCCCAGGCGGCCCCTGGCGGGCACCGGTGATTCACCCGAGTACAACCCGGTACGAGGGAGAATCCCCGGCACCGCCAGGAACCACCTGGATCACCAAGCCCATCGACCAGGCTTTGAGGACACCCCCTAGGCCACCGGCAGGTCGTAGGACGCCAGCAGCTGCTCGTACACCATCTCGTTGATCCAGCGGGAAACCGAGTCCTGCGGGAGCAGGGTGCGCTCCGGGCGGCCGGGGATGTCACGCTCCACATTGGCGTGTTCGTCGGCGGAGACCACCGCGATGCCGTAGGAGCGGGCGCGCGGCAGGCAGCTGTCCACATAGTCCTTCGACAGCACCGCCGACGTCGGCAGGAGCATCGCCGCCTCGCCGTAGCGGGAGAACGGGACCACGGACGCCATGCCGGTGCGCCAGTGCCGCGCGACGGACAGCACGCCGACGATCTCCGCGGCGGGGGCGGGCGCGGTGCGAGCGAACTCGGGCCAGGTCCACGTGGCGACCGTGGTGCGGTCGGTCACCGGGCCGATGCCCACGGCGATCCGCTCGGCGTGGACGTCGGTGCGCAGCTTGGCGACGACGCAGACGCGGCGGCCGAGGATGGTGACCTCGGGCAGCACCACACCTTCCCAGCCCAGCTGCGCCGCGGCGGCGCCGGCCAGATACGACGTACTCGCCGGAAGCTCGACGCGCGGCACCGCCCGGGTTGGGAAAGACCGGGTTCCCCCAGCCACCACCGCATCCCCGGTGTGTCCTGGTGTAACCGCCACGACTCCGCCTCCTTCTGCCCTGCTTCGTCTTCCGTGCCGCTCCCCCTCGTGAAAAGTGGCACATGACTTGACTACCAGTGCTAGGGCCGCGGGTCTTCGGGTCGGCGGAACAGCTGCGATCGGCGGCGCCCAACGGTCGGTGACCGGTCGATAAGCGGTCGACGGACTTCAGTCCGACCCTGCTTCCGAACGGGTGAGGGCCAGCCGAACGGCGTTACCCAGCCGATCTCCGTACCGCCGAACGGAGCAATCCGCGGTTTCGTCCACTGTGGACGTTTTGGCTCAGTTGCCCGGCAGCAGCGCCCGTCCCTCGGGCGTCAGAAGATCGGAAACCTCCTGGTAGGGAACCACGAACTCGGGCACACCGCACGCGTACGAGTAGCCGATCGCGGCCGCGAAGACGCTGAAGTCGACTCCTTGCGGGGTGAAGGCGATCTGCAGCGCCGGCGAGCCGCCGATGGTGTACTCCTGGAGGACGTCGGGCTGCAGTCCGACGGACGGCCCGCTCTCGCCGGAGCAGTACCCGCCCGGCGCGTGCGCGAGGATCCGTTGCTCGAGTTCCGAAATCGCGGCCTGGCTCGTGGCGATGCCGGTGAACACGTCACCTGCCGTGATCACCTTCCCGGTGCGGAGATCGATGTTGAGCAGCTTCGTGTCGTACCCACCGTGGACGCCGAACTGGGTCGAGTCGACGGTCAGGTCGTAGTGCACCGAAAGCACCTTGGCGTCCTGCCGGTCGATCTTCACGCCGTTGCCGACGTGGGCCCGGCTGCCGTCCGGCTCGCGCTCCAGCGCTCCCTCCCGGACGTAGGAGATCCACTCGTCGAGCGGCGCGGTGAGCGCCGCGTTGATCCGCTGCTGCAACGCCGGGTCGCTGATGCCGGTGACCTCGGCGTACTGGGCGTTGACGTCGAAGTTGTCCTCGGTTCCCGTCCTGGTCTTGAGGTTCACGGCGAGCGGCGGCGCCGGATCGCTGTTCACCGAGACCACGACCACCGCAGCCACGGCGGCCGCGACCACCGCGCCGACGATCGCCGCGATCTTTCCCCCGGCCAGCAGCCCCGCGGCCGTGGCAGCCGTGCCGGCTCCGGCTGTCCCGGCCACCGCTGTGCCGGCCGCGGCCCCGGCGCCGACGGTCGGCGCGGCAGCGGTGCCGACGGTGAGCAAAGCCAAGGGAGACAAGGCGAGTAGCACTCCGGCGCGCTGGGCGAGCCGGGCCAGGCCGCGCTCCTCCCAATCCTCGCCGTACGCGGCGACGGCCGCTGTTTCGAGATCGCCGACGAACTCCGCCGCGCCACCGGGCCGGGCCTCGGCGTTCTTCGCCATGCCGCGGGCGATCAGCGGGCGCACCGGTTCCGGCGCCATCTCCAGCGGGATCGGCGCGTTCTCGTGCATGTCGCGCAGGGTCTCGGTGTCCTCCGCGGCGAACGGTTTGCGGCCGGTCACTCCCTGGAAGAAGACCGCCGTCGCCGCGTAAACGTCCGTAGCCGGGCTGGCGGGTAGCCCGTTCCACTGCTCCGGCGCCATGTACGCCGGGGTGCCGATCGGGAGGCCCGTCTCCCCGGCGAGCGTCGCGATGCCGAAGTCGACCAGCTTGCTCTCGCGGTCCGGGCCGACCAGCACGTTGTCGGGTTTGTAATCCCGGTGCACGATACCCACCCGGTGCGCGTCGGCGAGCCCGAGCAGAGAGCCCTTCAACACGGCCAGCGCCGCTTCGGGAGCGAGCCGTCCGTCGACGAGCATCAGCTCGCGCAACGGCACCCCGCGCACGGCCTCCATGACGATCGCCGCGCCGTGCGGCGTCTCCACGAACTCGTACAACCGGGTGATGTGTTCGCTCGGGACGCGACTGAGGATCTCGGCCTCACGGCGGAACGCGGCGAGGCGCGCCGGGTCGCGCAGGTAGTGCCCGAACAGGTACTTGATGGCCACCAAGGTGCCCGAGCCGTCGTGTCTCGCCAGCACGACACGGCCGAAGCCACCTTCGCCCAGTGCTCTGATCTCGGTGAAACCGGGCAACGACCATCCGTCCACGGGACTCTGAGGTGAGTTTCGCCGCAGCGGTTCCCCCTGGATCGAGGTTAGGGTTACTGGCCAGTTACAGATGTCAGGAGGATCGATGCGCTCGCCGAAGGACTTCTTCGCGCCACTCGCGGTCGGCGCACCGGAGCCGGTCCGCGAAATCCCCGCGCTGCCCTCGCGGATGATCCACTTCTTCGACCCGAGCAACGAGAAGATGGCGGCCAAGGTGCCGGACATCGCGAAGAAAGTGGACGTGCTGCTCGGCAACCTCGAGGACGCCGTGCGCGCGGACCGCAAGGAGGCCGCCCGCAACGGCCTCGTCACCATCGCGAAGGCCACCGACTTCGGCGGCACGCAGCTGTGGACGCGGGTCAACAGCCTCGACTCGCCGTGGGTGCTCGACGACCTGGTCACCCTGGTCACCGAGATCGGCGACAAACTCGACGTGATCATGGTGCCGAAGGTCGAGGGCGCGCAGGACATCCACTACGTCGACCGGCTGCTCGCCCAGCTCGAAGCGCGCGCCGGGCTGACGAAACCGCTGCTGGTGCACGCGATCCTGGAGACGGCGAGCGGCGTCGCGAACGTCGAGGAGATCGCCGGGGCGAGCCCCCGGATGCAGGGCATCTCGCTCGGTCCCGCGGACCTCGCGGCGAGCCGCCGGATGAAGACCACTCGCGTCGGCGGCGGGCACCCCGGGTACCTCGTGCGCACCGACCCCACGGGCGAGGACCTGAATGCCGGGCGCACCACCTACCAGCAGGACCTGTGGCACTACACGGTCGCGCGGATGGTCGACGCCTGCGCGATGCACGGGATCCTGCCCTACTACGGCCCGTTCGGGGACATCCGCGACGTCGTGGCCTGCGAAGACCAGTTCCGCAACGCGTTCCTGCTCGGCTGTGTCGGCGCCTGGTCGCTGCACCCGGTACAGATCGACATCGCGAAGAAGGTGTTCTCGCCGGCGCCCGCGGACGTGGCGTGGGCCCGCCGGGTGATCGCCGAGATGGGTGACGGCACGGGTGCGGTCATGATCGACGGGAAGATGCAGGACGACGCCTCGTACAAACAGTGCCGGGTGGTCGCGGAGCTGGCCGACGCGCTGGCCGAGCGTGACCCGGAACTGGCGAAGGCGTACGACGAAGCAACGAAGGAGGCCCTCGCGTGACCGAGGTCAAACCGCGCAGATCGGTGCTCTACATGCCGGGCGCGAACGAACGCGCGCTGGAGAAGGCGAAGGCACTCCCAGCCGACGCGCTCATACTCGACCTCGAGGACGCCGTCGCACCGGACGCGAAGGAAGCCGCACGTGAACGCGTTTGCGCGGCCGCTTCTTCCGGTGAGTACGGCAAGCGCGAAGTCACCATCCGCGTCAACGGGCTCGATACCGAATGGCACGACGCGGACCTCCGTGCGGCCGCGCAGGCCGGCCCGGCGGCGGTCGTCGTGCCGAAGGTGAACTCGGCTCGCGAGGTGCACAACATCGAGCGCGCGCTGGAGCTCGGCGGGGCGCCGGAGCACACCAAGATCTGGGCGATGGTCGAAACCCCGGTCGCGATGCTGCACGCCGAGGAGATCGCCGCGGCGAGCGACCGGCTGACCGTGCTGGTGATGGGCACGAACGACCTGGCCAAGGAGCTGCACGCGGAGTTCGTGCCGGGCCGCGGGCCGTTGCTCGGCGCGCTTTCGCTGTGCCTGCTCGCCGCCAGGGCGACCGGCAAGGTGATCCTCGACGGCGTCTACAACGACGTGAAGGACACCGAGGGGTTCGAGGCGGAATGCCGGCAGGGCCGGGAGTACGGCTTCGACGGCAAAACGCTGATCCACCCCGGCCAGATCGAGCCGTGCAACCGGATCTTCGCCCCGTCCGAGGCGGAGGTCGAGCAGGCCCGCAAGATCATCGCCGCGTTCGACGAGGCCAAGGCCGAGGGCCGCGGGGTGGTCACGGTGGACGGCCGGATGATCGAAAACCTGCATGTGGACAACGCACAGCGGGTACTCGCACTGGCCGAGGCCTTCGGCGCCTGACGCGGGACGCCTGCTCTGTCCAGTGTGGACAGAGCAGGCTCAGTCCTCCTCGTGGAGCCAGTCGAGCGCCTTGCGCGCCGCGTTCGAGACCATCCGGTCCGGATGCGCGACCACCATCGACTCCAGCACCTCGCGGGTGCTGGGGTGACCGCAGATCGTCGCGTCGGCGAGGAACAGCAGCTGTGCGGGGCGGGGTTGCGCGGCGAACTCCTCCAGGGCCTTTTTCCGCCCTGCTGAACGGATTCCGCTCGCCAGCACGTCGACCATGCTGTACGTGCGCTCGCGGCCGTGCACCTCGCTGGAGTCGATCAGGCCGGCGTCGAGCAGCCAGCTCAGCGCGGCGGGACCGGCGGCGGAGTGCTCGCGCAGTTCGTCTATCGCCGTCACACCCGCTTCGCCGTACTCGGCAAGGAGCTGGAACGCCAGCATCCGGTGCTCGAAATCGTCCGTGCGGCGGGCCAACTCGGTCAGCTCGGCTATCGCACGGCTCGCGGCGCGCGCCTGAAGCCACAGCCGCGCGCCTTCCTCGAACGCTTCGCGCGGCAGCGGCGCGATACGGGCGAAGAACACCTCGGCCGTCTCTTCGGCCAGATCCTGCAGCGTCAGCGTGGGCACCCCCGCCGCGACGCGCGCTTCGTACATCGCGCGCGTGCCCAACGGCAGCATCCGCACGACCTGCCGTTCCTCCTCCGGGACCTCTTCCACCGAGTCCACACCGGAGAAATCGATCAGGTCCTCGTAGTGCTCCTCCGTCGCCGGGGCGATTTCCACCAGTCCGTACAGGCTCAGCCGGTGCACCACCCTCAACACGGGCGCCGCGTCGGCCGAGCGCCACGCGAGATCGGCGAGGTCGTCCAGGATCTCCACGAGCATCGGCACGGTCGCGCAGTCGTGATCGGCCTGGATCGACTCCATCAGTTCGTACGCCAGCTGCCTGTCCGCGGCGCGGCGGCGCACCGGCTCGCTGTGGTCGGCGACCGCGTGCGGAACGGCGGCGCGCCACAGCGCGAGCGGATTGTCGAGCAGCGGCGCCGCGCGCTTCACCCGCACCAGCCGGCCTTTGAGAACCCGGACGACGCCGGCCGTCTTGGCCAGCGACACGACCTCGCCCGGGTCGTCCATCGCCAGGCGTTCGGCCAGCTCACGGGAGTCCGCCTCGGCGAGCCTGCCCTTCGGGGCCAGCTCGCGGCCTTCGCCGACCCAGTCGACGAAGCGGCGCAACACCCGCACCACCGTGGTGGCCGCGGCTTCCGCCGTCAGCTCTTCGTCCGTGGTCAGCGCGAACACCGGCGTCGGGTCGAGCGGCTCCACCTCGGGGTCGCCCTCGTAGTGCCGGTACGCGATCTCGTGCAGCAGCACCTGGTCGACCTCGACCTCGCCCTGCTGCACCTGGTCGATGAACGCCTGCGCGGCCTGCTCGTCGAGCGGGTCGATGCCGTGCTCGGCCATCGCCACGGCCCAGAACTTGGCCAGCCCGTAGTTGGCGGGCTCGTTCATCGCCTCGTCGAACTCGTCGGCGATGCCGCGCACGAACGAACGCAGCACCGACGGCGGTTCGCTGCGCTCGTCGAACAGATCCGCGTCGTCGAAGAAGTCGAGCAACGATTCGACGGTCGACAGCACCGCCGTCGAATGCGGATCGAGCAGTACGACCTTGCGCGGGAACCAGGTGAGCAGCGCGCCGCGCAGCACCTCGCGCGACCATCGGCCGAGCATCCCGTCCCGTTCGAACCGGTAGTCGAGCATGGCGCCGGCCACCACGGGATCGATCATCCGCTGCCGCATCTGCGACCACGCGTCGAGTTCGACGAGCAGGCGCTCACGGGCGTCGATGAAGTCCTCTTCGTCGGCTCCGGTGTAGACCATGCGCATGAGACGATGGTCTCAAGTTCGGCCGCCGATTACACCTCCGGAGAGCGTGCCGGGCCCTGAATTCCTTCGAATGCTGCAGCCGTTCGCAACACCCCGGCATCATCGAAGCGCCGCCCGGCGAGTTGCAGCCCGATCGGCAGGCCCGCCGCGGTGTAGCCGCAGTTCACCGATACCGCGGGCTGACCGGACATGTTGTAGGGCACGGTGAAGGCGATGTGCTCGAACGGGCGCGCCGGATCGTTCGTCGGCGAGGCCCAGTCCGCGGGCGGCGGCCCGGCCGGGCACGTTGGCGAAAGGACGAAATCGAACTTTTCGGTCGCCCGCACCGTGGCGGCGCTCATCGCGTCGATCTGCGCGAAGCCGCGGTAGGTCGCGAGCCCGTCGACTTCCGCCCCGCCGCGAGCCCAGTCCGCGATGTACGGCAGCACTTTCGCCTGCCTTTCCGGCGGGAGCCCGCTCATGTCGGACCACGCGCGCACGCGCCAGAACGTGTCGAGGCCGTCGAGCATCTCGCGGGTCAGGAACGGCTCGACCGGCTCCACGATCGCTCCTGCCGACTCGAAGACACGGGCCGCTTCGGCGACGGCAGCGGCGATTTCCGGCTCCACGGGCAGGCCGACGCCCGCGTCGAGCTGCAACCCGACGCGCAGTCCCGCGAGCTCGCAGTCGAGCTCGGACCACGGGATTTCGCTGGGCGGCAAGGACATGTGGTCGCGCGGATCGGGTTGGGCGAGCACGCCCATCAGCAACGCCGCGTCCGCGACAGTGCGGGTCAACGGCCCGGCGACGCGGCCGATGTACGGCGGATCGACCGGCACCCGGCCGAAACTCGGCTTGAACCCGACGAGGCCGCACCACCCGGCCGGCAGCCGGATCGAGCCGCCGATGTCCGTTCCCACGTGGAGCGGCCCATAGCCGGCGGCGGCCGCCGCGGCGGCACCGGCGCTGGAGCCGCCCGGTGTCCGGCTGGTGTCCCACGGATTACGGCTGGCCGTGTGGAAACTCGAGCGGCCGGACGTGAGCATCCCGAAGTCCGGCATCGTGGTCTTGGCGAGCAGGACCGCCCCGGCCTCGAGCACCCGCGCGGCGGCCGGCGCGTCCTCGGCCGCGGGCACCAGCTCGGTGGCGGCCGTGCCGAGCGGCACCGGCGTGCCCTTGGTGGCGATGTTTTCCTTGAGGGTCAACGGAATTCCGTCGAGCGGGCCCGCTGTTCCGGTGCGCCAGCGCTGTTCGGACTGCTTCGCCGCGGCCCGCGCGTGCTCGGGGTGATAGGCGTAAAGGGCGTGCAGCTCCGGCTCCAGCCGGTCGATCCGCTCCAGCACCGCCTCGGTGACCTCGACCGGCGAAAGACCCGATTCGCGATAGTGGCGCAGCAGTTCCGTCGCGGTCAGCTCGATCACGGCTCCTCCTTCAGCCGGGCCAGCTCGGCCCGCAGGTTCGGGGCGGCGGCGATCAGCTCGCGGGTGTACGGGTGCCGCGGGGTGTCGTACACCTCCGCCACCGTGCCCTGTTCCACGATCTCACCACGACGCATCACCGCCACGCTGTCACAAACCCGGCGTACCACGGCGAGGTCGTGCGACACGAACACGAGTGTCAGGTCGAACCGCTCGACGAGGGTGCGCAGCAGGTCGAGGATCTGCTTGCGCACGGACACATCCAGCGCGCTGACCGGCTCGTCGGCCACCAGCACGCGCGGCCGCGGGGCCAGCGCGCGGGCGATCGAAATCCGCTGCCGCTGACCGCCGGAGAACTGGTGCGGAAAGCGCTCTCCGCTGTCTTCGGGCAGCCCGACCGCGGCCAGCAGCTCCGCGACGCGGGCGCGATCGGTGCGGCCCAGCGGTTCGCAGATGATGTCGCGCACGCGCATGCGCGGGTCGAGCGAGCCCATCGGATCCTGGAACACCACCTGCAGCGCCTCGCGCAGGAAACCGAGACGGCGTTCCGGCAGCCCGTCGATCCGCCTGCCCTGGAAGGAAATCTCCCCCGACGTCGGACGGTCCAACCCGGCCAGCAGGCGGACCAGAGTGGACTTGCCCGAACCGGACTCGCCGACGATGCCGAACCGTTGTCCCGCTGGGACTTCCAGCGAAACCCCGCGCAGCGCGTGCACCCGGCGGTACCGGCGATGCACGTCCTTCAGCTCGATCACGCGGCCTCCAAGTCCGAGGCGGCAAGCAGCTTCCGCGTGTACTCGTGCCGCGGCTGGGTGAGGACCGCGCGGGTCGAGCCTTCTTCGACGATCTGTCCCTCGTGCATCACCAGCAGTCGTTCGCAGACCTTCGCGACCACGGCGAGGTCATGCGTGATGAACAGCAGCCCGGCATCGCGTTCCGCCACCCCGGCGAGGATCAGTTCGAGCATCTGCGCCTGCACCGTCACATCGAGCGCCGTCGTGGGTTCGTCGCAGATCAGCAGCGAGGGGTCGTTCGCCAGCGCGATGGCCAGCACGATCCGCTGCCGCTGCCCGCCGGAGAGCTGATGCGGGTACGCCCGCGCGACGTCGGGCAGCCCGACCTTCTCCAGCAGTGCCGCGGTCTTTTCTCGCGCGCCTCTTCCGCCGTGCAGCCGGATCGCTTCGGCGACCTGTTTTCCCACTCGCATCAACGGATTCAGCGCCGTCATCGGCTCCTGAAACACCATCGCCAGCTCGGCCCCACGCAGGTGTGACATCTGGCGTTCCGATGTCCCAACGAGTTGTTTCCCGTGGAACGTAATCGATCCAGCCGCCCGGAGCCCCTCGGGCAGCAGGCCGGTGATCGCCAGCGCCGTGAGCGACTTGCCGGAGCCGGACTCGCCGATCAGCCCGACCCGTTCCCCGGCGCCGACCTCGAACGACACATCGCGCACCAGCGCGCGGCCACCGCTCGAGACGGTCAGGTTGGCAACGCTGATCATCGCCGCTCCAGCCGTGGGTCGAACCTGTCACGCAGCCCGTCGCCGAGGAGGTTGAAACCCAGTACCGCCACCGCGATCGCGATGCCGGGCACCAGCGCCAGCCGCGGCTGCACCGTCAGCAGTTCCTGCGACTCCTGCAGCATCCGCCCCCACGACGGGGTCGGCGGCCGGGTGCCGAAACCGAGGAACGACAACGCCGCCTCGGCCAGCACCGCGATCGCGAACGAGACCGAGCACTGCACGATCACCAGCCCCGCGATGTTCCGCAGCACGTGCCGGCGCGCGATGAACACCCGCGACCGGCCGCCCGCCCGCGCGGCGAGCACGTACTCGGTGCTCATCACCTGCAACGTGCCCGCGCGCGTGATCCGCGCGAACGACGGGATCGTGGCGACGCCGATCGCGATCATCGCCGTCAGCGTGCTCGCGCCGTAGACCGCGCCGAGCATGATCGCCAGCAGCAGCGCGGGGAAGGCGAGCACGAGATCGTTGACACGCATGACGAACTCGCCGAGACGGTGCCCCGACATCCCGGCCAGCATCCCGAGCGGGGTGCCGATGACCGCCGCGACGCCGACCGCGATCACGCCGACGTACAGCGTCGTCCGCGCGCCGACCATGATCTGCGAGAAGACGTCGCGGCCGAACTTGTCGGTGCCGAACCAGTAATCGCCGCTCGGGCCCATGAGCCGCACCGCCGCGTCCACCTTCAGCGGATCGTGCGGCGTCCACACGAAAGACACCAGCGCGGCGAGCACCACGAGCCCGACGAGCACCGAGCCGAGCACGAGATTCCGGTTCATCGGCTCACCCGCAGCCTCGGGTCGATCAGCACGTACAGCACGTCCACGAGGAAGTTCACCAGCAGCACCGCCACCACCAGCACGAGCACGATCCCTTGCACCGCAAGAAGATCCCGCGAGGACACCGAGTCGAGCAACATGCTGCCGAGCCCCGGCAGGACGAACACCCGCTCCACCACGACCGCGCCGATCAGCAACGTGCTCAGCTGCAGGCCCAGCACCGTCACCACCGGCACGGCGGCGTTGCGCAGGCCGTGCCGCATCAGGGCGGGGTACGGGCGAAGGCCCTTCGACCGCGCCGTGCGGAGGTAGTCCTGGCCCAGCGTGTCGAGCACCGCCGACCGCACGTAGCGCGTGAGCACGGCGCCCTGCACGATTCCCAGCGACAGCGCGGGAAGGATCAGCCCGCGCACGAACTCGCCCGCGTCCTGATCCGGCGGGGTCCAGCCACCGGACGGCAGCCAGCGCAGCTGCACCGCGAAGATTTGCACCAGCAGGATCCCGGCAAGGAACGCCGGAACAGCCACGCCCAGCTGGGAAATCCCGGAGATCGCGGCGCCGGAGAACCGCCGGTGCCACGTCGCGGCGAGCGTGCCGAACGGGATCGCGAGCACCAGCGCGACCAGCATCCCGGCGCCCACCAGCCACAACGTCACGCCGAGGCGGTCCACCAGCTGCGGCCCGATCGCCTCGCCGGTCACGTAGGAATGCCCGAAGTCCCCGTGCAGCACGCCGCCGAACCAGCTGAGGTACTGCGTGACCAGCGAGCGGTCGAGGCCGAAGTCGTGTCTCGTCTTCGCGAGCAGCTCCGGCGTCGCGTTCACGCCCAGCGCGACCTGCGCGGGGTCACCGGGCAGGACGGCCATGAAGGCGAACACCACGATCGACGCGACGAACACGCTCACCACGAAGATCGCCAGCCTGCGCAGGATCGCGGTCATGCGCGCCCGAGTCCCGTCAGATCAAAGGACTCGCTGACCTGGTTGCGCGCCAGCCCGGTGACCTTCTTCTTCGCCACCACCACGTTCGGGAAGAGGAACAGCCAGTCCGCCGCCGCGTCCGCGGTGATCGTGCGCGCCGCCTGGCGCATCTCGTCGATCTGCTGCTGCGGGGTGCCGGCGTCGGCGGCCGCGAGGTACTGGCGCACCTGCGGGCTGTCGTATCCCCAGTAGTACTTGGGATTGCCGAACGTGGTGATGTCCCGCGCCTCCACGTGCTGCACGATCGACATGTCGAAGTCGTGGTCGGTGAACACCTGCTTCAGCCACACCGCGGGGAAGTCCAGCGGCTCGATGGTCACGTGCACCCCGATGTCGGCGAGATCGGAGGCCACCACCTGCGCGGCGTTGGTCGCGTAGGACAGGTTCGGGATGCGCAGCCGGATCGAGAGGTTGCTCTGGCCTGCCTGCGCGAGCAGCGCCTTGGCCTGCGCCGGGTCGTACGGGTAGTAGCCGGAAAGGTCCTCGTACCAAGGATCCGTCGGCGGGACCATGCTGCCGATCAGCGTGCCGCGGTTCGCCCACGCCGTGGCAAGCAGGGCCTTGCGGTCGATGGCCAGCGTCAGCGCGCGGCGCACCCGGACATCGTTGAAGGGCGCGCGGGCGCCGTTGAACGACAGCACGACTTCGCTGTTCGTGGTGCCCTGCAGGACGGTGAACCGGGTGTCCGTCTCGAACTGCGGGATCGAGTCCGGCGCGGCGACCGTGGAGATCACGTCGATCCCGTTGCTGAGCAAGGCGTTGTTGAGCGCGGTCGCGTCCTTGTAGTACTTGAGCACCACGGTCCCGTATGCCGGTTTCGCGCCCCAGTACGCCGGATTCTCGCGCAGGACGATCGAGTCGCCACGCTTGCGCTGCGCCATCACGTACGGGCCGGTGCCGATGGGCGTGTTCGCCAGATCGCCCACCCCGGTGGGGCTGAACATCGTGCCGACGCGGCCGGTCATGTCGAACAGCCAGCCGTTGCTCGGTTTCTTCAGCACCACGCGCGCGTGCGACGGGTCCACCACGTCGACGTGGTCCACGACGTCCATTTTGGACTTGATCGAGATGGTCCAGTCGGTCTTCACGCGGTCGATCGAGAACTTCACGTCGGAAGCGGTGAACGGCGCGCCGTTGCTGAACTTCACCCCCGGCGCGAGCTGGAAGTCGTAGGTGGTGCGATCCGGGCTGACGGTCCACGAGCGGGCCAGCAGGGGCACGATGTTGCCGCCACTGTCCAGTTTCACCAGTCCCTCGTAGACGTTGTAGAGCAGCGCCTGCGGGATGGCCGTGCCGTCCGTGCGGGTGAAGTCGAAGTTCTGCGGCTCGGCCGAGAAACCGACCGAAAGAGTGTCCGGCCCGGTGCTCACCGACGCCGTCGAACCGGCGGAGCAGCCCGAGACCACGAGCAGCAGGGCGAGCGCCAGCACCGAGTTCCGGACCTTCACCCACGAAGGCTTGCACCCCGGCCGACCATGGTCAAGACGAACGGTTGACCTCTAGTTAACTCGAAGTTCTAGGGTCGAGGCATGATCTTCACGGACTACGAGCTCGGCTACCTGAAGACCCAGTCGCTGGGCCGGCTCGCGACCGTCGCACCGGACGGCTCCCCGCAGTCGAGGCCGCTCGGCTTCGAAGTGAACTCCGACGGCACGATCGACATCGGCGGGCCCGAGCTGTCCAAGAGCCAGAAATGGCGCAACATCGCGGCCAACCCGCGGGTGTCGTTCGTGATCGACGACATGACCCCGGACGAGCCCGGCGCGGTGAAACCCGGCTGGGGTCGCGGCATCGAGATCCGCGGCACCGCCGAACTGGTCACCGGGCACAAACCCGCCTACGGCGGCGAGTGGTTTTCGAACGAGACCATCCGAATCCACCCACGCCGCATCCTGAGCTGGCACCTCGACGCGGACCAGCTGCAGTACAACAGGAACGTCGCTTAACCGAGTGCGTTCCGCAGATCTCGCCAGAGGTCTTCGGGGTCTTCGAGGCCGACGCTGAACCGCAGCAACCCGGCGGGCACGTGCGCGTCGCCCGGCCACATCGCACGCCGTTCGATCAGGCTCTCCACCCCGCCGAGGCTGGTGGCGTGCACGATCAGTTCGAGCGATTCGCAGACCTTCGCCGCGGCTTCGGCGTCGGGCAGCTCGAAGGCGATCATCGTGCCGAGGCCGGGGTACGCCACCTTCGTCACGGCCGGATGCTCGGCGAGGCGCTCGGCCAGAAGCGCGGCGCTCTTCGACTGCTCGGCGAAGCGCACCGGGAGAGTGCGCAGCCCGCGCAGCGCGAGCCACGCTTCGAGCGCGCCCGGAGTGGCGCCGGTGCGGGTGCGCGCGTGAACGAGCTCTTCGGCCAGCGCGTCGTCGGCGGTGACCGTGATCCCGAGCAGCAGGTCACTGTGCCCGCCGATCAGCTTGGTCGCGCTGTGCACCACGATGTCCGCGCCCTGGGAAAGCGGCTGCTGACCGAGCGGGGTGGCGAAGGTGTTGTCCACCACCACGCGGGCGCGATGCCCGACGAGCGGGGCGATGTCGATCAGTTCCAGCGTCGGGTTGGTCGGCGACTCGATCCACAGCAGGTCGGCCTCTTCGGCGGCGACGGCCCATGCCGCGGTGTCGGCCGGGTCGATCCGGCGCACCTTCAGCCTGCCCATCTCGGCGGCGTGGTCGAGCAACCCGCGCGTGCCCGCGTAGCTGAACGTCGGCACCGCCACCTGCGCCCCGGCGGGGAACAGGTCGAGCACCGCCGCGACGGCGCCGACCCCCGACGCGAACGAAGTCGCCTTGCCGCCTTCGAGCGCCCCGACCGCTTCTTCCAGCGCGGTCCAGGTCGGGGTGCCCTCCTCGCGGGCGTAGGTGTGGTCGCCGCCCGCGTAGAAGGTGCTCGCCGGGACGATCGGCGTGTTCAGCGGCTTCCCGGCCCCGGCGGGCCTGCCCGCGGCGATCGCGCGGGTGCGCGGCGACCAGTCGTTCATCAGTGCTCCTTGTCCGGTGTTCGGCGCCAGCGTACGGAAGCCGCGGCCGCACCCGTGTCGTGATGCGATCCGGGTCTCAGCTGGATACCGTGCACCGACCGAAAGACGAGGAGTTACACATGGCATTGGAGAAGCCCGAGGTCGACCGGCCCGACGGCCCGCCGCCCGCCGGACTGGAGATCACCGATCTGACAGAGGGCACCGGCGCGGAGGCCAACGCCGGTCAGGTCGTTTCGGTGCACTACGTCGGCGTCTCGCATTCCAGCGGCGAGCAGTTCGACGCGTCCTGGGACCGGGGCCAGCCGCTCCGGTTCCCGCTGGGCCAGGGGCACGTCATCCCCGGCTGGGACCAGGGCGTGGTCGGGATGAAGGTCGGCGGCCGCCGGAAGCTGGTCATCCCGCCGCACCTCGCCTACGGCGAACGCGGCGCGGGCGGGGTCATCAAGCCGAACGAGACGTTGATCTTCGTGGTCGACCTGGTCGAGGTCGGCTAGTCAGGAGTCGCGGCCTCCCGGAGCAGGGCCACCATCGTGACCACCTGCTTCGGGGGCCGGAAATCCAGTCCTCCTCGGCTGGCAGCTGATGGCTTCGGCGGCCCAGAGTGGAGGTATGACAGCCACCCTTTCCACCGAAGCCGCCGCCGCGCGGATCGCCCCGCACGTTCGCCGGACGCCCTTACTGCGCGCGGAGGCCGACGGCAGGCCGCTCGTGTTCAAGCTCGAACAGCTGCAGCGCACCGGCTCGTTCAAACTGCGCGGCGCGCTGAACTCGCTGCTCACCGGCCCGCTGCCGGAACAAGTGGTGACCGCGTCCGGTGGGAACCACGGCATTGGGGTGGCCACGGCGGCCGCGATCCTCGGGTTGCCCGCCACGGTGTTCGTGCCGAACTCGGTTCCAGCAGGGAAGGCGCGCCGGATCGAAGAGGCGGGCGCCCGGCTGGTCCGCGTCGGCGATCGCTACGCCGAGGCGGCCGCAGCCGCGCACGAAGCTGCCGCTGCGCCCGGCGCGCGCTACGTCGAGGCGTACAACGACCCGGCGGTGATCGCGGGCCAGGGCACGGTGGCCGCCGAGATCGTCGCGGACGCGCCGGACGTGGACGCGATCGCCGTCGCGGTCGGCGGTGGCGGGCTGGCGGCGGGCACAGCGCTGGGCGCCGGCGGCAGGCTGACCGTCGCTGTCGAGCCCGAGCGGTGCTCGTGCCTGCACCAGGCGCTCGAAGCCGGACAACCGGTCGACGCCGAGGTCGACTCCGTCGCGTCTTCGGCCCTCGGGGCCACGCGCGTCGGCGAAGCGCCCTTCGCCGTCCTGTCGAGCCACAACGTGCAGTCGGTGTTGGTCAGCGAGAACGAGATCCTTGCGGCGCGCGACAGGCTGTGGCACGAGTTCCGCCTCGCGGTGGAACCGGCCGCGGCTGTCCCCTTCGCGGCCTTCCTTGCCGGCCGGGTGCCCGGTGCGCTTCCGTGCGTTCTTCTTTGTGGCGCCAACGCGGACTGGACTCCGTAGCTAGGGTTTGACCCATGCCTGAGCCGATTCTGATCTCCATCGCCACGGCGCTGTCGACCAAGGCCGCGACCACCCTCTTCGACCTGGTCAAGAAGAAGTTCAGCAAGGATCCGAAGGCGATCGCGGAACTGGAGGCCGCGAGCGAGGACAAGCCCGAGACGATCACCGCCGTCGCCGAGCGGCTGGAGGAGGCGGGCAAGGCGGATCCCGAGTTCGCCGCCGCGCTGCGCACCGAGTACGCGCAGCACGTCGAGTCCGGCGGGGTGCTCAACCAGATCTCGGGAACGTCAGCGGCAAGGTCGTGCAGGCCCGCGACATCCAGGGCAACATCAACTTCTGAGGTCCCGCGCCTGAACTCAGCCGTCGTGTCGGTTGAGCGCTGGAGCACGGTGCGCGCGGAGCGGACGGTACTGGCCGTCGTGCACAACACCACGGCGGCCACCCGGCTGGCGGAAACCGGATTTCGCGATCGCGGCCAGTTACGGCGGCGACCTCGGTGAGGCCTGCCGCTGCGCGAGTCCTACCGGCAGGCGCTGGGCGCGAAACGCGGTCGATCCGCGCCCCCCGATCGCCCAATTGCTTGCCGTCGCTGCACGAGCGCCAGCCAGGCTCACCGGTAATTCGTCGGGCTGCCAGCCATTCGCGGTCAGGAGTTTCTCGGAGAGCGAAAGTGGACTTCTCCGATGTCACGGGCCTGCACAACCGCTTCAGCTTCCCCATCGAACTGGTTGTGCACCCTGCGCCAGGAGCACTGTGATCCACCCCACGAGAAAAGCCCCTGGTGAACCAGGGGGCTTTTTCGGTGGGCGAGGAGGGAGTTGAACCCTCACGTCCTTTCGGACACACGGACCTGAACCGTGCGCGTCTGCCATTCCGCCACTCGCCCGAGTCGCCTCGACAGCCAGCAAAGCGTATCAGGCCCCTTCGGGCGGTTTTCGCGGGGTCGGTGTCAGCAGGCGCAGATCCCGATAGGATCGGGTGCGAAAGCACACGCGTGAAGGAGGCGGCAACACCCGGTGGGCCGAGTTGAACGGTTTGATCGGCGCCTGGAGAGCCTGGTAGGTAACACCTTCGCGCGGATGTTCGGAGGCAACGTGGTCACCCAGGAGGTGGCCACCGCCCTGGAGCGGGAGAGCGAGGAGAACGTTCGTGAGCTGGCCGGTGGCAGGCTGCTCGCCCCGAATCACTACGTCGTGTCTTTGGGGCCGACCGACCATGACCGGATGGCCGGCGATGAACAGCGAGTCACCGGGGCGCTCACGGAAGCAGTACGACAGCACCTCGCCGAGCACGTCTGGGACACCTATGGTGACGTCGTAGTCTCGCTCGAGCGCAACGAGGCGCTGCATACTGGACAATTCAAGATCCGTTCATCCGTCGACCCGGACGTCACCCCGAAGGGCGTCTCGGGTCCAGGACGGCCAGCACGACCCAGCAACGCAGGAGACCCAGCAATGAGCCAGCCCCCCGGCTACGGCCAATACGACCAGGGTGACCCGTACGGCCAGCAGGGCCAGTACGGCTACGGACAGCAGGGCCAGCCCGGTTACGACCAGGGCGGCTACGGTGGCCAGCCGGGTTACGACCAGGGCGGCTACGGACAGGGCGGATACGACCAGGGCGGCTACGGCCAGCCCCAGGGCGGGTACGACCAAGGCGGCTACGGCGGCCAGCCCGGCTATGACCAGGGCTACGGCCAGCCGCAAGGCGGGTACGACCAAGGCGGCTACGGCGGCCAGCCCGGCTATGACCAGGGCTACGGCCAGCCCCAGGGCGGGTACGACCAAGGCGGCTACGGCGGCCAGCCCGGTTACGACCAGGGCTACGGCCAGCCCCCGCAGGGCGGCTACGGCGGCGCCCCGCAGGGCGGCTACGCACCGCCCGCCGGTGGCCCGGACCCGTACGCCCAGCAGGGCTACGCCCCGCCCGCGGTGCAGGGTGGCAACCGCCAGCTGGCGGCCACGCTCCAGCTCGACGACGGCTCGAACCGCACCTACTCGCTGAAGCAGGGCGGCAACGTCGTCGGCCGCGGCCAGGACGCGGACTTCCGGCTCCCGGACACCGGCGTCTCCCGCCGCCACCTGGAGATCACCTGGGACGGCCAGAGCGCGACGCTGGCGGACATCGGCTCCACGAACGGCACCACGGTCAACGGCACCCCCGTGCAGACGTGGCAGCTGGCCGACGGAGACGTGATCCGGGTCGGTCATTCGTCGTTGGTTTTCCGCACCCAGGGCTGAGTCGACCAGCCACTTGTTGCGCTCGGCCGAGCCCCTGGGAAGCTGATTTCCCGAGTCCCGCAGAATTACCCTGCGGGACCCCGTGGCGAACCCGTGTCGCGGGGTGGGAGCAGATGAAGGCGGGAGCTGACACAACAAGTGCCAGAGCTGGTCGTTCAACTCACCAGAGTGGGCTTTCTCGTCCTGCTCTGGCTGTTCGTGCTTGCCGCTTTGCGGGTGGTGCGTTCGGATCTGTACGCCGCCTCCGGACTCAAGGTGGCGGTGCCCGGCCTGCGCCGGAACAAGGACAAACAGCGCCCCAAGGGCACCGGCAAGTCGCCCCGGCAGCTGATCGTGACGCACGGGGCGCTGGCCGGAACCCGGATCGCGCTGGACGGACGGCCCATCACGCTGGGCAGGGCGGACGACTCCACCCTGGTGCTCGACGACGACTACGCCTCGACCCGGCACGCGCGCCTCTCGCTGCGCGGAGCGGATTGGTACGTGGAAGATCTGGGATCCACAAACGGGACTTACCTCGACCGGGCTAAGGTCACTGCACCCCTCCGAGTTCCACTGGGGGTCCCCATCCGGATCGGTAAGACGGTGATCGAGCTTCGCCCATGACACTCGTCCTTCGCTATGCGGCCCGCAGTGACCGTGGCCTGGTGCGATCGAGCAACCAGGACTCGGTGTACGCGGGCCCACGCCTGCTCGCACTCGCCGACGGCATGGGTGGCCACGCCGCCGGTGAAGTCGCCAGCAAGGTCGTGATCGCCTCCCTCGCCCCGCTCGACGACGATGAGCCGGGTGACGACCTGCTGTCCCTACTGAGAGATGCGGTCGCCGGCGGCAACGCCGCGATCTCGGAACTGGTGGCCAACGACCCTGACCTCGACGGGATGGGCACCACACTCACCGCGATGCTGTTCTCCGGCTCGCGGATGGGCATGGTGCACGTCGGCGACTCGCGCGCCTACCAATACCGCAACGGCCAGTTCTCCCAGATCACCCGTGACGACAGCTTCGTCAACGAGCTGCTCGAACAGGGCCGCATCACCGCCGACCAGGCGGCCACCCACCCGCAGCGCTCGCTGTTGCTGAAAGCGCTTACGGGACACGAGGTGGAACCGACGCTCGTGGTCCGCGAGGCCCGCGCCGGTGACCGGTACCTGCTCTGCTCGGACGGGTTGTCCGGCATGGTCAGCGACGAGACGCTCGCCGAGGCCATCCAGATCCCCGATCCGCAGGACTGCGCGGACCGGATGATCGAGCTGGCGCTCAAGGGCGGCGGCACGGACAACGTGACCGTGGTGGTCGCGGACATCGTCGACGTCGACTTCGGTGAGGACGCCCCGATCGTCGGGGGCGCCGCCGGTGACGGCAGCGACGAGTACCACCAGGGTGACTCGCCGGCGGCCAGAGCGAGGGCGCTCACGGCGCCTCCGCCGGCCCCGCCGCAGCAGCAGAGCGAACCGCCACCGGACCCGAAAGCCAAGCGCCGCAAGCGCTGGCGCTGGTTCGTCGGCATCTTCCTGGTGCTGGTGCTACTCGCCGCGGGTGGTATCGCCACCAGGTATTTCGTGCTCAGCCAGTACTACGTCGGCGAGGGCGCGAACTCCGAGGTCGCCGTGTTCCGCGGGGTGCCGGGCAGCATCCTCGGCCTGCAGCTGCACCAGCAGGCCGAGGGATCGTGCCCGAGCGGCAGCTCGCTGTGCGACGTGCTCAAGGTTTCGCAGCTGCAGCAGGACGCGCAGACGGCGGTCCGCAACGGCGTGAAGAAGGACAGCCTGCAGTCCGCGCGTGACTACATCAACAACTTCCTGCGCTACAAGACACTCCAGGACTGCTCGCAGCAGTCGACGGATCCAGCGGCCCCGACCACCGGGCAGGCGGCGGGCTGCACGAGCACGACACCACCCACCGGTGGCGGTGGCTGATGAGCCAGCCGTCCGTGCCCGACCCGGCCGCCGCGGTCTACCAGAGCAACCCGCAGCGCGAACTCCCGACGCGGCGCGGCACCGAGCTAGCCATGCTCGGTTTCGCCGCGTTCATCGTCACCTGCGCGTTCGTTCTGGTCCAGGCCAACCAGGAACAGGAGCTCTCGTTCTCGATCGTCTGGTACGGCCTTGCCTACCTGGCGTTGTTCGGGATCGCGCACCTGGCCGTCCGGCGCTGGGCTCCGTACGCGGACCCGCTGATCCTGCCGTGCGTCGCACTGCTGAACGGCCTGGGCCTGGTGATGATCTACCGGATCGACCTGGCGATGGCCGAGAAGGCGACGCAGAGCGGTGACGACTACACCAGCGTCGCGCCCCGGCAGGTGCTGTTCACGGCGCTCTCACTGGCGCTGTTCCTCGCCGTGCTGTTCTGGGTCAGGGACCACCGCACGCTGACGCGCTACGGCTACACCTGTGGCCTCGTCGGCATCATCGCGCTGGCGCTGCCCGCGTTGCTGCCCAGTTCGCTGTCCGAGGTCAACGGCGCGAAGGTCTGGCTGAAGCTGCCAGGGTTGTCGATCCAGCCAGGTGAGTTCTCGAAGATCCTGCTGATGATCTTCTTCGCCGCTTTCCTCGTGGCGAAAAGAGATCTGTTCATGATCGCCGGGCGCAAGGTGTTCGGCGTGGAGCTGCCGCGCGCGCGTGACCTCGGCCCGCTGCTCATCGCCGCGGCGGTCTGCTTGCTGGTGCTGGTGTTCGAGAAGGACCTCGGCACCTCGCTGCTGTTCTTCGGCATCGTGCTGGTGATGATCTACGTGGCCACCGAGCGCGCGATCTGGGTGGTCACCGGGCTCGGTTTCTTCGTGATCGGCTGCCTGATCGCGTACAAGCTGTTCACGCACGTCGAGCAGCGCGTGGCGAACTGGATCGACCCGCTGGCCACCTACTACGACCCCGGCGGCGGCTACCAGATCGCGCAGGACCTGTTCGGCCTCGGCACCGGCGGTGTCGGCGGCACCGGGCTCGGCGCCGGCCGTCCCGAGATCGTGCCCGAGGCCAACACCGACTTCATCACCGCCGGACTGGGCGAAGAGCTCGGGTTCGTCGGACTGGCCGCGATCCTGATCGTCTACCTGCTGCTGGCCACGCGCGGGATGCGCAGCGCGCTCGCGGTGCGTGACACCTTCGGCAAACTGCTCGGCTGCGGGCTGTCGTTCGCGATCGTCATGCAGGTGTTCGTGATCGTCGGCGGGGTGACCAAGCTGATCCCGATGACGGGTATCACCACCCCTTTCCTCTCGTACGGTGGCTCCTCGCTGCTCGCCAACTACATCCTGGTGGCGCTGCTCCTGCGGATCTCGGACGCGGCACGGCGCCCGGCGCAGAAGCCGCGGCCGAAGCAGGCGCAGCAGCAACAGGCCCCGCTCGCGGAGGCGCACACCGTGATGGTGCAGCGGCCCCCGTCTGGCGGAACCGAACCGGGGAGTGCCCAGTGAACAAACCCATGCGCCGAGTCGGCATCGCCATGCTCGTCATGGTGGTGCTGCTGCTAGTCAACATCACCTACATCCAGGTGGTGAAGGCCGACGACTACCGCACGGACTCCCGCAACCAGCGCGTGCTGCTCGACGAGTACGCCCGCCAGCGCGGCAGCCTCGTGTCGCAGTTCAACGGCCAGGTGATCGCCGACGTCACGCCGACCGACGACAAGCTGAAGTTCCAGCGCCGCTACATCAACGGCCCGCTCTACGCCCCGGTCACCGGCTACTACTCGGTGCGCTACGGCTCCGCCGGCCTGGAGCGCTCGGAGGACGACATCCTCAACGGCTCCGACCCGCGCCTGTTCGTGCGCCGCCTGTCGGACATGGTCACCGGCCGGGATCCGCGCGGCGGCAACGTGCAGCTGACGATCAACCCCGCGGTGCAGCAGGCCGCCTACAACGCGATGATGGCCAAGGGCTACACCGGCGCGGTCGTGGCGATGAACCCGAAGACCGGCGAGATCCTCGCGATGGTCTCCACCCCGTCCTACGACCCGAACGCGCTGGCCTCGCACGACAGCACCACCCAGCAGCAGGCCTGGAACCAGTACAGCAACGACCCGAAGAACCCGATGCTGAACAGGGCGATTTCGGAGACGTACCCGCCCGGTTCCACGTTCAAGCTGGTCGTCGCCGCCGCCGAGCTGGAGAACGGGGCCACCCCGGACACGCCGGTCAGCAACGCGCCGAACGTGACCCTGCCCGGTACCAGCACCACCCTGGAGAACTACGGCGGCGAAGTGTGCCCCGGCACCACGTTCCAGGCCGCGCTGGCGCACTCGTGCAACGTTCCCTTCGCGACGTTCGCCGGCCAGCTCGGTGCCGAAAAGCTGCGCCAGACGGCGGCGAACTTCGGCATCGGCCAGACCGACCTCGCCATCCCGCAGAAGGTCGCCGCGTCCAGCCTCGGCGCGCTCGACTCCACCGCCGCGCTCTACCAGTCCGGCATCGGGCAGCGGGACGTCCAGCTGACCCCGATCCAGGACATGCTGCTGGCCGCCACCATCGCCAACGGGGGGATGGCGATGAAGCCGCAGCTGGTGAAGAAGCTGCTCGCGCCCGACCTGTCCGACCTCGAGGGCTTCACCCCGGAGGAGCTGACCGGCGAGCCCGCGCTGTCCTCGTCCAACGCCGAGATCCTCAAGCAGATGATGGAGGCCTCGGAGGACAACACCAAGGGCGGCGGCAAGAAGTCGAACATCAAGATCGCCTCCAAGACCGGCACCGCCGAGCACGGCAGCGACCCGAAGAACACCCCGCCGCACGCCTGGTACACCGCGTTCGCCCCGGCCGACGACCCGCAGATCGCGGTCGCGGTGATCGTGGAGTCCGGCGGTAACCGCGGCCTCGAGGCCACCGGTGGCACCGTCGCGGCCGAGATCGGCCGCGCCGCGATCAACGCCCAGCTCGGGGGTGGGTAGCGGATGCTGTCCACGGGTCAGCTGGTAGCGGATCGCTACCGTTTGGTCAGCCGGATCGCCGTCGGTGGGATGGGCGAGGTCTGGCAGGCCAGCGATACCCGGTTGGACCGCACCGTCGCCGTCAAGATCCTCAAGGCGGAACTGTCCGGTGACGCGGAGTTCCTGCACCGGTTCCGCACCGAAGCCCGCACCACGGCCTCGCTGAACCACCCCGGGATAGCGGCCGTGCACGACTACGGTGAATCGACCGCCGATGCGAACGACGCGAACGAGCATTCGATCGCGTACCTGGTCATGGAGCTCGTCGAGGGCGAGCCGCTGGCCGGGATCCTCGCGCGCGAAGGCAGGCTGGCCGCGGACCGCGTGCTGGACGTCCTCGAGCAGGCGGGCAACGCGCTGCAGGCGGCGCACGAGCGCGGGCTGGTGCACCGCGACATCAAGCCGGGCAACATCCTCGTCACCACGACCGGAACCGTGAAGGTCACCGACTTCGGGATCGCGAAGGCCGCGCACGCCGCACCGGTGACGCGGTCGGGCATGGTGATGGGCACGGCCCACTACATCGCGCCCGAACAGGCGCTGGGCCACGACGCCGGCCCGGCCAGCGACGTGTATTCGCTCGCGGTGTGCGGTTACGAATGTCTCGCCGGGCACCGCCCGTTCCTGTCCGAGCACTCGGTGACGGTCGCGATGATGCACATCCGCGACGTGCCGCCGCCGTTGCCGCCCGACGTGCCGCCGGGAGTGCGCGCGCTGATCGAGGCGACCCTGGTCAAGGATCCGCGGCAGCGCTACGGCAACGGTGGCGAGTTCGCCGCCGCCGCGGCCGCCGTGCGCGCGGGCCATCCGCTGCCGGCACCGGCCGGGCTGGTGCAGGCGTACCAGGTCCACAACCCGATGCCGGCCCCGATCTCCCCGGTGGGCCCGGTGTCACAGCCGGCTATGCAGCCGGTGCCCCCGCCGCCGATGGGCCACCCGAGCGGTGTCGTACCGATGCCGGTCCCCCCACGGCGGCGGAACCTGACGGCGTTGTGGGTGGTGCTCGCCGTGTTGTTCGTCGGGCTGGTGGTGGCGGCGGTGCTCTTACTGCCGAAACTGCTCAGCCCGTCAGACGATGACAACCCGCCGCCAGGAGGCAGGCTCGGCACGTCCGATGTGCTGCCGAGCAGACAACCGCCTCCCACCCAACAGACCACGTACAGGGCATGATGAGTAAATCTTGGACGGAACGGAACGGCTTTCCCCGATGAGCGCACCCAGAATGCTGTCCAACCGCTATGAACTGGGCGACACGCTCGGCTACGGCGGCATGTCCGAGGTCCACCACGGTACCGACGTCCGGCTCGGGCGCGAGGTCGCGGTGAAGATCCTGCGTGCCGATCTGGCCCGTGATCCCCAGTTCCAGGAACGCTTCCGCCGCGAGGCGCAGAACGCGGCGGCACTCAACCACCCGGCGATCGTCGCGGTGTACGACACCGGTGAGGCGCAGACGGAGTACGGTCCGCTGCCCTACATCGTGATGGAGTACGTCAGCGGCCGGACGCTGAGGGACATCGTCAAGACCGAAGGCCCGATGTCGCAGAAGCGGGCGATGGAGGTCATGGCGGACGTCTGCGCCGCGCTGGACTTTTCGCACCGGCACGGCATCGTGCACCGCGATGTCAAACCGGCCAACGTGATGATCACGAACCACGGCGCGGTCAAGGTGATGGACTTCGGCATCGCGCGCGCGATGCACGACGGCCAGGCCGCGATGACGCAGACGGCCGCGGTGATCGGTACGGCCCAGTACCTCTCCCCGGAGCAGGCACGCGGCGAGGGTGTGGACGCGCGAAGCGACGTCTACGCCGCCGGTTGCGTGCTGTACGAACTGATCACCGGGGAGCCGCCGTTCACCGGTGACTCGCCGGTGGCGGTGGCGTACCAGCACGTCCGGGAGGACCCGAAGGCGCCGTCCACGGTGAACCCGGCGGTCTCCCCCGAGCTGGACGCCATCGTGCTGAAAGCGCTTTCCAAGGGGCCTGCCAACAGGTATCAGTCGGCCGCGGAGATGCGCTCGGACATGGTGCGCGTGCTGTCCGGGCAGCGGCCGTCCGCGCCGATGGTGATGACAGCCGACGAGCGCACCCAGGTGCTCAACGGCGGCGGCCCGGTCGGGCACGCCGCGGACTACGACGAGTACCCGGGGGCGGACGAGGACGACGCCGCGCGCCGTCGCAAGCGCCGCGGCTGGACGATCGCCGCGTTCTCCGTGATCGGCCTCGCGTTGCTGGCCTTCATCCTGTGGCTGGCCGGTGCGTTCGACAGCCCGCCGGCCACGGTGGCGGTGCCCGACGTGCGCGGCCAGCTGCAGAACACGGCGGTGGAGCAGCTGAAGGCGAAGGGCTTCACCAACGTCACGCCGGTGCAGGTGCCCTGCAAGATGCAGCAGAACGGCACCTCGTCCTGCTCGCCGGACGACATCGGCAGGGTGCTCTCGACCGACCCGGCCTCCGGTGTGTCGGTCAGCGCGACCACCGAGATCAAGCTCAGCGTCGGCGCCAAGCCCGCGCAGGTCAGCGTGCCCTCGCTGACCGGGAAGTCCCAGCAGGACGCGCAGACGGCGCTCACGCAGGCCGGGCTGTACCTCGACCCGAACGTCGAAGAGGTCGACGTCAGCGACCCGAACCAGTACGGCAAGGTCGTGGACCAGAGCGTCGACGCGAACACGACGGTCGACGAGGGCACCACGGTGAAGATCACCGTCGGCAAGACGCCGAACATGGTCACCGTCACCGACTTCACCGGCAAGCAGTACTCCGAGGCGGAGGCCGGGCTGAAGGCGCTGGGCTTCAAGGTCAGCAAGCAGACCCAGGCCAGTGCCGAACCCGAGAACACGGTGGTGAACCAGAAGCCGAACGCCGGCCAGCAGCCGGAGGGCGCCACGATCACCGTCTACGTGTCCGACGGTTCGCAGCAGCAGATCAGCATGCCGAACCTGGTCGGCAAGACGCAGGAAGACGCGATGGCGGCGCTGACGCAGGCCGGCTGGGACGGGAAGATCAACTACCAGGCCACCAAGGTGACCGACCGGGACCAGGACGGCATCGTGCAGCAGACCTCGCCGACGGCGGGGTCGCAGATCGCCAAGAACCAGACGATCACCCTGATCATCGGGGAACGCAGCGACGGCGGCGGCGGTGGGAGCACCAACCCCACCACACCGACGATTCCGACCAGCGGCGGGCTCTTCCCCGGCAGCAACGGCGGTTGATCGACACGGATGACTGAATGAGGCCCAGGGCAGCTTGCCCTGGGCCTCTTTCAGTTGCGACGCTGGTGAACGAACCCGGTGACGGTGGCGGAAAGCGCGAGTACCGCGGCAGAGACGACGAGGCACCACAGGATGGCGCCGGTCACGGATGAGCCGGAGGTCATGGCGCGCAACATCGGGTTGATCAGCGGGAGCCAGCGGATCAGCAGCACGGCGACAAGCCCGGCCAGCGCCGCCATGACGGTGTAACCGATGCGCGGCACCAGAAGGCGGGAACAGGGCAGCCCGATCGCGATCCCGGTGCACGCGCACGTGAGGTGCGCCAGCAGCCCGAGGCCGAGGTCTCCCGCCGAAAGCCCGTGGTGCTCGAGCGAGGACCACGCCAGTGAAACGACCGTCGCCACCGCGCTGAGGGCCAGCGCGGTCGACGCGATCCCGAGCAGCAGCTGGGAAACCCGGCGTGCGTGCACGAGCGTGATCAGCCGCTGCACCGGATCCTCCGCGTCGACCAACGCGATCGTCAGCCAGCACGCGACGACGGACAGCGCGCCGGCACTCACCGCGAGCTCGGGCACCGGCACGGCGCCGACGTCGGTGTAGAGGATGCCGAGCAGGAGCAGGTACGCCAGCAGGGGCGGCACGTAGCGCTGGGTGTGCAGGAGCAGGGCCAGCTGGTACCGGATCATTTCGCGACCGGGGTGTCCACGGCGACCACGGACCAGCCGCGGCGCAGCGCGGTCAGCAGGATCGCGTCGGAACGGCCTGCCGCGACGGTCAGGTCGAGGTGCTCGCCGTTCACGGTGATGCCGAACAGTCCGGGCTCGCCGGACCAGTCGCCGCTACCGGGCCCGCGCAACCGGATCCGGGCGCAGGGCCCGTGTTCGTCGGACGCCTCGACAGCGCGGAGTTTTCCTTCGGTGAGCCGGAAAACGCGGGACGCGTGGTCGTGGGCCACGTCCTCGCGATGCGCGGTGAACACCACCGCGGCACCACGCTCCCTGGTCTCCGCGATCAGCTCGCCGAGCACGCCGTGCGCCGCGGGATCCAGCCCGGACCACGGTTCGTCGAGCACGAGCAGCTCGGGATCACCCAGCAAGGCCTGTGCCAGCGCGACTTTCTGCGCGTTCCCCTTGGACAGCCGGCGGATCGGCGCCTTCGGCCCGCCTTCGAGCGCCAGCCGTTCCAGCAGCGCGACCGCCCTTTCGTCCACAGTGGACAAACCGCTGATCCGGCCGAGGTGCCGTAGGTAGCCCAGCGCGCTCATCCGGGTGGCGGCCGGAAACCTGTCCGGCACGTACCCGAGCGACGGCGAACCGGCGCGCACGCCTTCCGTCGGCCGCGAAACGCCAGCCAGAATCCGCAGCAGGGTGGATTTTCCGCAACCGTTTGTGCCGACCACCCCGAGCACCTGCCCGGCTTCGACTTCGAGGTCCAGGCCGTCGAGTACGGCGCGGCCCCGTCCGTAGCGCTTGCCGACTCCGTGGAGGCGGAGCAGCGCGTTCACGCAACCGCGGCCTTCTGCAGCGACTCGACCTGAGCCACCAATCCGTCCACAATGGACTTCTCGACCGGGTACCCGGCGCCTGCCATCCAGTTGGCCAGCATCCGGTGCCCACGTTCGGTGAGCACCGACTCGGGGTGGAACTGCACGCCCTCGACCGGCAGCTCGCGGTGGCGCATGCCCATCACCACACCGGATTCGGTGCGCGCGGTGACCTCGAACTCGGCCGGGATCGTCTCCGGCAGCACGGTCAGCGAGTGGTAGCGGGTGGCCGTGAACGGATCCGGCAGCCCGGCCAGCACCCCGGCACCCTCGTGGTGGACCTGGCTCGTCTTGCCGTGCAACAACTCCGGCGCGCGATCGACCGTGGCGCCCCAGGCCACGCCGATCGCCTGATGCCCGAGGCAGACTCCGAGCACCGGCGTGCTCGTGTCGGCGCAGCGGCGCACCACCTCGATGCTCTGGCCTGCCCGCTCCGGCGTGCCGGGGCCGGGCGAGACGAGCACGCCGTCGAACTCTGTGACGCGTTCGATGTCCACGACGTCGTTGCGCCACACCGTGCAGTCGGCGCCGAGCTGCGCCAGGTATTGCACCAGGTTGTAGACGAAGCTGTCGTAGTTGTCGACGACGAGAACGCGCATGGCAGCAAGGCTACCGGTGTCCGGATCCTGGATGGTACTCGATATCACAGTGAAAGTTAGGGTCACCTCACTTTACCGTGGAAGGGTGAGCCTACGCGTTGCCATCGTCGGTGCCGGTCCTGCCGGTATCTATGCCGCCGACATCCTCGACAAGTCCGACGTGCAGGTCAGCGTGGACCTCTTCGAACGCATGCCGGCGCCGTTCGGCCTGATCCGCTACGGCGTCGCCCCCGACCACCCGCGGATCAAGGGCATCGTCACCGCCCTGCACAAGGTGCTGGACCGACCGGGCATCCGCCTGCTCGGGAACATCGACTACGGCACCGACATCAAACTCGACGACCTGCGCGAGTTCTACGACGCGGTCATCTTCGCCACCGGCGCGATGAGCGACCGGGCGCTGGACATCCCCGGCATCGAACTGCCCGGCAGCCACGGCGCCGCCGACTTCGTGTCCTGGTACGACGGGCACCCCGACGTGCCGCGGACCTGGCCGCTGGAAGCGACCAGCGTCGCCGTCCTCGGTGTCGGCAACGTGGCACTGGACGTCGCGCGCATCCTCGCCAAGACCGCGGACGAGCTGCTGACCACGGACATCCCGCCGAACGTCTACGAGGGCCTCAAGGCCAGCCCGGTCACGGACGTGCACGTGTTCGGCCGCCGCGGCCCCGCGCAGGCCAAGTTCACGCCGATGGAGCTGCGCGAGCTCGACCACTCGCCGAACGTCGAGGTCATCGTGTACCCGGAGGACATCGAGTTCGACGAGGGCTCGATGGCCGCGATCCGCGGTTCGAAGCAGGTCGACATGGTGGTGAAGACCGTCCAGGAATGGGCGATCCGCGACCAGGGCGACCGGCCGAAGCGGCTGCACCTGCACTTCTTCCACTCCCCGGCCGAGGTGCTCGGCACCGACCGCGTCACCGGCCTCCGCACCGAGCGCACCGAGTTGACCGGCGACGGGAACGTGCGCGGCACGGGCGAATTCCACGACTGGGACGTGCAGGCCGTCTACCGCGCGGTCGGCTACCTCTCGTCGCCGCTGCCCGAAGTCCCGTTCGACCACAACACCGGCACCGTGCCCAACGACGGCGGCCGTGTGCTGGACATCGACGGCGACCAGGTGCCCGGCGTGTACGTCACGGGCTGGATCAAGCGCGGCCCGGTCGGGCTGATCGGGCACACCAAGGGCGACGCGGCCGAAACGATCGCGAACCTCCTCGCGGACGCGCCCGCCGAGCCCAAGGAGGGCGACCCGGACGCGATCCTCGGCTTCCTGGAGGAGCGCGGAATCCCGTTCACCACCTGGGAAGGCTGGGGCAAGCTCGACGCGCACGAGCGCTCACTCGGCGAGCCGCACGGCCGCGAGCGCGTGAAGGTGGTCGAGCGCGACGAGATGGTCCGCGTCAGCCGCGACTAGTTGGTTCGCGCCTAGTTGGTTACCGACACCTGGTTGAACGGCAGCATCGGGTCCAGCCACGGGAACACCACGAACAACAGCAGGGCGGCCACCGCCAGGACCAGCACGATCGCGAGCACGAGTTTCGCGGCCACCGGTCCTGGCAGGTGGCGCCAGATCCACGCGTACATCAGCCCTCCCCGATGGCTTGCAGCAGCTGGGCGTACGTGGCGCCCGGCGTTTTCGGGTACTGGTTCGTCAGCACCGCGTGCACGACGAGCCGCTGCTTGTCCGAGAACTGCGGGTGGCAGGTGGTCAGCGTCAGCAGCGCCACCTGCTGCGCGGCGGGCAGCACGTCGGCGGTCTGGTGCGGCACCGGAGCGACCACGTCGCCCTGCGTCGGCAACACGACCTCGCGGCCCACTGTCTTGCCGTACGGGCCGCCGTCCGGCGCGCTCGTACGCAGCGTGCCGACATGCGCGCACTGGGGCTGCTTGCCCTTGCCGTCGGCCCAGCCGGCGATTTCGTCCTCGTGCGGCATCACGCGGTACACGAAGAAGTCCGTCTGCGTCTCGACGACGATCGCGTCGCAGGACTGGAGCAGGTCGAGGTCGTTGAACGGCGCGCCCTTGCCGACGCGGTGACCGGCGACCGAGAAGTTGCCCGGCTCGCCCGGCAGCGCCGTGCCCTTGTAGTGCCCCGGGCCAACCTCGAGCGCCGCGGCGTCGGTGCCCTCCTGGATGGTGAAGTGGTAGTCGGCGCCGAAGCTGGGGATGTAGAGCTTCGCGAAGGCCTTCCCGTCGATCAGCTCGGGGTGCAGCTCGCGGCCCTGCGCCCAGTCGTCGTCCAGGCTCTGCGCGGCGCTGGCCTGCTTCTGCGCGGAGAAGAGATCGGTCACGTACAGCTCGTAGACGACGAAGAGCAGCACCACGAGACCGGCGGTGATCAGCAGCTCGCCGATGGTCCGCACGACTTTGCCACCGCGGCCGCCCGATCTCTTCGGCGGCGGTGCTTCCAGGATCGCCACGCACGCTCCTCTCCAGGACTCGCTTACGTTAACGTGTGATGGGAGAGGTGGATGCGCCCGAGGAGGCAGCGCGTCCCCCAGGAGTCACCCGATCACGCGAGGTTCCCGATGCCCAAGTCCAAGGTTCGCAAGAAGACGGCGTACACCCCGCCTGCCGACCGGCGTACCCCGGTCAAGGTGCGCGCCGCCGGGCCGTCGCACCCGGTCTACAAGATCGTGATGTTCGGGCTGATGCTGATCGGGCTCGCCTGGCTGGTGGTGAACTACATCGCCGGCGACAAGATCGGGTTCATGGCCGGCCTCGGCAACTGGAACTTCGCCATCGGGTTCGCGCTCATGATCGTCGGCCTGCTGATGACGATGCGCTGGCGCTAGTTCGGCAAGTGTTCACAGAGATACTCCGAACGGCCGATTGACAGCGAATTACACCGGTGTGACTCATCCCCATTGTGGATAACTCCTGTGGATAACTCCTCGGTCAGCTGGGCGCCCAAGCCCGCTCTCGTCGCCGTGGGCTGGCTCGCGGCGGCCGTCGCGCTGGCCGGCACGCTGCTGTACGAAGATCGGCTCGGCGACGTGCTGTTCGGCATCGCCACCGTCGTCCTCGTGCTGTTGTCCTTGCACGGCATGCTCGTCCGGCCCCGCTTGGTCGCCGACGAGCACGGCGTCCGCGTCCGTACGCTCAGCGGCGCGCACGAGCTGCCCTGGGCCGGGACGCACGTGGCCCTGCGGCAGACGCGCCGCCTCACCCGGGACAGCACCACACTGGAGGTTTCCGCGGGCGAGCAGCTGTTCGTGTTCGGCTGGGTGGAGCTGGGCGCCGACCCACGCGACGTACACGACGAGCTGGCCCGCCTCCAGGGCTAACCGCTGGGCGGCGTACAGCCCAGCTGCCCCTGAACGTACTGGCAGGTCACGCCCGCGAGCTGGGCGTTCCCGTAGAACACCAGCGCCACCAAGGCAACCAGCACGACGGCAACCGCGGCGGACTGCCAGGCCACCCGGTTCTTCGCGGGCGCGTAGACCATCGCCGCGGTGACCAGCGCGCCCACGACGAACCCACCGAAGTGGCCGAGCAGCGAGATGTTCGGCACCGAGACGCTGATGACGATGTTCAGCACGATGGTCCCGATCGCGGCGGCCGGGTTGAGCCGCAACCGGATCACCGCGATGAGAATTCCGCCCAGCAGCCCGTAAATCGCCCCGGAGGCGCCTGCCGTGGCGCGGTTCGAGTCGTCGAAGAGATAAACCGATACGCCGCCGCCGAACAGCGACAGCAGGTACACGGCGGCGAACCGGACCTTGCCGAGCAGGATCTCCATGTCCCGCCCCAGTATCCAGAGCGAGAACATGTTCACCGCGATGTGCAGAAGCCCGTAGTGCAGGAAGCCGGAGGTGAACAGCCGCCACCACTCGCTCTCCCCCGCCACCGCGCGCGGCCACAGCACCCAGTCCCGGAACACCGTCGCGGTGTCGTTGTCCATCACGCTCTTCGCCTGGAACGCCGTGAACACGTATACGAGCACGTTCAGCGCGATCAGGGTGGGCGTGACAGCCAGGTTGGTCGACAGCTTCGCGCCCGCGACCGTGCGCGCGCCGGCCGGGATCGGGCGGCTCCGCTGCTGCGCACGCTCCTGCTTGCGGCCGGCCTGCACGCAATCGATGCACTGGGCACCGACGGACGCCTCACGCAGGCAATCCGGGCACGCGGGCCGGCCGCAGCGGACACAGCTCAGGCCGGTCTGCCGGGTGGGATGCCACCAGCAGCCGGGCAGTGCGGAGGTCGGCGGGGTCTGGGGATGAGGAGGCTGGGTCACAGTACTTCCAGGCTAGCCTCAGATTCCGCCGTGCTCTCAGCGCTGGATTTCGACGCTCTCGATGACGACGTCCTCGAGCGGACGGTCACCGACGCCGGTTGCGGTGTTGGCGATTTCGTCGACCACGTTCTGCGAGTCCTGGTCGGCCACCTCACCGAAGATCGTGTGCTTGAAGTTGAGGTGGGTCGTCGGCGCGACGGTGACGAAGAACTGCGAGCCGTTGGTGCCGGGCCCCGCGTTCGCCATCGCCAGCAGATAAGGACGGTTGAACTGCAGTTCCGGGTGGAACTCGTCACCGAACCGGTAGCCCGGTCCGCCACGACCGGTGCCGGTCGGGTCCCCGCCCTGGATCATGAAGCCGGAGATGACGCGATGGAAGACCGAGCCGTCGTAGAACGGCCCCGACTTTTCGCCCTTGGCGTTGGGCTGGGTGTACTCTTTCGTCCCTTCGGCCAGGCCCACGAAGTTGGCCACGGTCTTGGGGGCGTGATCAGGGAAGAGGTTCAGCCGGATGTCACCGTGGTTGGTGTGCAGCACGGCGGCCACCTTCGCACCAACGAGGGATTCATTGCTCTCAGTCACGAGACTCATCGTGCCATCCGCAGCGAGATCCGCCGGAAACGGGCAGGATAGGTAACAGGGAAACAACGGTAGTCCGAACGATTGACGAGGTGAAGGCCATGACCCGAGCCGCAGACTCGGTCGGTGAGTCGGTCAAGACCGGCTTGCTGGGCCTGCGTGACCGTGCCGTGGAGGCCGGTAAGGCGGGTGCCGAGGCGACCGCCAAGGCGGCGCAGGCGGCCGAGCAACTGCTCGCCGAGAACACCGAAGAGGCCAGGAAAGAAGCAGGGAAGCGCGGCCGCAAGGCACGCAAGGACCTGGCCAAGAAGTCCGGCAAGACGCGCAAGGAGCTGGCCAAGGCCGGCAAGGAGGCGCGCAAGGAGGCTGCCGCGAGGCTCGCCGAGATGCGCAAGCCCGGCCGCAAGGCACGCAAGGCCGCCATCCAGGCCGCGAAGACGGCCGGTGAGTCGAAGCGCAAGGCCAAGCGCGAGTTCAAGACCGCGAAGAAGGACTTCAAGGCCGCGGTGGTCGAGGCCAAGGCCGCAGCCAAGGGCGAGCACAAGCGCCGCAAGTGGCCGTGGCTGCTGGGCGTCGGCGTGGTCGCCGCCGGCGCTGTCTACGTGCTGAAGAGCAAGCAGGAGCCGCCGGTCGCCACCGAGCCCCCGCGCGCGACGCCGGCTCCCGCCGAGCCGACGCAGTCCAGCAACGGCCAGGCGGCGAACACCTCTCCCGCGGAGCAGAAGAACAACTGACCCGAGGGCGAAACCAATTGAGGCCACCTCCGAAACGGAGGTGGCCTCAACGGTTTTCGTGCGAACGTCAGGCGTTGGCCGCGTGCTTGTCGATCAGCTGGCCGAGCCGGGGAAGCGCTTCCTCGACGTTCTTTTTGCCGTTCGGGCGCAGCTTCGAGTAGACCTTCTTGATGCTGTCCCGGCTGCTCCTCTCGGCGCGCGCGTCCGTGACGCCGAGCAGCGCGTCGGCGGCCTCGTCACCCCGGCCGGACAGGTAGGCGCCGAAGTCGCCGCCGCCCTTGCCCTTGAAGTCCGCGTAGAACGGCTCGAGCTTCGCGGTGAAGTCGTCCAGCAGGCTGTCGACGGCAGAGCCGATGATGCCCGGCTTGATCTTCTTGACCGCGGCGAAGCCGGTCTTGATCACGGCACCGGAGACGCCGCCCTTGTCCGCAACCTCTTCGTCGACCAGGTTTCCCAGATCGGTCACGACGGCCGGACGCCTGCTGGAGTCGAGCAGGATTTCCTTGAGGGTGTCAGCCACTGCTGTAGTCCTTACTTCTTCACTTCGAGGTACACGGAATCTGCCACGGCCCTTGGCACTCCGCACGGGTGCTGGTCCTCCCCGGCCGCAGGTGGAGGTCAGCGTAGTACAAGATCCAACCGGCACTTCAGCCACTCGGCCTTTATAGCCCGAGTGCCGAAATCGTTTGCTTGGCAACGGTTCTGGCCTTGACGGTCTGCTTCTGGTTCGTCGTCACCACGACGGCCGTCCCCGCTTTCGAAACCGCGTAAACGGCACCGTTGCCGGTGGGTTGGTAACCGCCGGACCAGCCAGCGGGGTCGGTGGCGGGATTGCTGCTGTTCACCGGCGCCGACTGGTCCACCAGCGCCTTCGCGACGGCCGTGTCACCGACGTAGACCCGCACGGTCAACTGCAGCTGACCGCTCAGCGCGTAGAAGAAGCACGCGGGATGGGGCTGGTCGGCCGACGTCCGCACCTTCGAGACGTGCTGCCCATTGGCGTCGGCGATGAAGGAGGTCTCCAGGTACGGACAGGGTCCGTCGGCGGTCGGCTGAGGATCAGGCGGCACCTGCACGGCGGCGCTCGCGGGCGGAGCGGACGCGGAGGACGAAGCGGGGGCGCTTTGCTGCGGGGCGGAACAGGCCGCGAGCGCCCCGAGCGCACCGAGGGTCAACAGGACTCGTCGCATAGCCCGCACAGTGAACCAGATCCGCCCCGGTTCGCACGAAATAGACGATCAGTCTGAGAATTTGACATAATGTCCAGGTGAACCTCGATGACATCCGGGCGGCGGCCGCCCGCATCTCCGGGCACGCGCACCGGACGCCGATCCTGACCTCCCGCACCCTCGACGAGCGGGTGGGCGCCCAGGTACTGCTCAAATGCGAGAACTTCCAGCGGATCGGCGCCTTCAAGTTCCGCGGCGCGTACAACGCGCTGTCGAAGCTGTCCGCCGAAGAGCTGGCACGCGGCGTGTGCGCACACTCGTCCGGGAACCACGCACAGGCGATCGCGTTGTCCGCCGCGTTGCTCGGCACCAAGGCGACGATCCTGATGCCGGAAGACGCGCCACAGTCCAAAGTGGACGCTGTGCTCGGCTACGGCGCCGAGGTGCGCCGGTTCGACCGCTACGCCGACAGTCGCGAAGCAATGGCCGAAGAATTGGCTCAACAGCAAGGATCCACGCTGATCCCGCCGTACGACCACCCCGACATCATGGCGGGCCAGGGCACCGCGGCACTGGAGTTGGTCGAGGACGCCGGCGAGCTCGACGCGCTCGCCGTCCCGATGAGCGGCGGCGGGCTGATGGCGGGGAGCGCCGTCGCGGCGACCTCGCTGCTGCCGGACATCACGATGATCGGCGTCGAACCCAGCGCGGCGAACGACACCCAGCTTTCCTTCGCGGCGGGCGAACGCGTCAGCGTCGATGCGCCGCGGACGATCGCGGACGGGCTCGCCGTGTGGACTCCCGGCGAACTCACGTTCCCGATCAACAAGGAACTGGTTTCCGAGGTCGTGACGGTGGCCGACGAAGAGATCGTGGACGCGATGCGATTCCTGTTCGACCGGTTGAAGATCGTGGTCGAGCCGAGCGGCGCGGTGGGCGTCGCCGCGTTGTTGCAGGGCCGGATCTCGTTGCCGGGCACGAAGATCGGCGTGATCCTCTCCGGCGGGAACGTGTCCGTCGACCGGTTCCGGGAGCTGGTGGGCTAACCGAACGAACCGCGTGGCGGTGTCGGCGCGGTCATCGGTGCGTCGTCGGTCAGCGGTTTGGCGCGGCCGTGGAAGGAACGGAAATCCGCGTCCGCGACGCACCGTGCCGGGAATGCCGCCGATGCCGCCCGCGCCGCCACTGCCTGCACCGGCAGTTCGTTCTTCGCCGCGGCGAGGACGACATTGCCGAATCGGCGGCCCCGCAACACACCTGGCTCCGCGAGGAGCAGTGCGTGCGGGAAAACCTCGGCGACGGTGGCGGCCACGCGGCGGGAAAAGACCAGCCCCGGGCCGTCGGCGATATTGATCAAATACGTTCCGGCCGACCGCAGCACGCGAGCGACGTCGGTGGTGAATTCGACCGTGGCGAGCCCGCCGGGCATGCTCGCCCGCTGGAAAACGTCGGCGATCACGAGATCCGCGGAATCGTCGTACCGGGTCGCGACGCCTTCGCGCGCATCGGAAATACGCACCCGCAGCTTCGGCACACCGCGCAGATCCAGGTGTTCCCGCACCAGCTCGATGAGTTCGCCGTCGGCGTCGAAGACCAGCTGCCGCGACCCCGGCCTCGTCGCCGCCACATACCGCGGCAACGTGCACCCGGCGCCGCCGAGGTGCAGCACGTCCATCGGCACCCCTGCCGTGCCAAGGCAATCGATCACGTCGCCCATCCGCCGCACGTAGTCGAACTCGAGGTGCCGCGGCTCGTCGAGGTCCACATAGGACTGTGCGATGCCGTCGACGCTCAGCAGCCAGCCGCCGGGCCGGTCGGCGTCGGCGCGCAATTCGGCCGTGCCGAAGCGGACCGGGTAATCGCCCGGGATCGGCTGCGCCGGTTTCCTTCGTTTGCTCAAGCTCCGGTGACCCCGTCGATGCGTTCGCGCAGCAGGTCGGCGTGCCCGTTGTGCCGCGCGTATTCCTGGATCAGGTGCAGGTAGACGAAACGCAGGGAAAAGACGTTTTCGTCGAAAGTGAACGTGTCCTCGAGCGACGCCCGCGCGGCGATTTCGTCCGCCTGCCTGCGTTCCTCCAGCAGCTGGGCGTAGTCCTCGGCGGCCCGCGCCGGATCGGCCTGGTCGAAATCCGTGTCGGTGCCCGCGTGCAGCCGTTCGACGGGCAGGTTCGCGAACCGCTCGCGGAACCAGATCCGCTCCACCTTGGCCATGTGCCGGATCAGCCCGAGCAGCGAAAGACTCGACGGTTCGACGCTGCGCTCCGCGAGCTGCTCACCGGTGAGCCCGGCGCATTTGTGCAGCAGCACGCTGCGGTGCCAGTCCAGGTAACCGGCGAGCATCGTCCGCTCGTCGGCGGCGGTGGCACCGAACACGATCTCCGCCTCGGGGGCCGTCCAAGTCACCGCACCAACGTAACGCGGGTCAGTTCTGGGACGATCCCCGTGCCCGCCGCCTGCCGAACACCAGCATGCCGACGCCGAAGCCGATCAGCCCGAGCCCGACCACCAGCCACGGCACGATCGACACACCGGTGCTGGCCAGTTCGCCGCTCGACGGGCCCTTGTCGGACGGCCCCGGCTGCCCCGGGTACTCGCCCGTCTCGGAGGTCGTCGTCGGCACGATCCCGCCGGATTCGGAGCTGGTCGTGGTGGTGGTCATCGTCGGTTCGGTGGAGGTCGGCTGCGTGGTGGTGGGCACGGTGGTCGTGGTCGTGGTCGTCGAGGACTCGGTGGTCGTCGTCGTGGGTTCCGTTGTGGTGGTGGTCGGCTCGGTGGTGGTGGTCGGCTCAGTGGTGGTCGGTACGTCGTTGTCCAGGCAGCTCACGGTGTTGGAGAACGGCGCGTAGTGCACCTCGCCGCCGTTCGATCCGGAACCGCCCGCGACCGCGCCGCCGTGGGTGAACTCGCGGACCACGACGTTGCCCTCGATGTTGTTGGAGCTGTGGTCGACAAGCTCGGCGTTGGGTGCGTAGACCGTGCCCCAGACCGTGGCCGAGCCCTCGGGCAACGTGATGGTGCCGTCGTTGGTGAAGTTCCAGAGGACGTGCCGCGAAGGGGCGTTGCCCTGCCAGCTGACCTGCGGCACGGGCCAGTCGTAGTCGCCCTGGCTTTGGACGTTGATGATCAGTGAGGCGTTGTCGCCGGGCTGGAGCGAACCGTTGACCGGGTTGATGTACTTCAGCGCCGACATCTGGTCCTCGGTCAGGGTCAGCACGTTCTCGCCGGGCTCCAGGCCGATCGTGGCCACCGGGTCGGTGCCGTTCCACTCCGCCTGGCCGTTCTGGTCCTTCAGCGTGATGGTCTGCGGGCAGTCCGCGATGCGGTCGTTCAGTCCGCGGTAGATCCCGAACAGGGCGGGGAAATCGAACCCGCTGGTGCCGCCGACGCTGGCCTCGGGCTGGGCCGTCTGGATGTCGACGTCCGGCAGCACGCCGGGGCCGGCGCCGGAGGGCTCGACGAAAGTGTGCGATCCGGAGGCTTCGACGTCCGAACCGGAGAGGTCGCCGATCTTGGCGTAGGTGTTGGTGAGCACGCGGAGTTGGCCGTCGGCCGGGCTGCCCGCGTAGTCGGGGGCGCCGCCGACCACCAGGCCGGAGACCACGCTGTCCCCCGGCGCGATGTAGGTACCCGGGTTGTTCAACGCGACCTGGTAGCTGCGAAAGCGCACGTCACCGCCGATCGCGACCGGGCCCTCGGTCTCGTTCTCGTACAGGTTCGCGTCCTTCTCGACCAGCACAAGGAACCCGTGGCTCGGGTCGGCCTGCACGTCGTTCGGCGCGACCGGCATCACCGGGTTGATCCCGCCGGCCGCCCGCGCGACCGGCACATTGGCCTGCATTCCGGTGGCGATCACGCCCGCTACCAGGCACGCGACTCCGCCCAGCGCCAACCTGCGGTACACCGCTTCCTGCGCCATCGACGACCTTTCGGTTTCGCGGAAGAGCCAGTTCAGGGTTACCGCGATCCTCCGTGCAGGCGGGGATCACCGCGCGGGGAAAGAGCAGAATCGCCCGGTCAAGTGACATCAGAAGCGGGAATGTCCAGCACGTCCAGGAAAGCGGCGGCCGCGGGCGTGAGCCCCAGCCGAGGCCAGACGAGGTACTCGACCCTGGCCGGCGCGTCGGTCACCGGAATCGTGATCACCCCGCCGAGTTGTGGCGTGTACGCAGACGGCAGTAATCCGACACAAAAACCCTGCAGCACCAGGCGAAGCATCAGGTCTGCGGTGGTGACCTCGAAGGCGACCTCCCGCGGCAGGCCGGCTGCGGCAAAGGCCTGATCGGACTGGAGGCGGCCCGCGGTTTTGGCCGGAAAGTCCACGAAAGACTCGTCCGCGAGCCGCTGTAAGTCCACTTCACGCTCACCCGCCAACGGGTGCCCCGGCGCGACAACCGCGACGAGCCTGTCGCGCGCCAACTCGTGCGCCCGCACGCCACGCGGGTGGGCGGTGGCCGGCAGCCCGAGGAACGCGACCTCCATCGCGCCCCGCTCGACCTGTTCGGCCAGGTCCGCACTGGCACCGACCTTCAGGCCGATGCGGACTTGCTGGTGTCGTTGGTGGAATTCGTGCAGTACAGCCGGAATGTCCACCGCGGCGACGGTCGGGATGACGCCGACGGTGAGCCGGCCGCGGATCTCCCCGACCTCGGCGGCGACCCGGGCGGCCGCACGCTCGGCGGCGTCAAGGCATTGGCGCGCTTCGGGCAGGAAAGCCCGGCCGGCGGCCGTCAACCGGACGCGACGGCTGGTGCGCTCGAAGAGTCTGGCGCCGAGTTCGCGCTCCAGGCGGGCGATTTGGTGGCTGAGCGCGGACTGCACCACGAGGCACTGCTTCGCCGCACGCGTGAAGCTGTTCGTTTCGGCGACGGCCAGGACGTAGCGCATCTGCTGAAGCTCCATGGATCAATCGTGAAGTCAGATCAGTGAGATGACAACGATGTGTTGGACTCATGTACGCAGGTCAACCAACACTGGAAAGCATGAAGAGACTGGTGACAGCGTTGGCCCCGGCGAGCTGGGGCACGACGTATCTGGTGACGAGTGAGCTGCTCCCGGCCGGTCATCCGCTGTTCGCCGGGCTGGCGCGCGCGTTGCCCGCGGGCCTGGTCGCGGTGGCGCTGACCCGGACTTTGCCCCGCGGGATCTGGTGGGCGAAAGCGGCCGCGCTCGGGGTGTTGAACATCGGTTTGTTCTTTCCGCTGCTGTTCGTCGCCGCGGAACGGTTGCCCGGTGGCGTGGCCGCCACCCTGGGCGCGTCGCAGCCGATCGTCGTCGCCGTGCTGGCGGTGACATTGCTGGGCGAACGGCCTTCCGGGTGGAAACTCGGCTGGGGCGTGGCGGGGCTCGTCGGTGTCGGGCTGGTCGTGATTCGCCCTGGCGCCGGGGTCGATCCGGTCGGGATCGCGGCCGGGCTGGGCGGTGCCGCGTCGATGGCTTTCGGCGTGACATGGACGAAACGCTGGGGGCGACCGGATGGCGTGAGCCCGACGGCATTCGCGGGCTGGCAACTCGCGGCCGGCGGTGTGGTCCTGTTGCCGATGACGTTCTTGGTGGAGGGCGCGCCGCCCGCGATCGACCTGCCCGCCGTGGCGGGCTACCTGTGGCTGGGCCTGGCGGGCGGACTGATCGCGTATGTGTTGTGGTTCCGCGGAATCACGACTTTGCCCGTCACGTCCGTGGCGGTGCTGACCCTGCTTTCACCGATCGTCGCCGCGCTGCTGGGCGTGCTCGTGCTGGGACAGACGCTGAATCCGGTGCAGCTGCTCGGTTTCGCGGTCTCACTGGCGGCGATCGTCGCCGGACAACTACCGGGCAACCCGTTGACGATTTCGAAGGAAGGCGTGGTCCAGCGGTCATGACGTCGTCGTGGTTCGGAATGGTGAAACCGGAATATTGCTCCCTACTCGGCCGGCTTGTTACTCCCTGCCGTGAATCGTCCAGCAGAGCGGTATAGCGAGTACGACGAATGGCGTATCCAGGACTCACTTTCGTGTCGATCCACATTTCCGCAGTTGCCTTCGTCAGGTGGGCTCTGCGAAGGTCGTAGATCGATTGACAGGCGAATTCGATCTTTCTGGGGAGAGGCGTATGCGGATCGTCGCGGTCATGAACTACAAGGGTGGTGTGGGTAAGACGACTCTTACCGCGAACCTCGGGGCGGTCGCCGCAAGTCGCGGCCTGCGCGTACTACTGATCGATCTTGATCCGCAGACCAACCTGACGTTCTCGTTCTTCTCGATCGATGATTGGCACCAGAGCTTGAAGGACAACCGCACCATCAGGCAGTGGTACGACGCCGAGATACCGGGCCGGGACACCTCTTTGGCGGATCTCGTCGTCACGCCGGAACGGGTCAACAAGGCGCTGGACAACACCGCGGGGCAACTCGATCTGATCTCCTCTCACCTCGGCCTCATCGACATCGATCTCGAACTCGCCGCGCGACTCGGCGGGACGACCACCCTGGACGGCTCGAAGCGGAAATTCCTGGACCTCCACGGTTGCCTGCGACAGGCGCTGGAGGACGCTCACTTCGCCGAATACGATCTCGTGCTTATTGACTGCGCACCCAACTTCGGCCTCGTGACCAAGACCGCGATCGTCGCCAGCCAACAGATCCTCGTTCCGGCCAAGGCTGATTACCTGTCCACGTTGGGTTTGGACTACCTCGTCGGCAACTGCGCCGCGCTGGTGCAACAGTTCAACGATTTCGTCAACCACAAGGGCGGCACCAGGAACCATCGTCCCATCGATCCCGGCATCCTGGGGGTCGTCTTCACCATGGTGCAGATCTATTCGCAGCAGGTGACTCTGGCGCAGCACACGTATATCGAAGAAGTGCGCCTGAATTCGCGGGTTCCGGTGCTGGAGAGCAGGATCCGCAACAGCCCTCGCCACTTCGGCGACGCCGGTGAAAGTGGCGTGCCCGCGATGCTCCGCACCACTGGCCGGGACGAGGTAGTCCGGGAGTTCCATGAGCTCACCGACGAGGTATTGAGCGCGCTCGAGCTGGTGCCGGGTGGTCAGCGGTGAACGGTCTGAAGGCGTTCGTCGCATTGCAGGCACGGTTGTATCAATTCCTTGCGCACCAGGATGAAGCGACATTGCAGGCGATAGCCAGTGGGACGGTGCAGCTGAAGGTCTCGGCTCCCGACGAAGCACAGGCGCCCTTCGATGCACGACCGCATGAGGAGGCGAAAGCTTCCCGAGGCTTGATGCCTTCCGACGATCCGCTGCAGGTGGCGCAAGATCTTGGACGGCTGTCGGAGCACGAACGCCGGGCCTACTTGAACGCCGCCGGGATGTCGGTTGCCGGGCTGAAACGGGTGGCCAAATTCATGGGTCTGACCCGGTACAGCAACCTCAACCGCACCAACCTCGTGGACCGCCTGGCGACACACGGCACCGACCACGAAGTCGATGAGGTCAAGGCGGCACCTACTTCGGCTACGCCGCCCGAAAAGAGGCTGGATGTGGACGTGGCGGCCATCGCCACACGGCTGCGCGAAACCGAGACCGAAGAAGAAGGAACGGCGTACCTTCACGCCGAACACCTGGACCGGGAAAGCTTGCTCGCTGTCGCTGCCGAGTTGCAGCTGACGCGAGTGAACCGGCTCAGCCAAACAGAACTCGAGAAGAGAGTACTCAAACAAGCGATCGGTGCCCGACGCAAGTTCGCCGGACTGCGAAAGTGGTGAGCGCGTTGACCGGTGGGACGCAGGAAACCAAGGACGAGCTCGCCGGCGGTCGCTCGATGTACCTGATCGGCGGTCGCCGCGTCACGGTGGCGGATCTGCTCGAAGCGGGTTTGATCAAGGCCGGCACGAAGCTGAGGTTCAAACGCAACCGCATCGGCGTGACCTACGACGCGACCGTCACCGACAAAGGCCGGATCCGGCTCGAGCCTGACGGTGAGGAGTTCCGTTCGCCATCGCGGGCCGCCATGGTGGCGGCCGGAATGCGAGCAGTCGATGGTTGGCACGCCTGGCTGGTGGTCGATCAGGACCGGTTGCTGGACGCGGTACGTCAGGAATTGCTCGACCGAGCGATCTCGACAGCGGCGGCTGCGGCCTACCGGCAAAGCGAGGACACGGCACGCCAGCGAATCCATGAACGTCTGCGCCAGGCGCGCGCCCGAGCCGACGAACACAATCCCGAGCGCATATCTGTTCGGCAGCTCCTGGAATTGTGGGGGGCCACGGATCGTGGTGACCAGGTCAGCCAAATCGAAGCGGACCTGGCCAACCACGGATTGATGACCTCACCGAGCTTTCGCGCGGTCACGCTGGACACGGTCGTTTCCCTGACCACGCCACCCGATGACGAGGAAGCACCTCCGGCGGCCGAAACATCCGAAATCGAAGACCTGCCGGTCGGCGAGGACTATGAGGGGGGCAGCGACCTGAATGTCCGGTTGACGCTGGGAAACCTTTCCCCGTTGGCCGGCGTGGAGTCCGTCAGTCCGAACAGCACGCTCGAGGAAGCAATCACGAAAATGCTCCTCAACGACTACTCGCAGCTCGCCGTTCTCAACGGTCCCCGCACCCTGCGCGGTGCAGTGACGTGGCGGTCGATCGTTCAGGCCATGCACCAGAAATCCGATGCGAGCATCGCGGATGCGATCGACAGTCACGTGGAAGTCGCCAAATACGACCGCGACCTTTTCGAAGTGCTCCCGACACTGCAACAGCGGGAGTTCGTGTTCGTCCTGGACGAGAGCAACGAGGTCAAAGGCATCGTGACCACATCAGACGTAGCACAGCGCTACGGCGAAATGGCCACCCCGTTTTTCCAGCTGGGCGAACTGGACCAGACACTCCGGTGGATCTTGAGCCGTGCCTTGGACGTGCCGACCGTGCAGCCGCTCTGCGGCAGGCCGATCACGAGCTTCGACCAACTCTCGTTCGGTGATTACCAACGCATTCTGGAAAACCGCAAAGTCTGGCGAAAGCTGGGCTGGCCATTGGACCGGCAGCCGTTCATCACACGACTGGAAAAGATCCGGCTCATCCGCAACAAGGTGATGCACTTTCACCCCGATCCGGTGCCCGAGGATGCCATCGACATGCTGCGGAATTTCAACAGCGTGTTGCACCAGTATCGTGATCCGGCCTGACCGGCCGAACTCGTGTGGAGCTGAGGGGAATCGAACCCCTGACCTCTGCCTTGCAAAAGCAGCGCTCTACCAATTGAGCTACAGCCCCGGACGCGGGCGTGTGCCCGCGGAAGTTCAGTTGTTGTGGCCCGCGCCGGCGGCCTTCGCCGGGGCGTTGCCGTTCGCCGAGACGGTGCCCAGCGGGCCGTCCGTCGGGGCGGTGGCCTCGCGCCACAGGTCGGCTTCGGCCTTGGCGTCCTTGTTGCGCTTGATGACGAACAGCACACCACCCGCGATAACCGCGAGCGCCAACAGCTTCTTCACCTGAAGCCCCTTCTCGACGATCTGACTGACCACACGATGCTACTGCACGCCACGCGGCCCCGGGGTGGCGAGGGCCCTCATCGGCCCTGGCCGTTCCACGTGGAACAAGGCCCGCGACGTCAGGCTCGCACGGCTTGCACGTCGAGCCGGATCTCGACGGTCGAACCGACGACCACGAGGCCCTTGGCCAGGGTCTGCTGCCAGTTGATGGTGAAATCCTCACGGTGCAGTTCGGTCGTCGCCACCGCGCCCAGCCGGTCGCCGTTCCAGGACCGCAGACCGAGGTAGGTCGCGTTCAGCTGCACCCCGCGGCTCGCGCCGCGCAGGTTCAACGTGCCGTCGAGCGTCCACTGGTCGCCTGCCACGGGCCGGAAGCGGTCGGCGTAGAACTGGAGGCGCGGAAACCGTTCCACATCAAGGAAATCCGCGGACTTCAGGTGCTCATCCCGTTTCGGCGAGCCGGTGTCGATGCTCGCGGCCTCGATGAGCACCTCGACGAACGAGTCCTCCGGCCGATCGCCGACGTGCACCCGGCCGCGGAACCCGGTGAACCTGCCGTGCACCCGGGAAAGCCCGATATGCCGTGCCACGAACCGGATCGACGTGTGGTCCGGGTCCAGCATCCATTCGCCGGCCTCGGGCAGCCGGAGCCCGGTGTCGGGGATGAGATGCACCTCGCCGAGCGCGGTGTGGTCGCCCGTCGCCACATCGACATTCTGTGTGACCGTGCGGTAACCGCCGACGTTGATGGAGACCTCATAGTTGCCGGCCGCCGCTGTGCAGACCACCAGCCCGAAGTCATCCGCCGCGGTCCGGCTCACTCGCTGCGATCGCTTGTGCCGCAACGACATTTCCGCGCCCGGCATGGGGCGGCCCTGTTCGTCACGGACCCTGGCGCTGACCAGTCCCGCTCCGGACTCGAAGCTGACCGGTTCTCCCTGCCGGCCGGCCCGGCGACCCAGACGGCCGAACATGTCCCACTCCCCTCGCTGACGGTTGTTGTCCACGACCCTAAACAGCGGAGGGCGCAAGTCCGGTCTGCTCGTTACACACGTCACGCGCGTCAAACTCTTCACCACATCACCGACAACTTTTCTTGTCTACGCGAGTCTGACCTTTCGTAGGACCTGATACTGGAAACGAGGAGATTCCCATGCGCACGCTCATCAGCACGGCCTTCATCTCGCTCGACGGCGTCGCCGAGGCGCCGGGCGGAGAGTCCGGTTACCGGAACGCCGGATGGACCTTCAAGGAGGTCGAGTTCGTCCCCGAAGCCTTCGAAATCAAAGGGAGAGAACAGGAAGAGTCCACCGCAATGGTGCTGGGCCGGGTCAGCTACGAGGCGTTCGCGCCGGTGTGGCCAGGAATGGCGGAGTTCGCGCGATACAAGACGATGCCGAAGTACGTTGTCTCCACCACGCTCACCGAGGACGGGCTGGTGTCCGGCTGGGGTGAGACCACGATCCTGCGTTCGCTGGACGAGGTGGCGGCACTCAAGGAGACCGACGGCGGCCCGATCATCGTGCACGGCAGCGCGACCCTGAACCACGGCCTGTCCGACGCGGGCCTGATCGACCGCTACCACCTGCTCGTCTTCCCGCTGCTGCTCGGCGCGGGCAAACGACTGTTCAGCACCACGGACAAGGACGCGCAGAAACTAAAGCTCGTCGAGTCCGAGCCTTACAGCAACGGCCTGCAGAAGCAGGTGCTCGAAGTCGTTCACTGAACACAAAAACCCCGGTTCGCCGATTGGCGAACCGGGGTGGTGGTGGGCCCAGGAGGACTTGAACCTCCGACCTCTTCGTTATCAGCGAAGCGCTCTAACCGCCTGAGCTATGGGCCCGTCTGTGGGAACGGAGAAAGACTACAGGATGCCTCCTACTCCCTTTCAGACAGGGTGACCTCCAGCCCGCCGGCGAGATCGGCCGAGACGTTGTAGATGAAGGCGCTCACGGTGGCCAGCGCCGAGATCAGCACGATGTTGATCGCGCCGAGGATGGCGGCGATGCCGAACACGCGGCCCGCGCTGATGAGGGGGTCGGCGGGGGCGTCGCCGCCGTCGCCGGAGACCAGGGACGAGTAGGTGCCGTTCAGCTTGTCCCACACGCCCATGCCGTCGAGCACGGTATACAGGACGCCGACCGCGACGAGCCAGACGAAGAACATGGCGACGCCGAGTACGAGCGACAGTTTCAGCACCGACCACGGGTCGAAGCGCTTGACCTGCAGGCTCGCCCGGCGCGGGCCGCGACCAGGGCGGCGCAGCGCGCTCGGTGCGGAGCGCTGCTTCACGCCGGGACCGGCCACGCTCACTGTCTCCTGCCCCCTCAGCCCGGCCAGCGCGTCATCCTGCGACGGGCCGGGATTGCCGAACAGCCCCTGTGCCGCGGTGCCGGTCACCACCGGCTGCTCATCACCGCCGCCGTTCGAGTACAACACACTTTCCCCGGCCTGGCCGCCTGGAAACCACTGCTCAGATGTGGTCTCCGACTTGCCGTTGCCGGAGGCGTCCTTGCTCAATCGCTGCCAAGGCGGAGTCGCCGCTTCACCGGTGGCTGTCGGCTGCTCCGAGTTTTCGGGGGAAGTCACCAACTAGTCCTTACCCGGCGTTGTCCGCGCCGGCCTCGTCTCCTTCGTTGCCTTCACCATTACCGACGTCCGAAGGCTCGTCCGCGTTGCGTGCCACCGCGAGCAGGGTGGTGCCCTCCCCGAGGTTGATCAGCCGCACGCCCTTCGTCTGCCGGCCCGCCTTGCGCACCTGCTCGGCGGCGGTCCGGATGACCCCGCCGCTGGAGGTGATGGCGTAGAGCTCGTCATCCACATCGACGATGAGCGCCCCCACCAGCCTGCCACGTTTCCGGTCGTGCTGAATGGTCAGCACACCCTTGCCTCCGCGGCCCTGCACCGGGTAGTCCTCGATGGGTGTGCGCTTCGCGTACCCGCCGTCGGTCGCGACCAGCAGGAACTTCTCCGGCTTCACCACGTTCAGCGCGAGCAGCTCGTCCCCGTCGTTGAACCGCATCCCCAGCACGCCCGAGGTGGCACGGCCCATCGGGCGCAGTGCCTCGTCGGTGGCGTGGAAGCGGATCGACTGCCCTTCGGCCGAAACCAGCAGCAGGTCGTCCTCCGGGCCGGCGAGCACGGCGCCGACCAGTTCGTCGCCTTCGCGCAGGTTGACGCCGATCAGCCCGCCCGAGCGGTTCGAGTCGAAATCGCTCAGTTTGGTCTTCTTGACCAGACCCTTCTGCGTGGCGAGCACCAGGTACGGCGCCACCTCGTAGTTCGGGATCTCGATGACCTGGGCGATCGTCTCGTCCGGCTGGAAGGCCAGCAGGTTCGCGACGTGCTGGCCGCGTGCGCTGCGGTTCGCCTCCGGCAGTTCGTACGCCTTCGTGCGGTAGACCCGGCCCTTGTTGGTGAAGAACAGGATCCAGTCGTGCGTCGAGCACACGAAGAAGTGCTGGACGATGTCGTCCTGTTTGAGCTGCGCGCCCTGCACGCCCTTGCCGCCGCGCTTCTGCGAGCGGTACAGATCCGTCTTAGTCCGCTTCGCGTAGCCGGTGCGCGTGATGGTGACGACCACGTCCTCGACCGCGATCAGGTCTTCGACCGAAACGTCGCCGTCGAACGGGATGATCTCGGTGCGCCGGTCGTCACCATACTTCTCGACGATCTCGGTCAGCTCGTCCTTGACGATCTGCCGCTGCCGCTCCGGCCTTTCCAGGACGTCCTTGAAGTCGGCGATCTTGGCCTCGATCTCGGCCAACTCGTCGATGATCTTCTGCCGCTCCATCGCGGCGAGCCGCCGCAGCTGCATTTCCAGGATCGCGTTCGCCTGGATCTCGTCGACTTCCAGCAGCTCGATCAGGCCGGTGCGGGCGATGTCGACGGTCTGCGACCGGCGGATGAGGGCGATGACCTCGTCCAGCATGTCCAGCGCCTTGACGTACCCGCGCAGGATGTGGGCCCGTTCCTCGGCCTTGCGCAGCCGGTACCGGGTGCGCCGGACGATGACCTCGAGCTGGTGCTTGACGTAGTGCCGGACGACCTGGTCCAGCCGCAGCGTCCGCGGCACGCCGTCGACGAGGGCGAGCATGTTGACGCCGAAGTTGTACTGCAGCTGGGTGTGCTTGTAGAGGTTGTTCAGCACGACCTTCGCGACCGCGTCCCGCTTCAGCGTGACCACGATGCGCATACCGCGGCGGCTGTTCGACTCGTCCGCGATGTCGGAGATGCCGGTCAGCTTGCCGTCCCGGACCAGCGACGCGATGTTCTCCACCAGGTTGTCCGGGTTGACCTGGTACGGAAGCTCGGTGACGACGAGGATCGTGCGGCCCTTGACGTCTTCGTCGACCTCGACGACCGCGCGCATCTTCACCGAACCGCGGCCCGTGCGGTACGCCTCCTCGAGCCCGGAGGTGCCCAGGATCTGGCCCTTGGTCGGGAAGTCCGGCCCCTTGATCCGCTGCAGCAACGCGGCGAGCAGCTCGTCCTCGCTCGCCTCGGGGTTGTCCAGCGCCCAGATGACGCCGTCGGCCACCTCGCGCAGGTTGTGCGGCGGGATGTTGGTCGCCATCCCGACCGCGATCCCGGATGTGCCGTTGACCAGCAGGTTCGGGATGCGCGACGGGAGGACGTCCGGCTCCTGGGTGCGGCCGTCGTAGTTGTCCGAGAAGTCGACGGTCTCCTCGTCGATCTCCCGGAGCATCTCCATCGCCAGCGGGTCGAGCCGCGACTCGGTGTACCGCATGGCGGCAGCGGGGTCGTTGCCCGGCGAGCCGAAGTTCCCCTGCCCGTCGATCAACGGGTAGCGCAGCGACCACGGCTGGGCGAGGCGGACGAGCGCGTCGTAGATCGCCGAGTCACCGTGCGGGTGGTAGTTGCCCATCACGTCGCCGACGACGCGCGAGCACTTGTTGTACCCGCGGTCCGGCCGGAAACCCGAGTCGTACATGGAGTAGAGCACGCGGCGGTGCACCGGCTTGAGCCCGTCGCGAACGTCCGGCAACGCCCGCGACACGATCACGCTCATCGCGTAGTCGATGTACGAGCGCTGCATCTCCTGCTGGATGTCGACCGGTTCGGTGCGGTCGTGATCCGGCGGCAAGGTTTCCGTCATGGGGTCCTTCTCGAAGGAAAAACAGAGTCAGTGCACTTTGGACAGAGAGGCTGGTTCAGACGTCCAGGAACCGGACGTCCTTGGCGTTGCGGGTGATGAACGAGCGGCGCGCCTCCACGTCCTCGCCCATGAGCACGCTGAACAGTTCGTCGGCCGCGGCGGCGTCGTCGAGCGTCACCTGCAGCAGCAACCGGTGCGACGGGTCCATTGTGGTCTCCCACAGTTCTTCGGCGTTCATCTCGCCGAGACCCTTGTACCGCTGGATCGCGTCGTCCTTCGGCAGCTTCCGGCCCGCCTCGGCGCCGGCGGCGATCAGCCCGTCGCGCTCCTTGTCGGAGTAGGCGTACTCCGGCTCCGCCCGCGGCCACTTGATCTTGTACAGCGGCGGGCACGCGAGGTACACGTGGCCGTGCTCGATGAGCTGCGGCATGAACCGGAACAGCAGGGTCAGCAGCAGCGTGCGGATGTGCTGGCCGTCCACATCGGCGTCCGCCATCAGCACGATCTTGTGGTAGCGCAGCTTCGTGATGTCGAAGTCTTCGTGGATGCCGGTGCCCAGCGCGGTGATCAGCGACTGGACCTCGTTGTTCTTGAGCACCCGGTCGATCCGGGCCTTCTCCACGTTGATGATCTTGCCGCGGATCGGCAGGATCGCCTGGAACCGCGACTCGCGCCCTTCCTTGGCCGAACCACCCGCGGAGTCACCCTCCACGATGTAGAGCTCGCACTCCTCGGGGTTGGTGGACTGGCAGTCCTTCAGCTTGCCCGGCAGCCCGCCGATGTCCATCGCGCCCTTGCGGCGCACCAGATCCCGGGCCCGCCGCGCGGCCATCCGCGCCTGTGCGCTGGACACCGCCTTGTTGATGATCGTCTTGGCTTCGCCGGGGTTGCGCTCGAACCAGTCGGACAGCCACTCGTTCGTCTTGCTCTGCACGAACGACTTCGCCTCGCTGTTGCCCAGCTTGGTTTTCGTCTGCCCTTCGAACTGCGGCTCGGAAAGCTTGATGGACACGATCGCGGCGAGACCCTCGCGCACGTCCTCACCGGAGAGGTTCTCGTCCTTCTCCTTCAACAGCTTCTTGTCGCGCGCGTAGACGTTGACCACGCGCGTGAGCGCCGCGCGGAAACCCTCTTCGTGCGTACCGCCCTCGTGCGTGTTGATCGTGTTCGCGAAGGTGTGCACCGATGGCGTGAACGAGTTGTTCCACTGCATCGCGACCTCGACCTCGAGGCCGTCTCCCTTGGCGTCGAAGGAGATCACGCTGGGGTGGATCGGGTCCTTGCTGCCGTTGATGTGCTTGACGAAGTCCTCGAGCCCACCCGGGTAGTGGTAGATGCGCTCCTTGACCCTGGCCTGCTGACCGTCCACGTCGGTCTCGGTGTCGTCGTCGCTGACGCGCTCGTCCCGCAGCGTGATGGACAGCCCCTTGTTGAGGAAGGCCATCTCCTGCAGCCGGCGCGCGACCGTCTCCGCGTTGTACGTGGTGGTCTCGAAGATGTCCGGGTCCGCCCAGAACGTGGTGGTGGTCCCGGCCGCGTCGGTGGGTCCGGCGTCGATGAGCTCGCCGGGCTTCGCGTGGTCGTAGTGCTGCTTCCACAGCCTGCCCTCGCGGCAGACCTCGACGTCGAGCGCCGTGGACAGCGCGTTGACCACCGAGATGCCGACGCCGTGCAGGCCACCGGACACCGCGTACGAGTCACTGTCGAACTTGCCGCCCGCGTGCAGCACGGTGTGCACGACCTCGATGGTCGGCCGGTTCTCCTTGGGGTGCATGGCGACCGGAATGCCGCGGCCGTCATCGCTGACGCGGACGCCGCCGTCGGCCAGCAGGGTCACCTCGACCTTGGTCGCATAGCCCGCCATCGCCTCGTCGACCGAGTTGTCGACGACTTCCTGGATAAGATGGTGAAGACCGCGCTCGCCGGTCGAGCCGATGTACATACCCGGACGCTTCCGGACGGCTTCGAGCCCCTCGAGCACGGTGATGGAGGACGCGTTGTAGTCACTCTGATTGGCTGCCACAGGCCTGCTTTCTCCTCAGTCTCGCCCAAGGGTTCCCCGCTCCCCGTATATTCTACTTGGCCACCTCCGCATACATGCGGCAAGGACACCCCTGATTTCGTCACAGACGCACGAACTCGAACCCAGATGGGTGCCGAGATGGCTCTGCGTCATGCCGGGGCATCTCGGCGCATTCAAGTGTCAGCCGTAAGTGTCCCGAGGACCGCGGCCGGGAACGTGCCGCAAACCCTTGCGCCAGCTGGGCGCGGTGGGCCCGTGAATCCGCATCCGCTTGACGACGCCGTGCCCCACGGCGGCGGCGATCTTGGTCAGCAACTGGCCCTGCAGCAGGCGAAGCTGCGTGGCCCAGGCCGTCGAGCTGGCACGGACGGTGAGCTCGCCGTCCTTGAGCGAAACCGGCTGGGCGTGCTCGGCGACCTCTTCGCCGACCAGCTGCGCCCACTGCCCGAAGACCTGGCCGTCGGCGAGCTTGGCCGCCCAGCCCCGCTCGGCGGAGAGGCGGGAGATCAGCCTGCCGAGCGGCTGGGGATCACGGGCGTCGGCGCCGGGCGAGGACCAGCGGCGGCGACGGGGGTTCTGGCTGAAATCGCTGGGCTTGGCGCGTTTGCGCACGCCAGGCTCCACGCCGCGGGCTTCGGCCTTCGCCCTGGCTGCCGCCAATGCCGCCCTGGCGAGGTCGCGTCCGGACCCCTGCTCGTTCGGCCCAGGCGCGGGATCACTCTGCGTGTTCGATAGAGTCCCCTCGTCGGGGTTAACCCCCGTACCAGTGGCCGAGGACGACTCATTTGGCCTCTTGATCACAGGCGGCGATAACTCGCTCACCGTGTTATCCACACTATCCACAGAGTTGTCCCCAGATCGGTGCATAAAATGTGTGGCGCCGGTCACTCGGTGTGCCTGATTTGATCTTGTTGAATCTTCTTCAGCCACGCCTGACCTCCCCGTCCGAGACCGCGAACCGCGTGCCCGATAGCTCTTCGGGCACGTCCTCGTCCACCGCGGCGGTCACCAGCACCTGTTCGGCACCGGCCGCCACCTCGGCGAGCCGCGCCCGCCTGCGCCGGTCCAGCTCCGCGAACACATCGTCGAGCAGCAGCACCGGCTCACCGTTTTCGGCCCGCAGCAGCTCGTACGAACCGAGGCGCAGCGCGAGCGCGAAGGACCAGGACTCCCCGTGACTGGCGTATCCCTTCGCCGGCGCTTCGCCGAGGACGAGCTCCAGCTCGTCCCGATGCGGACCGACCAGACTGACCCCGCGGTCGAGCTCGGCCTGCCGAACCTCGGACAAGGACTGCACGAGGATACCCGCCAGTTTGTCCGGATCGGCCCGTTCCCCGCCGGGAATTCCGTATCCGGCAGGCAGCGCGGCCCCGAGGCTCGATCGGTAGGAGATCTTGGCCGGCCTCGAATCCGGCGCCACCCCCATGTATGCGGCAGCGGCGTGCGGTGCGAGGTCCGCGACCAGGTCGAGCCGGGCCGCGAGCAACTGGCCGCCGGCGGTCGCGAGGTGGTTGTCCCACACTTCGAGCGTCGACAGCGCGTACGGATCTTCGCGCGTTCCCTTTCTCTTACCGGCTGTCTTCAACAACGCGTTCCGCTGGCGCAGGACGCGGTCGTAGTCGGACCGGACCCCGGCCCAGCGCGGCGCGCGCAGTACCAAAAGATCGTCGAGGAAATGGCGCCGCTCGCTGGGATCACCGCGCACGAGCGCCAGGTCCTCCGGGGAGAACAGCACCGTGCGCAGGATGCCGAGCACGTCGCGCGGTTTGCCGACCTGCCCCCGGTTGATCCGCGCCCGGTTCGCCTTACCGGGCGTGATCTCCAGTTCCACGGTCAGTTCGCGGTCCTCGTTGACCACGGCCGCGCGCACCAGCGCGCGTTCGCAACCGTGCCGGACCAGCGGCGCGTCGGTCGCGACCCGGTGCGAGCCGAGCGTGGCGACGTACCCGATGGCCTCGAGCAGATTGGTCTTCCCCCGCCCGTTGGGCCCGACCAGCACGGTCGGCCCCGGTGTCAACGGCAGGTCGACGTGCTCCCATGAGCGGAAGTCGGTGACCTGGAGATGACGGAGGTACAAGGCTGCTACTGACCTATTTTCTTGACCGCGTGCCCGCCGAACTGGTTGCGCAGCGCGGCGACCGCGCGCATGGCGGCGGAATCCTTTTGGCGCGAAGAGAATCGGGCGAACAGCGCGGCCGAGATGACCGGCGCGGGAACGGCGTTGTTGATCGCTTCTTCCAGTGTCCAGCGGCCTTCGCCGGAATCCTCGACGTAACCCTCGAGGTCGTCGAGGTCCGGGTCTTCGTCCAGCGCGCGGACGAGGAGGTCGAGCAGCCAGGAGCGGACGACGGTGCCGCGCTGCCAGCCCTTGATCACCGCGGGCACGTCTTCGACGACCTTCGCGGCTTCGAGTAGCTCGAACCCTTCGGCGTACGCCTGCATGATCCCGTACTCGATGCCGTTGTGGATCATCTTCGCGTAGTGTCCGGCGCCGACGGAGCCCGCGTGCGAAAAGCCTTCCTCGCGCGGACCTTCCGGGCGCAGCGTGTCGAAGATCGGCATCGCGCGCTCGACGTCCGCGGCCGCGCCGCCGACCATCAGGCCGTACCCGTTGTCCTTGCCCCACACGCCACCGGAGACGCCACAGTCGAGGTAGCCGATCTTCTTCTCGGCGAGCACCCCGGCGTTGTGCTTGTCGTCGGTGAACTTCGAGTTGCCGCCGTCGATCACGAGATCGCCCTCGCTCAGCAGCTCACCCAGTTCGGCCACGGTGTCCCTGGTGGGGCCACCGGCCGGAACCATGATCCAGACGATCCGCGGCCCGTCGAGCTTGGACACCATGTCGGCCAGCGAGGAGGAGTCGCTGACGGCCTCGTTGCGGTCGTAGCCGACCACCTCGTGCCCGGCCGCGCGCAGCCGCTCCCGCATGTTGAAACCCATCTTGCCCAGGCCGACGAGTCCCAGCTGAACCATTGGAAATTCCCCTCTGCTTCGTTCGCGGGCGCCGGTCAGCCGGGTAGGCGGACCGGCATCAACAGGTAGAGGTAACCAGGAATGACCTGGCCCTGCTCGTCCGCCGGCTTGATCAAAGCCGGCCGGTTGGGGGTGGTGAAAGTCAGCTCCGCGCGATCGGCGTGCAGTGCCCCGAGGCCGTCGACGAGATAGCCGGGGTTGAACGCGATCGTCACCGCTTCACCCTCGTAGTCCACGGGCAGTTCTTCTTCCGCGCTGCCTTCGTCGTCACCACCGGCGGAAAGCCGCAGCGAACCGTCCGCGAACTCCAGCCGCACCTGGGTACCACGCTCGGCGACCAGCGACACACGCTTGATCGCCTCGGACAGCGGCGCGACCTCGATGACCGCTCGGGAGGTGTGCTGCGCGGGCAACAGCTGGCGGTACGGCGGAAACTCCGCGTCGAGCAGCCGGGTCGTCGTGTAGCGGCCGGAGCCGGACAGACCGAGCAGACCCTCGCCGCTCGCGAGACCGACGGAAACGGTGGCACCGCTGGCGCCGAGCGACTTCGCGGCGTCGGCGAGCGTGCGGGCGGGGACGAGGACGGCGGCGTCCGCCAGCCCTTCGGCCGGCTGCCACGCGAACTCGCGCATCGCCAGCCGGAACCGGTCGGTCGCGACGAGGGTCAGCGAGCTGCCGGAGATCTCCAGCCGCATCCCGGTGAGCATCGGGAGCGTGTCGTCCTTGCCCGCCGCGACGGCGACCTGGGTGACGGCCTGGCCGAAGGCGTCACCGGCGACCTCGCCGGCGAGCGCGGGCTGGGCCGGCAGCGCGGGGTAGTCCTCGACCGGCATCGTCGGCAGGCTGAACCGCGCGTTGCCACAAGTGATGGAAGCTCGGGAGCCGTCGACGAAGATCTCGACCGGCTGGGCGGGCAGGGACTTGGTGATGTCCGCGAGCAACCGGCCGGACACGAGCAGCCGCCCCCCGTCGGCGATCGTCGCGGGCACACCGACCGTGGCCGACACCTCGTAGTCGAAGCCGGAGACGGTCAGTGCGTCGGTCGTCCCGTCCGAACCGGCGTCGAGAAGCACACCGCCCAGCACCGGGACCGGCGGCCGGGACGGCAGGCTCCGTGCCACCCAGGCAACGGCGTCGGCCAGCCCGTCACGCTCGACGCGGATCTTCATGCGCCCATCCTTTCGACAGCCGAGCCACCCCTGGGCTCGAGAAGATCGACAAACGGCCCTGGACGGCGCGGTGCGCAGCGCTTTGGCCAGGGGATCTCGTGTGTGGTGTTGGCCCGATGCCAATGTCGCCAGCGGCCTGCGGGCTTGGGTGTGGACACCCACGTTAGAACGTGACCGCTCCGCCCGTCATCCGGGGCACGCCATCGACAAGTCGACAAGACTCCTCGTCCTCCCCGCTTGTCCCCAGATCCACAGTCCCCTGTTTTTGCTTTAGAAGATCTTCTTGAGAAGAACAAGGGCAGTAACAGTAATAAGGGCTGTGGGTTGTGTGGACAGCCGGTGTTGTCGCAGGTCCCACGGCGCGTCCGGCTGTGGACATCCGGGCGGTCATCCCCGTGGACAGTTTCGGCCGCCGGTGGACAGTTTTCGGCTCCCCACAACCCATCCACATCCATCCACAGTTGTCCACACAGTTCTCCCCAGCTGTGGGCCGAGTTGTACCCACGGTCGCGGAGGGACGTGGGGACCAAGTACTTCACTCCTGTGAGCGACGGTGATCGTTCTTCGATGCGTTGTCGTTATTGGGATCACACGAGCCGAGCGGGCCGCGGCACGAACGCGGACAGGAGTGCGAAGCCGAATCCGTTGAGCGGCAAGGAAGGATTCGCGAGCGCGGCGACGAACCGCTTACGCGGACTGGGAAAGCGCGCGGGCCGAGACGGTGTCGGCGGACGAAGCGGCTTCGCGCGGACTGTGCGGCTCTAGGTCCGCCCCGACACGAGGCCGTGCGAATCCCCTTGCGTGGCAAGGAGCGCGCGGCATACCGCGGTCGAACGCGGCATGACAGTTAGAGAAGAGGTGAGCGTAGAGAAGAGGTGCGCGCGCGGCCGGCTACTGGCGGGCGCGCTGCTTGATGCGGAAGGTCAGTTCCTGCACCTGGTCGTAGATCCGGCGCCGTTCGGCCATTTCCTTCCGGATCTTCTTGTCCGCGTGCATCACCGTGGTGTGGTCGCGGCCGCCGAAGGTCTGCCCGATCTTCGGCAGTGACATGTCGGTGAGCTCGCGGCAGAGGTACATCGCGATCTGGCGTGCCGTGGCGAGCGCCTTCGTCTTGCCCGGCCCGCACAGGTCGTCGATCGTCACGTCGAAGAATTCGGCGGTGGTCGCCATGATCGTCGGTGCGCTGATCTCCGGCGCCTGCGAATCCGGGATCAGGTCCCGCAGCACGATCTCGGCGAGCCCGACGTCCACCGGCTGCTGGTTAAGCGAAGCGAACGCGGTGACGCGGATGAGCGCGCCCTCGAGCTCACGGATGTTCGCCTCGACCCGAGACGCGATGAACTCCAGCACCTCGCCCGGCACCGCGAGCCTGTCCTGCGCGGCCTTCTTGCGCAGGATCGCGATCCGGGTCTCCAGTTCGGGCGGCTGGATGTCGGTGATCAGCCCCCACTCGAACCGCGTGCGCAGCCGGTCCTCCAGGGTTTCCAGCCGCTTGGGCGGCCGGTCCGAGGACACCACGATCTGCTTGTTCGCGTTGTGCAGGGTGTTGAAGGTATGGAAGAACTCCTCCTGGGTTCCTTCCTTGCCTTCCAAGAACTGGATGTCGTCGACGAGCAGGATGTCGATGTCGCGGTAGCGGCGCTGGAACGCCACTTTCCGGTCGTCCCGCAGCGAGTTGATGAAGTCGTTCGTGAACTCTTCGGTCGACACGTACCGCACGCGCATCCCCGGGAACAGCCGCTGGGCGTAGTGCCCGACGGCGTGCAGCAGGTGCGTCTTGCCCAGGCCGGACTCGCCCCAGATGAAGAGCGGGTTGTACGCGCGGGAAGGCGCTTCGGCGACGGCGAACGCCGCCGCGTGCGCGAAGCGGTTGGACGCGCCGATCACGAACGTGTCGAAGGTGTACTTCTCGTTCAGGCGCGTCTTCGAAGTCTGCGGTTGTGCCGGAGCGGTGTACGGCTGGCCCGCCACCGGCTGGCCGGAGAACATCGGCCAGATCTCGTGCGCGGCCGCGAGCGCGTCGCCCTCTTCGTCCACTTCTTCTTCCCCGTCGTCTTCGGGGACGACCGGTTTGGCCGGCTCGGCCTGGACACGCGTGCGGCGCAGTGGCGGCAGCAGTCCGTCGTCCAGTGGCGGCATCGTGCGGGAAGGCGCCTCCGCGGCGCTCCCGTTTTCCACTCGCGCGGGTGAAGGCGCGTACTGCGGGGTCGGCACCGGCGGCGCGGGAGCCACTTCCGCGGTGTCCACTTTCACCGCCAGGGAGACCGGCCGCCCGAGGCGCCGGGACAAGGCGTGCGTGATCGGCTCGCGCAGCGCGCGCTCGATCGCTTCCTTGGCGAAGTCACTGGGAGCGGCGAGGAGTGCCGTCCCGTCGAGCAGACCTATCGGGCGGGTCACTCGCATCCACGCGCGCTGCTGCGGAGAGAGCGTGCCGTCGGACAGCTCGCGCACGACCTGATCCCAGACGACGCCCAGATTGATCTGGTGCTCGGACACCGACTCCGCTCCCCTCCCCTCGCCGCGCTGGACGACACCTTGAAACCACCCTGCGGGTCGCCTGCTCATCACATGGAGCGGCGTCTCCGTATGCCGTGGTCACCGCGCGCAGCGGTAATCCACAGAGTTGTCCACAACTGTGCACTAATGTACGGGCCCCCGCAGCGCCTCCACCTGCGGGTGCAACCTACGCCAGCCAGAGCCTCCACACCTTCCGACCATGGCGTCGAGCCCCTCGAACGGGTGACTCAAGAGGAGACACGCTAACAAGCCCGGCGCTGTCCCACAAGACACCCGTCGCAGAAGGATTCCATGGTCTACCGGCGGTCGCCAGTCGGTCCTCGCGCGTACTCGGCGGGGCCGGTTGCCGGACGGCGGGACCGGGTGCGTACTCTCGTAGGGTCTCCCGCTTGCGACGGGCACATTTGCGTGTCCATGTTCGCTGACAGCGCGGGCTGACACCCAGACCTGACGGTGGCACACCGAAGCCACCGGTATGTCGAGACCAGGAGAAGCAGAGTCGTGAGCAAGGGTAAGCGCACTTTCCAGCCGAACAACCGCCGACGCGCCCGTACGCACGGATTCCGGCTGCGCATGCGCACCCGCGCGGGCCGGGCGATCTTGGCGGGCCGTCGTCGCAAGGGCCGCGAGAAGCTGTCCGCCTGATCGCGCCTGAACCCAGGCGCGCCCATGCTGCCCGCTGCCGCTCGTCTGCGGCGAAGTGAGGACTTCCGCGAAGTCATGCGTCGCGGGTCTCGCGCCGGGCGGCGGCGCCTTGTGGTCCATGTGTTGCAGGCCTCGGACCCGCCCGCGTCTGGAACGCGGGCGGGTTTTGTGGTGAGCAAGGCCGTCGGCAACTCCGTCGTTCGCCACCGAGTGAGCCGTCGGCTGCGTCATCTCGTCGCCGCGCGCCTTGGAACCGTTCCGGCGGGCAGCTCGTTGGTGATTAGGGCCCTACCGCCGGCGGCGACGGCGTCCAGTGCCGAACTGGGCGTGGATCTCGACTCCGCGCTCCGCAAACTGGGCCTGATCCCGGACCGGCGAGCGGCCGGCCCGGCCGAGCACGATCATGATGGGTCAGCGGTGTGAACGAACCCACGGCCGCGATCGACGACGGGCCCCGCGAGGCAGGCCGGCCTGGTCCGGTCGCCTGGCTGTTGCTGCTCCCGCTCCGGTTCTATCGCAAATGCATCTCCCCCTTCCTCCCGCCGAGTTGCCGGTTCTATCCGAGCTGCAGCACGTACGCGGTTGAGGCCTTGACCCGCTTCGGCGCGGCCCGGGGTTCGTACCTCGCGCTGCGACGGCTGTTGCGCTGCGGCCCGTGGACAATGCCCGGCCGCGACCCGGTGCCCGAGAAGTTCTCCTGGCGCCACACCAGACCTGGTTTGTCAACCGAGGAGTAGCTCAGTGCTCAACTTCATCTACTACCCCGTGTCCTTCATCCTCTGGTGTTGGCACAAAGTCTTCGGCTTCGTCCTTGGCGACGACAACGCGATCGCCTGGATCCTCGCGATCATGTTCCTGACCTTCACGGTCCGCGGCATCATGTTCAAGCCGTTCGTGAACCAGGTCCGGTCGATGAAGAAGATGCAGGAGTTCGCGCCGGAACTGAAGCGGGTCCAGAAGAAATACGCGAACGACAAGCAGCGCCAAGCCGCGGAGATGCAGAAGCTCCAGAAGGAGCACGGGGTCAACCCGCTGGGCAGCTGTCTGCCGATGGTCCTGCAGATCCCGGTGTTCATCGGGCTGAACTGGGTGCTGCGTTCGTTCACGAACAAGCCGCTGGACCAGAAGACCGAGAACTACTTCTTCGACCACGCCGGCGTCGAGTCCTACGTCAACGCCAAGCTGTTCGGCGTCAACATCGGTGACGCGATCCACCACGCCTCGGTGCTGGGTGGCACCGGTGGTGGCTGGAACTGGAACGTGGCCCCGGTGGCCGTTCCGCTGATGATCCTCGCGAGCGTCCTGACCCACCTCACCGCGCGGCACTCGGCGGCCCGGCAGGCGGCGACGGCCACGGAGGCGCAGCCGCAGGCCGCGCTCATGCAGAAGCTGACGATGTACATCTTCCCGCTCGGTGTGCTCGTCTTCGGTGCGTTCTTCCCGATCGGCCTGCTCGTCTACTGGCTGTCCAACAACGGCTGGACCCTCATGCAGCAGCGACTCGTCTACACCCGGATCGACAAGGAAGAGGCGGCCAAGAAGGCCGAGGCGAAGGAGAAGCGCGACGCGCTCGCCCCGAAGCCGGGTGCCAAGCCGAAGCCGGGCGCGAAGCCCGTGCAGCCGAAGAACGAGACCAAGACGGAAAGCACCGACGAAGAGAACGAGTCCTCCGCCAACGGCCAGCAGTCGAACGGCAAGCGGAGTCCCAAGGCAGGTTCACCCCACCGGTTCGCCCAGCAGGGGCAGCGCCCGCAGGGTTCGGGCGGGCAGCGCAAGAAGTCGGCACAGGGTGGCAAGAACTCAGGACAGAAAGGCTCGGGGCAGAAGCGTCGCTGACGCCGGCCCCGGGAGAGGAGACGAATGATGTCGGAGACGGTCGAGGCGATCGACACCGAGTCGGAGAAGACCGAGAACGAGAACGAGGAGAACGCGCCCACCGGCGCCGACTTGCTCGTGCGTGAGGGCGACATCGCCGGGGACTACCTGGAGCGCCTGCTGGATCTGCTCGACTACGACGGGGACATCGACCTGGACGTGGAAGCGGGCCGGGCGATCGTGAGCATCGACGGCGGTGACGATCTGGAGAAGCTCGTCGGCGGCCGCGGTCAGGTGCTCGAGGCGCTGCAGGAGCTGACCCGGCTCGCGGTGCAACAGGAGACCGGAACGCGGAGCCGGCTGATGCTGGACATCGCGGGCTGGCGCGCGGGTCGCCGTGAGGAGCTCCGCGAGCTCGGCCGGTCGACTGCCGAGTCGGTGCTGGCGAATGGCGAGAAGGTTCGCCTGCAGCCGATGAGCCCCTTCGAGCGGAAGGTCGTGCACGACGCCGTCGCGGCGGTCGACGGTGTGCACAGCGAGAGCGAGGGCGAGGAGCCCAAGCGTCGGGTGGTCGTCATCCCCGACAGCGACGAAGACTGACAACCAGGAACCCGAAGCGGCCCGCCGGACATCCGGCGGGCCGCTTTTTTCTTGCCCAGTTTCACGTGAAACCGAGCCACTCCCCCGATGCACGTCCGGCGTCGGGGACAATCGGAACGACAGCGGTTTCACGTGAAACGGAGTGACGAGTGGCGCCGGTACCAGAGTCAGCAGCCCGCGTGTTCGGAGACGGACTGGAGGGCGCCGAGCGGTTCGCCGCTCTCCTGGAGCGGCACGGGGTCGAGCGCGGACTCATCGGGCCGCGGGAAGTCGACCGGCTGTGGGATCGGCATCTGCTCAACTCCGCTGTCATCGGTGAGCGGATCCCGCACGGGGCGCGCGTCGTGGACGTCGGCTCGGGTGCCGGCCTCCCCGGCATCCCGCTCGCGATCGCGCGGCCGGACCTTCACCTGATGCTCGTCGAGCCGATGGCGCGACGGGTCGACTGGCTCGACGAAGTGATCGAGGAACTCGACCTCGACGTGAGCGTGCTCCGTGGCCGGGCGGAAGAGAAGGCGATCCGGGCAGAAATCGGCACCGTCGACGTCGTGACCGCGCGCGCTGTGGCGCCGCTCGCGAAATTGGCGGGCTGGTGTCTGCCGCTCCTCCGCGAAGGTGGCATGATGCTTGCACTGAAGGGGGCCAGCGCGCGGGACGAAGTCGCGCGTGACATGTCCGCCGTCGCCAGGGTCGGAGGCGGCGAGCCCACGGTCTCCGAGTGCGGAGTCGACCTACTTGAGACTCCCACGACAGTTGTGATTGTCGAGCGAATCCGCCCGCAGGCATCGGCTCAACAGAGACGACGGCGAAGCGCTGTCGGTGTCCGATCGAAGCGGACGGGATGAAAAGATGGCCATGTTCCACGTGAAACCGTGCGAAGTGCGCGGTGGAGTGTCGATACCAGAGAGGTGGCTCGGCCAGTGACCCCGCCTTCGTCAGACTGGACCCCGATCGCCGAAGAGGCGGAGAACGCCGCGCGCGTCCTCCATCCCGAATCCAACATGCTCCCCAAGCCCGACCACCGTCGCGTGCTGACCGTCGCCAACCAGAAGGGCGGCGTCGGCAAGACCACCAGCGCCGTGAACCTCGCCGCCGCCCTCGCCGTGCACGGGCTCAAGACCCTCGTGATCGACCTCGACCCACAGGGCAACGCCAGCACCGCGCTCAACGTGGAACACCGCTCGGGCACCCCGTCGGTCTACGAGGTGCTCCTCGGCGAGGTCTCGCTCGCCGAGGCGACCGCCGTGTCCGAGCAGTCGCCGAACCTCTTGTGCGTGCCCGCCACGATCGATCTCGCCGGTGCGGAGATCGAACTCGTCGAGATGGGCAACCGCGAGTCGCGGCTCAAGGAGGCGCTCTCCGCCGAGGCGATCGACGAGACGGGCGTCGACTACGTCTTCATCGACTGCCCGCCGTCGCTCGGCCTGCTCACGGTGAACGCGATGGTGGCCGCCCGCGAGGTGCTGATCCCGATCCAGTGTGAGTACTACGCGCTGGAAGGTCTGGGGCAGCTGCTGAGCAACATCGACCTCGTGCAGAAGCACCTCAACCCGGCGCTGGCCGTCTCCACGATCCTGCTCACGATGTACGACGGCCGGACCAAACTGGCCGATCAGGTGACCGCGGAGGTACGCGGGCACTTCGGCGACGTCGTGCTCAAGACGGTCATCCCCCGCAACGTGAAGGTGTCCGAGGCGCCCAGCTACGGCCAGACCGTGCTGGCGTACGACCCCGGATCGCGCGGCGCGATGAGCTACATGGACGCCGCGAAGGAGATCGCCGAGCGCGGCAGCACCAACGGATCGAGGAGCGGAACACTATGACCGAACGCAGAGGGGGGCTCGGCCGCGGCCTTGCGGCGCTGATCCCGACCGGGCCCGCTGCCGCCGAAGGCGCGACAATCGAGGTCCGCACCGAGCCATCCTCGCGTAATGGCGATCAGGTCCCCGCGCCGGAGGAAGGCGCGCCGGCCGTCGGCGGCGAGGTCGCCGGGGCGGTCTATCGCGAAGTCCCGATCAGCGCGATCAAGGCCAACCCCAAACAGCCCCGGCAGGTTTTCGACGAAGAGGCGCTCGCCGAGCTGGAGCACTCCATCCGCGAGTTCGGCCTCATGCAGCCGATCGTGGTGCGGGAGCTCGGCGATGACGAGTACGAGCTCGTCATGGGCGAGCGCCGGCTTCGCGCTTCGCAGCAGGCGGAGCTGGAGAAGATCCCGGCCATCGTCCGGCAGACCGCCGACGAGGCGATGCTGCGGGACGCCCTGCTGGAGAACATCCACCGCGTCCAGCTGAACCCGCTCGAAGAGGCGGCGGCCTATCAGCAGCTGCTCGACGAGTTCGAGGTGACGCACGAGGAGCTCGCCGGCCGTATCGGCCGCAGCCGCCCGGTCATCACGAACACCATCCGGCTGCTGAAGCTCCCCCTCCCCGTGCAGCGTCGCGTCGCCGCCGGGGTGCTTTCGGCGGGGCACGCCCGCGCGCTGCTGTCGTTGGAGGATGCCGAGTCTCAGGAAGACCTCGCGACCCGAATCGTCGCCGAGGGACTTTCGGTCCGCGCGACGGAGGAAGCGGTCACGCTCAAGAAGAGCGAGACGCCGGCCAAGCCGAAGCCGCAGCCGCGCAAGGCGATGCAGGCGCCGGGATTGCAGGATCTGGCCACTCGCCTGTCGGACACCTTCGACACCCGGGTGAAGGTCGACCTCGGCCGCCGGAAGGGCCGGATCGTCGTCGAGTTCGGCTCGGTCGACGATCTCGAGCGGATCGTGGCATTGATGGCGCCGAAAGAGTCAAATCAGACACGTGAAACCGATGAAGGATGACCCTAGGTCATTTCGTCACGGTGATGATTTGATCAAGCGGTGCGGGAGATCGCCCGGCTGACCAGATCGGCGAAAACCCCGCCGAGGGAAGCCCCGGAGGACTCGATCGCCATCGGCACGGTGGAGGTCTCGGTCAGACCGGGCGAGGAGTTCACTTCGAGGAACTGGACGGTGCCGTCGGCGTCGACGATCGCGTCGGTGCGGGAGATGTCCCGCAGACCGAGTAACCGGTGCGCCCCGACGGCCAACTCCCCGACCGCCTTCGCCGACTCCTCGGAGATCCGGGCCGGCGCGAAGAAATTCGTGAGCCCGGCGGTGTAGCGGGCGGTGTAGTTGTAGACGCCGCTCTCCGGCACGATCTCCACCGCGGGCAGCGCTTCCGGGCCGCCATCGCGCTCGATGACGGTGACCGCCACCTCCACGCCTTCCACGTACCGCTCGGCGAGCACCGTGTCGCCGTACGCGAAGCAGCCGACCATCGCCGTCGGCAGCTCCGAGGCGTCCCGCACCACCTGAGTGCCCAGCGCCGAGCCGCCCTGGTCCGGCTTGAGGATCAGCGGCAGGCCGAGGTGGTCCACGATCGCGTCCAGCACGGCCTGCGCACCCAGCTCGCGGAAAGTGCTGTGCGGCAGCACGACCCAGTCCGGCGTGGCGAACCCGGCCTGCTCCAGCAGCGCTTTGGCAGTCGGCTTGTCCCAAGCGCGGCGGCAACCCTGCGAGCTGGTGCCGACGTAAGGCACCTGCAGCATCTCCAGGACTGTCTGCACGGAGCCGTTTTCGCCCTCGCCGCCGTGCAGGGCGACCACCGCGGCGTCAGGCCGTTCGGAGCGCAGGCGGTCGAGCAGGCCACCATCGGTGTCCCATTCCTCGACCGTCAGCCCCTGCGAGCGCAGCGCGGCGGACAGCCGCCGGCCCGAGCGCAGGGAAACGTCGCGCTCATGCGAAAGCCCGCCTGCCAGAACCGCCACGGTGGGCACAACCACGCCGTACTCCCCTTGAATGTCCAATGTGGAATCTAAGCCGTGTCCGGGGACGGATTTTCCGGCCCGGATATGGGTTTCATGCTGACCGTACCGAACGTGCGCACAAGGTCCATTTCGGACTCGAGCACCGCGGCCAGCCGCCGGACGCCCTCCTTGATCCGCTCCGGCGTCGGGTAGCAGTACGACAGCCGCATCTGCCTGCTGCCGAACCCGTCCGCGTAGAAACCCGTGCCGGAGGCGTACGCGACCCGCGCGGTGACGGCCCTGGGCAGCATCGCCTTGGTGTCGACGCCCTCGGGCACGGTCACCCACACGTAGAAGCCGCCATCGGGGTGGGTCCAGCTGCATCCCGACGGCAGGTACTGCTCGAGCGCGGAGATCATCGCGTCCCGGCGCTCGCGGTAGTTCTCGCGGAAGGTTTTGATCTGGCCCTTCCAGTCGTGTGTGGCCAGGTACCGCGACACGATCATCTGGTTCAGCGTCGGCGGGCAGAGCGTGGCCGACTCGGCGGCCAGGACGAGCTTCTCCCGCACCGCGTGCGGCGCCAGCACCCAGCCGACCCGCAGGCCGGAGGCGAAGGTCTTGGAGAACGAGCCGAGATACACGACGTTCTCCGGGTCGATGGAGCGCAGCGACGGATACGTCTGCCCGTCGAACCCGAGCAGGCCGTACGGGTTGTCCTCGACCACGAGCACGCCGTGCTCCCGGCAGATCTCCATGATCTCCGCGCGGCGCTCGACGGCCAGCGTCACGCCGGCCGGGTTGTGGAAGTTCGGGATCGTGTAAAGGAACTTCACCCGCTGCCCGGCCCGTTTCGCGGCGGCCAGCGCCTCACGCAGCGCCTCCGGCACCAGGCCCTCGTCGTCCATCACGACGTGCACGACCTTGGCCTGGTAGGCGGCGAACGAACCGAGGGCCCCCACGTAGGAGGGCCCTTCGGCGAGCACGATGTCGCCGGGATCGCAGAACAGGCGGGTGACCATGTCCAGGCCCATCTGGGAGCCGACCGTCACCACGACGTCGTCAGAGTGGGCTGAGATGCCCTCCAGCGCCATAACGTCGCAGATCTGCTCTCGCAGTACCGGGATGCCCTGCGCGGAGCCGTACTGGAGCGCTGTGAGCCCGTCTTCGGCGATCAGCTCACCGACCTGCGCCGAGAGGCTGTCCAGCGGGAGCGCGGCGAGGTTCGGCATGCCGCCTGCCAGCGATACCACCTCGGGCCTGCTCGCCACCGCGAACAACGCCCGGATCTCCGATGCCGTCATCCCCTCGGTACGCGCGGCGTACCGGTCGAGGTGCGGATCGAGGTTGTGGCGGCCGGTTCTCTCGGGCGGTGAGGCAGTCATCAGCACTTCGCTTGGGTGTCGTGGGTTCAGTTAGTCGAGTGTAACCACCCGTCCTTGTGACCTTCGCGTCCTTTCGGCAGGCGTCACAGCGCCCTATGCTCTTGTACGGTCCGAAAGGCAGCTGCGGTCACGCCTGCCCGCGAGCCATGAGCACTGCAATCTGGGAGGTCGGGTGTCGCGTCGCGTCGTGGGCGTCACGCTGGACAACCTGGAGCACCTGCCCAAGAACTGCAGGCGCTGCGTCTACTGGGAGCTCCCGCCGCATCTGAAGGCGCAGGCGGAGGAGTTCGGCTCCACCGAGGTCGAGAAGGAAGCCTGGGTCTCCAGCGTGCTGCTGGAGTGGGGCTCCTGCGGCCGGTTGATCTACAGCGACACCCTGCCCGTCGGTTTCGTGCTGTACGCCCCGCCGAACGCCGTGCCGAGGGCGCAGGCCTTCCCCACTTCCCCGCCCAGCGCGGACGCCGTGCTGCTGACCGGGTTCAACGTGCTGCCGGAGTTCCGCGGCGGCGGGCTCGGGCGGATGCTCATCCAGGCCGTCGCGAAGGACCTGACGAAGCGAGGTGTCCGCGCGATCGAGGCCTTCGGGGACGCGAACCCGAGCGAGGTCGAGAACGACGCGATGGGCCACACCTGCGTGGTGCCGGCGGACTTCCTCACGGCGGTGGGGTTCAAGACCGTGCGGCCGCACCACAAGTGGCCGCGGCTGCGCCTTGAGCTGCGTTCGGCGATCTCCTGGAAGGAAGACGTAGAGGCCGCGCTGGAACGGCTGCTGGGCCAGGTCACCATCACCACGGCGGAGCCGAGCACCACGCGAGCCTGAGTTATCCACAGAACTGGGGATAACTCGATGAGTTATCCCCAGTTGTGCATGGATGCCTGTGGCTATTCGGCCTTCGCGAGCTCGTGCGCGAGGACGTCGGCGAAGGTGAACGTACCCGTGGGCTGGTCGCCCTCGCCGAGCAGGTACAGCCGCTTGACGGCGATGAGGATGCCTTCGGCCACCACGTCGCGGAAGGCCGGGTCGGACATCCGCGCCCGGTCGTTCGGGTTGCTCAGGTAGCCGATCTCGATGCGCACCGCGGGACAGCGGGTGAGCCGGAGGATCTCCCACGTCTTGGCGTGCGTACGGCAGTCCAGCAGCCCCGTCCGCGCGGCCAGCTCACGCTGGATGAACCCGGCCAGCAGTTCGCCGACCGTGGACGTGGTGCCGTAGCCGTTGCCGAAGTGGAAGGTGGCCACGCCCTGCGCGTGCGGCGACGAGTTGACGTCGCAGTGCAGGGACAGGAACAGGTCGGCACCCGCGTCGTTGGCGAAGGCGGCGCGATCGGCTTCGGTCGGGCCGAAGTCCGGGCCGCGCGAGATCAAGGCCTCCATGCCGGTGGCCTTCATCCGGCCCTCGAGCCGGCGCGCCAGGTCCCACACCACGTCGGCTTCGCGGACGTCCTTGACCTCGACACCGGCGTCTTCGCCACCGTGCCCCGGGTCGATCACGATCCGCTTGCCGCGCAGCCGGGGGCCCGCCTGGCGGACCTGCTCCTGCTCACGCAGGAACACCGGACGGCCACCACGAGCACGCGGCGACAGCTGGCGCAGCGCGCGCACCGTCGCCGGACCGCAGATCCCGTCCACGACCAGGCCGTAGTCGCGCTGGAAGTTCCTCAGCGCCTTTTCCGTGCGCCCGCCGAACAGGCCGTCGGGCCTGCCCGCGTCGTAGCCGAGCTCGGTGAGCCTGTCCTGCAGCGCGAAGACGTCGTCGCCGTGCACCGGCGAAGAAATCAGATACGCGAGCGGACGGCTGCCGAGGTGGTAGGTCGCCCCACGCAGCACCTGGTAGGTGGCCGGGCCGACGATGCCGTCGGTGATCAGCCCCCGGCGCTGCTGGAACCCACGGACGGCGCGCTCGACCTCGTGGTCGAAAGGCGCGTGGTCGTCCGCCTCCCCAGGGGTGCGGAGCAGGCCCTGTGCGACCAGCATCGACCTGATCTCAGCGACGTCTTCTCCGGCGTCACCGCGGCGGAGTACCCGCATGCACTCCTCGCTCTTCCTTGGGCACCGGGGTGAGATCCGGTGCGGCACAAACAGTTTCGGGCGACAGACCCGGAGCCTTATTCTGCCTTGAGAACTCTCCGTATCCGCGCAGGGCCAGCCGGTGCGTCACCGCCTGCGAATTCCGGGCAGCAAGAAACCCGGGGGCCTTCTAGGAAAGACGCCGGCCCCCGGGTTCAGGTTGCCTCGCTCAGGCGAGAACGTCGGAAAGATCCTGCAGCAGCGCTGCCTTCGGCTTGGCACCGACGATCTGCTTCACCGCTTTGCCGCCCTGGAACAGGATCAGCGTCGGGATCGACATGACCTGGTAGTCACGGGCCGTGCCGGGGTTCTCGTCGACGTCGAGCTTCGCGACGGTCAGCTTGTCACCGTGCTGGTCGGCGATCTCCTCGAGCACCGGGGCGACCATCTTGCACGGACCGCACCAGGTCGCCCAGAAGTCCACCAGCACGGGCTTGTCGCTGGTCAGCACGTCGTCCGCGAACGACTTGTCAGTCACCTTGACGGTGTTGGACATCGTTTCTCCTTCGATCAACAGTTGAGACAGGTGGTCAGTTGGAGGCGCCGTACCCGCCGCCGACCAGTTCCGGCGCTTCTTCGGCCGCCGCCGTGCCGTGCTCGGCGAGCCAGCGCTCGGCGTCGATCGCCGCGGAGCAGCCCGAGCCTGCCGCGGTGATGGCCTGGCGGTAGGTGTGGTCCACGAGGTCACCGGCGGCGAAGACGCCGTCGATGTTCGTGTACGTGGTGCGGCCCTTGGTGAGCACGTAGCCCTCGTCGTCCAGGTCGACCTGGCCGCGCACCAGTTCGCTGCGCGGGTCGTGGCCGATCGCGACGAAGAAGCCCGTCACGTCGAGCGTCTTCTCCTCGCCGGAGTTGACGTCGCGGACCTTGACGCCCTCGACCTTGCCCTCACCCACGACCTCGGTGACCTGCGAGTTCAGCTGCCAGCGGATCTTCTCGTTGGCGCGGGCGCGCTCCACCATGATCTTGGAGGCGCGGAACTCCTCGCGGCGGTGGATGATCGTCACCGACCTGGCGAACTTGGTGAGGAACGTCGCCTCCTCCATCGCCGAGTCGCCGCCGCCGATCACCGCGATGTCCTGGTCGCGGAAGAAGAACCCGTCACAGGTCGCACACGACGACACGCCACGGCCCAGCAGCTCCTGCTCGCCGGGCACGTGCAGGTACCGCGGAGCGGCACCCATCGCCAGCACGACGGCCTTCGCGGCGTAGCGCACACCGTTCGCGGTCACGTACTTGGTCTCGCCCAGCAGCTCGACCCCCTCGACGTCCTCAGCGCGCAGATCGGCGCCGAAGCGCTCGGCCTGCTTGCGCATCTCGTCCATCAGCTCGGGGCCCTGGATGCCGTCCCGGAAGCCGGGGTAGTTCTCGACCTCGGTCGTGGTCATCAGCGCGCCACCGAACTGGGAACCCTCGAACACCAGGGGTTCGAGCTGGGCGCGCGCGGCGTAGACCGCCGCCGTGTAACCAGCCGGCCCGGACCCGACGATGATCAGGTTCCGAACGTCTTCTGCAGCCACCCGTGACCTCCGCTCGTTTCGACCTGCGTACCAGGCTCAACACGATCGTAGGGTCAGGTGTTCCCGGCGGTGACAGGCGTCGCCGCCGGGCCCGCGGCTACTTGCCGACCACCTTGTCCAGCAGCGGCGTGGAGCCGCATTCCGGGGACAGCGCGACGAGCCGGAACTCCGCCAGCCTGCCCGTGGTGAGCAGCACCAGCACGGCCGGTTTGCCGTCGATGGTGCCCTGCTGGACGCCGATGGGATCGGCCGCGCCGGTGAAGCCCGCGGCCTGCAGGCAGCGGCTCAGCCCTTGGGCGTCACCCAGTGGGCCGTAGTCCTTCACCCCGGTGCTGAGCTTGCCGACCGCGGCTTGCGGCTGGTCGCTGCGGACCGCGAGACCAGGGCTGCTGCCCGATTGCTCCGGGCTGCTCGTCGGCGCGATGGCGACCGGCGAGCCGGTGGTGTCCTGTGAGCCGGGAACGGCGATCGCCACGGCTGCCACCGCGGCCGCGGCCACCGCCACGACACCGCTGATCCAGCCGATGCGGCGGTTGCGCCTGCGGCGTGCCGCGTCGATGCTCACCACGGGAGCGACGGGCGCGGCTTGCTTGGCCTCTTCGGCCAGTGCGGCGTCGATCCTGGCGGCCACGTCGGCAGGCATCGGCGGTGCCGGTGACGTGCCGAGGCTCGCCAGGTCGGCTGTGGTCGCCTCGAGTGCTTCGATGATCGCGCGGGCCTCGGGATCGGCCTGGACGCGCGGCCAGAGCTCCGCCGAGGCGGCCTCGTCGAGCACACCCGCGTGCAGATCCGCGAGTAGATCGACAGACCAGGGCGGGCCGGCGGCCTCGATCCCCCGACTCTCGTCCGTCATCGTCCCTCCCCAAGGCGTTTGCTTTCGGAAGTTGGGACGTTTGCTGGTGCATCGGGGTTCCGCAGGTGACCGAGAACCTTCGCGAGTTTGGCGCGACCCCGGGCACACCGGCTCTTCACCGTGCCCTCGGCGATACCCAGCATTTTCGCCGTTTCGCTGACCGAATAGCCCTCCACGTCGACCAGCACGATCGGCGCGCGCTGCTCCTCCGGCAGCTGGCCGAGCGCCTCGTCGATGACGAGCCTGGTCTCCCGCTCGGCCATCGAGTCGCGCGGTGCGGCCGGTTCGTTGAACCCGGTTTCCGGCAACGGCACGGTGGGCCGGGCCTGCTTCCGGCGCACGCGGTCGAGGCACGCGTTCACCACGATCCGGTGCAGCCAGGTGGTCACCTGTGATTCGGCGCGGAAGTTGCCGGCGGCACGGAAAGCCGAGATGAAGGCGTCCTGCAGCGCGTCGGCCGCTTCCTCCGGGTCGCGCAGCGTACGCAGCGCGACCGCCCACATCCTGTCTCTGTGTCGCCGGACCAGTTCACTGAACGCGTTCGGATCCCCCGAGGCGTGTGCCGCGATGAGATCGGCGTCCGTCGGTGCAGCTGCGGTCACCCGGCAGAGACTACTGCGCGGGCAGGAACGTCAGTTCGCCTATCTGTGACTGGTACTTCCCGCCGGTTTTGCTCAACTGGGTGATCCAGATGATGAAGTACTGACCCTGGGTTGGCTGCGGGAGCGTGATGTCGGTGCTCTGGCCGTTCAGCGTCGCTGTGCCGAGCACTCGCGTGGAGGACAGGTTCGGGTTCTTCGAGTCCGCCGCGCGCAGTTCGACCACGGTGCCGGGGCTGTTCGCCGCGATCGTCACCTTCGCCAGGTTGATCGGGTTGTCGAAGCTCGCGACGATGCCGACGCCCTGCTTGATGGTCGGGAACTGCTGGTTGTACTGGTCGGTGCGCCAGGTGGTGCCCGGGTCCCCGTCCACCGTGTTCTTGGCGCGGCTCGTGTTGTCCCCGTCGCCGTCCGGGTTGTAGACCGAAGCGCTCGACGGGGCGACCGCGGCGCCGATCTGTGCCTGACCCGTCTGGGTGCTCGGCGGTGGCGCCGCCTGTGTGGAAGGCGGCGGGGCCTGGGCCGAGGTGGTCGGCTGCGCCACGTTGATCGGCGGGCCGCCGGAGGTGGGGTCGTTCTGGAAGAAGCTGATGGCGAGCATGCCCAGCCAGGCGAGGATGCCGACCGCGGCGACGACCAGGACCGTCACGCCCAGCGCCAGCTTGCGCCTGCGGGCCTTGTCCTTGATCGGCTTCTTCGTGGTCCAGACGGTGCCGTCGTCCTCTTCGGCCTTGACCCCGGCGGCGGCCTGAGCCTTCATCAGCTGGGTGCGTTCTTCGACCGCGGCCGCCTGGCCCAGCGCCTGCAGGATCGCGGCGCTGGTGCGGATGCCGCCGTGGCCGCCGTCCTCGATCGTGCGCACGGCCAGCGACGACAGCTCCTGCGGAACCGAGGGCACCAGCGTGCGCGGCGGGACGAGCCTGCCGTTGGGGGCGTGCGGCGCGGCCGGGATCGCCGCCGGACCGCCCGGCAGCGCCCACCGGCCGGTGAGCAGCAGGTACAGGACCGCGCCGATCGCCTTCACGTCGTCGCGGAGGGTGGCGTCGGGAAGGGGGCCGGGGAAGGCGAGGCGCAGCGCGCCGTCGGACGTCATCCGCAGCCGCTGCGGGTGGTCGAGACCCAGCACGAGGCCGGAGTGGTGCGCCTGCTCGACCGCCTCGGCCAGCTTCTGCACCATCCGCGCCGCCGTCAGCGGGGCGACCGGATGCTCGGCGACGAGGTCGATCAGGTCGGTGCCCTTGGTCCATTCGGTGACCACGACGCCGAGCAGGCCCTCGCTGGAGGTGATCCCGCTGCCGAGGCTGAGCACGTCGAGCACGCGCGCGACCCCGTCGTGGCTGAACTTGGCGGCGTGCGCGGCGCGCTCCAGCGTCCGGCGCGCCATCCGCGCCGACTCCGCGTCCGCCGGGTCGCCGACCAGCAGGGTCAGCGCGACGTCACGGCGCAACTGACCGTCACGGGCGCGCCAGAGATGGGCGCCCGCGCGTTCGTCGATCCCGAACTGGGCCAGCAGCCGATACCTGCCGTCGCCGACGACGCTTCCGGGCGCGAGGGAACCACCCCGCGCGCGGACCCCCGTCCGGGCAGCACCGGACTGCTCACTCCGCTTCTCGTTCACCCCACGCTCTCTTTCCGCACCTTGGGGACGAGGGTACGTGAATACCGGGCGTGAATCAGGGTTCTCCGTGTGTCGATCGTTACCGGCGCTTGACCAAACGGGTGATTCGTTTCGTGGCCGGCGCGAGTTCCTCCACCTTGAGGGCGGCCAGTACTCCGAACGACACACCCAGGCCTACGACACCCTGCAGAATCAGCTTGATCCATGCGGTGATCCGGACTCCGAAGTCCGGCACGATCTTCCCGACGAGCACCGCCGCGACGACGCCGAGGACGCTCGCGACGACCGTGAAGAGGATGACGCCGAGCACGCGCTTGCTGCGCAGGTTGCCGAGGCTGACCCAGAGCCAGACCTGGCCCATGATCGCGCCGACCACGAACGTCAGCGAGTTCACCATCATCGCGCCGAGCACGATGTTCCCCGGCGACAACAGCACCGGGCACAAGTACAGCAGCGGGATCTTCACGACCGTCATCACGATCATGATCAGCGTCGGCGTCCGGGCGTCCTTCATCGCGTAGAACACCCGCAGCTGCAACATCACCAGCGCGTACGGGAGCAGACCGAACGCCGAGATGGCCAGCGCGTCGCCGAGGCGCGCCGCCTCCGTCGCCGAGCTCGAACCGTGGCTGAACAGCGCGATACCGATGGACGAGCCGGTCACGCTCAGCACGGCCGCGATCGGCACCAGCATCACGGTGGAGATGCGCGACGCGTAGGACAGGTCGGCGACCACCTTGCGCGTGTCGCCGTCGGCGGCGTTGCGGCTCAGCCGCGGCATGATCGCGGTCAGCAGCGAAACACCGATGACGCCGTAGGGCAGCTGGAACAGCAGCCAGGCGTTCGAGTAGATCGTGACGCCGCCGGGGTCGCCGTTGGTCAGCACGCGGGTGTTGATCGTCAGGCCGATCTGGCTCACCGCCACGTAGCCGAGGATCCACAGCGCGAGCCCGCCGAACTCCTTCATCCGCTTGTCGATGCCCCAGCGCCAGCGGAACTTGAACCCGGTCTTGAGCAGGGCGGGCACCAGCATCACCGCCTGCACGACGATGCCCATCGTCACGCCGATCCCCAGCACCAGCAGCTTCGGCTCGCCCATCTTGACCGGGTTGTAGCTGATGTCGCCGGGCATCAGCATGAAGATCCCGAGCGTCACGATGACGACGAGGTTGTTCATCACCGGCGCCCACGCGGTGGGCCCGAAGATGTGCTTCGCGTTCAGGATCGCCGACAGCAGCGCGAAAGCGCCGTAGAAGAAGATCTCGGGCAGCAGCAGCCGGGCGAACGCGGTGGTCAGCTCGGGGCTGGCGTTGTCGCTGCTGTCGAGATACAGCGAGGTGATCGCGGGCGCGGCTATGACCGCGACGATCGTGCCGGCGAGGAGCAGCACGAACCCGACGGTCAGCATCCGCTGTGTGTACGCCTCGCCGCCGTCCGGATCGTCCTGCGAGCGGACCAGCAGCGGGACCACGACACTGCTCAGCACACCGCCGAGCAGCAGCTCGAAGACCTGGTTCGGCAGCGTGTTGGCGATGTTGAAGGAGTCGTTGACCACGCCGATGCTGACCGCCCAGACCAGCATGATCTTCCAGAAGAACCCGGTGATCCGGCTGACCAGTGACGCGATCGCCATCTTGCTGCTGGACTTGGCCAGCGACGGCTCCGCGGTGGTCGGCTCGACCTTCGGGACGAAGCCCGTCGCGTCGAGGCCGGGGCCCTCACCGAAGGAGGTGATCTCGGCCGGGGACGCGCTGGTCGGCAACCGCGGCAGCATCCGGGTGGCCAGCGAGTCGTAGGGACGCATCGAGTCCGGGTCGGCCACCGGCCACTTCGAACTCGCAGGCACCCCGCCGATCCGCGGGATGAACATCGTGGCGTCCGGGTCGTTCGGGGCCAGCGGTGGCGCGCCGAACGGCATGCTGTCCTGGTGCTGCTGCTCCTGGCGCCACGGCCGCACCGGCGGCGGCTTCCGCGGCGGAGGTGGCGGCGGCTGGCGAGGGGCGGGCTGCTGCCGCGGGGGCAACTGCCCCTGCTGCGAAGCCGCGCGACGCGGGGGCGGCTGGCGCCGCTGACCGTTCGGCGATGGTGGGGGCATCCGGCGCCGCGTCGGCTGGTCCGGCGGCGGGACGCGCTCAGGCGGCGGCCGCCGAGTGACACGTTCGGCGGGACGCTCGGGTGGCCACCCCGGCTCTCTGTCCAAGACGTGCCCAATCTTCGGCGGTCGACGGTACGGTCACCCCAGGGTAATCATCCCGCCCGCCGGGCACGGATCCGGCGATAGATCTGCCGTCCGGACAGCAGGACCAGCGCCGCGCCGCCGACGATGATGAGGATGAGCGTCACCACGCCGTATTCGTTCGAGCGCAGGTCGAACCGCGCCGGGCTGCCGAGCGAGGTGCCGCCGGGGGTGCTCAACGCCACGGTGACGCTGAACTTCCCGGCCCGCAGCGCTTCGGCGGGGATCGAGATGTTGTTGTTGCTGCCGAGCCCGGCCGGCAGCACCCGGTCCGGGATGTCGCCGGTGCGCAGCCCGGTGCTGCCCTCGAGCGAGATCCGGACCGCGATCTGCACCGGCAGCGTGTTGTGCAGCAGCACCGGCAGCGGCGCCGAACCGGACGCCAGCGAGATCGGCACGGCGGGGGTGTCGACGGTGACCCGGTTCTGCAGCGCCTGCAGCTGGGTGCGCGAGTCGGCGGCGGAGATCTCGGCGGCGTCCGCGGAGCCCTGCCATGCCGCCGAGCAGTTGCGGACCAGCGCGTAGCGAAGCGGCAGCAGCACCTGGTCGGGGTCGACCTGCGCGGCCGGGTCCACGGTCATCGCGCTGCGCAGATCGGTCATCGTGGTTTCGACCGAGGCCATCGACGCGGTGACCGAATCCGGGATCGTCTTCGTGACGTCCTCGGCGGTGTAGCTCATCGTCGCCGAACCCTGCGCGGGCGAGGCGAGGATCTGGTTCAGCGACACGGAGGTCAGCAGATTGCGCTCGATGAAATCGCCGTACGTCTGCAGCAGTTCGGTCAGCTCGGCGGTGGGCAACGACCAGCGCCGCGGCGGGGCGATCAGCATCGGCTCGTCCGAGGTGCTGCCGTTCATCGCCCGGTAGGCCAGGGCCGCCAGCCCGTTCTGCGCGCCGACCGCCGGGTCGTCGGACGGGGTGGCCGCGCCGGAGTCCGACTGGGTGGCCGGGCCGGTGAGCCCGGTCGACACCAGCGAATCCACCGGCTGGGCGCGCAGCGAGGTGCCCTTCACCGTGGTGCCGCCGTCGGCTTGGCCGGAGAGGTAGGCGGGATCGGTGATCAGCGTTTTGATCCCGGCGTTGCCGAGTTGGCTCAGCGTGGCGGAGTTCTGCGGTCCGTCCGCCCACAGCACGCCGGACAGCGGCCGCACCCCGAGCAGCTGCTGGACGCGTTGCGCGGTGTTCAGCCCGTAGCCCAGCAGGTCACCGCCTCGGACACCGGCGAGCGAGGAGAGATCCGCGTCGGCGTAAGGCATCTGCACGACGCACTGCCCGGCGACCAGCTGGCGCAGCTGCTCCAGCCACAGCTTCGCCGCTTCGGCGCCGGAGCCCGCCACGTTGCCACTGGCCGTGCGGACCTCGTAGCCACGGCTCATCGCGTCCACGGTGTCGAGCAGGTCGGGATCGATTGCGTAGCAAAGGGATTTCGACACGGCCGCGTTGTCGCGGACCGCCAGCGCCGACGAGACCAGCGCGTCGAGCCTGCCGCCGGGACGCAGCTCGGACGCCAGCACGTCGTCACCCAGCACCGTCGTGCCGCCGTACGGTGCGGCCACGATCCGCGGCCGGGTGTCGGCGATCGGCCACAGCATCGAGACCTGCGCGGGGTCGCCCGTGGTCGGCGTCGTGTTCTTGCCCGGCGCGCTGAGCACCGGCAGCAGCATGCTCAGCGACGCGAGCCGGGCCTGGCCGCCGTAGTCCGGGGTGCCGTTCACGTTGACCAGCAAGGGATAGATGCCGGGGCTGGTCACGTGGAGATTGCCGGCGGAGCCGTCGATCGGCACCGTGATGTTCAGCTGACCGGTCTGCCCCGGCTCCAAGGTGCCCGGCTCGATGTCGATGAACTTGCTGCTCGAAGCGGCGCTCACCGCGCTGCCGGACATCGCGGTGCGCAGCTGGCGCTCGCTGCTCTGCTTCTCGCCGAGGTCGAGCTTCACCTGCAGATCGCTGATCCGGCGGTCGCCGATGTTGGTCACCGTGCCGGTGATGGTCAGCGTGGTCGAGGTGGAAGTGACTACGCGTGGATTCATCTGCGACACGTCGAGCCGCAGCCTGGGGGTGTCCGTGACCGGCTGGGCTGCCGAGGCGAACGGGGCGGTCAAGAGCGTGAAGAGCACAACCAGCGCGGCAGCGGCGAACCGCTTCACTCCGTGACTCCTTCGGTAGCCGGCTTTTCGTCCTCGAACAGCTCGCGGGCCTTGCGGACCAGTGCGCGTTCGTCGGTGTAGGCGAGTTTGGCCTCGACCTCCGCGATCGGCACCCACGCCACCTCGGTGACTTCCACGTCCTCGTCGGATAGCTCGCCGCCGACCGCCTCCAGGACGAAATGATGCACCGTCTTGTGCACCCGCCTGCGTTCGGCCACGAACCAGTAGTCGATGGTGCCCAGCGGAGCCAGTACGCGGGCCGAGATGCCCGTTTCCTCCTTGACTTCCCGGATCGCCGTCTGTTCCGTGGTTTCGCCGTCCTCGATGTGCCCCTTCGGGAGGGACCAAAGCAGTTTGCCGTGCCGGTCGAGGCGGCCGATCAGCACGGCTTCGGTGCGGTTGCCGTCGACCACCAGGCCGCCGGCCGAGGTTTCGTCGACCGTGGTCATCCGCCTGCCGCGGCGGCGTCGCGACCGGCGTCGCGGCTTGCCCCCGCCGGAACGACCGGCCGATCCAGACATGCTGTGATGCTAGTGCTTGCGACTGCCAAGCGGTTACGAACGCGTAGTTGCTCCTTCACTTTCGGTCGATCGGTAGGCTGGTTTCTCGTGTCTTGTCCGGATGAGTGGACCCTGCGGGTGGTTGTGTCCCAGTGAACGAACTGGCCGCGAAGCGGAATGCGGTTACCGAGCTGATGCGAATCTCCCCGCTGGCGGACGACCTCGCGGGGTTGTTCGCGGCGGCGGGCCATCGGCTGTACCTGGTCGGCGGCAGCGTGCGCGACGCGCTGCTCGGCCGGTTGTCCAGTGATCTCGATTTCACCACCGACGCCCGGCCGGACCGGGTGCTCGAGATCGTCGCAGGCTGGGCCGACGCGGTCTGGGAGACCGGGATCGAGTTCGGCACGGTCGGGGTGACCAAGCGCGGTTCGACGCTGGAGATCACCACTTTCCGCGCCGACTCCTACGACAGGGTCGGCCGCAATCCCGAGGTGACCTTCGGCGACACGATCGAAGGCGATCTGCTGCGCCGCGATTTCACGGTCAACGCGATGGCCATCGATTTGTCGACCAAGCAGTTCGTCGACCCGCATCACGGGTTGGACGCGCTGGCCCAGCGCACGCTCGACACCCCGGCCACGCCGCAGGAGTCCTTCGCCGACGACCCGCTGCGCATGCTGCGCGCCGCCCGGTTCGTGTCGCAGCTCGGCTTCGAGCCCGCGCCGCGCGTGGTCGAAGCGATGACGAGCATGGCGGGCGAGATCCAGCGGATCACCGCGGAACGGGTGCAGACCGAGGTGTCCAAACTGCTCCTCGGCGCGCATCCGCGGCAGGGGCTGGAGCTGATGGTCGAGACGGGGCTGGCCACGCACGTGCTGCCCGAAGTGCCGGGAATGCGCCTGGCGATCGACGAACACCACCAGCACAAGGACGTCTACCAGCACTCGCTGACGGTGCTGGAGCAGGCGATCGCGCTGGAGGACGGCGAGCCGGACCTCGTGCTGCGGTTGGCCGCGCTCCTGCACGACATCGGCAAACCGGCCACTCGCAAGTTCGAGTCCGGTGGCGGCGTGAGCTTCCACCACCACGAGGTCGTCGGCGCGAAGATGGCCCGAAAGCGTTTGCGCGCGCTGAAGTACTCGAAGCAGATCGTGGACGACGTGAGCCAGCTGGTGTTCCTGCACCTGCGGTTCCACGGCTACGGCAAGGGCGAGTGGACCGACTCCGCCGTCCGCCGCTACGTCACCGACGCCGGGCCGTTGCTGCCGCGGCTGCACAAACTGGTGCGCGCCGACTGCACCACGCGGAACAAGCGCAAGGCCGCCGCGCTGCAGCGCACGTATGACGAGCTCGAAGAGCGGATCGCGCGGATCGAGGCACAGGAGGATCTGGCGCGGGTGCGACCGGACCTCGACGGCAACGAGATCATGAAACTGCTCGGCCTGCAGCCGGGGCCGCAGGTCGGCGAGGCGTGGCGGTTCCTCAAGGAGCTCCGGCTCGACCGCGGGCCGCTCTCGCACGAAGAAGCGGTGGCCGAGTTGCGCCGTTGGGCGCAAGAGCGCGGGATTTCGTAACTTATTGGCCGGTCCCGGGGACTACGAAGGCGTGACGTCCGAGAATTCCCGGGCCGGCTTCCTGCTGACCCTGTTGCGACGTGGCGCGCCGGCGATGGCGAGCGCGACCAGCTCGCTGGACGACGACCTCGCCGACCCGAGTCCGCTACGGGCGATGCGCCGCCTGCAGCAGATGGCCGGGCCGGTCGATCCGACGGTGCGGGACAACCTGCTGCTCCGGGCGACCCGGTATGTCGCGATGGTCCCGTTGCTGTACCGGATCGTCGCGGTGATCGGGGCGCTCGCGGCGTCCGTCGCGGAGGACGGGGCGAACGCGGCCGTGCTCGCGGTGGCGGTGCTGGCCGTGCTGTGGAACGGCTACGGCGTGCGGTGGCTGGTGCGGTCGGCGCCGTTCCAGGACACCAACACCGGGCGCCTGTTGCTGCTCGACGTGGTGTTCACCCTGGCGGTGAATCTCGCGGTGGCGGCGTCCGTCCCGGAGTCGGCGTACAACACCGCGATGGTGGTGCCGGACAAGCAACTCCTTGGCGCGGTGGCGTTGCTGACGCTGGCGCTCGGAGTCGTTTACGGGCTCGGGCTGGTGGTGCTGAGCATCCCGCTCGCGGCGGTCTGCTCGTGGCTGAACACCGGCGTGTTCAACGTGAAACAAGGCTTCACCGGTTTCGGGACGATGCTCGGCGTGGCACTGACCGCCACCGGCGCGCTCGTCCTGCTCGGCATGGGGACCCGGCTCGCACTCGCGTACGGCATCCGCAACGGACGGCTCGCCGAACGCGCGCGGCAGCACCGGGCGTTGCACGACTCGGTGTTACAGACGCTGGAAACCCTTGCGCTGCCTGGAGCCGGTGATCCGGGGCGGCAGCTCGCGCAGTTGCGCGGGATCGCCAGGGCACAGGCAGTCGAACTGCGCAACACCATCGAAAAGGCGAGCCGCGAGTCGGCGGAGGAAGCGGCACGGCCACTCGGCGAGAAGCTGACCGCGTTGGCCGCGGAGATGGCGCGGGAAGGGCTGCGGGCTCAGCTGGTGATGGCCGAGCTGGATGAGGAAACCCTTGACGAGGTAAGGCAACTGGCGATCCGCGACGCCGCCCGCGAGGCCATGCGCAACACGCTCAAGCACGCGGGCACGGACGAGGTCGTGGTGCGGGTGGACGAGCAGGAAGGCGGCGTGGCCGTCGTGATCCGCGACCACGGCACGGGTTTCGACGACGCGCACCGGCCCGCCGGGTTCGGCATCAGCGAGTCGATCACCGCGCGGCTCGCCGAGGCAGGCGGGCGGGCACTCGTGGAGTCGAGCCCGGGCAGCGGGACCCGGGTGACTTTGTGGATGCCGCGCTAGGTCGCGGCGCGGCGCGGCCCCTGCCGCGGTGGTGTCGCGAAACGCTCGCGTGGCTCTTCAGGAGGCACGGGAAGCGAGTCGGCTGGTGCTGAACGAGGAACTGTGCGGCATTCGCTCGGCTCAAATAGAGCACGGCCGTATCTTGGCCAAGCTCAACCTCGGGATGGCGCAGATCGTCGCGCTGCTCACGAACCTGGAGCGAGACAGCCGCGAACGCGACTACTGAACCCGTTCCACCGCACCGTTTTCCAGGTACTGAGCCAGTGAGTGCGGCAGGAAGTACCCCAGCCCGCCGCCGGGCATCGGGCCCCAGGGCTGGGTCACTCCGGTCAGCGCCGGCAGCGGCCGGGTGAGCCGGAACCGTTGCTGTGGCTGTTCCCGGTCCGGAGTCAGCGAGGCCTCCGGGAACCGGGTGGACTGCTCGTGCACGAGATTTCCCTGCTCATGCCCGAAGCGCAGCACAGTCGCGCCTGCCGGGAGGAGCACCATCCGCTTGGCGCGGAAGAAGTTCAACGGCGGCTCGCCGCGCATCGGCGCTATCGGCCACTCCACGTCCGGGCCTTCGCCCGCTCGCGCCGGGTACATCAGCAGCGAGCCCAGCAAGAACCGCGCCGCCGCCTCGATGTGCGGGAACACCAGCGGTTCGCCGCCGGGCCCGCTGACCTCCCACGCGGCCCCGACCCGCTGCAGGCACCATGCGCCGTCGGCCACTTCGCCCAGCCGGTACGCCGACTCCGGGATCCCGTACTCGGTCAGCCGCCGTTGCAGCATCACGAGCACCTCCGACGCGCGCAGCCCCAGCGCGGGCTCGCCGCCGCGGTCGACCACCGTCACCGGGTCCACCTCGACCCGGTCGAACGCCGGCGGATGCGGCTTCCCCAGCACCTCGGCCTCGGCCGTGGCACGCAGCCGCGGCGACAGGAACGGCACGCGGTAGTTGTTCGACCGGATCCGTTCCAGCAGCCCGGCTTCCGGCGGCAGCCCGTACTTGCGCAGGTAGTGCGGCACCGCGGCGGGCCAGATCCAGAGGCCGTCAGTGTGGAACGCGTCGGGCACGTCGGCCGGGCCCGCCGCGTTCACCGCGTCCGGCAGCGTGCCCGGGCGCGTGAGCACGACCGGCGCCCGGTACAGATAATCCAGCACCGGCCGGACTTCCTGTGGTGGCAACGGTTGTGGCTGCTCGGGCAGCGACGCCTGGCGGAACTTCACGCCCAGCGTCAGCCCGGCCTTCTCCGCGAGCCAGTCCGGAACCTGACTGCGTTCCCGAGGGAAGCGCGCCAACTCCGCTTCGTACGCCGGCGCGGTCAACCGCTCGGCTTCCGGCGGCTGCCGCCAGGCCGGCTCGTTCGTCATGTCGTAGTCGAACTGGAACGACGACGGCGCCTCGAGGGTCAGCGTGCCCTTGAACCACGTGCCGTTCTCCGGCTGGTACATCGCCGCTCGCAGCGAGCTGAACAGCTGGCCCACTTCCGGCGGCGCCGGGAGCGACACCGAATACCCTTCGCCGACCGCGCGGACCTCGACCTCGCTGTACGCGCCGACCTGCCGGAACTGCGCCGCGACCCGCTCCCAGCCGCCGGGCAGGATCGCGCGCACCGCCCGTGCGATCGCGCGCACCAGCACCTCGGGCTCCTCCGCCTCAGGCTGGATGCCGCCCGCGAAATCGTGCCTTTCCTGCCACAGCGCGGTGATCTCGTCCGGGTCCGCGCTGGTGGTGAACTCGGCGAGACCGAGCTGCTTCGCGCGCTGCTCGTCATGCCCGTTCCACTGCAGGGCCAGCGTCTCGCCGTCCGGCACGATGCGGAAGATCTCGTCGGCGAACAGACAGTGCGTCTGCAGGCTGAAGGTGGACTCGACCTCGTCCTCGCCGATCACCTTCGCCGGGCGCGCGTCCCATTCGGTGTCCGCCTCCTCGGGCGGTTCTTCCCCGCGCGGTGCGACGAGCAGCAGCGATCGGTCCTCGGTGGACCGCTGCGCCTGGAAGACCCGTCCACGCCAGACCGCGAACAGCCCATCCGGACGTTCCGCCAGCTCGACTCGATACCGCACCTGCTCCCCCTGAAGTTCGACGAACCGGTAAGAACCTAACCCACGACGCGTTCGAGGCTCCCGTCGGCGAGATGCTCACGGATCGCCTTCGGCAGCACGTAGCTCACCGCACCGCCAGGCAGGCTCGCCCAGGGCACGGCCAGACCGATGATCACCGACAGCGGCCGGCACAACCGGTACTTGTGCTCCTCATTCTCCCGTTCGATGGGCAACGAGGTGGTGGGGAACCGCGCTTCGTCGTGGTGCACGAGGTTCCCGCCGTCCCCGCCGAAGCGCAGTACGACCGTACCCGCGCCGAGCCGGACGATCCTCTTGTTGCGCAGGAGAGTGAGCGGCGGCTCCCCTTCGGTGGGCTGGATCGGCCAGTCGGCGAGCTCGGCGGAGGTCTCGAGCGGGGTCGGGTGCCCGGCCGTGATCCGCGCCGGATGCAGCAGCAGCGCGCCGAGCAGGAACTGCGCGGCCGGTTCGGCCCGGTAGAAGTACCACGCTTCGACCGGCCGCCCGTTCTCGTACTTCGCGACCTCCCAGCCCTGTTCGGTGGAGTTGAGGCACCAGGCGCCGTCGGCCCGGCCCGCGATCCGGTACGCCTCCGGCCAAACACCCTGCTCCCCCAGCCGCTGCGCCAGCATGACGAGCAGCGCGGGATCTTCGAGCTCCGGGTCGGTGCGGGTCTCCAGCTGCGCGGCCACGTCACCGCTGGTGGGCCCGAGATCGCGGGGGTCGGCGCGGGGCCGTGGCCTGCCGAGCAGATCCGCTGCCGCCGTTCGGCGTAGCAACTTATCGACATATGGCGGACGGAACTCCTGCGCGCGGATGTGCGCCAGGAAGTCCGGCTCCGGCGGAGTTCCGTACTTGCGCAGGTAGTGCGGCACCGACGCGTGCCAGACCCAGACGCCGTCGGTGTGGTAACTCTCCGGCACGTCGGCTTCGGCGCCATCGCTGAAGATGTCCGGCCCGAGTCCGCTGCCGACGAGAACCGCGGGCTGCGCGTCCAGGTACCGCAACACCGCCGCCGTCTCGGCCTCGGACAGCGGCTCGCGCTCGACCACCGGCGGCGCGTCCGGGGGTTGTGCGTCGACGACCCGCGCCTGTCTGAAGGTGACGGCGAGCGGGCGTCCGGCCGTTCTTTCCATCGTGGTCACTCTAAGCGAACTGTCCCCTTCAGGACGCCGGATTCCGCCGAATCGCAAGGAGATAGCCGAGCCCGCCGAACAGATACACCACGGTGGCGACGATCAGGAGCGACGGGGACCGCCCGTCCAGCGGCGTGACCGCGGCCGCAGCGGCGACGGCGGCCACCTGGGTGATGTTGAACAGCGTGTCGTAGAGCGCGAAGACGCGGCCACGTGACTGGTCGCCGACATCGCGCTGGATCGCCGAATCCACGCACAGCTTGAGAACCTGGCCTGCCGAGGTGATGAAGAACGACGCGAGCAGCACCGTCGGCAACACCATCGGCAGCCCGAGCCCGAGTTGCGCGACGGCCGCCACCAGCAGCGAACACAACACCACCCGGTGCCTGCCGAACCGCGTCACGAGCCGCGGCGTGCAGAACCCCGCGAGCAGGATTCCGGCGCCCGCCATCACCGCCATCTGGCCCAACCCGGGCAGCCCTGCCTTGAACACGCCGAGGTCGGTGAACGCGTAGCGCATCAGCAAAACCGTCAGCAGCAAGGAAATCCCGTACGAGGCGCGATGCGCGAACAGCGCGACGAAGCCCGCCGTCACCGTTGGGGCGGCGACTGCGGCGCGGCCTCCGTCGACGAGGCCTCGCGCGACGGCGAGCACCGGGTCGGCCGGTTCGTCGACCGCGTCCGGTCCCAGGCTGCCGCGGGTGAACCGCGAGACGATGGCCGCGGCGAGCAGGGAACCCAGTACGGCGAACGAAGTCGTCCACCCCGAACCGGAGTTGCCCTCGCCGAACAGCGCGCGCAGCCCGATCGCGCAACCGCCGCCGAGTACGGCGATCATCGCCCCGCTCGTGGTGGCCAGCGCGTTCGCCGTGACCAGCTTCTGTTTGGGGACGACGTGCGGCAGCGCGGCCGACATCCCCGAGCCGACGAACCGGGAAATCCCTTCCACCAGCAACGCCAGCACGAAAAGCTCATAGCCCGCGAGGCCGAACCCCACCGCGACAGCGGCCGCTATCACCGCGAGCCCGCGCAGCAGGCTGGCCAGCAACACCACGCGGCGGCGGTCCCAACGGTCGAGCAGCGCGCCGGCGAAGGGGCCGACTACCGAATACGGCAGCAGCAGCACCGCGAACCCGCCGGCGATGGTCACCGGATCGGCGCCGCGCTCGGGGTTGAACAGCACCGCACCGGCGAGCCCGGCACGGAACACGCCGTCCGACCACTGCGCGGCGAAGCGGGTGAGCAGCAACCGGCGGAAGCCGGGCATCGCCAGGAAGGCGCGCGGACCGACTTTCTCCGGTACTCCCGCGCTGGTGGTCACAGCAGGCAAGCATACGGTGCCGAAAGGTGTTCTCAGCCCGTGTGAGATCGAAGAGTTGGGACCGGCGCACTTGGTCGCCTCTCGGCGGCGTGGCGCAGTGTGGCTCCAGCCGGACGGTATTCCACAAAGGCTCTTCTCAAGTGGGCCCGGGGGACACGGAGTGCGCCGGTCATCCCGTCCAACGGCCTGGAGCGGCGTGTTGTTCCCGCGCCCCGAGACTCGTTCGGGGGGCAGGTGGGATCATGACTCCCGTGCCAGCCGACGCCGAGGTTGAACCGGGCTCGCTCCTGGTCGCCGCACCCACGATGTTCGATCCCAACTTCCGGCGCACGGTCGTGTTCATCATCGACCACCGGGACGAAGGCACCCTCGGTGTGGTGCTGAACCGGCCGAGCGACGTGCCCGTGGACGACGTGCTGCCCAGCTGGGGCAGGCACGTGGTGGAGCCGCAGTCGGTGTTCGTCGGCGGCCCGGTGGAGAAGAAGACGGCGTTGTGTCTGGCCGCGCTGCGCACCGGCGAGACGGCGTCGGAGGTGCCGGGGCTGATCGGCGTGCGCGGCCCGGTCGCGCTGGTCGATCTCGACTCGGACCCGGATCTGCTGGTGCCGAAAGTCCGTGGCCTGCGGGTGTTCGCCGGTTACGCGGGCTGGGATTCCGGCCAGCTCGCCGGCGAGATCGACCGTGGTGACTGGCTGATCGTGCCAGCGCTGCCCAGCGATGTGCTGGCCACGCCGGAACGCGATCTGTGGGGTCAGGTGCTGCGGCGTCAGGGCGTGCCGACGGCCCTACTCGCTACGCACCCTGGGGACTTGCAGCGGAACTGAGCGAGCAGCCGCCGCAGGCACAGCCGGCGCACCCGGCAGGCGTCGCGGCCGGAGCCGGAACGCTCTGCGCCGCGCGGTGGCCGAGCAGGCCGCCGGCCAGGACCAGCGCCACGATCCCGACCACGCCGACGAGGGTCGCGATGATCGTGCCCGCGGTAGTGGGCATCACCAGCCCGGCGATCCCGGCGAGGACGCCGACCACGCCGGCGAAGATCGTCGGCAGCCCGGCGACCTTGTTGCCGAGCCGGAAGGCTTCGTCGGATCGCAGGGTCGCGTCCGTGCGCACCCCCGCACCGCGGTCGCGCGGCAGCTTCTCCCGCCAGCCGAGGAGACCGCCCCAGCCGACGACGACACCGAGCACGACGGGAATCAGCGCGACAACGAACACCGGTCAAGAATAAGTGTGCTCCCCAAGCAGCCTGTTGCTCACCCTGATCCGCTGTGCCGCACGCCATGCCGCGACGCCTGCTGACCGGCTTTCGCGGTCCGCTCTTAACCGTTTAGGCCGAGGCCATACCATTGACCTGTGAGTGAAGCAACCGAGGAGACGCCCGGCCACCGCTACAACGCGGAGGCGGCAGGCCGGATCGAGCTGCGCTGGCAGAACTACTGGGCCGATCACGGCACGTACCACGCGCCGAACCCCGCCGGCCCGCTCGCGGCGGCCGACATCCCCTCGGACAAGCTCTTCGTGCAGGACATGTTCCCGTACCCCTCGGGCGCCGGCCTGCACGTGGGCCACCCGCTGGGCTTCATCGGCACCGACGTGTTCGCCCGGTACCACCGGATGATCGGCCGCAACGTGCTGCACACGATGGGCTTCGACGCGTTCGGGCTGCCGGCCGAGCAGTACGCGGTGCAGACGGGCCAGCACCCGCGCAAGACCACCGAAGAGAACATCGAGACGTACCTGCGGCAGATCCGCAGGCTGGGCCTCGGCCACGACGAGCGCCGCCGGATCTCCACGATCGACCCCGAGTACTACAAGTGGACGCAGTGGATCTTCCTGCAGATCTACAACTCCTGGTACGACGAGAAGCTGGGCAAGGCGCGCCCGATCGTCGAGCTGGAGACGGAGTACGCGCAGGACAAGCGCCGCACCCCGGACGGCCGCGGCTGGTGCGAGCTGACGCGCGCCGAGCAGCTGGCGGTGCTGGACGAAAGCAGGCTGGCCTACATCTCCGAGGCGCCGGTGAACTGGTGCCCCGGGCTGGGCACGGTGCTGTCCAACGAGGAGGTCACGCCGGACGGGCGCAGCGAGCGCGGGAACTTCCCGGTCTTCCGGCGGAACCTGCGCCAGTGGATGATGCGCATCACCGCATACGCGGACAGGCTGGTGGACGATCTGGACCGGCTGGACTGGCCGGAGAAGGTCAAGTCCATGCAGCGCAACTGGATCGGCCGCTCGCACGGCGCACGCGTCCGGTTCGCCGCCGGTGCCGAGACGATCGAGGTCTTCACCACCCGTCCGGACACCATCTTCGGCGTCACCTACGTCGTGCTGGCCCCGGAGCACCCGCTGGCGGAGAAGCTGACCGCGGCCGAGTGGCCGTCCACTGTGGACGAACGATGGACCGGCGGCGCGGCCACCCCCGTCGAGGCCGTCGAGGCGTACCGGCTGGCAGCCTCGCGCAAATCCGAACTGGACCGCCAGGAGCAGAAGGTGAAGACCGGCGTCTTCACCGGCTCCTTCGCGGTGAACCCGGTCAACGGCAAGGAAATCCCGGTCTTCGTCGCCGACTACGTGCTGATGGGCTACGGCACCGGCATGGTCATGGGCGTGCCGGGCGAGGACCAGCGCGACTGGGACTTCGCGACGAAGTTCGGCCTGGACATCGTGCGCACCGTGCAGCCGTCCGAGGGCTTCGACGGCGAGGCGTACTCCGGTGACGGCCCGTCGATCAACTCCGGCTTCCTGGACGGCATGGACATCGCCGAGGCCAAGAAGACGATCATCGACTGGCTGGAGGAGCACAACCACGGCGAGGGCACCGTGCAGTACAAGCTGCGCGACTGGCTGTTCTCGCGCCAGCGGTACTGGGGCGAGCCCTTCCCCGTCGTCTACGACGAGGACGGGGCGCCGCACGCGTTGCCGGACAGCATGCTGCCGGTCGAGCTGCCCGAAGTGGACGACTACTCGCCCATCACGTTCGACCCGGACAAGGCGGACTCCGAGCCGTCGCCGCCGCTGTCCCGCGCGACGGAATGGGTCGAGGTCGAGCTGGATCTCGGCGACGGGCTCAAGACGTATCGCCGTGACACCAACACGATGCCCAACTGGGCGGGTTCCTGCTGGTACCAGCTGCGCTACGTGGACCCGACCAACAGCGAGCGCTTCGTCGACCCGGAGAACGAGAAGTACTGGCTGGGCCCGCGTCCCGCCGAGCACGGCACGGGCGACCCCGGCGGCGTCGACCTGTACGTCGGCGGCGTCGAGCACGCGGTGCTGCACCTCCTGTACTCGCGCTTCTGGCAGAAGGTGCTGTTCGACCTCGGCCACGTGTCCTCGGAGGAGCCGTACCGGCGGCTGTTCAACCAGGGCTACATCCAGGCCTTCGCGTACACCGATTCCCGCGGTTTCTACGTTCCCGCCGACGAAGTCGTGGAAGAGGACGGAAAGTTCTTCTTCAACGGCGAAGAGGTCAAGCAGGAATACGGGAAGATGGGCAAGAGCCTGAAGAACGTGGTCACGCCGGACCAGATGGCGGCGGACTACGGGGCCGACACCTTCCGCTTCTACGAGATGGCGATGGGCCCGCTGGCCGATTCCCGTCCGTGGGCGACGAAGGACGTCGTGGGTGCGCACAGGTTCCTGCAGCGCGTGTGGCGGCTGGTGATCGACGAGGCCACCGGTGAGCTGCGCGTCGCCGCGGACGAGCCGACGGCCGAGGACCGGAAGCAGCTGCACAAGGCCATCGCGGGCGTCCGCGAGGACTACGCGGAAATGCGGTTCAACACCGCGGGCGCGAAGCTGATCGAGCTGAACAACCACCTGACCAAGGTGTACGGCTCGGCCGCGAGCACGCCGCGCGAGCTGGTCGAGCCGCTGGTGCTGATGCTGGCGCCGCTGTGCCCGCACGTGGCCGAGGAGCTGTGGCACCGGCTGGGCCACCAGGACACCCTGGTGCACGGCCCGTTCCCGGTGGCGGACGAGAAGTACCTGGTCGAGGATTCGGTCGAGTATCCGATCCAGGTCAACGGCAAGGTCCGCTCGCGGATCACGGTCGCCGCGGACGCGGACAAGGACGCGGTTCAGTCGGCGGCGCTGGCGGACGAGAAGATCGCGGCTCTGCTGAACGGCGGCGAGCCCCGCAAGGTGATCGTGGTGCCGGGCAAGCTCGTCAACGTGGTGCTCTAGCCGGTGAGGCCGATCTGGTTCGCCAGATCGGCCAGCAGGGCGTCGAACACCGCGTCCGGTTTGGACAGTGGGATCGGGTAGTTGCCGAACACTTCCAGCGTGATGTGGCCGTAGATCCGCGCCCAGAACTGGATCATCACGTAGGTGGTGCCGAGGTCGATCCTCGTCGGCGGCACCTCGACTCCGCTCTCGCCCAGCACGGAGAGCAGCTCGTCCTGGAACGCCGTCAGATCGTCCCGAAGCTCCGCGGGCACGGACTCGGCGGGCGGGATGGTCAGTTCCTGTGTGGCGAGGATGTGCCCGGCCGCCATCAGGAAGATCCGGCCGAACGGCTCGTTCGCGCGGCTGAGCGTGGCGACACTGCCCGCGGCCGACCCGACCTCGCCGGTCGGCGACGCGAACACCAGGGTGAACTCCTTGGTGTGGGTCAGCGCCCAGCGGCGGAAACCGCGGCAGATCGCGAACAGCTGCGCCGGCCCGTCCGCGCCGATCGTGGACACCTCGTCGGCCAGCTCCGCGCCGAGATCGGTGACCACGTCGTGGCGCAGGTGGCTGATCAGGTCGTCCCTGGAGCCGTAGTAGCGGTACAGGGCGGGTGCGGTGATCCCCAGTTCCCGTGCGATCGCCCGCAGGGTGACCGCTTCCGGCCCGCGCTCGACGAGCAACGTGCGGGCGGTCCGCCGGATGTCCTGGTCGGTCGCCACCCGTACGCGGCCTCGGCGCGTCGGCTTGTCCATTCCGGCATTCTAGAAGTTCCGGTTCCGGCCCATGAGCGGAACGTGCGTGTTACCCCGGATGCGACCTGGTCAAAGGCTTGAACACCGTGCCGGAAAGCGCTTTCCGCGGGAGTCGGGCGCCACCGGTACCGATCGCTCGGGGGGCTACGCGATCGGTACCGGCGACCCGATGCCCGTCCTCGGCGGGGCCGGGGTCGGACAGCTTGGGAGAGTCCGGTCTGTCGCCTGCGGGACGCGCCGAGCGGAGAATTGACCCGTTCGGGTGAGCGTCACCGGACGCTTACCCTAGTGTCGCATCCACCCGGCAGAAAGTTACAAAGTTCTTCACATTTGCAGAGGAAGCGCGCCCGTATGACACACCGAGTCCTCGTTGTCGGATCGGCCAACGTCGATCTGGTCGTTCCCGCCGAGCGCAGGCCGGGCGCCGGCGAGACCGTCCTCGGCGGCGACACGACGGTTTCCGCCGGTGGCAAGGGCGCGAACACCGCTGTCGCCGCGGCGCGGCTCGGTGCCGACGTGGCGCTGGCCGGTGCGGTCGGCTCGGACTCCTATGGCGAAATCCTGCTGGAATCCCTTGGTGGAGCGGGCGTGCACACCGCGCTCGTGCGCAGGGTCGAGCGTCCGACGGGAATCGCTTACATCACCGTGACCCCGGACGGCGAAAACTCGATTCTGGTGTCCCCCGGCGCCAACGAGGAAGTCACTGCGGACGACCTGGCCTTCGAGGGCGCGCGGGTCCTGGTGGCGTCGCTCGAGATCCCACTGTCCACGGTGGAAAGCGCCATCGCGGCCGCCGCCGCGGCAGGCGTGCGGACCATGCTGAACCTGTCCCCCGCCGCCGAGGTGAGTTCGAAAACCCTTGGCGCGCTGGACGTTCTCCTGGTCAATGAGCACGAAGCGGCGTGGCTGCTCGGCGACGGGGCGGATCCGGTGAAGCTGCTGGACCTCGGCCCGTCGGCTGCCGTGGTCACGCTCGGCGCCGAGGGCGCGCTGGTGATCACGGCCGAAGGCACGGCGAAGATCCCGTCGCCCAAGGTCGAAGCGGTGGACACGACCGGCGCCGGTGACGCCTTCACGGGTGCGCTCGCGGCGGCACTCGCCGAGGGAGCCGACCTCGAAGCGGCCGCGCGCAAGGCGGTCCGGGTCGCGGCGATCTCCGTGACCAGGCACGGCGCGCAGCCTTCGTACCCGTCGGCGGCGGAATTGACCGAGGGGTGATCCGCGTTACCCCGGTATGGGCACGGTGACCTTCGGCACTCTGTGGCGGCGCGCGTACGTCGACAGGCTCAGGTCGACGCTGACCGGGCGGCGTCCCGGCGAGCTGGAGATCATGCCGCTCGACCAGGCGATCGCCGCGCTGGGCAAGGAAAGCGAAAGCGACGAGGGCCGCCAGGACGTGCCGGTGTGCGCGATCGTGGGCACGGTGGCCAGGGCCGGTGACTTCGACCGCGACTTCCGGCCGCGCAATCCGGCGCTGCGCGAACGGTGGGAGCGGCTCGCCGCGAGCTGTGCCGAACTGCCGCCGGTTTCCCTCGTGCGGATCGGTGACCTGTACTTCGTCCAGGACGGGCACCACCGGGTCTCGATCGCCCGCGCCCGTGAACAGGCGACGATTCCCGCACGGGTGTACCGGATCTGCACGACGGCGTGCGCGAGTCATTGCCTCACCCTGGCCGACCTGCCGGTGAAGACGGCGGAACGGATGTTCCTGGAACGGGTGCCGTTGCCCGACGACGTCCGGCTGGGGCTGTGGCTGGACGAGCCCGCGGACTGGGCGCGCCTCGCCGACGCGGCCGAGGCCTGGGGTTTCCGCAACGGGCTCGCCGACCGGTGCGCGCTCGCGGAGTCCTGGTGGGAGCAGGAGGTGCTGCCGGTGGTCGCCCGGTTGCGCGAGCGCGGGATCTGCCTTCCGCCGCGAGACGTGCAAGCCTATTTCCAGGCGCTCGTCGAACGGGACTCGACGGGCTGTTGGTCGGGATAGCGGAGAGGTATGGTCTAGACCATGTCGGAACTTACCGGTGTCGCCGTGAGTCCGGGTCGCGCCAGCGGCCCCGTCGTCAGGGTCGCCGAACCGCTCGGCGAGCCGGACGGCACGCCGAAACCGGAGGACTCGCAGGCGGAAGCCGCGCGGATCGGCCCGGCGACGCAGGCCGTCGCAGCACGGCTGGAAGCGCTTTCCGAAGCCGCGACCGGTGAGGCGTCCACGATCCTGCTGACCACCGCGGCGATGGCCGCGGACCCCGCACTCGTTGCGGAAGCCGAGCGCCTGGTCACGGCCGAGGGGCTGAACGCCCCGCGCGCGGTGTGGGAGTCCGCCAACGGTTTCGCGAAAACCCTTGCCGCGGCGGGTGGTTACCTGGCAGAGCGCGTGCGCGACGTGGAAGACATCCGTGATCGCGTCGTGGCTGAGCTGCTCGGCGTCGCGCCGCCGGGCGTGCCCGAGCTGGCGAAGCCGAGCGTGCTCATCGCCCGTGATCTTGCCCCGGCCGACACCGCCGGGCTCGACCCGAAGCGCGTGCTGGCGCTCGTCACGGAGGAGGGCGGCCCGACCAGCCACACCGCGATCCTCGCGCGGGCACTGGGAATTCCGGCCGTCGTGGCGGTGCGCGGCCTGCTGGCACTGGACGCCGAAGCACTGCTCGTGGACGGGGACACCGGAGTGGTCCAGACCGTCGCCGCCGACGCGCCAGTGGTCACCGCCACCGCGTCCGGACCGGTGAACTGGGACGGCGTCGGCACCACCTCGGACGGGCACCGGGTCAAGGTGCTCGGCAACGTCGGCTCGCCCGCCGACGCGCAGGCGGCCGCCGCCGCGGGGGCCGAAGGCGTCGGCCTGTTCCGCACGGAGTTCTGCTACCTCGACGCGGCGGAAGAGCCGACGGTGGACGAACAGCGTGCGGCGTACGCGGCCGTGCTCGCGCCGTTCGCGGGCAAACCGGTCATCGTGCGCACGCTCGACGCGGGCGCCGACAAACCGCTGCCCTTCCTTTCGCCCGAGCACGAACCGAATCCGGCGCTCGGCGTGCGCGGCCTGCGAGTCGCCTTCGACAGGCCGGAAGTGCTGGACAGGCAACTGGAAGCGATCGCGGGCGCGGCGGCCGATTCCGGTGCCGAGGTGTCGGTGATGGCGCCGATGGTGGCGACAGCCGCCGAAGCCGCGTGGTTCGCGGGACGCGTCCGCGCCGCGGGCATCGAGCGGGCCGGGGTGATGATCGAGATCCCCGCGGCCGCCTTGTCCGCCAAGGAAATCCTCGACGCGGTGGACTTCGTTTCGGTCGGCACCAACGATCTCGCGCAGTACACGTTCGCCGCGGACAGACAGCTGGGCGCGGTCGCCAAGCTCAACGACCCGTGGCAGCCCGGGCTCCTGCGCCTGCTGAAGCTGATCGGAGTCGCCGCCGAAATCACCGGCAAACCCGCCGGCGTATGTGGGGAAGCGGCTGCCGACCCGGCGCTGGCGCGCGTGCTCACCGGCCTCGGGCTCACGAGCTTGTCGATGAACGCCGCCGCGATCAAGGCTGTCGGCGCCGCACTGGCGGCAGTGACTTACGAACAGTGCCGCGCGGCCGCGTCCGCCGTGCTCGAGACCGCCGACCCGGCCGAAGCCCGGCGCGCCGCCGCGAACTAGGAGAACAGGCCCCGGCGCGGGTTGCGGATGGTCAGCGAGCCACCGTGCAGCCGCCCGGAGAAGATGAACCTCGGCGTGCCCGGCCTGCCGTCCGAGCCGGTCTTGTCCTCCAGCGAGGCGTACTTCAGCTCGGAGATCGCGTTCAGGTCCACCGACGCGTTCTCCGGGATGGTCACCTCGACCGAACCCCATTTGGCGTCCAGCTCGACCCGCACGGTCGGCGAGGACACCTGCGCCTGGGTGAAATCGAGCTTCGTCGAGCCGTACTTGTTGCGCACCACCAGTTCCGGCGGCACGATCCAGCGGCCGCTCCGGTTGAGCGACGAGTACTTGGCGGACAGCTCGAGCCGCTGGTCGGAGCTGACGTACGCGGGCGGCGCGGGTGCCTGCTCGTGGTTGATCAGCCCGGGGATGTCCACGAGCACCGCGTTCAGCTCGCCGCGGGTGCGGGCGGCCAGCGCGATGTCGGTGCGGTCGGTGAACTCGTCGAGATCGATCATCCCCCGGCCGATGGCCTTCTGCAGCACCGCGACCACGTGCTCGCGCTCCTCGTCGGACACCCGGAGGTCGCGCGGGCTCACCGCTGTCGTCTCGGTCTCTTCACCCATGCGAACAGCGTAAGTCGGGAAAACCCCCGGCGGATCGGGGAAAAACCCCTAGTCCCTGTCCAACCCATGCTCGATCGCGTACCGGGCCAGCTCGACCCGGTTGTGCAGCTGGAGCTTGCGCAGCGTCGACTGGACGTGGTTTTCGACCGTGCGGTGCGAAAGCACCAGGCGCTCGGCGATCTGCCGCGACGTCAGCCCCTTGGCGACCAGCCGCAGCACGTCCGTCTCGCGCTCTGTCAGCTGCGGCGGGGGCGCCCCGCCCGCCGGCGCTTCGGCCATCCGCCGGTACTCGCCCAGTACGAGCCCGGCCAGCCCAGCGGTGAACACCGGGTCGCCCTGCGCTGTCCGGTGCACGGCGTCCACGAGCTCACGCGCCGAGGCCGATTTGACGAGGTACCCCGAGGCGCCGGCCTTCACCGCCTCCAGCACGTCGCTGTGCTCGCCGCTCGCGGACAACACCAGCACGCGCGTGTCCGGCAGCGCCGTGGTGATCTCCCGCGTGGCCTGCACGCCCGAAGTGCTGCCCAGGTTCAAGTCCATGAGCACGACATCCGGCCGGACCGTCGCGGCTATCCGGACGGCCGCGTCCCCGTCCGGCGCCGTCGCGCGGACGTCGAACCCGTTCTCCGCCAGGTCCCGCGCCACCCCGTCCCGCCAGATGGGGTGGTCGTCGACGACCATCACCGAGATCATTTCGTCGGCACCCGGACCTCCCATTCCGTTCCCCGCCGCGGCGAGGTGTCCAGGGTGATGGTCCCACCCAGTTCAAGCACGCGGCCTCGCATGGACCGGGCGATGCCGAGGTGGCCCTGTTGCTCGGCATCGGTGAGCCTGCCTTCGGGGATGCCCGGCCCGTCGTCCCGCACCGTGATCACCACTTCGGTGCCCAGATCCTCCAGCAGCACCCAGGCCTTCGCCGACGGGCCGGCGTGCTTGTCCACATTGGACAGTGCCTCCTTGACCACGGCGACCAGTTCCGACGTCCGGTGCGCCGGCAGCCTGACCTCGCCGGCGGGCGCCGCCACCTGCACCTTCGACGAGGCCAGCAGCTGCAGCGCGGCACGCAGGTCCGTCCGGCCGGTGCTCGGTCCCGTCGGTTCGGTGGTGACCAGCGCGCGCAACGCGATTTCCTGTTCACCGGCCAGTTCCGCCAGCTCCGCGGCCTCCCCGCCGAGCTCCGCTCCGCGCCGCCGCACCCTGGCCAGCACCTGCAGCACGCTGTCGTGGATCGAGCGCGCGAGCCGTTCCCGCTCGGCGTTCGCGACCTCCGTGCGCCAGGCCTGGCGCAACAGCGCTGCCGACTTCCGCGCCGTGGTGGCGCTCAGCCCGATCAGCAGCCCGGTGGCGATCAGCAGCACTCCGTCGCGGGCGACGTCGAGGGTGAACGCGTGCCGCGCCACCGCGGTGCCGACGCCGAGGACCACCCCGGCGGACACGCCGCCGACCGGGCCGTACCGGGTCCCCGTCGCGATCGGCACGCCGGCGACCCACACCGTGGTGATCAGCGGGTCGACCCCGCCGAGCTGTTCGGGGTTGAGGATCCACGGCGACGTCAGCATCAGCCCGCACGTGACCACCAGATCCAGCACCACGAACCAGCCCCACCGCCACCGCAGCGCTTCCCGCGAATAGACGAGGCTGGTCAGCAGCGTCCACACGGCCATCGCGCCCAGCACGGTCCACGCCAGCCCGGGTCTTTGATAGTCGGTGTCGTGCACGATGACGGCGCCGAGCGCGAACAGCAGCGTCAGGATGCGCAGCCCGATCCCGCCCCACCACAGGGGTGCGGCCGGTTCGACGGCGGTGGGCCCGAAGTGACGACTCATCGGACTTCGGTGTCCTCCTCCCGCGGCTCCTCGTCGGGCTCACCGGCGGTCTGGTCGTGCAACACGTCGATGTCCTCGGGATGGGGATCCCGTTCGTGCAGCAGCGATTTGATCCCGGCGTTCAGCACGGCCAGCAGCGGCACCGCGAGCAGCGCGCCCGCGATCCCCGCGACGACCAGCCCGGCGGCGATGGACAGCACCACCGCCAGCGGATGCAGCTTCACCGCCCGGCCGAGCAGCAGCGGCTGCAGGATGTGACTTTCCAGCTGCATCACCAGTATCACCACGCCGAGCGAGATCAGCGCGGTGACGAAACCCTTGGTGACCAAGGCGATCAGCACGGCGACCGCCCCGGTGACGAACGCGCCGAGGATCGGGATGAACGCGCCGAGGAACACCAGCGTCGCCAGCGGAACCACCAGCGGCACCTGCAGGATCCACAGCCCGACGCCGATCCCGACCGCGTCCACCACCGCGACCGCCGCGGTGGCGCGCACGTAGGCGACCAGCGACGCGAACCCGCGCCGGCCCGCCACGTCCACCCTGGCGCGGATCGCCTGTGGCGCCCCGCGCATCAGGAAACCCCAGATCCCTTCGCCACCGGAAAGGAAGAAGATCGTGGTGAACAGGGTCAGCAGCATCCCGGTCAGGACTTCGCCGATCGTGCCTGCCGTCGTCAGCGCGTTCGTGGTGATCGCGGCCTGGTGGGTCTGCAGGTAGGTGATCGCGTTGTCGATGAACTGCTGCAGCTGTTCCTGGCGCAGGTGCAGGTCGTTGATCAGCCAGTCGCGCACCTGGTTGAGGCTGTTGTAGAGCTGCGCCTGCAGCTGCGGCAGCCCGTCGGTGAACTGGATGATCACGAACGTGAGCAGCCCGCCGAGCACGGCCAGCCCGCCGATCAACACGATCGCGGTGGCCAGCCCGCGCGGTACCTTCACATCGACGAGCCGCCCGACGGCGGGCGCGAGCAACGCGGAGACAAGCAGCGCGATCGACACCGGGATCACGACCACGGACAGCTTGCCGATCAGCCAGATGATCACGTACAGCGCGGCGATCACCAGCAGGAACCGCCAGGCGTAGGCGGCCGCGACCCGCAGCCCGCGCGGCACCGCCGCTGAACTGCTCGAATCTCCGGCGGGTGCGCTGGGGCGGGGGCCGTTGGTCACGTGCCCCACCCTAGCGACCAGGGCGAAACGGACGAGGTGGCTTCCCGGTGTCCCCGGCACGTCACACGATCAGGCGGCCTCGGCGTGTCCGCCGCGCAAGATCACCTGCGGTCTGCGAATCTTTTCTCACCCGCACGTGGCAAAAACGACGGACCTTCTTTTCGGCAATAATGCGCATCCAGTTCGGATGCGCACTTTCGTGCTGCCCGGAAAATGTCGCTGAATTCGGTGACATTCACTCTTTGTGCAGGTCGTCCGATCAGGTGGCACACGATGGGGTAAGCGGGGTGGATAATTTTCGGATTAGCTGTCTACCTTGATCGCGAGGCGACGTGAAAGCGTTTCCTCGGGAACCCGGCAGGCGGCGCGATCGCAATACCCGCGATTTCGCCGCCGGTGAATTCAAGGAGCACTACTGGTGAACTTCAGAAAGGTCGTCGCCGCCTCCGTCGCGGCCGCGGCCGGTGTCCTCGCGTTCGGGGCGTTCGGCTCCACCGCGATGGCAGCGGAGAACCCGCAGTCCACCCCGATGGCCAGTACGGCCCACTTCGACTCGCCGTGCGGCTGCCTGCCCGGACCGGGCTCGCACCCGCGGCCCGCGCCGGCACCGGCGAAGCCCGCGCCGGCACCGGAAACCCCCGCACCGGCGGAACCGGCACCGAGCACGGGATCGGTCACCTGCCCGGCGCAGGTGCCGGAAAACCCGACCGGGGCGGACTACGTCAACGCCTGGAACCAGTCCGGCACCTGTTTCGGTGCGGGCGCGGCGGGACTCGTCAGCTCGGCCTGGGCGGGCGCGATCCCGTCGATCGTCCAGGGCGCGCTCGGCGCTGCCGGCTGAACACCTCCATCCATCGGCTCGTACGTTCGAATACCCAAGGAGAACCTCTCATGCGCAAGACCCTGACCCGCACCGTCGCCGTTCTCGCCCTTTCCGCCGGCGTCCTCGGCCTCGGCGGCGGCATCGCCTCCGCTGACGAGATCTCGGCCCCGGTGGTCGTGCCGTCGCACCCGACCGGTGCCGACTACGTGAACGCGTGGAACCAGTCCGGCGCGCTGCTGGGCGCCGGTGCGGCCGGTCTGGTCAGCTCGGCCTGGGCCGGCGCCATCCCGTCGATCATCCAGGGTGCGGCCGGCTCCCTCGGCTGATCACCTTTTCCTTTCCACCCAACACTTTTCTTCGAAGGAGAACCATCATGCGCAAGACCCTCGTGCGTACCGGCGCCGCTGTCGCGATCGCGGCCGGAATCCTCGGCATGTCCGGCGGCATCGCCTCGGCCGACGAGATCTCGGCCCCGGTGGTCGTGCCGTCGCACCCGACCGGTGCGGACTACGTGAACGCGTGGAACCAGTCCGGCGCGCTCGCCGGTGCGGGTGCGGCCGGTCTGGTCAGCTCGGCCTGGGCCGGTGCCATCCCGTCGATCATCCAGGGTGCGGCCGGCTCGCTCGGCTGATTTTCCCGATGTGAAGAAACGGCCCGCCGTAAGGAAAAACACCTCGGCGGGCCGTTTACTTCGCGTTCGGGCGCCGGCCCAGCGGCGATGACCGGTCGTGACATCCGACCACACTGTGTGTTCTTCACACGATCGTGGCATCAAGTGCCCCTGAGGATGCGCGGCGGGCTCTCGGTTTGATTACCTCGTCAAGAACAAGCCGGTCCACCTCACTGTGAAAGTTATTTCAGAAACGGTGGACGACGCGAAAAACCTCGGCACAGGAGAACGGTGAAGCAGTACAACGCGGCCAATCGACGGGGCACGGCACGTGCCTCTCGCTGGTTTTCGCGTGCGCTGCTCGTCGTCGGTGGTGCCGTCGCCGGCACTGCCGCCGCGTGGGCCATCGGCACCGCGAGCGCCTCGGCCGAGGTCGTCACCACTCCGCAGGCGGATTCCACCGCCACGCAAGAGGTTCCGGGCGGCCAGGTGGATGGCGACCAGTTCACCCCGTTCACCGACGCCGCGATCGGCGCGTCCGACGACGTGGTCGCGGGCGCCTCGAACCTCGCGGGTGACGCGGCCGGAACCGCGGTCAAGTTCGGCACCGGCCAGTTCCGGGACGGCGTCGAGCGTGACCAGCACGTCGCCGACTCGGTGCACGAGTTCACCCGCACCGCGGTCTTGCACCCGGCGCAGCGGCTGCTCGGTTCCGCCGAGCACATCACGCGCAAACCGCAGGACGCACCGAAGGTCATCGGCCAGGCACTGACACCGCCGAAAGCGGTGCTCGACCTGTTGCACCCCAGTGGTGCCAAGGAGCTGATCGACCTTCCGCAGCAGCTCGCCGAGAAACACGGCGGCGAGTCGCACGCCCCGGCCGTGACGGCGCCGAAAGCCGCGCCTGTCCCGGCCGCGCCGATGGGCCCGATCACCACGGTGATCTCCTCGGCACACAACGGAATTCAGCACGCCGGTCTGCATTTTTCGCAGCAGGGCAAGGATCAGCACGTCCAGCGGGGGCACTTCCCGCTGGCGCCGCAGCCGGGCCCGCTGGCCCCGTCCGGGATTCCGTTCGTTCCCAACGGTTCCACCACGGGTGGACATCTCGACGGTTCGTTGCTGGGCGTCCCCGCCCACTCGTTGACCGTCGTCGACACGCAGCGGCTGCGCGCCCTGCGTTTCGGCATCCGGCACACGCCGGTCGAGCCGGGCACGCAGCCCGGCGTCACGCCTGACTGATCGCACGTGCGGGGCAGCCGAACGCGCCCTGTCCACCGTGCCTTTTCCCGCGCGGTCGCGTGTTCCCTGCATCCCGCTCATTCCCCGCGGCTTTTCGTCCGCGACCCCTGGGTGTCCAACCACCCGAAAAACCCATGAGCCCCGCAAGGGAACCCAAGGAAAAGGAGAAATTCTCAATGCAGACCTGGGCAAAGCGCGGTATTCAGACCGCGCTGGTCACGGGTGGCCTGCTGATGCTGGGCACCGGCATCGCATCTGCCGACGAGAACGTCAACCCTGACACTCCGGCCGGCCCCGTTGATCTCCACGCAAGCGTCCCGATCGACATCTCCAAGAACGCGCTGGGCACCCTCGGCAAGCAGGTCAACCTGCCCGAGGTGCACAAGGAGATCAGCACCAAGCCGGTTACGGACGTGGTGAACAAGGCGCTGGCCCCGGTCAGCAACTCGGGCGCCGCCAAGGCTGCCGCCCCGGTGACGAAGGCGGCGAACGGCGCGGTTTCGAAGGCTGCCGCCCCCGCCTCCCAGGCGGTCAGCGGCGCGGTCTCGAAGGCCCAAGCCGCCGCCGGGAAGCGCACCGACCAGCCGAAGGCCGCCGCGCCCAGCATCGAGTCGACCGGTGACCCGTTCATGGGCAACAAGGTCGTCGGCAACGTCGCGGTGCCGATCCAGATCACCGGCAACGCGATCGGTGTGCTGGGTGACGCCGCTGTCGACTCGGACGACACGCAGACCTACGAGCACAACACCGACGTCGACACCTCGGGCGCCAGTGGCGGCCTCGCCGGCAACGCGGTGAACCTCGACTGGGCCCTGCCGATCCAGATCTCCGGCAACGCCGGCGCGGTCGGCGGCAGCGGCAAGACCTCGGGCAGCGCCACGCAGTCCGCGGCCACCACCGGCGAGACCACCACCGACGGCAACAACGGCGCGCTCGCGGGCAACGTCGTCGCCCCGCAGGGCGCCACGCCGCTGCAGGTCTCCGGCAACGCGATCGGCTGGTTCCTGGGCCACGCCGAGACCGACTTCAACGGCAGCAGCGACGCCACCTCCGGCGGCTCGATCCTCACGGACGGCTCGCAGGGCGCCGGCAGCGGGAACGTGGCCGGTGTGCCGGTCGCCCTGCCCGCCAAGGTCTCCAACAACGCGGTCACCTGGGGCGGCGACGCCGACTCCGCCGGTGGCTCGACCGCCGACGCGACCGCGGGCGGCACCCGTCCCGGCTCGATCCGCGAGACCCCGACCTACATCGAGACCCACGGCGACGACGCGTTCCTCGGCGGCAACGTCGCGCAGCCGCAGCCTGCGGTCCCGGCGACGGTGGTCGGCAACGCGGCGTCGTTCGTCGGCAAGTCCGTCGCGGGCAGCGGCTTCGACCGCGCCTCGACGATCATCGGCAGCAACGCGACCTCCGGCGGCTTCACCAGCACCGCCGGACGCGACGCGGCACTCTCGGGCAACATCGCCGACGCTCCCGTCGCGATCCCGGCCGAGGTGTTCTGCGACGGCGCGGCCGCGATCGGCAGCTCCGCCGCGGGCGGCTGCGAGAACACGGTCGACGCGACCGCCGGCCAGGGTGGCACCTACACCAACGGCAACGGTGGCGTGGTCTCCGGCAACAGCGCCAGCGCGCAGCCTGCCGGCACGGCCGAGGTCTTCGGTTCGGCGGCTTCGGCGGCTGGCCTCGCCTCGGGCTCGGCCACCGAGGACAAGAACGTGACCGCCGGTGGCTACAACGGCAGCCAGGGCAACGACTCCGCCGGTTCCGGCAACGTCGCCCAGGTGCCGGTGGCCGTGCCCGCCGAGGTGCTCGGCGTGGCCGGTGCCGCGGCCGGGCAGAGCGGTGGCACGGCGTCCGAGACCAAGGACGTTACCGCGGGCGGCGGCGGCAACACCCAGGACGACAACGGCGCCGGCAGCGCGAACCTGATCGCGGCCCCGGTTTCGGTGCCCGCGCAGGTCTTCGGCATCGGTGCCGCGGCGGCGGGCCAGGCCATCGGCGAGGCGTGCACCGACACCACCTCGACCGCGGGCGACGACCTGAACGCCAACGGCAAGAAGGGTTTCCTGGCCGGGAACCTCGGCGACGTCCCGGTTTCGCTGCCCACCCAGGTGCACGGCATCGGCGGTGCGCTCGGCGGCATCGGGCGTGGCGCGAGCCAGAACCTGACCGACTCGACGGCGGGCGGCAACGCCACCGCCAACGGTGAGGGCGGCTCGGTCGCGGGCAACATCGTGCAGGCCCCGACGGCCGGTGCGGCCACTGTGGACGGTCTCGGCGCGGTGCTGGGCGGGCTCGCCAGCGGCGAGTCGACCAACGACGTGGCCTCCACCGCTGGCGGCGACGCGGAGACCAACGGCGACGGCGGCTCGATCGCCGGTGACGTGGTCAGCGCCCAGCTGCTCCCGGTCGCCCAGGTCTTCGGTGACGCGGCCAGCCTGGGTGGCGTCGCGGACGGCGAAAGCCTCAACGACACCGCGGTGACCTCCGGCGGCGACATCACCACCTCCGGTGTCGGTGGCGCGCTCGCCGGTGACATCTTCGACGCCCCGGTCGAGGCCGTGGCGCAGGTGTTCGGCGTTGCCGCTTCGCTCGGCGGCGTCGCGCACGCGGTCGCGGACAACACCACCACGGCGACCGACGCGGGCACGGACACCACGGCCGGCTCGACGAACTCGCTGTCCGGTGTGGCCAAGCAGATCCCGGTCGGCGCGCTCGTTCAGGTGTACGACATCCCGGCGGGCCTGCTCGCCACGGTCACCTCGGACACGGTGAACGACACCGAGGCGACGGTTGCGGACCACCAGCCGCAGTTCGACCTCCCGGTCACCCTGTCCGAGCTGCAGGCGCACAAGCTGCCGACGTTCCCGTCGCTGAAGTCGCTGCCGCTGCCCACGCAGCAGCGTGCGGACCTGCCCCAGGTCAACACGCTCCCGGTGCAGACCCCGGCCGCGAGCGCGCTGCCGTCGCTGTCGGGCGTCCTGCCGACCGAGCTGCCCGCCGCCCCGGCGAGCGTGCAGGGTCTGCTGCCGCAGGCTGATCTGCCTGGCGTGTCGAGCATCGACTCGAACCCGACCACGCTGATCACCCACATCACCGACATGGTGAGCGGCAAGGGCATCCACATCCAGGGCTGATCTCCTCAGCCGGAGCGGGTCCGGGGGCAACGACGCCCCCGGGCCCGCTTTTCAGCCCAGCTGCACCGAACGTTTCGCGAGGCCGTACCAGTAGCCGTCGATCACCGTTTCCGGTGCGGCACTGTCGATCCCGGCGCCGAGCGAGACGAACAACGGGGCGAAGTGCTCGATCCGCGGGTGCGCGAGCGTCGCGGCCGGGGCCTTGCGCTGGAAGTCCAGCAGCGAGTCGAGGTCACCGGAGCGCAGCATTTCCCCACCCCACTCGTCGAATTCCGCGGACCACGCCGGCGGCGTGCCATCCGTCCCGGTGACGGAACGCATTGCCGCGAGGTTGTGTGTGAAGAACCCGCTGCCGATGATCAGCACGCCTTCGTCCCGCAGTGGCGCGAGTTTCCGGCCCACGTCGAACAGCGCACGCGGATCCAGTGAGGGCATGGAAATCTGCAGCACCGGCACGTCGGCGTCCGGGTACATCTCCACCAGCGGCACGTAGGCGCCGTGGTCCAGACCGCGCTCCGGCGCGTCGTGTACCGGCGTTTCGTTGCTGTGCAACAGTTTCCGGACTCGTGCGGCCAGCTCGGGCGCGCCGGGGGCCGGGTACGTCACCTGATAGTAGTGCTCGGGGAAACCCCAGAAGTCGTAGACGAGCGGCACCGTCGTGGTGGCGCCGATGGTCAGCGGCGCCTCTTCCCAGTGCGCCGACACCACCAGGATCGCCTTGGGTTTGGCCAGTCCGGCGGACCAGTCGGCGAGCTGCCGGGTCCACGTCGGGTCATCGGCGAGCGGCGGCGCGCCGTGGCTCAGGTACAGCACGGGTGTCGCACCCATCGCAGCCTCCATTGCTTGAAACTTCAACTACCACTGTAGCTGACGTTCGAGGCCGCCGCGTTATTCCGAGTTCCCGCATCCGGCGTTACGGGGAAATCGCCCCTTTGGGCCGGAACCGGTAAAGACTGGCCTCGACGCGGCGGCGGTGTTTGGCTGGAGACGTGGCGGAGTCCGTTCCGATCGGGAACGTGATCGTCTATCTGGCGATCTCGGCGGTGCCACCGGTGTTCTTCTGGCTGATGCTCAAGATCCCGGCACTGGCGGACGCCGCGCTCAGACGCCGTCGTCGCCCGCCGCTCACCAGCGCCCCGCCGATCGAGCAGCTCGCGGCCGATCTGCGTCGTGTGCATCGGGCGCTGGCGACGCTCGCTCCCGATGCCCCTGTCGTCCGCCGCCGCGCCACCCGCCAGGCGTACGACGCGTTGTTGATCCAGGCGTGCCAAGCCATCGGCGAGCCACACTGGCTGGACGAGGTGCCGGAAGGTGTCGAACGTGAGGTGGAACGACTGCGGATCGAGGAGAAGTTGCGCTCCTCGGGCCTCGCGGTGCCCTGACTCCTGACCCGGCCGGGCGGAGCTCGTACCTTGGGTACGAAGGAACCAGTACCTGGGAGGCGACGCGGTGCTCTGCGTGTTCGACATCAACGAAACCCTGCTGGATCTGACCGCGCTGGACGAGGTCTTCACGGACATCACCGGTTCGGCCACCGCGCGCCAGGAGTGGTTCTCGCTGGTCATCCACACCGCCCTGACAGTCACCGCGGCCGGCGGCTACCGCGACTTCGCGGAGATCGCGGGCGCCGCGGCCGGTGCGGTCGCGACTTCGTACGGGCGCGAGATCGATGACGAACAGCGGAAGCGGATCGGCGCCGGACTTCGTTCGCTGCCTCCGCACCCCGAGGTCCCCGATGCGCTGGCGAGGCTGCGGTCGGACGGATTCACCTTGGTGGCACTGGGAAACTCGCCGCTCGCGACCGTCGAAGCGCAGCTCGCCAACGGGCAGCTCGACGGGATGTTCGACCGCGTTTTCTCCGCGGAGCAGGCCGGATCGCTCAAACCCTCCGCCGCGCCCTACCGCCAGGTTCTCGACGCCTACGGCATTCCCGCCGACGAGGCGATCATGATCGCCGCGCACGGCTGGGACATCGCGGGCGCCCAAGCCGTCGGCCTCCACACGGGATTCGTCGCGCGCCCTGGCCAGATCCAACTCCCCGGCGCACCGGAGGCGACGATCCAGGCCGCCGACCTCGGAGCGCTCGCCGATCTCGTTCGATCCCGATACGCCTGAAGGCACGTCACGCCATCGCGACGGCGGGCTGGGGGCGGCGGGCCCGGAGCCGCGCGGCGTACAGGTGGGTGCAGAGCATCGGCAGGCCGATCCCGACGACCTGGGAGGCGATCCGCAGCGCCGGTGCGGCATCCAGCGCGACGCAGGTGAACCCGGCCGCGGCCATGAACACGAAGCCGGCCGTCCAGAACGCGGTGATGACCATGTTCGTGGTGCGGAACCGCGGCGAGTCCGCGACTTCCGCCGGGACGCGGCGGCGGGCGACGCCGAGGGTGAAGGGCCGTCCGACCGCGAGACTGGTCAACGCGATCAGCCCGAGCCAGGCCGTGGAGATCGGGCTGTCGTAGGCCTGCACGGGCGAGTCCGGCACTGCGAAGGCCAGTGCGGCGAGAGCGGCGAAGTAGAGGGTCATGCCGATGGTCAGGATCTGCCCGTCGATCCGCGTCCCGGCGCGACGGTCCACCGTCAGCGAGATCCCGCTGGCGACCAGCGCGATCAGCGCCGCCCACTGCCAGCCGAACGCGGACGTGGCGGAGAAGGCGATCCACGGGGCGAATCCTCGCAGGTAACTCATCAGCGCAGCCTTTCGAACAGAATTTCGATCTCTCGTTCGTTGTCTCTGCTGATGAATTTAGGACGCTCAGGCCGAGTGGTCCTGAGAGCAGCGCCGTATCCCGGGTGGAGTCCGTTCTCCACCCGGGAGGACCGCGTCCACCCGCCGAGCCCTTCGACGCGGTGAGCTTCAGCACACAAGACTCCCTGTTTATGTCGGCAATTTTCCGGCAGACTTCATCGCCGTGCATGAGTGGCCGAACGAGGACGAGGGTTGGATAAACACTGACTTTCACTGTTTGTGATCACCTGCTCACCGGACCCGGCGCATGATGTTCGCCGGGAGGACCGCGGCCGCCGTGGGGCTGGGCGGGTCCGTGCTGGCCTCGCTCGGTGCGTTGGGCGCGGGTGCCACGCTGCTGCACGATCCGGTGCTGACCGGACCGTTGCTCGGCGCGGTGCGTTCCGGGCCGGGCAGGCTGATCGCGACCGTCCTGCTGTACCTCGGCATCGCCTTGCTGCTCGCCGCTTGGGTACTGCTGGGCCACTCGGCGCGCGCGGGCACGACGAGCGCACGCGACGTCGTGCGGACGGCCTGGATGTGGTGCGTCCCGTTGCTTTGCGCGCCACCGTTGTTCAGCACAGATCTGTACACCTACCTCGCGCAGGGCCTGGTGGCGCACGTCGGGCTCGACCCGTACACACACGTTCCCGCGGAACTCCCCGGCCCGATCACCGAAAACGCCTCGGGCGGTTGGCTGGCCATCTCGGCGCCGTACGGGCCGCTGCAGATCCTGCTCGTGAAGACCGTGCTCGCCGTGACCGGCGAACAGATCCTGGTCGGCGCTTTCCTTACCCGGCTGGGGATCGCGGCCGGACTGGCGTTGCTCTGCTGGGCGTTGCCGGTGCTGTGCCGCCATCTCGGCGCCCGGCCGGAACGCGCGTTGTGGCTGACAGTGGCGAATCCGCTGATGGTGCTGTGCGTGGTTTCGGGCGGGCACAACGATTTGCTGATGATCGGACTGCTCGCGGCCGGCACGGCGTTGGTGCTGACCGGTGCCCCGGTGGCCGGGTTCGTCTCGGTCGCGCTGGCCGCCGCGGTGAAGGCTCCCGCGGCCATCGTTTTGCCGTTCCTGGTCTGGGTTTGGGCGGCGCAGCGATCGGTCGGACGGGTATCGGGGCGCGTCTACTTCCCGGTGCTGGTTTCTTCGGTGTCCATCGTGGTCGCCACGTTCGGGCTGTGTTCGGCACTCGCCGGGGTCGATCTCGGCTGGCTCCGGACGTTGAGCGGGAACTCGGCCCTGGAACCGTGGCTGTCGATCCCGACCGCGCTCGGGAAGGTCATCGGGCTGATGCTCCACGATTCCCCGGACGTGATCGCGGTGTGCCGGGTGCTCGGCTGGATCGTCTTCGCCGGTCTGGTGGCGTGGCTTTGGTGGCGTTCGCGGGTGGGCGGCGCGGTCGCGGTCCGCGGGGCGGCGGTGGCGCTACTGGCGGCGGTCGTGCTGGCGCCGGTGGCATTCCCCTGGTACTTCGCCTGGCCGCTGGTGCTCGGCGCGGCGACCGCGTGGCCGGCTTGGCGCACGGCGGTCGCCGCCGCGGGCTCGACGTGGCTGGTCGTGAGCACCTGCCCTGACGGGAAAACCCTGCTACCGCCATGGGGATTCGCGGCCCTGTTCGTGGTCTCCGCCGGCGTCGGCCTGCTGACTGCACGCGGTGAATCCGCGCGCGTCGCCGAGGCCACAAGACCGATCACGATCTCGGCCGGAGCCCGTGGCTCAGGCGACTGATCGTTTGCGGCTCATCCGGGAAATTCGGTGACGCCCAGGGCGAAGTCCCAGTTCCCCACGCCGTGGCGGGCCAGGCCCATCGTGACCACGCCCGCACCTTCCAGCCAGTACGCCATCTTCAGGTCGCCGACGTCCAGCGGGCGCAGCCCGAGGCTCGCGATGAACGCCTCCACGCTCGCTTTGGCCTGTGTGTCGTCGCGGCGATGAAGACGACGGGGCGGCCCTTTTCCAGGACGTGGCGGAAGATCGTGTTGAACGCCTTCACCACGCTGGCGCCGGCCGGGGCAACCTTGGCGACTTCCTGCGCGATCGAGGTGTCCTCGCCGTGGGCCAGCCCGTCGCCCGCGGAATTGAATGGGTTGCTGATTTCGACGATGACCTTGCCCGCGAGGGCGTCTCCATAGTGGGCGACGACCGGAACGACGCTGGCGTACAACAGGGCCACGATCACGATGTCCCCGGCCGGGACGGCGCCCCACTGCCCCGTCGTGGCGCTGTCGCCGAGCGCCTTGGCCAGGTCAGCGGCTTTGGCCTGATCGCGGCCCATGATCTCGACGGTGTTGCCACCCGATACCGCCAGCGCGCCAATGGTGCGCGCCATGTTCCCGGTGCCGATGATGCTGATGCTGCTCGAAAAGGTTGACCTTTCCGCCACTCAGATCGCCGCGGTGCCGCCGTCGACGGTCAGTTCCATCCCGTTCACATAGCTCGAGTCGTCCGAGGCGAGGAACAGGGCGACCGTCGCGATCTCCTCGGGGTGGCCCATCGTTCCGCGCGGGATCAGGGATTCGAACTGCCGCTTCGTCGCCTCGTCGAACAGTTCCTCCTGTTTCGGCGTGGCGACCTGGCCGGGGGTCAGCACGTTGACCCGGATCCGCCTGTCCTTCAACTCGGACAGCCACACGCGGGCATAGGCCTGCTGCACGGCCTTGCTCGCCGCATACACACTCCACTCGGGATAGCCCTTGAGTGAAGCGTTCGACCCGGTCATGAAGATCGAGCCGCCGTCGTTGAACAGTGGCAGCGCTTTCTGCACCGTGAACAGCGTGCCGCGGGCGTTGAGCCCGAAGGTGGCATCGAAGTGCTCCTCGGTGATCTCGCCGAGCTTGCGCTGCTCACCCATGCCGGCGCTGGCCCACAACACGTCGATCGCGCCCTTTTCCCGCCTGACCGTGTCGAACAAGCGGTCCAGGTCGTCCAGATCGGCCGCGTCACCCTGCACGCCGGTCACGTTCCGGCCGATCAGTTCGATGGCGTCGTCCAGCGTCTCTTTCCGCCGGCCCGAGATGAAAACGTGCGCTCCTTCTTCGACGAACAGCTTCGCGCCGGCCAGTGCCAAGCCGCTTGTTCCGCCCGTGATCACCGCTACCTTGCCGTCGAGCTTGCCCATGATCACTCCGTTGCCTTGATGAATGATTAAGTAAACCGATCTGTGTGCCTAACGTAGCAGTCGATCAGTATGGACACAAGCTATGTACACCGGTCGTTACCCAGTTCGGCTACACTCCAGGCATGACGGAGTTGGAGAAGGGCCCCCAAGGCCGGCGCCGCGGCAGAGGCGCGCGCGAGCGCATCCTCAGCGCGTCACGACAACTGTTCCGCGAGCAAGGCATCAACCAGACTGGTATGGACCAGCTCTGCGCGGCCGCCCAGGTGTCGAAGCGCACGGCCTACCAGCACTTCGCCGGCAAGGACGAACTCGTCGCCGAATACCTGCGCCGATTCGATCCCGACGTCATGCCCGGAGTGTTCGACCGCACCGACCTCACGCCCCGCGAACGACTTCTCGCCGCCTTCGAGGCGCCCGCGAACGCGACAGAGGACGACGTCACGCCGCTGTGCCCCTTCATCGGAGCGGCCGTCGAAATCCACGACCCTGACCACCCCGCACGCCAACGCGCTCACGATTACAAGAAAGCTGTTGCCGCGCGGTTGGCCGAGACCGCTCGCGAAGCCGGCGCCACCAACCCCGAAGAGCTCGGCGAACAACTGGCGCTGCTGCTCGATGGCGCCTCGGCCCGCAACCGAGCCCTCAACGCCGAAACCTTCCCCACCGCCGCCGCCATCGCGGTCGTCCTCATCGACAACGCCGTCCCCAAGACAGCACCGAGCCAGTAGGCCCTAGCGCCTCAGCTCTGCGCGAGGTCGGCGAACCTGCTGTAGTGCAGCTGGTGGGCGACGACGATGGTGCTCGTCGGACCCGCACGGTGCTTGGCAAGGATCAGGTCCGCCTCGCCGGCGCGCGGGTCGTCCCGTTCCCACGCGTCCGGGCGGTTGATCAGGATGACCATGTCCGCGTCCTGCTCCAGCGAACCGGACTCACGAAGGTCGGACAGCATCGGGCGCTTGTCGGTGCGCTGTTCGGGACCACGGTTCAGCTGGCTGATCGCGATCACCGGCACCTCGATCTCCTTGGCCAGCAGCTTGAGCTGACGGGAGAACTCCGAAACCTCCTGCTGCCGCGACTCGACCCGCTTGCCCGACGTCATCAGCTGCATGTAGTCCACGACCACGAGCTTGAGATCGTTGCGCTGCTTGAGCCGCCGCGCCTTCGCCCGGATCTCCATCATGGTCATGTTCGGCGAGTCGTCGATGAACAGCGGCGCCTCGCTGATCTCGCTCATCCGCCGGGCGAGCCTCGTCCAGTCGTCGTCCGACATGCGGCCACCGCGCATGTCCGCCAGCCGGATCCTGGCCTCGGCGGAGAGCATGCGCATGACGATCTCGATGCGGCTCATTTCCAGCGAGAAGATCACGCTGCTCATCCCGTGCTTGATCGAGCACGAGCGGGCGAAGTCCAGGCCGAGTGTCGACTTACCGACACCGGGGCGGGCGGCGACGATGATCATCTGACCGGCGTGCAGCCCGTTGGTCACCTCGTCCAGGTCCATGAACCCGGTGGGGATGCCCTGGGCGCTGCCGCCGCGGGAGGCGATCGCGTCGATCTCGTCCATGGTCGGCTGGAGCAGTTCCTCCAGCGCGACGTAGTCCTCGGTCGTCCGGCGCTCGGTGACGTCGTAGATCGCCGCCTGCGCGCGGTCCACGACCTCGTTGATGTCGCCGCCGTCGTTGTTCGCGCCGTAGCCGTACTGGACGATCCGCGTGCCGGCCTCGACGAGCCTGCGCAGCACCGCCTTCTCCGACACGATCTCGGCGTAGTAACCGGCGTTCGCGGCGGTGGGGACCGTGGCGATCAGGGTGTGCAGGTACGGCGCGCCGCCGACCCGCGCGAGCTCGCCGCGCCGCTCCAGCTCGGCCGAGACGGTGATCGGGTCGGCAGGCTCCCCCCGGCCGTACAGGTCGAGGATGCAGTCGTAGATGGCCTGGTGCTTCGGGAGATAGAAGTCCCCGGGGGTGATCGCCTCGACCACGTCGGCGATGGCGTCCTTGGACAGCAGCATCCCGCCCAGCACCGACTGCTCGGCGGCCGTGTCCTGAGGCGGCTGCCGGTCGTAGTCACCACCGCGCCGTGGCCCGGGGTCCTCCTCTGGACCGGGATCGGGCGGAAAAGCGGGACCACGGTCGTCCGTCAGCGCCACCGCGCGGACACCTCCTCGTCAAGCGAACACCAGTTCGATTATGCCGCAGCCGCCGACCGGTGCCCACCACCGGGTGCCGGCATGTCGGCGGCCGCGACGCGTACTGCGAGCTACCACCAGGCGGGCAACTTAGATCCCTCGGAAGGAGCAAGGCAAACCCGCCTGTTGATCGTCTGGGGACACCTTGTGGATAACTTGTGGAAGGGTTGGCCGAACGAACCACACCCTCGGCTCAAGCTGTGTACAACTTGGGGACAAACACTGTGGGGTTCGGCAAACCTGCAGCTCAAACCCTGTGTGTAAGTTGTGGAAAACATTGGTGAAAACTCGTCGGCGTGTCGTGGCGGTTCGTCTGTTCGGCGTGTCGTGGATGGCGGAAAGCGCCCCTGGCACACCTGTCCTGTGGATAGGTGCTACGGAACGTAGACAGACCACTCGTTAGGCTGAGTGGGTGGAACGGCGCTAGCTCAGCCGAGCGCGCCCTGTGCGTTGCGTAACCGCTCGCCCAGCACCTGCGGGGTCGCCGGGGTGAACACCACGAGCGGATCGCCCCGACCTGGTCGTTCTTCCATCAGCCAGCGGCCTTCGGCCGTATCGACGAAGTTCAGCGGACGTTCACTGCGGCGGCGGCTCCCGCTGCGGTTCCGTGCCGCGACATACAGGCTGCCGGCGCCGGTGCGCGGCAGCTGCATGAGCCGTCGCATTTCCTTCGCCGGCTCCGGGGGCCGCGCCTCCCGGCCGGACTGCATCACCGGGAAGTCGCCATCCGGGCGCGCGTCGCGGCCGCTCTCGAACTCCGATTTCGTGGCGACCAGCGGCTGTCCGGCCCCGGGCCTGGCGTGCGGGATCTGGTTCACGAAGCCGATCAGCAGCTCTTCGGGACGTTCGGACGCCAGCACCACCGACTCGTCGCCGAGGTTGCGCACGAGAACGAACGCGCCCCCGCTGCCACTGCCCGCCAGCACCGCGAAGTTCGACGGCGCACCGGGGAACTGTCCCTCGAACCAGCCGTAGTACTCCAGCTGCGGCCGGGAAATCGACTCGACGAGGCCCAGCAGCCCGCGGTCCATCCCGCGCGGGCCCATCAGCCCGTGCTGGGTCAGCAGGTTGTTGACTTCCTGGTCGAGCTTGCGCTGGGCGCCTTCCTCGTACCAGACAGGCGTGCTCGACAGCACCGCGTGCGGCTCGCCGCCGCGGCGCCGGATCAGGTTGAGCACGATCGGGGTGGCGAGTTTGATCGGAGCGGTCACGTCACTCACCGATCACCGGCGGCGCGGTGAGCTCGTCGGTGCCGAACAGCTCGTTCGGGTCGTCGCCGACCAGGTACTTGGTCTGGTGCTCTTCGTCGTCGCCGCCCTGGCCCTTACCGCCGTGGCCGCCCATACCCGACAGCCCGCTGCGGCCGGCCGCGCCCGCCGAACCCGCGCCGACGCCGCCACGGCCGGCGCCCGCGGCGCCGCTCGCCGCGCCACCGGCCGCACTGCCTGTGCTGGAGCCACCGCCGAGCGCGCTGCCCGAGCCCGCCGGGCCGAAACCGCCCAGTGCTCCCGCGCCACCGACGCCGTAGCCGCCGCCGGAACCCGAGCCGCCGCCCGCTCCGGCGCCACTGCCGTAGCCGGAACCGGTCGGGCCGAACCCGCCGGTGCCGAAGTCGCTTCCCGACGTGCTCGGGGTGTACCCGGCCGCCGTGGTGCCGTCGTTGTAGCTCGGAGTGCTGGTGCCGGGCGTGTTGTAGCTCGGGATGTTCGTGCTCGGCGTGTTGTAGCTGGGCACGTCGCTCTTGCCGGTGCCGGGGATGTTGGTGCTGTGGCTGGGGATGTTCCCGGTGCTGGGCACGTTTCCGGTGGTGCTCGGCTGGAAGCCGCCCGTGTTCCCGGTGTTGCCGGTATTACCGGTGTTTCCCGTGTTCCCGGTGTTGCCGTCGTTCCCGTTCTTGTCCCCGCCGTCGGAGAACGTGTTGCCCTGCCACTCCTTGTACTGCGGCATCCCGGCCGCGTTCTGCGCGCTGGCCTGGTAGTAGGCGTTGAACGCCTGGACGTTCGTCTGGCCCTGCTCGTTGTACTTGTTGATCTCGTCGTCTTTGTCGCTGAACGGGTTGATGTGGTCCATGAACCCGGCGTGCGGCGGCGTCGCGGCGATCTCCTCGACCTTCGCGTGCGCGTTGTCGAACGCGTCGCCCTGGTTGGTCAGGTAGCTGCGGCTTTTGGTGAGGTTCTGCGCAGAGTCGTTCAGCCAGGTGCCGAGCGGATGCGCGCCGGCCTGCACCTGCTGCGAGGAGTCACCCTGCCAGGCCGCGTCCATCGCCTTGTTGATGTCGTCGATCTGCTTCGCCCGCGCCTCGTGGACGCCCTGCAGGGTGCCCGCGGCACCCGCGCCCTCGCGCAGCGAGTCGGAGTTGCCGCCGTGGATCTGCTCCCAGATCTGGCGCGCGTCGATCGTGCGGCCGCCGACGTTGGCCTGCTGCTGCTGGGCTTCGGGCCCCGAGAAGATGTCGACCAGCCCGCCGATCCCGGCGCCGATCAAGGTGCCCGCGCCGGGCATGATCACCGTGCCGACCTCCGCGCCGGTGAGTGCGCCGTTCCCCATGAGAACCCAACCCCCTCTTACTGGCCCTGCAGGTGAGTGATCATCGCGCCCGCGACGCGCGCCGTGACCGGGCACGGGTTCGACTTGTTCGGCCCGCTGCCGATCTGGGCGGACACCGAGACCGCGAGCTGGTCGGTCACGCCGACCCACAACGAGCAGTCGCCGATCGAGCGGGAGTCGTCCGCCTCGGCGTAGACGGCGGGATAGCCGCTCACCGTGGTCGGCTCGAAGTAGGCGAACTTGCTCTTGAGCGCGTAGGTGTCGCTCAAGCCGTTCTTGTTGCCGGTGATCGGCGAAATGTAGACGACGTTGAGCTGCGAGGTCGAGGACTTCCACTTGCAGTCGGGGCCCGTTTGGCTCGAGCCCTGCTCACCTGCTCCGGTCAGCCCCTGCTGCGTGACCTGGTCGGCGGACAGTGCCGTGCACGGGTTGGCGGTCAGGCTGTCCACCGGCAACGGCGAGGGCACCGACGGTGCGAGCTGGGCGGCGCTACTGCTGCCTGCCGCGGCCGACGAGCTGGAATTGCCCACCGGCGAAGGCGAACCGCTGTTCCCGGAGGAACAGGCGGACAGTGCGCCGGCCACGGCCAGGACAGCGGCTCCGAGTCGGACGGCCCGGATCTTGCTCATGTGATTTCCTGCCCCTGCTTCTGCGCGGCCGCGCGCGCGTCGTCCTCGGACTGTGCCACCTGACCGCTCGCTTTTTGCAGCGCCTGAATGTAGTTCTGGATGTAGGTGCGCATGCGCTCGTGCTGCGTCAAAAGTGTTTGCCCGGACGGATTCGCGCCCTGCTCGACGAAATCGCCGCTCGCGAACTCCTGGCCGGGTGGCTTGACCCCGGCGATGTTCTTGGCGTACGCGATGTCGTTGTTCACGTCATCCAGGAGGGCCTGCCACTTGTTGATGACGCCCTGCACCTGGTCCGGATCGAACTTGTAGCCCCCGGAACCGCCGTTGTTGCCGACCTGGATGGGCGCCGGCGGCGGTACCGAGGTCAGCGTGTCGACAGGTGCCGAGGCGGACTGCGCCGGCTGCGTCATCCCGAGCTCCCCTTTTCGCTATGCCCGCATCCCCATCCGCGGCGAGATCAGCAGCTTGGATGTTATCGCAGCGAGTACGGTTCCCGTACGGGAAAACACGAAGGCCCCCTCCCTGATCGGGAAGGGGCCTTCGCTGCGGCTCAGGGCCTACTGACCGGCCTTGATCTCCAGCCGCACGCCCGCCTCGACGGTGGGGTGCAGCTTGGCGCTGACCTGGTGCTTGCCGACGGTCTTGATGTGCCCGCCGGTCTCGATGATGCGCTTGTCCAGCAGCGGGCCGCCGGCGGCCTTGATGGCCGCGACGATGTCGCCCGTGGTGATGGAGCCGAACAGCTTCTTCGAACCCTCGGCCGCCTTCGCGACCAGTTCGACGGTGCCGAGCTGCTCCAGCTGGTTCTTGACCTCCTTGGCGTGGTCCAGGTCCCGGATGCGCCGGGCCTCCTGGGTACGCCGGATGGTCTGCACGTTCTTCTCCGCGCCCTTGGTGGCCACGATCGCGTAGCCCCGCGGGAGCAGGTAGTTGCGCGCGTAGCCGTCCTTGACCTCGACGATGTCGCCGGGGCCACCGAGGTTGGCGACGTCGGTGGTCAGAATGATCTTCGCCATTGCGACATGCCTCCCTTTAGCGCGCGGTGGACGTGTAGGGCAGCAGTGCCATCTCGCGGGAGTTCTTGACCGCGATGGCGATGTCACGCTGGTGCTGGCTGCAGTTGCCGGTCACGCGCCGGGCACGGATCTTGCCGCGGTCGGAGATGTACTTCCGCAGCAGGTTCGTGTCCTTGTAGTCGATGAATTCCGGGCGGCCCTTCTGCTCCGCCTTGCAGAACACACAGACCTTCTTCTTTGGCTTGCGAATGGGTGGCTTGGCCACGGTAATGCTCCTGGTAATCCGAAAAAGAGTGGTTGGTTAGAAAGGGGGCTCGTCCGCGAAACCGCCCCCACCGCCGCCTCCGGCGGGCGGGGCCGAGCCCCAGGGGTCGTCCGCGGGCGCGCCGCCGCCACTGCCTCCGCTGTAGCCGCCGCCACCCGAGGGACCCGAGCCGCGGCTGACCTTGTTGACCTTGGCGGTGGCGTAGCGCAGCGACGGACCGATCTCGTCGACCTCGAGTTCGACGACGGTCCGCTTCTCGCCTTCCTTGGTCTCGAACGAGCGCTGCTTGAGCCGGCCCTGAACCACGACCCGCGCCCCGCGGGTCAGGCTCTCGGCCACGTTTTCCGCGGCCTGGCGCCAGATGTTGCAGCGCAGGAACAGCGCCTCGCCGTCCTTCCACTCGCCGGACTGGCGGTCGAAGGTGCGCGGGGTGGACGCGACGGTGAAGTTCGCGACCGCCGCACCGGACGGGGTGAAGCGCAACTCGGGGTCGGCGGTCAGGTTGCCGACCACTGTGATGACGGTGTCTCCGGCCATGTCCGCCGCCTCAGGCCTTCGCCGCGACCTTGGCGGCCTTGCGCGGGGCGACCTTGCGGACGACCTTGGTGCGGAGCACGTTCTCCTGCAGCGAAAGCTGCCGGTCGAGCTCCTTGACCGCGTCGGGCTCGGAGTTCAGGTCCAGCAGGGCGTAGATGCCCTCCGCGTGCTTCTTGATCTCGTAGGCCAGGCGCCGCCTGCCCCACACGTCGACCTTCTCCACGCTGCCGCCGGACGTGCGGATCACGTTGAGGAACGTGTCCAGCGTCGGGGCGACGGTGCGCTCGTCGAGAGTCGGATCGAGGATGACCATTACCTCGTAATGGCGTGACACAACCACTCACCTCCTGTGGGCTCGCGGCCACGGACTGTCCGTGGCAGGAGGGTTTGTCGAGGTACCAGGGTAGCTGGCCGCTACGACACCTTGCGCAGCACCCACGTCCGGACCAGCGCGGCGCTCACGCCGGCCAGTGCGACCACGGCCAGCAGCATCGGCAGCTGCACGGTCTGCGCGGAGGAATCGTCGGCGAGCGCGTTGGCGTTGCCCGCGTTCCGCACGTCGGTCTGGCCAGCCGAGTTGCCGGGCAGCACGCCGATCTCGGGGGTGGCGGCGCCGGACATCGGGGCGCTGGAGGGGTAGCGGTCGCCGGGCGAAAGGGCGATCCCGGGGACCGCGGCGGGGATGTTGCCGTAGTCGCGCGGCGGCGCGGTGGCGGAGCCGGTGCCGGCGACCGAGCCGGCGGAACCCGTGTTGGGCACGGTGGCCGGGGCGGTACCGCCGGTGCCCGCGCTGGGCAGCCCGGTGGTCGTCGTGAAGTTGCTGGCGTACGTGGTCAGCCCGCAGCTTCCGGTGACCTTGTTCTTGATCGAGTCCAGCGTCTTCTGCTGCTGGTCGGGACCCCACCAGCCGAGGCCGTCGGCGCCCTTGAGCGCGTCGTTCACCGCGGCGGCGACGTTCTCACCGGTGACGGTTCCGTTGGCGGCGTTGGGAATCGAGCCGACGGTCAGCGCACCCTTGGCGGTGATCTCGTTGGCGAGCTTGTCCGGGTCCACGCCGCCGAGGAAGACGTTCTGCTCCTGCGCGCCCGCCTTGACCAGCCCGGCGACGTCCTTGCCCTGCACCGCGACCGTGTCGCCCATGTTGCCGACGACCGTGCCGGTGCAGCCCTGGGAAAGCACCGTGCTCGCGGAGGCGGAACCGGTGAACAGCCCGCCGGTGAACATCGCGGCCAGTGCCGATGCGATGACCACCTTGCGGGTCTTCCTGGTCAGGTCGGACCGCGTTGGCATCCGCACGGGCACTGTCCTCCAGTGGTCGCAGGCGTCGTCGTCATCCGAAAGAGACAACGAAAAGCAAGCGCCGAGGATACTAGCGGGTAGCTCCGCGGAGAACCCACGTGCGTACCAAAGCCGCGCTGACGCCGGAGAGGCTGAGCACCGCGATCAGCATCGGCAGCCCGAGCGGCCCGGGCGCGCCGCCGGCCGTGCCGGGCAAAGCTTCCGCCTGACCTGCGTTCTGCACCGAACTGTTGCCCTTGCTCCCGCTGTCGCCGAGCGCGCCGACTTCCGGCGCGTAGCCGGGAATCTGCCCGCCGTAGCGGACGCCGGGTGACGGAGCCCACAGTCCGGCCAGCGCGTAGGGGATGTCGCTGTAGTCCCGCATCGGTGCGTAACCGGAGGAACCGAAGGGCAGCAGGGCGAAGGTGGACGGGTCGCCGCCCAGCACCGGGCTCGTGGAGCCGGGGATGGTCGCCGGAGTGCCCGCGTTGCCGTTCCCGCCGGAGGGACCGGTCTGCGGTGAACCGCCGTTGCTCGGCGGGTTCTGCGGGGCGGGCTGCTGCTTGTTCCCGCCGGAGCCGGTGGCCTGCTGGACCGCACCCGTGACTCCGTTGGTCGTGCCTTTCACCGCGTTGTCCACCGCGCCCGCGACCGGGGCGCCGACCACGGGCACCGGAGCGACGACGGTGTCCACGACGTTGACGGTGATCTGGCAGAGCCCGGTGAGCAGTCCGCCCACGATGGAGGTGAGACCGTCCGTAACCGTCTTCAACCCGAGCGGGGTGCTGAGCACGTCACCGGGGTGAACCGTGACCGTGTCCCCGCATTTCGCCGAAACCGTCGATGTCGACGCCGGCGTGGCTGCCGAAGCCGTGCCCGAAGTGGCCAAAACGGCCGACCCGGCCAGGATGAATGCGGTCGCGCCGACCGCGGCTGCCTTGCGAGTTCGATCCTGCATGCGACGGGACCTCCAGTGCGTCACTCACTGAGATAACGACGGTAACCGAGAGGTGTGACGCACGCAGAGCGGAAAATCAGGTGATCTTACGCCGTAACCAGGTGTGAGCGAGACCGGCCACCACCAGTGCGAGAGCCACCGCGGCCAGCAACAACGGCAGTTTCGCGGGCCCGGCGGAGTCGGCGGGCATGGCCTGTGCGGTCCCCGAATCCTGCGCCAGTGGGGCCGGTGCCGTCCCAGTCGGTGGGACCATTCCCGGGGCGAGCGCGCTGATCGGGTTCTGCCCCGCCAGCGCGGCGAGGTCGAGGCCTGCCCACGGCGAGGTCATGGTCAGCGGGTAGTTCGCGAACTGGAAGCCGCCGCCGGTCAGGTTCTCGTTTGTGGTGGGCTGCTGCGGCGTGGTGGCGGGTGGAGTGGACGGCGGCGCTGGCTGTGTCGGCGCCGGCGCGGGTGCGCTCGGATGCGGCACGTCCTTCGGCTCACCGGACAGCAGGCTCTGCGTGGTGGCGCCCAGCGTGTTCGCCGTGTCCTGCGCGGCAGGGCAGACGACCTTCGCCGTCAGGTCGCCGACGAGCGGGATACCGCCGATCCCGAGCGTCTTCACCGCGTCCGCGGCCGGGATCTTCACCAGGCCGTCGGCCTGCGTGCCGGTGCCGACGGTGAGCGCCTTCGGGCTGTTGAGCAGGGCGCCGGCGTCCACGGTCAGCGGTTTACCGGAATCGTCCTGGAAAGTGGCCGTGCAGTTGCCGTCGACCACCGGCGCCGCCGTGTCCGCCGAGGCGACGCCGGGCAGTGTCACCGCGGCCGAGGCCATGAGCAGAAACCCGAGCGCGCCGATCCTGACCGTGGTCTTCCCCATGCTTCGCTTCCCCCTGGCGTCGCCGATCCACGCTGGTTCACGGAACGCGTTCAACCTACTTCATCTCCGTGAGCGCCGGAGTGCTCGCCCGGTTGTAGCGTGGCCGCATGCAGATCGGTGCACACATCCACGACGAGGATCCGCTGGCCGGCGGCCGCGAGCGCAACGCCGACGTGGTGCAGTTCTTCCTCGGTGACCCGCAGGGCTGGAAGAAGCCGGTGCCACCGGTGACAGCGGCCGAAGTGGCGGAGTCCGGGCTGGGCGTGTTCATCCACTCGCCCTACGTCGTGAACGTGGCTTCGCTGAACAACCGGATCCGCATCCCCTCGCGCAAACTGGTCATCCAGCACGCGACCGCGGCGGGCGAGATCGGCGCGCGCGGGCTGATCGTGCACGGCGGTCACGTGCGCAAGGAGGACGATCCCCAGGAGGGCCTGACGAACTGGCGCAAGCTGTTCGAGCGGCAGGCCGCCGAGGGCGGGTTCGCGGTCCCGGTGCTGATCGAGAACACCGCGGGTGGGGACGGCGCGATGGCCCGCCACCTGGACATGCTGGCCAGGCTGTGGGACGAGGTCGGCGAGTTCGGCGCCGGGTTCTGCCTGGACACCTGCCACGCGTACGCCGCGGGCTGGGACCTGGGCGACGTGGTGGCGAAGGTCAAGGCGATCACCGGCCGGATCGATCTGGTGCACCTGAACAACTCGCGCGACGAGTTCGGCTCGACGAGGGACCGGCACGCCAACGTGGTCGAGGGCGACGGCACGATCGAGGCCGACCAGCTCGTCGAAGTGGCGCGGGCGGCGGACGCGCCGGTGCTCGTGGAGACCCCGGCCGCCGGTCAGTCCGCCGACATCGCCTACCTGCGAAAAGCGCTCAGCTGAGCCAAGTTCGCGCTCCGGCGAGGACGAGTTCCAGCCCGGCGGCGAACGCCTCGTCGACATTGCCGGAGAGCACGCCGGTGTCCGCGTAGCGCTCGTCGCGTTCACCCGGTACCGGGTACACAGCCTGCTCTTCGATGGTGAACCCGACGACGTAGCTGTACACGGTCATGAGCACGCGTTGCGCGCGCGCGGCCGGGAAGCCTGCGTCGGTCAGCTGCCGCAGCCCGCCTTCGTGGGGCAGGGTTTCGTCGGTGTAGTACGTACCTGAGAAGACCTTCGCGCCGTCGCGGTAGCGCAGCATCATCGCGCGCGCCTGTTTCGCGTTCCGCGTAAGCGATTCCGCCCAGTCTCCCGTCTGCGGCTGTTCGGGCGAAGCGGCGTCGCGGACCATCTGCGTGGCCATCTCGTCGAGCAGTTCCTGCTTGTTCTTCATGTGCCAGTACAGCGCGGGCGCCTTCACCCCGAGCTCCTCGGCGATCAGCCGCAGGGTCAGCCCGTTGAGGCCGACGTCGTTCAGCAGCTTCAGCCCGGCGCGGGCGATGTCCTGCCTGCTCAACCCCATGCTTGACACCTTAACATCGTTAGAGGCATCCTTAACGTCATTAAATTTAATCTCGTTAAGGAGAGGGCGATGGACGCGGACGTGATCGTGGCCGGCAGTGGGCCCGCCGGGTTGATGCTGGCCTGTGAACTCGCACTGGCCGGGACGGACGTGCTGGTCATCGACAAGCTGGCCGAGCGCAGCGGGCAGAGCAAGGCGCTCAACCTCCAGCCCCGGACAGCCGAAGTACTCCAGTTGCGCGGGCTGCTCGACGAGGCCGAAGGCCGGTCGCTCGGCCGCGTTTCCCAGGGGCATTTCGCCAAGCTCGTCTTCGACTACGGCGTCCTGGACACTCGTTTCCCGTTCCAGGTCGGCATTCCGCAGGGCAGGGTCGAGGCGGTGCTGGAAGAAAGGCTCGGCGAACTCGGCGTCACCGTGCGCCGCGGTGTGGAGCTCGTCGACTTGACCCAGGACGAGCGCGGGGTCGAGGTCACGGTCGCGGGTTCGGACGTTCCGCTGCGGGCGCGCTACCTCGTCGGCTGCGACGGCGGCCGCAGCGTGGTGCGGAAACGGCTGGGCGTTGGCTTCCCCGGGGTGGACGCGCGGAACTTCGGCACGGTCGCCGACGTCGTGCTCGCCGGGGAGTCCGCCGACGTGCCGAAGGTCTGGAACTCGATGCTCAACCTCGGCCGGGAACGGGAGGACGGCGCGTTCGCCCACTTCATCCCACTTTCCGAGCCGGGCCTTTACCGGCTCGTGTACGCGGATCCCGCGTTGGAGATCGAAGATCAGCGCGCACCGGTGCCCGCGGACGAACCCGCGCGGATCGTTCGCCGGTTCTACGGTGACGAGATCCGGGTCGGCGAGGTCCGCTGGGCCTCGCGCTACAGCGACGCATCGCGGCAGGCCGAGCACTATCGCGTCGGCCGCGTGCTGCTGGCGGGCGACGCCGCGCACATCCACCTGCCCGCCGGCGGTCAGGGGCTCAACCTCAGCGTGCAGGACTCGATGAACCTCGGGTGGAAACTCGCCCTCGTGGTCGCCGGCAGCCAGCCCGAGTCCTTTTTGGACACTTATCACGCCGAACGGCATCCGGTCGGCGCGGGGGTCATCGCCAACACCAGGGCGCAGGCCGTGCTGATGAGCCCCGACCCGGAAGCCCGTGCGCTGCGCGGCATCTTCGACCGGCTGCTGCACACGCCGGACGGGGAGCGCGAGATCGCCGGGATGGTGTCCGGCCTGGACATCCGGTACGAGCTCGGCGACGAGCACGAACTGGTCGGCTCCCGGTTGCCCGACCTCGACCTGCCCGCCGGGATCTTCCGCGACGGGCACGGAGTCCTGCTCAGCACCGACGACGAGATCCTCGCCGAGGCGCGGCCGTGGGCAGGCCGCGTCGAAACCGTGCGGATGGCCGAACTGCCCGGCGCGGAAGCGATCCTGGTGCGCCCCGACGGCTACGTCTGCTGGGCCGCGCCCGGCAAACCGGTCACTGGGGCACTGGCTGCCTGGTTCGGCGCGGCTTGATCACGAACACGTCGCGGGCGCGGTCGAGCACCCCGCCCGCGGGGTCGTCCACCCCGTCGAAGCGCACCTTGTCCTTGTCCGGCCGGTAGATCTCGCGGACCACCAGCGCGCACAGGCCGACCACCGCCAGGTCGCGCACGACGACGAAGCCGAGGAACCAGTCCTCCGGCAGTCCCTTGTGGTCGGTGCCGAGGTAGTAGAACATCCGCGGCACCCACACCAGCGCGTCGACGAGCATCCAGCCCAGCAGCAGCCGCCAGCGCGGGATCGCCAGCACGGCCAACGGCACGAGCCACAGCGAGTACTGCGGGCTCCACACCTTGTTCGTCACCAGGAACGCGGCGACCACGAGGAAGCACAGCTGCGCCAGCCGGGGCCGCCGCGGGGCGGTCAGCCCGACGTACGCGATTCCCGCGCAGCACAACAGGAACAGCACGCCGCTCACCGCGTTGAGCCACGTCGGCGTCTGCCCTGGCTGCAGCGGTCCGTCGAACCCGGCCCAGCCGGTGAAGTACGAGATCACGTTGTACAGCGAGTCCGGGTCCATCCCGCGTTGCGCGTTGAGCCGGAAGAACTCGCGCCACCCCGCGTTCAGGCTGAGCGCGATCGGCAGGTTCACCGCCAGCCAGACCACGACGGTGGTGCCGGCCGTCTTCGCCCACTCCCGGAACTTGCCCGCCCGCACGCACAGGATCAGCAGCGGGCCGAGGAAGAACAGCGGGTACAGCTTCGTCGCCGCGCCGAGCCCGAGCAGCACGCCCGCGAGCACGGGTTTTCGCCGCGCCCACGCGAGCAGTCCGGTGGCGGCGAACGCGGTGGCGAGGGTGTCGAAGTTGGTGAAGGCGTGCACGAGCACCAGCGGGGAGATCGCCGCCAGCGCCATGTCCCACGGTCTGCGGTTCGCCGTCCGGCCCACTGCCCAGACCGTCACCAGCCAGGCGGCGGCGAGCCAGAACGCGGTGATGTTGAAGTAGATCGCGACCGGCAGAGCGCCCGGCAACCAGCCGGCGCTGGAGATCGCCGTCCAGCCCGCGGTGAGTTTCGCGTTGACCCACTGGAACAACCCGGTGAGCACCGGGTACTCCATGTAGCGCACCTGCGCGCTGGGCGTGCCCGCGTTGTCCACCCAGCTCGTCTTGTACGGGAAGGTGCCGTCCTGGTTGAGCCGTTCCGCGCTGTAGAGCGGCACGATGTCGGAGTAGCACATCGCGACGTACGGCCGCCCCGCCCGCCAGTCGAGCTGGTTCTGCCCGCTGTCGTCGGTGTACTGCTGGATGCAGCTGGCCTTGCCGAACCAGCACAGCATCAGCGCGAGCACCGCCATCGCGAGCCCGACCCGCTGCGGGGTCCAGAACCAGTGCCTGCCCACGGCCGCGTGTTCGCCGAGCGGCCCGCCGATCGGTCTGCTCGCGGCGGCGACCAGTGGCTCTTCGCGACTGGGCGCGCTCCGCTCGCCGGGCGTCAGCGACGCCGGCGCCGGTTCGGCCGGGTTCTCCTGCTCGGTGGGGCTGGACACGCGCGCGATGTTACGGCCCGTCACGTGGGTTTCGGCTGAAGGCGGCCGGAGTCGTGTCCATGATCGTGCGCCGGTGACAAAACAGGCGGCGGGCTTTGCCGCCCGCCGCCTGTTCCGAAGGTGTGCCGTCCGGCTCAGCCGCCGCCGCCCCCGCCGTTGCCGAGGTTGTTGCGGCCGTCACCGGTCGGGAAGAGGATCCCGCCCGGCGTGCTCGTCGTGGTCTTCCGGCTCGGCGTCGTCGTCTCGGACGTCGGCGGCGTGCTCGGCGGCTGCGTCGGGGTCGTCGGCTGCTGGGTGTTGGTGTTCTGCGTCGTCGTCTTGGTCGTCGACGACGCGTCGTCCGTACCCGCCGTGGCCGTCTTGCCGATCGGGTCCACCGTCGAGAACTTCTCGCTCGGTTTGCCCTTCAGGTAGTTGTTCATGAACTCCTGCCAGATCTGCGCGGGGAGCCCGGTACTGCCGATCGCCTTTCCGCTCTTGTCCTTCAGCTCGTTGTTGCCACCGGTACCCACCCAGGACGACACCGAGATGGACGGGGTGTAGCCGACCATCCACACCTGCGAGTTACCGGTCGCCGACGTGGTGCCGTCCGGCGCGACGTACTGCTGCGTACCGGTCTTGCCGGCACATTCGTGGCCGGAGGGGCACTTGAGCTTCGAGAAGTCGATCACCGGCTTGAGCGCGTCGGTCACGTTCCCGGCGATCTGCTTGCTCTTGGCCGCGTTGTTCGCCGCGAACGCCGGCGCCGGGTTGCTCGGCGCCTGGTACACCACGTTGCCGCCGGGGTCCGTCACCTTCGTGACGAAGTGCCGGTCCATCCCGATCCCGTCGTCGGCGAAGGTGGCGTACGCCGAGGCCATGTCCAGCGGCGTGACCTCGGTGGTGCCACCACCGAGCGAGATGTTGTTGTCCAGCGCGACCTTCGGGTTGTCCACGCTCTTCACCCCGGCCTCCGACGCGGCGTCACGCACGGCCTGCCAGCCGGTCGTGTTCGCCACCATGTCGAAGAACACGGTGTTCGTGGATCTCATGGTCGCCTCGGCGACGGTGCACTGCTGGCTGCAACTGTTGGACGCGCCCGCGTTTCGCACCGTGCGGGAGCCGAACTGTCTCGGTGAGGTCCCGTCGTAGGTCTCCCCCAGCCCCTTGCCCATCTTCAGCAGGGCTGTGATGTCGAAGGCCTTGAAGGAGGAACCCGGGTTTCTCGTCGTGTTCGCCCAGTCCGCGGCATCCGTTTTGTCGTTCGGCCCGCCGTAGTAGGCGAGCACGCCTCTCGTTTTCGGATCGACGGCCACGAGCGCTTTTCTCAGCTCCGCCGGCTGGCCCGCCATGTACTTGTTGACCGCGTCCGCGGCCATCTGCTGGGCCTTGGGATCGATGGTCGTGTAGATGTTGTAGCCGCCGGCCTGCAGCTTCTCCTTGGAGTAGCCCGCCGCGTCCAGTTCGTCCTCGACCTGACCCTGGATGAACGCGTTGGGTCCGGTGATCGCCTGCGGTTTGGTCTGGTCCTTGGGCAACGGGGTCGGGAACTGGGCTGCCTGCCGTTCGGCCTGTGGCAGCCAGTTGTACTTGACCATGTTGTCCATCACGTAGTTCCAGCGCCACGACGTGTAGTCGGTGTTCTCCGACTTGCTCGGGCCCTGGATCAGACCGGCCAGCAACGCGGCTTCCGACGCCGAGAGCTGCGAGGCGTCCTTGTTGAAGTACGCGTGCGCGGCGGCCTGGATGCCGTAGGCGTTCCGTCCGAAGTAGACGATGTTCAGGTACGCCGTGATGATGTCCTCTTTGGACTGTGTCTGGTTCATCTTGAAGGACTTCACCAGCTCCGTCGCCTTACGGGTCAGCGTCGGGGCTTCGTTCTCGGTGGCCTTCTTGACGTACTGCTGCGAAATCGTGGAACCACCGCCGCTGCCGCCGGTGACCTGGTTGTAGGCGGCGCGCAGGATGCCGATCACGTCGAAACCGTTGTTGGTCTCGAAGGTGGCGTCCTCGGCGGCGTACACGGCGTGCTTGACGGTGTCCGGGATCTGCCCGGCCTTGAGGATCTGCCGGTTCCCGGTGTCCGGGACTTCCTTGCCCATCACCGTGTTGTCGCTGTAGTAGTACGTCACGACCTGGCTCTGCTGGGCCAGCACTTCGTCGGGCGTCGGCACGTCGACGAAGAAGTAGGCGATGGTGAAGGCGAGCGCGGGCAGCACCACGAAGAAGCCGAACAACGCGTAGAGGGTGCGCCGGACGATCTTCCACCGGCGTTTCTTGCGTTGTTTGGGCGTCAGTGCCGCCTTGTCCTTCTTGCCCTTCTTCTTGCCGTCCGCGTCCGCGCCGGCCTCGTCGTCGTCCGGACCGAACTCGTTGAACCTGGTCTGGTCCTCGTCGTAATCGTCGTAGTCGTCGCTGTAGCCGGCACCGGCGCCGAGTGCGTCGTGGGTCAGCAGACCCGGCTCGCGCTCCTCGGGATTCGGCGGGCTGGGGGGCGGGCGGTAGCCACCGCGCATCGGCCGCTCGCCGCCGGGCCCCTGCGGTCCGGGGCCTTGCGGTCCGGGACCTGTCTCTT
>NZ_VMNW02000019.1 GCF_007713735.2 Amycolatopsis acidicola | reverse complement strand
ATCGACCACCGCGCGGTACGCCGCGCGCCCCGCGTCGGTGCCCAGCGCGGCCTGCTCGAACGTCACGCCCTCGGGCACCGGCACGAGGTCCTCGGGCAAGGCCGTGCACTGGAAGGAATAGCCGCCGTCCCGGCTGATGCCCGGCCGCGTCCGCCCTGCCGGGAAAACGCCCACCCGGTCGCCCACCGCGTAGCCGGTGACGTCGGCGCCGACCTCGGTGATCACCCCGGCCAGCTCGTGCCCGAGCGTCAGCGGGAACGGGCCGATCCGCTCGGACCACTTCGGCTCGTGCAGAATCCCGACGTCGGTGTGGCACAGCCCGGCCGCCTTGATGTCGATGAGCACCTCGTCCGCGGCGGGCCTCGGCGGCGGCACCTCCGCGAGGACCAGCGGTGATCCGACGCGTTCGAACTGCCAAGCCCTCATGACCCACCGTTCCTCAATGACAATCGTTATACTAAATATAGGCACAAGGCCCGGGCAGGCGCAACGATGGAGGAGGAACACGCGGGCCGACTTGGCGCGAAAACACCACGTCGGGAGCCAATCGATGGATATCGTTATCATCGGCAGTCCCCAGCCGCACTAGGGAGAAACCAGCATGAACCCATCGGCACGCCCGAAAAAGACGGCGCTGCTGGTCGCCGAACGGATCGTCGAGGACATCCACCGCCGCGGCAACCAGGCAGGCGACAAGCTCCCGCCCGAGCGCGTGATGCTCGAGGAGTACGACGTCGGGCGCGGCACGCTGCGAGAATCCCTGCGGTTCCTGGAGTTGCAGGGCGTGCTCACCCTCAAGCCCGGCCCGAGCGGCGGCCCCATCGTCCAGCACCCGGACCCCGGCGCGCTCACCACGTCGCTGCGCCTGCTGCTCCAGTTCCAGCAGGCGCCGTTCCAGACGGTCATCGAGGCACGGGTCGCGCTGGAGCCCAGCATGGCCCGGCTCGCGGCGGAGCGGATGGACGAGGAAGAGGCCAAGGAGCTGGCCGAGGTCGTCCGGGTCGAGCGCGAGCAGCTGAACGACCAGTCGGCGTTCCGCGCCCAGACCCGCGAGTTCCACATGCGGATCGCGCAGGGCTCGGGCAACGCGATCTTCGGCATGCTGTTCACCGCGCTGTTCGACATCCTCGACGGCAACGGGTCGGGCGTCGACTACCCGTTGAAGCAACGCAAACTGACCGTCGACATCCACGAAGCGATCGCCACGGCCATCGCGGCCGGCGATCGCGAGGAGGCCGAGCGGCTGATGAAGGAGCAGATGCTCGCGCTGCTGACGTTCCTGAAGAAGCGCCACAGCCGGATGCTCACCGAGCCGATCACCTGGAAGGACTGACCCCTTCCCGCCCAGCGCACGCCCCGCCACCACTCACGGTGGCGGGGCGTTTTCGCGTGCATGATCCACAGTGGACAACGGAGCGCGTCGGGATCGTTACTTTTTCCCGTCGTTGACCGGTTTCCGAATTCATGCATATGATACGTCCCAATCTGACTACGGCAGTCCGACTCACAATGGAGACACCTCATGCGTGACAGGTGGAAGCTGACTCTGGGGGCTTCGCTCGCCGCACTGCTCATGGCAGGCTGCGGCACCAGCGGCGGTTCCGGCGCCGCGAGCGGGGACACGGTCCGGGTGATGCTCGTACCGGGCACGATCTGGGGCGTCCCGCTGCAGGCCGCACAGGACCAGGGCTACTTCAAGGCCGCGGGCATCGACGTTTCCGTCGACGAAGTGTCCGGCGGCATGGGCGCGAACCAGCTGCTGGCGAGCAACACCGTGGAGTACGGCGCGTCCTCGCCGTCCCAGGCGCTCGCCGCGGTGCAGGAGAACCAGGACGTCACGATAGCCTGTGGTGGCAACAAGTTCACCCCGACCGCGCTCGTCGCCCCGGCCGGATCCACGCTGCCCAGCACGAAAACCGGCGCGACCGCCGACCAGGTGCTGCAGGGACTTCGCGGGAAGACCGTCGGCATCCCGGTCGCCGTCGGCACCGGCACCGCCAACCTGCTGGTGGAAACCCTCGCCGGCGCGGGGCTCAAGACCGGCGACTACAGCCTGATCAACATCGGCACCGGCGCCTCGGCGCAGGCCGCGCTGACGGCGAAGCGCGTGGACGCCGCGATGGTCGTGACTCCCACCGTGGAGCCGATGCTCGCCGACGGCCAGGTCACCGAACTGGCCTATCTTTCCGACAGCGCCCCGAACTACCAGCTGATCGGCGGCGTCTGGCAGGCCCGCCGCTCGTGGGTCGAGCAGCACCCGAAGGAGTCCGCGGCCTTCTGCTCGGCGATGAAGCAGGCGTACGCCTACCTGCAGGACCCGAAGAACAGTTCCACAGTGGACGGTCTGGTTTCCGACGCGGTGGGCAAGAAGACCTCCGCCGCCGGTGTTGCCGCGATCCGCGAGCACCTGACCGTGCTCGACGCCGACATCACCGCCGACGCCATGCAGAAGACCATCGACGGGCTGACCCGCGCGGGCGTGCTCAAAGCGCAGCCGCCGGTGACGTTCGCCGGCGCGGTCAAGCTGAGCTCCTGAAAGGGCCGCGACCATGAGCGACACCCTGCTCAGTTTCCGTGACATAACCCAGAAATTCGGCGCCTCGCCGACGCTGGCGCTCCGGGACGTCTCGTTCGACGTCCCGGAGGGGCAGTTCATCGCGGTCGTCGGCGCCAGCGGCTGCGGCAAGACCACGCTGCTGAACATGGCGGCCGGACTGGTCGAGCCGACGAGCGGAACCGTTGCGCTGTCAGGGAAAGCACCGCGCTGCCCCAACTACGACCTCGGCTTCATGTTCGCCAGGGACGCGCTGCTCCCCTGGCGCTCGGCCGTGCGCAACGTCCAGCTTCCGTTGGAGGCGCGCGGTTTGCCGCGCCGGGCACGCAAGGAGATGGCGGAACGGATGCTGGGGCTCGTCGGCCTCGGCGGTCGCGAACACCAGTACCCGGCCCAGCTGTCCCAGGGAATGCGGCAGCGCGTGGCACTCGCCCGCACGCTCGCGGCCGACCCGCGCCTGCTGCTGATGGACGAGCCGTTCGCCGCGCTCGACGCCCGCACGAGGCTGCACATGCAGGCGGAGTTCCTCCGCATCTGGGAGACCACCGAGGGCACCCGGCGCACGGTTTTCCTGGTCACGCACGATCTTCAGGAAGCGGCGCTGATGGCCGACCGGGTGATCGTGATGCTGCCCAGCCCCGGGCGGATCGCCGTCGATCTGACCGTCGAGCTGCCCCGGCCGCGGGCCGACGTGCTCGAGGAGATCATCTTCACCGAGCAGTTCCGCGAGATCCAGGCCGAGCTCTTCGCGCATCTCGAAGGTGCGGTCGCGGTGAGTGGAAAGGGAGCGTCATGACCACGGAAACCGTTGCCCCGCCCCGGGTTTCCCGGCCACGCCGCCGCGCCGCGGAGTCCCGGCCGCTCGTGCTGACCACCCAGGTGGTGCTGCTGGTGGGCTTCCTCGCGCTATGGGAGGCGGCGGCGCGCAACGGCTGGGTGAACCCGATGTTCGTCAGCAGCCCGAGCGGGATCTGGGAAGCGCTGGTGGACTACCTCTCCTCGGACGAGCTGGCGTCCTCGCTGGGCTCCACCACGCTCGCGGTCGCCGAAAGCTTCGTCATCGGTTCGGTGCTGGGCATCGCGTTCGGCCTCGTGCTGGGCTGGAGCCCGTTCCTGGACAAGGTGGTCAGCCCGTTCCTGGTGCCGGTCAACACCGTGCCGCGGATCGCGCTGGCCCCGCTGTTCGTCGCGTGGTTCGGCCTGACGAACACCTCGAAGGTCGTGCTCGGCGTGTCGATCGTGTTCTTCATCCTGGTGGAGAACGCGCGTTCGGCGGTGAAGGGGCTGGAGCAGGACCAGCTGACGATGGCGCGCGTGATCGGCCTGCGCGGCGGCAAGATGCTCGCGAAGGTCGTGCTGCCGTCGGCGATTCCGACGATCTTCGCGGGGCTGCGGCTCGGGATCACGTACGCCATCCTCGGCGTGATCGGCAGCGAGATGATCGCCGCGAAGGAGGGGCTCGGGCAGGACATCGTCCGCTACAGCACGGAGTTCCAGATCGGTTCCGTGTTCGCCGTGCTGATCCTGCTCGTGGTGCTCGCGACCCTGGTGAGCTGGGTGTTCGGGCGGATCGAGCGATATCTGTTGCGCTGGCAGGGTTAGCGCAGTCCCCGGGCGGCGAGGTTGCGCATCAGAGCGCGGATGCCGAACTCCCAGTCCGGGGCTTTCTCCGCCGTCGTCACGGTGTTGACGAGCGCGCCGAGCGCGGGCGCCGAAATGCGCACGACGTCGCCGGGTTTGTGCGTGAAGCCCTGGCCCGGGGTGTCGCGGTCCTCGGTCGGGGCGAACATCGTGCCGGTGAACAGCACGAATCCGTCCGGATAGCGGTGGTGCGGCCCGAAGGCGTGCGAAATCAGCTCGGTGACGTCCCGGCTGATCTCGCTCACCGCGCTGGACCCGTGCAGCTCGAACCCGTCGGTGCCGGTGATGTCGAGGGAAATCTCGGTGCGCCGCGCGTCGTCGAGCGTGTAGTGCTCGTCGAACAGGCGCAGGAACGGGCCGATCGCGCAGGAGGAGTTGTTGTCCTTCGCCTCGGTCAGCAACAGCGCGCTGCGGCCCTCGAAGTCACGCAGGTTCACGTCGTTGCCGAGCGTGGCGGCGACGGGCACACCCGCCGACGTCACCGCCAGGACCAGCTCGGGCTCCGGGTTGTTCCAGGTGGAGCGGGCGAGCACGCCGATCTCCGCGCCGGTGCCGACCGCGGAAAGCACCGGGGCCTTGGTGAAGATCTCCGGATCCGGGCCGATCCCGACTTCCAGGTACTGCGACCAGAGCCCTTCCGCCACAAGGAGTTCCTTGACCCGCGCGGCTTCCTCGGAACCGGGCCGCAGCCGGGAGATCCGGCCGCGCACCACCTCGCCGATGCGCGTGCGAATTTCCTCCGCACGCAACGGGTCTCCCGCCGCGCGCTCCTCGATCACGCGCTCCAGCATGCTCCGCACGAACGTGACCCCGGCCGCCTTGATCACCTGAAGGTCAATGGGCGCAAGGAAAAGCCCGCCCTCGGCCAGCTCCGCGAGCGGCCACGCGCGGCTGCACTCCGCGGACCGCACGAGCTCGGCCGCGTCCTCGCGCTCGAGCAGATCCGCCACCGTCGGCGCCAGCGCCGTCAGGTCCACCACCTGTTCGCCGCGGACCGCGGCCACGCAGGGGCCGCCCGCCACCGGGTCGAATACCCGCGCGAGCAGGGTGGCACGATCGGCGTCTTCGGGCAGGAGATCCACCCGGACAACGTGCCACCATCAGCGAAATCGGGTCAAGAGCAGCAGATTTGGACTCGCTACCGCGCCGAGCCCGCCAGGTAGTCGTCCACGAGCCGGGCGCAGAACTCCTCGTCGTTGGGGCGCCGCGTGATCAGCGTGTTGAACAGCAGCGGCCCGACCAGTTGCGCGGCCGCCGCGTCGATGTCGCTTTCGGACGGTGACGGCAGGCATTCCGCGAGCACGGCGTTGAACGGGCCGCGGTAGTTGTCCATGATGTGCTCGCGCAGCGCCTGGAGCCTGCTCTGCTCGGCGCGGTCGGGCGCGTCCGCGGAGTAGCCGATCGTGGCCAGCCACACCACCGCCGCCGTCGTCGGCGCGTTCTCGATCTGTTCCGCCTGCGCCAGCAGCAACCGCAGCAGCCGGTCTCGCGGCGGCGCGCTCGCCTCCGGCAGCTTCAGCGGGGGCAGCAGTTCCTGGAACGCGGCGGCGAGCAGCTCGGTGTTGTTGCGGAAATGCCGGTACAGCGTGGACCTGGCGACACCGCTGCGCGCGGTGACCGCGTCGATGGTGACCTGTTTGAACCCGCCCTCGGACAGCAGCTCGACCGCGGCGGAGAGGATCGCCGAGCGCGAGCGGTCCAGCCGCGGATCCTGGCTACGGGGCGTCATCACCACCGGATTCTCCCTCACCCAGGGTCGGAAAGAGATTCAGGACTGCCAGTCCTGCTACGATACTAATGGTTTCGTTTCTCGTCCACGCCTTCTCGATGAAGCGAGGTGGCATGTCGGTAAGTTCCCCACCCGCGGCGGCCCCGGCCCTTTCCACGGCGCGCCGGGCGTGGACGGTCGGGCTGATGTGCTCGGCGGTCGGCCTCGTCATCGCGATGGTCACGATCGTCAACACCGCCCTCCCCTCGATGGCCGCGCAGACCGGCGCGAGCCAGGCGCAGCAGACCTGGATCGTCGACGTGTACACGCTCGTGCTCGCCGCGCTCGTGCTGCCGGCGGGCGCGCTGGGCGACCGGCACGGGCGGCGCGGGGTGCTGATCACCGGGCTGGTGGTGTTCGCGTTCAGCTGCGCGGCACCGTTGTTCACCACCTCCGCGGTGGCGCTCATCGGGGCCAGGGCCGTGACCGGGCTCGGCGCGGCGATGATCATGCCCGCCACGCTGTCGATCATCAACGCGAGTTTCCCGCCGGAACAGCGCGGCCGCGCGATCGGCATCTGGGCGGCCGTAGCCGGGGTCGGCGGGCTGGGCGGGCTGGTCCTCGCGGGCCTGCTGCTGCAGCATTTCTCGTGGCATTCGGTGTTCGTGGGCCCCGCGGTGCTGGCCCTGCTGATGGCCGCCGGCTGTTTCACCGTGCCGACTTCGCAGGAACGGACACCCCGCCGGTTCGACACCGCGGGCGCGGCGTTGAGCGCGCTGGCGATCGGCGCGCTGGTGTTCGGGATTTTGCGCGCCGCGGACCTCGGCTGGTCGAGCTGGGTCGTGCTCGGCGCGATCGTCGCCGGAGTGCTGCTGGGCGCGGCTTTCGCGTGGTACGAGTGGCGTCAGGACGCGCCGCTGCTCGACGTCCGGCTGTTCGGCAACCCGGCTTTCGCGACCGGCGCGGTGTCGGTCACCGTGCAGTTCACCGCCGCGTTCGGCGCGCTTTTCGCGCTGGCGCAATACCTTCAGCTCGTCCAGGGCTACACACCGCTGAAGTCCGGGCTGGTGCTGTGGCCGATCGCGGTGTCGCTGTTCCCGATGTCGATGCTGTCGGCGCCACTCGCGCGGCGGTTCGGGCTGCGCGCGGTGACGTGTGCCGCGCTCGGGATCATCGCCTTCGGGATCGTGCTGCTCGGCCTGCTGGGGCCGCACAGCAGCTACCTGTCGCTCGCCATCGCGGTCGGGATCCTGGGCGGCGGGTTCGGGCTGTCCTCCCCGGCGGCCACCACGGGGATCCTGGACAACGTGCCGCCGGACAAGTACGGCGTGGCTTCGGCGGTGAACGACGCGACCCGGGAAATCGGCGCGGCGCTGGGCATCGCGCTCGCCGGGAGCGTGCTGACTTCGACCTACACGTCGTCCATCGCCTCGGCGACGAACGCCCTTCCCCGTGATGTCAAGGAAATCGCGGACGGCTCGCTGGCGGGCGCGCTGGCCGTGGCGGAACGCTCCGGCCCGGCAGGCGGCCGGCTCGCGGAGGCCGCGCGCACCGCGTTCAGCGACGGCATGTGGTACGGGCTGCTCGCGCTGGCCGGCATCGTCGCGGTGGGGGTTGTCGTGGTGGCCTGCATCCGGCGGCCGCGGCGGGACTGAACCGCGGCCGCCGGGGCGGCTCACACGTCGTGCAGGATGACTCCCCTGATGTTGCGGCCCGCGTGCATGTCGGCGTAGGCCTGGTTGATGTCCTCCAGCTTGTACTGGGTGGTGACCAGTTCGCCGAGCTTGAGCTTGCCCGCCTTGTAGAGCCGGGCGAGCCGGGTGATCTCGTACGACGGCGTGCCCATCCCGAAAATGGTGCCCTGGATGCGCTTCTGCATCATCGACAGCGCCCACAGGTTGGTCGGCAGGCCCTCGTCGGCGGCGTTGCCGATGCCGGTCACGACGACGGTGCCGAACTTGCCGACCGCGTTGATCGCCTGCGCCACGTGGTCGCCCGTGGTGACGCCGACCGTGACGATCGCCGAGTGCGCGCCCTGGCCGTTGGTGACCGAGCGGGCGAAGTCGGCTGCCTCGTCGATGGTCGCGAACGCATGCGTGGCACCGAGTTCGAGCGCCTTCTCGCGTTTGAAGGCGACCGGGTCCACCGCGATCACGTACGCCGCGCCGCGCGTGCTCGCGCCCTGCACGGCGTTGATGCCGACGCCACCGATGCCCACGACGAGGACGACGTCGCCGCCCTTGACCTCCGCCGCGTACTCGGCCGAGCCCCAGCCGGTCGGCACGCCGCAGGACAGCAGCGCCGCGTGGTGGAAGGGGATGTCGTCGTCGATCTTCGTGAGCGAGAACTCCGGCACGATCGCCTGCTGGGCGAAGGTGCCGACCATCGTCATCTGCGCGGCGTCCTTGCCGTCGATGTGCGCACGGTAGGTGCCGTCGGTCATCGACCCGGTGAGCGCGTACATGCCGAGGTCACACAGGTTGCCGCGGCCCGACGAGCAGGCCTCGCACCGGCCGCAGGACGGGACGAACTGGGCGACCACGTGGTCGCCGACGGCCAGGTTGCGCACCCCGGGACCGACCGCCTCGACGATCCCCGCGCCCTCGTGCCCGCCGATCAGCGGGAGGTGGGGGGTCGGCATGTCCCCCGTCGTCGCGTGGTCGTCGGAGTGGCACAGTCCGGCTGCGTGGAACCGGACCCGCACCTCGTTCGCGGCCGGTTCGTCCAGTTCGACGTCCACGATCTGCCACTTGCCCGGCTGATCGAGCAGCGCGGCCGCACGGGTTCGCATCGTTGCCCACCTCCATGTTCGACGTTGCCTACCTGCACTCGTCCCGCGCCGGGACCCGATATAGAACAGGTTCTAGTTTCAGTCAAGCGTAGACACGTCGAGATGGCAAGGGGTCAGCGGTCGTTCCGGCGAACATGTTCCAGTCAGGAACGCGCCAGCGCCGCGGCGACGCCCTCGAAGGCGGCGTCGGCCCGGCGGCGCACGTCCGCGGCATCTGTACCTGACACGTCCAACGAGACAGCCGTCATGAGGTTGCCCCGCGCGGCGAGGAGGACGCAGTTCCGCTCGTTGAACGCATCCTTGTACTCGCCACAGAAGGCCGTGGCGCCTTCCGGCTTAAGCTCGGTCGTGCTGCTTACGGCGCCCGTTCCGGCCGCGCAGCCACCGGCGGCCCGCACCTCGTCGACGACGCGGGAGCCCGCTTCGTCGCGGTTTTCCCTCCGCTCGCTCACGCCTCGGGCTCGTAGTCGAGGTTCGGGCGCAGCCACTTCTCCACTTCCCGGACCGCGACGCCGCAGCGGCCCGCGTAGTCCTCGACCTGGTCCCGCCCCAGCCTGCCGACGGTGAAGTACCGCGAGTCCGGGTGCGCGAAGATCAGCCCGCTGACGCTCGCCGCCGGGGTCATCGCGTACGACTCCGTCAGCCCGATCCCCAGCGACTCCGCGCCCAGCAACTCGAACAGCTCCCGCTTCTGGCTGTGGTCCGGGCTCGCCGGGTACCCCAGCGCCGGCCGGATCCCGCGGAAGCGCTCGGCGTGCAGGTCCGCCAGCAGCGGCCGCGCATCCGGCTCGAACCACTCGCGCCGCGCCTCCAGGTGGATGTACTCCGCGAAGGCCTCGGCGAGCCGGTCGGCCAGCGCCTTGACCATGATCGCCCGGTAGTCGTCGTTCCGCTCCTCGTAGTACCGCGCCAGTTTCTCCGCGCCGTGCACGGTCACCGCGAACCCGCCGAGGTGATCACCTTGCGGGGCAACGTAATCCGCCAGGCAACGGTTCGCCCGGCCGTCCGGTTTGGACGTCTGCTGCCGCAGCATCGGGAACCGCACGCCGTTGCCCAGCACGATGTCGTCGCCCTCGCTGTGCGCGGGCCAGAAACCGTAGGCGCCGCTGGCGGACAGGCTTTCGTCCGCGATGATCTGGTCCAGCAACGTGTTCGCGTCGTCGAACAGCTCGCGCGCGACCGGCTGGTCCAGGATCGCCGGGTACTTCCCCTTCAGCTCCCAGGCCAGGAACAGGAACTGCCAGTCGATCATCTCGCGTAGCTCGGTCAGCGTCGGCGTAGACGTGCGCACCCCGGTGAACGACGGCACCGGCAGGTCGTCGAACGAAACCCGCTCCGGGTTCGCGCGCGCCTCCTCCAGGCTCAGCATCGGACGGCGCTGCTTGCTCGCGTGCTGTTCCCGCAGGCGTTCCTGGTCCTCGCGGTTGGTCTTGTCCAGCGCGGCGGCCCGGTCGGCGTCGAGCAGGTCCGACACCACGCCGACCACCCGCGAGGCGTCGAGCACGTGCACCGTCGTCTTCTCGTACGACGGGGCGATGCGCACCGCGGTGTGCTGTTTCGACGTGGTGGCCCCGCCGATCAGCAGCGGGATCTTCAGCCCGCGCCGCTGCATCTCCGACGCCACGTTGACCATCTCGTCCAGCGACGGCGTGATCAGCCCGGAAAGCCCGATGGCGTCGGCGTTTTCGGCGACGGCGGTGTCCAGGATCTTCGCCGCGGGCACCATCACGCCGAGGTCGACCACCGCGTAGTTGTTGCAGCCCAGCACGACCCCGACGATGTTCTTGCCGATGTCGTGCACGTCGCCCTTCACCGTGGCGAGCACGATCTTGCCCTGGCCGCGCTCGTCCTCCAGCGTGCCGGCCTGCCGCGCCCGCTCCTTCTCCGCCTCCATGAACGGTTCCAGGTACGCCACCGAACGCTTCATCACGCGCGCGCTCTTGACCACCTGCGGCAGGAACATCTTGCCCGAGCCGAACAGGTCGCCGACCGTCTTCATGCCGTCCATCAACGGGCCCTCGATCACCTCGAGCGGCCGCGCGCGCAGCTGCCGCGCTTCCTCGGTGTCGTCCTCGATGTAGTCGACGATCCCGTGCACGAGCGCGTGCCGCAGCCGCTCCTCCACCGGGGCCTCACGCCACGACAGGTCGACAACGCGCTTGCGTCCCTTGCCGCGCACGGTTTCGGCGTACTCGACCAACCGGTCGGTGGCATCTTCGCGGCGGTCGAACAGCACGTCTTCGACCAGTTCCAGCAGCTCCGCCGGGATGTCCTGGTACACGGCGAGCTGCCCGGCGTTGACGATGCCCATGTCCAGCCCCGCGCGCACCGCGTGGAACAGGAACGCCGAATGCATCGCCTCGCGCACGACATCGTTGCCACGGAAGGAAAACGACAGGTTCGAGATGCCGCCGCTGGTGCGCGCGCCGGGGCAGCGCTCCTTGATCCTCGGCAGCGCTTCGAGGAAAGCCTTGGCGTACCCGTTGTGCTCGCTGATGCCGGTGGCGACGGCGAGCACGTTCGGGTCGAACACGATGTCCTCGGCCGGGAAACCGACTTCCTTGGTCAGCAGGTCGTAGGCGCGGGCGCAGATGTCCACCTTGCGGTCCGCGGTGTCGGCCTGGCCCAGCTCGTCGAAGGCCATCACGACGACCCCGGCGCCGTAGTCGCGGACGCGGCGCGCGTGGCGCAGGAACGTCTCCTCGCCTTCCTTGAGGCTGATGGAGTTGACGACTCCCTTGCCCTGCACGCATTTCAGCCCGGCCTCCAGCACGCTCCACCGCGAGCTGTCCACCATGATCGGGATCCGGGCGACCTCGGGCTCGGTCGCGATCAGGTTCAGGAACGTGGTCATCGCCTGCTCGCTTTCGAGCAGATCGGCGTCCATGTTCACGTCGAGCAGGTTCGCCCCGCCGCGCACCTGGTCGAGCGCCACGTCGACGGCGGCCTGGTAGTCGTCGGCCTCGATGAGCCTGCGGAACCTGGCCGAGCCGGTGACGTTGGTGCGCTCGCCGATCATCACGAACCCGGTGTCGGCGCCGATCTCGAACGGCTCCAGCCCGCTGAACCGGGTGTGGGTGCGCTTCGGCGGGACTTCGCGCGGCGCGGCGCCGGCCACCGCGCGGGCGATCTCGCCGATGTGCTCGGGCCCGGTGCCGCAGCAGCCGCCGACGATGTTGACCATCCCGGCGCCCGCGAACTCGGCGAGCATCCGGCCGGTCTCGGCCGGGGTCTGGTCGTAGCCGCCGAACGCGTTGGGCAGCCCGGCGTTCGGGTGACAGGCGACGTAGGTGCCCGCGAGCTTGGCCAGCTGCTCGACGTGCGGACGCATTTCGGCTGCGCCCAAGGAGCAGTTGACGCCGACGACGAACGGGGCCGCGTGCTCGATCGCGCTCCAGAAGGCTTCCACGGTCTGCCCGGACAGCGTGCGCCCGGACAGGTCGACGATGGTCACCGAAATCCACAACGGCAGATGTGGAGCGACTTCGCGGGCGGCGGTGATGGCGGCCTTCGCGTTGAGCGTATCGAAGATCGTCTCGATCAGGAGCAGGTCCACGCCGCCCTCGGCGAGCGCGGCGATCTGCTCCGCGTACGCCTCGCGGACCTGGTCGTAGGTCACCGCGCGATAGGCGGGCTCGTCGACCTTCGGCGACAGCGAGAGCGTGACGTTGAGCGGCCCGATCGAGCCCGCGACGAACTTCCCGCCGGCCTCGTCCGCCGCCTGCCGGGCGAGGCGCGCGCCGCGCACGTTCATCTCACGGACGAGGTGCTGCAGGCCGTAGTCGGCCTGGCCGATACTGGTGGCGGTGAAGGTGTTGGTGGTGGTGATGTCCGCGCCCGCGGCGAGGTACTGACGGTGCACGTCGAGGATGACGTCCGGCCTGGTGAGGTTGAGCAGGTCCGGGTCGCCGGTCACGTCGCGGTCGTGCCCCTCGACCGCCTCGCCGCGGTAGTCCTCCGGGGCGAGCCCGGCGCCCTGCAGCATGGTGCCCCAGGCGCCGTCGAGCACCGCGACCCTGCTGTCCAGGATCTCCCGCAGCCCGGCTTTCGCGTCCACCAGCAACCTCCCGTGTCTTGGGAGGCGCCCTTGTTCGCAGTCGTTGCCGGCCGAGCGTGGCGGACCCAGGTCCGTTGCAGCGCCTCTCGGCCACCTACCAAGGTATGGGATCGGGCCCGCCGGCACCAAGGCGCATTCCGGATCGTGGAACACGGCGTGACCCCGGTCATGGTCGCCGTCCGTGACGCGAGGGGGCCACTCCGCCGGGAAATCGAACACTGATCTCGCCCGACCGGGCGAGATCAGCGCGGGAATTCGTGACCTGTCTTGCGAAATCCCGCGTTTTTCCGCTTACTGGATCGCGGTTTCCGAATATGCGGCCACCTGGGGGAAAGGGACTGCCGTGGAGCTGACCGCGTCCACCTTCGATCACCTCGATCCGGCGATAGCGCAGCACGTGCACGAGATTCTCGGGACCATGCGCGAGCAGCGCCCGGTGTCCCGTACCTCGGCGAACGGCGGGATGTTCGTCGTGACCCGGCACGACGACATCCGCCACGTCGCGCGCGACGGAACTGTTTTCAGCTCGGCCGCCGAACACGGCGCCGCGGTCGTGGTTCCGGAGACGGCGGAAGTGCTGGCCCCTTTGTTCGAACGCGACGGCGCTCCGCAATTGGCTTGGCGGCGCCATCTCCGGCAATTCTTCTCGCCACCCGCGTCGGCCCGGCTCGAGCCCTATGTTCGCGGGCTCTCCCGCGAGATCGTCACGCGCCTCGTTCCCGAAGGCCGCGCGGACTTCGTCGCCGAGATCGCCGCGCGGATCCCGCTGCTCGTGGTCGGCGCCCTCCTCGGCCTGCCCGAAGCACGGCGCCCGGAGCTGGCGGCCACGGTGCGCGCCGCCACCTTCGGCGGCGAAGCCGAGGGCCGCGCCTACGCCGGGTTCGTGCTGGAGCTGATCCGGGAACGCCGAGGCAGGCCCGACGACGGAGGGCTGCTCGCGTCGGTCGTCAACACGCCGATCGACGGGCACGAAGCGAGCGACCGGGAGCTGCTGAAGTTCGTGCTGCTGCTGATCGCGGCAGGCAACCTGACGACCACGGATCAGCTCGCGAGCACCTTGCTCGTCCTGGCGCGTGACCACGAACTCCGCGCCCGCGTGGCGGCGGATCCGGCGTTGATCCCCGCGCTGGTCGAGGAAAGCGTGCGCTTCGAGTCCGCCGTCGCGGCCACCGGACGCACTGTGCGCGCGGAGACCAGGCTCAACGGCGTCGGCCTGTCGCCGGGCGATCGGCTCCTGCTCACCTGGGGCTCGGGCAACCGCGACGAGGACCATTTCCCCGACGGCGCGAGCTTCCGCCTCGACCGCGGCCGGGTGCGGCACCTCGGCTGGGGCGCGGGCCCGCACCGCTGCATCGGCCTGCACCTGGCCCGGATGCAGCTGCGCGTGATCTGCGAAGAACTCCTCGCGGCGATCCCCGAGTTCCGGCTGCCACCGGATTTCGTGCCGGAGCTGACCTACGGCGTGATCCGCGGCGTGCGCTCGCTGCCCGTCACCTGGCCACCGCCGCTACGGCCCGCGTGACGAACGGCATCGTGAAGCTGCCGCCGATGCTGTCGACGGCCGCGCCCACTTCGCCCAGGATGTCGGCCAGTTGCGCGGGCGTGACGCGGGTGAGGCCGCCCGTGGTGGGCAGGAAATCCAGCCACTCGTCCCGGGTGTAGCGGCCTTCCCATTCGAAGGACCACTGCTCGGGCTCGCCGACCGCCTGGCCGAGACCTTCGCCGAACTTGGCGAACATCGCCTCGTAGATCTCCGCCGTGCTCCGCGAAGACACAGCGTTGAACAGCGCATCGGGCAGCACGCGGCGGAACGCGGACTTGAGCGCAGCCCCGACTTCGGGCGGCGGCTCGTAGACGTGCGCGAACAGGCACACCAGCCCACCGGGCCGCAGCAGCTTCGCCGCTTTCGCCGGACCGGCGACGGGGTCGACCCAGTGCCACGCCTGCCCGGCGACGACGGCGTCGAAGGTGCGGCGGAGCGGGTCCCAGTCCTCGAAAGTCGCCACCTCGACCTCGGTTCCCTTGCGGCGCGCGAACTCCGCCATCCGCTCGTCGGGGTCGACGCCGAGCACGCGGCAGCCGGCGGCCTGAAGCTGACGGGCCTCGATACCGGTGCCGCAGCCGACGTCGAGCACGTCCGGGCCGGGACTGGCCTCGACGATGCGTTTCACCAGCGCATCGGGATAGGGGGCGCGCGTGCGGTCGTAGCGTTCGGCGTCCGTGCCGAACGACTCGGCCATCCGTCTGGCCCGGTGCGGTTCGGGGGACGGCGGTAAAGTGGTCATGCGCCCACTTTAGTGGGCAAGCGCCCACTATCCAACCGGCCGCCGGTTCGCGCTGAGCGAAAAGGAGAATGGACCGTATGCCGACAGGGGTCCACCTTCGCGACGCGCGCCAGCAACTGTTCGACGCCGCCGAGCGCATCCTGCGCCGGGACGGGCCGAGCGCGCTGACGAGCCGCGCCGTCACCACCGAGGCGGACTGCGCGAAAGGCGTGCTGCACAAGCATTTCACGGACTTCGACGCGTTCCTCGCCGAGCTGGTGCGCGACCGCGTCGCCCGGGTCGGCGGCCAGTCCGCGGCCCTGCGCGGCTCGGCGGGCACCGGCACCGTCGAGGGCAACCTGACCGACGCGCTGCTGAACGTCTTCGACCCGGTGGCCGTCGGCATCGTCGCCCTCGTCGTCTTCCGCGACGAGTTGCGAGCGCGCCTGGGTGGCCCCGGTATCCCGGTCCTCACCGAGGCCACGGCGATGATCTCCGGCTATCTCACCGACGAATGCGAACTCGGCCGCATCGCCCCCGACACCGACGCGCACTCGCTCGCGCTCGCACTCATCGGCGCCGGCCATCTGCTCTTCGCCGACGAAAACCCGGACACCGAAGCCGTGGAAGCCGTGGTGCGCGCGGTAATCGCCGACGTGACCCAACGACGCCTGCTCTGAACGGTCAATCCTCGTCCCGCCGCGTAAGCTCCTCGTCCAGGATCGCACCGACCCTGGCAGACGCACCGGCCAACGTGCGCAGGCAGTACCACGCAAGCCCAGCGGCCGAGGAGACGAGCAACGCCAGCCTCGGTGACGGCAGCAGCCCGGCGGCTCCGCACGCACCCACGCCGACCATCACCACCGAGACCGGTAACACCGTCCACATCGGACTCTGGGCGGTCATCAGTCCGCCGCCGCTCCGGCACGCACGACGTCCGCGCCCCGCCGCGACGGGCTCTTCCAGCGGCCGGTGGACCGCGCCCGCCACGCGAGCGGGATGGCGGCGAGCCCGATCACCGCGTCGAGCACCCGCAGTGGCAACAGGAACGGCGCCGCCAGCAGGTACCGGCCCCGGCGTTCCACTGCGGCGACGGCCACCGTCAGCACCACGTCCGGCAGGAGGACGCCGAGGCCGATCGTGCTGAGCGACAGGTACTGGTGCACCCCGTGATACGCCTCGGCGAGACCGGGCACGGTGCCCAGCGGCGGCACCAGATCCGGCAGCGAGAGCACCAAGACCATCACCGGCAACAGGATCAGCAGCACGCTCGCCAGCACCATTTCCGTGATGTAGCACAACAACATCACCGAGAACAGGTTCCACCCCGGCCGGAACCGCCGCACGGTCTGCCAGAACCCGAGCGCCCACCGGCGGGTCTGCCGGACGTAGTCGCGCCAGACGTCCGGATCCTGGGTCAGCGCCCGCGCGCCGAGCGAGAACCCGACCTTCCCGAGCCGCCGCCGGTACACCTCGAAGGTCATGTTGAAGTCCTCGATCACCAGCCCCGGCGGGTTGATGTCGATCCGCGGCAGCACGCGGCCGCGGTACAGGCTCGCGAACCCGGGCACGATGTAGGTCGCGTTGGTGTGGCGCCAGGTCTGCCCGAACTTCAGCAGCCGCTGCAGCAGCGCGTAGACCCGCGACCGGTGCGCGGTCAGCAGGAACGCCGCCGCGCCACGCCGGGACGAGCTCCAGTCGGTCACCGCGCATCCGGCCACGGCCACCACGTCGGGGTCGTCGAACTCCGGCAGCGCCGCGGCGAAGTAGCCCGGGTCCAGACGGGTGTCCGCGTCCAGCAACAGCACCGCGCCGTAGCGCTCGGCCAGCACGAACCGCCGCACGCCTTCCTGCAACGCGCCGGCCTTGCCCACGTTGTGCGGGGTCTCGGCGACGTGAACCCCTTGGCGCATCGCGATTTCCACCGTGCGGTCGGTCGAGCCGTCCGACACCACGTACACGTTTTCCGCCGGCACGAGCGCGGTGATGGCGGCCAGCGAGTCCGCGATCACCACCTCCTCGTCGTGCGCCGCCATCAGCACCGCGACCTCGCTGAGGCTGACCTGGCACGAAGGCACGTCGAAATCCCGCTCCGGCCACGGCCCCGGCGGTTCCGGCGGATGCGGGCCCAGCCGCCGTTCGATCGCGCGCAGCAACCCTGCCGTGCCCCACACCGTGAAGTTCACGCCGAAGAGGAAGATCGCGAGCAGGAAGACCGGGATCACGACGACTCCCGGCGCCCGCGCCCGGCCAGGTACCAGTGCTGCCCCAGCTTCGCCCAGATGAGATCGTCCTCGGGCCCGAACATCCACAGGAACACCCCGCCGATCCGGAACTCCCGCGCCAGATCGAGCTTCGCCGACGCGCTGTAGGCGTTCTCGAACCACAGCTCGTGCCGCACCTGCTGACCGTCCACATAGGTCAGATGCGGCGATTCGCTCACGCCGTCCCATTCGACCTGCGCCTGGAACTCCCGCGACCGGCCGTACACCTGCAGCCAGCTGACCGGGGTGCCGTCATGGCCCACCCAGTCGTAGCCGTAGAGCGGGATGCCGAGCACGATCTTGGCGCGCGGGATCTGCGTCACGGCGTACTCCAGCACCGAACGCACCCACGACACGGGCGCGATCGGGCCGGGAGCCGAGGTCTGCCAGTGGTAGTCGTAGGCCATCAGCCGCACCTGATCCGCCGCGCGGCCCAGCGCGGCGTAGTCCTGTGCCTGGTTCCGCTGGTCGTAACCGGCGTCGGTGGTCTTCGCGAAAACGTCCACGGAGAGCCGTTTCCCGTTCGCGTGCAGCGCGTCGGCGAGCTGCGTCACGAACCCGCTGAATGCGTCACGGTCCGCGCCCGTCAGCTCCTCGTAGTCGATGTCGATCCCCGTGTACCGCTCACGCTCGACGAGCGCCACGACGTCGGTCACGTGCCGGCGCGCCGCTTCGGGGTCGTGCAGGATCCGGGACACCAGCGCCGACTGCCAGTGCCCGTCCGACACGTTCGCGATCGTCGGGGTGACCTCGATCCCGGCGTCGCGCAGCCGCGCGATCTGCGCCGCGCCGTCCGTGCGCGCCTGACCTTGTTGCAGCACCACGTTCCCGCGCTCGTCCAGGCCGTAGAGCCAGGGCGAGGCCTCGGTCAGCTCGTCGGGGTGCGCGAGCACGGAATCCGTGCCGCCCCTGATGTTCCAGTACGGCGTCGACGCGATCGTGTGGATCGCCGACGACGCGCCCGCGCCGGAGTCCGGCAGCAGCGTCACCGCCAGCAGTTCACAGGCCAGCAGCAGCGCGATCGGACCCCGGCGCGGGCCGGGTGGCGCGTAGTAGGTCATCTGTTCACCACGGCCGCCCGTCGTTCCGCCAGCACGCTGTCCAGGATGTCGGCGAGCCGCCGCGCGGGCCGGAACCCGATCGCCTGGAAAGCCCTGGTGCAGTCGGGAATCCGGCGTTCCATGTCCTCGTAACCCGGCCCGTAGGCCTCGGCGTAGGGGACGTGCACGATCCCGGCCGCCGATCCCGTCCTGGTGAGCACCGCCTGTGCGAGCTGCTCGATCGTGACCGGTTCCGGGTTGCCGAGGTTGTAGACCGTGCCGTGCGCGCTCTCGTCTTCGAGCAGCATGACCAGCGCGGGCACGATGTCGAGCACGTGGCAGAAGCACCTCGACTGCCGCCCGGTGCCGAACACCGTCAGCGGCTCGCCCGCGAGCGCCTGGTCGACGAAGCGCGGCACCACCATTCCGTAGCGCCCGCTCTGGCGCGGGCCGACGGTGTTGAACAGCCGCACGATGACCATCCGCAGCCCGTGTTCGACGGCGTGCAGGTGGGCGAAGGTCTCGTCGAGCGCTTTCGCCTCGGCGTAGGACCACCGGTTCTTCAGCGGGGAGCCGAGCACGCGGTCGTCGTCCTCACGCAGGCCCGGCTTGGTGTTCTTGCCGTAGACCTCGCTGGTCGACGCGACCAGCACCCGCGCGCCCGCCCGGCCGGCCTCGGTCAGCACGGTCTCGGTGCCGGTCAGGTTGGTGCGCAGGCTTCCCAGCGTCCGGTCGAGGATCGTGAACACCCCCACCGCGGCGGCCAGGTGGTAGACGGCGTCCGCCCCGGCCACGCAGGCCGCCACGGTCTCGGCGTCACACACCGAACCCGTGACCACGCGCAGCCGCGGATTCCCGGCCACCCCAGTCAGGTTGCGCACACTGCCGGTGCTGAAATCGTCCAGCACCGTGACCTCGTGGCCGCGGCCCAGCAGGTGTTCGGTCAGGTACGAGCCGATGAAACCGGCCCCGCCGGTCACCACACATCGCATCGTCGTAGGCCTTTCAGACGAGCGCGCGACCGGGCGCGGCGGTGAACGTGTAGGTGGCGTCGAGCACGATCGGGCATTGGCGCACCCAGTCGTAGTCGTAACCGGGATGCACGGTGTGCACGAGCGCGAGATCCCACTCGGCGCCGTGCGGTTCGGGCACGTTCTCCAGTACGCGACCGCCGCGCAGCAGCACGTGCCCGACCATCGGATCGTGGTAGTCGACCTTGGCGCCGAGCGCGAGCAGGCCGGTGATGATCTCGAGCGCGGACGACTCCCGCAGGTCCGCGACCCCGGGCTTGTAGCTGACGCCGATCACGACGACGCGCGCGCCCGCGAGCCCCCGCCCGGCCGCGGAAAGCGTTTCCAGCGCACGGGTGACCACGTGCCGCGGCCGGTCCGCGATCAGCGTCATCGCTTTGTCGACCAGTGGCGCGGTGACGCGGGCGGCGCGCAACTGCCACAGCAGGTACTGCGGATCACACGGGATGCAGTGCCCGCCGACGCCAGGGCCGGGGTAGAAGGGCATGAACCCGTAGGGTTTCGTGGCCGCCGCCTTCGTGACTTCCACCGGGTCCAGCGAAAGCGTGCCGCAGATCCCGGCGAACTCGTTGGCCAGCGCGATGTTCACGGCCCGGAACGAGTTCTCGTACAGCTTCGTCAGCTCCGCCGCCTCCGCCGAGCTGACGACGTGCAGCGAGGGTGTGAGCAGTTCCAGTACCGCGCGCGCTTTCTCGGCACAACGCCACGTGCTGCCGCCCACCACGCGCGGAGTCGCGCGCTGCGTGTGCTCGGGGTGGCCGGGGTCGATCCGCTCCGGGCTGAACGCGACGAAAACGTCCTCCCCCACCGTGAAACCCCGCTCCGCCAACGGTTCCGCCAGCAACTGCCGCGTGGTGCCGACGAAACTCGTCGAGGTCAGGATCAGCACCTGGCCGAGCCGGGCCTGCTCGACGACGGCGCGGCAGGCCGCCCGCAACGGGCTCAGCTCGGGGCCGAGGTGCTCGTCGAGCGGGGTGGGCACGCAGATGATGACCGCGTCGGCTTCGGTGATGCTGCTCTGGTCGGTGGTCAGCGTGAAGCCGGTGTCGCCGCGGGCGCGGGACAGGCGCTCCCGGTCCGCCTCCACGAGGTCGGGCTCGCCCGAGGCGATCGTGCCGAGCCGTTCGGCGCTGACGTCGAGTCCGGTCGTCCGGGCACCGGACTCGTGCAGGGCCAGCGCGGTCGGCAGGCCCACATAGCCCAGTCCCACGACGGCGACTGCTGGTGTACGGGGGATCGTCAAGGCGACTCACTCTTTCCGTGGTGGTGGGGTGAATTCCGCGGGCGCACCCGGTTCGATCCCGGCGGCGCGCGCCAGCTTGACCAGTTCGAGTCCACTGTGGACGTCAAGCTTCTTGAAGATGTTGCGCATGTGCGTGCGCACGGTGTGCCGGGAAAGCCGCAGCCGCACGGCGATTTCGGGTGCGCCGGCGCCGCTCACGACGGCACGGAGCACCTCGTTCTCCCGTTCGCTGAGGCTGTCGAACGGCTGCACGCGGCGCAGGTCCGCGGAACGCCACCTGGTGAACACCGCCGCCAGCAAGGACGGTGGGTACCAGGCGTGCCCGTGCCACGCGAGCCGCACGAGCGAAACGAGCCGTTCCGTGGAGCTTTCCTTGGGAATCCACACATCGAGCCCGGCGTGCGCGGCCTCCGCGGCCAGCTCGGTGTCACTGCTGCCGGTCAGCGCCGCGAACCGCGCGTTCGGTACGACGCGGCGCCAATCCCCCACGTGCGTGGCCAGCCGCCCGGCGAGTTGCTCGACCTCGACGGTCACCACGTCCGGCCGGGCCCCGCCGAGGAAACCGGCCAGCTGTGGATCGCACGCCGGCCGGTGCCCGGCCACCCGCACGCCGGGCACGGCCCGCAGGCCCGCCGCGAGCACATCGGCGAACAACTGCTGGTCCTCGACGAGGAACAGGCGCGCAATGTCCACGGTGCACAGCAAATAGGGCGGCGGCAGCGCTGTCGTCGTCCAGCTGCACGAGATTCGTCTCCCGCAAATGAATGAGGATCGGCCGCTTGCGGTAGCGGCGCTCATCCCCGCGGGCGAGTCGCCGCCCCGCCCCGCCGCCCTATCGTCGGCGCACAAGCGATCCGCCCACACTCTGGTGGCATGACATGAAAAGAAAGAGAAAACTCTTCGGGGTGGCCGTGCTCGCGGCCGCGGCTTCGTTGACGCTGGGCCTGTTCACCGTGCCCGCGGCCGCCGCGACCACGACCGCGGTCAGCCTGACCTTCGACGACGGCAACGCCGATCAGCTGCAGGCGAAGCCGATCCTCGACAAGTACGGCATGAAGGGCACCTTCTACATCATCACCGGTTCCATCGGCGCGCCCGGCTACCTCACGCGCACCGACCTGCAAACCCTGTCCACGGGCGGGAACGAGATCGCCGGGCACACCGTGACCCACCCCGATCTGACCACCGTCCCCGCCGACGAGGCCAGGCGGCAGATCTGCAACGGCAGGGCCACGCTCGCGAGCTGGGGCTACCAGGTCACGAGCTTCGCCTACCCGTACGCGGCGCTGAACAGCTCCGTGGAGAGCATCGCGCAGCAATGCGGTTACAACAGCGCACGCGGGCTCGGCGACCTGCGCTCGGCGCACGGCTGTTCCGGCTGCCCGTTCGCGGAAACCGTGCCACCGCCGGATCCCTACGCGGTGAAGGCGCTCGACGAGATCGACACCACGTGGACGCTCGCGCAGCTGCAGAGCGCGGTGACCAACGCCGAACGCACCGGCGGCTGGGTGCCGTTCACCTTCCACCACGTGTGCTCGGGCACCGGCTGCGACTCGCTGTCGATCAGCCCGACGGTGCTCGACCAGTTCCTGGCGTGGCTGTCCGCGCGCGCTTCCCGCGGGACGACGGTGAAAACGGTGAACCAGGTCGTCGGCGGCACGGTGAAACCGATCGTCACCGCGCCGGCGTCGACGAACACCGGGCTGGTGAACACCTCGCTGGAGAGCTCGACCAGCGGCACCGGGTTCCCGGACTGCTACATGCCGGGCGGGTTCGGCACCAACACCCCGACCTGGGCGCGCACCACCGACGCGCACACCGGCACGGCCGCGCAACGGCTGACCGTCACCGGGTATTCCAACGGTGACGCGAAACTGCTGCCCACGTTCGATCTCGGGGCGTGCACGCCGAAGGTGACCGCCGGCCAGACCTACACGGTTTCGGTCTGGTACAAGTCCACCGCCATCACGCAGTTCGCGTTGTACTACCGGACGGCGGACGGGTTCTGGACCTACTGGACGTCGGGGCCGTGGCTGGCCGCGGCGGCGAACTGGACCCAGGGCACGTTCACCACGCCGGCGGTGCCCACGGGCGCGGTCGGGGTCAGCTTCGGGCTGGCGCTGATCGCCAACGGCACCCTCACCACCGACGACTACGGGTTCGCCTCGGGCACGACGGCCGCGGCGCTCTCGGCTTCGGCGGCGGTGCCCAACAGCGCCCCGGCGATCGCGGGGCCGATGCAGAGTCACAAGTGGGGCCAGCACGCCAAACCGTCCGTGCCTCGCGTACCCGGCCAGATCATCCCGGCTCCCGCTCCGGGTGACTGACCGGTTCCTGGTGGCCGCCGTCGTCCTGGTGGCCGCCTGCTCCGGGCCCGCTCCCGCACCGGGACCGGGCCCGGAGCCCTACCCGTGGCACACCCGCATCGTGTCGACCACGTTCTGGGTCGGCGAGGTGTTCGACCCGCGCGCCGAGGACGGCAGCCAGGTCGAATCCAGCTACGACGCCCAGTGGCTCGCCCATTACGGAGGCTGCGACGGCGTCGAACGGGACGAGCGGTGCGACACCGAACCGAGAACCGCCGCGAACGGCTATTTCCCGACCGTTCTGGCCCCACGGGAAAATCCCTTCTACCTCGATCTGCCCTTCGACGACGTGAATGATCCGGGCGCATTCGGTGAGCGGGCCGTGGTGGTGCCATGGGCCGGCCGTCCGGAATTCGCGGGAAAGGCCACCGACCCGTCGGTGAGCCTCATGAAGAACCGCTGGGTGGAAGTCCGCCGCGGTGACCGCGTTTGTTACGGCCAGATCGAAGACGCCGGTCCTGGCGTCTACGACGACTCCGCGTACGTCTTCTCCACCACCGACACCCGCCCCGCGAACAGCCGTTACAACGGTGCCGGGCTCGACGTCTCCCCCGCGCTCAACGGCTGTCTCGGCTTCGGCGAGCTCAACGGGGAAACGGATCTCGTGGACTGGAGATTCGCGGAGAACGACGAAGTACCGCCCGGCCCCTGGCAAAGAATCATCACCACGAGCGGGGTCACCGGATAGCACGGGAAATCTCCGAAAACAATTCGGTGAACACCACGGAAAAACGTCGGCGCACCGGCCTTTCGTGTAACGTCCGCGTTTCGGCAGCGACTTCGTCTTGGGGGAGCGAGCCCGCCGGCGGAAGCGGGCCCGGGCGGGGAGGCGAGGGGATGGACGGTGCACGCGCCCGGCAGGCCGCCGAGGCGACCGGGAACACCACACCGCGGGACGTGCTGCACGACATCGGGCACGAGATCGTCACCCTCGGCTACCTGATCGAATCGATCCTGGCCGAAGTGGCGCTGCCGGTGCCGGTGCGCCGCCGCGCGCTGCTGATTTCGCAGCAGGCCGACCGGCTCCGGGCACTGGTCGACGACACGATCTCCGGCGTGCACCGGCAGGAGGTCGTGGCGGTGCGGCCGTTGCTCGAAGAACTGGTGACCCAGGCGGAACTCGCGCACCCGGCGCGCGTCGTCCTCGCGCCGGCCGGCTCGCTGTCCCTGGAAGTCGACCGGACGGCGTTGTGGCGCATCCTGTCGAACCTGCTGACCAACGCCGTGCACGCGGCCGGGCCCGGCGGCAGGGTGGACGTCGCGATCACCCGGCAGCTGCCGCCGACGATCGAGATCTCCGACGACGGCCCCGGTTTCGACGGGATGCCGGCACGGCGGGCCGGACGGGGGCTGGCCACCGTCGCGCGACTGAGCCGCGCTTGCGGCGCGACGACGAGGACTTCCGCGCGCGAGCCGCGCGGAACCCGGGTGGAGATCGTCTTCACCGGGGTGGCGGCGGAAGGGGTGGAGCATGACGACGATCGTGTGCGGTGACGACCACGCTGTGTTCCTCGAAGCACTCGTGCCCGTGCTGGAAAGCCGCGGGATGAAGGTGGTCGGCACGGGACTGAACCTGGCCGAGGTCGTCCACCAGGTGGTCCAGACCACCCCGGACGTCTGCCTGCTGGACCGGCGGTTCGGCGACACCAGGGCCGACGGGGTGGCCTCCGTGCTCGCGGCGAGCCCGCGCACCAGGGTGATCATGCTGACCGCCGACCCGGACCCGGCCGCCGTCCTCGGCGCGCTGCGCTCAGGCGCGACGGGGTACGTGCACAAGACGAGGGGACTGGAGCATCTGATCGGCACCATCGACCGCGTGGTGCGCGGCGAGGTTCTCGTCGAACTGCCCGCCCCGCGCCAGTCGTCCGGGATGCCGCAGGACCTCGCGCTGCGGGCGCGGCAGCTGACCACCCGCGAACGGCAGTGCCTCGCCCTGCTCGTCGACGGGCACACGACGGTCGCGATGGCCACCCGGCTCGGCGTTTCCGTCGCGACGATCCGCACGCACGTCCGCGCGCTGCTCACGAAACTGGGCGCGCATTCACGCCTGGAGGCCGCGTCACTGGCGGTGCGGCACGGTCTGGTCGAGCCCGAGGACGAAAGGCCGGAAGCCGCGGCGCTCTGAAGGCCGATCACGACTACGCATCGTTGAGCGGCCATCCGGGTGATTCGCCTCGGGCATCCGGGGTTTGGCGGGAATTCCGCGCACAAGCGCGGCGCACCCGTTCTAATGTGCCTTCCCGGTGAGCGCCGAGGGTGGTTTTCTCCTGGGGCGCCCGGACGATCCCGACACGTGGCGCGCGAGGGTGCACGACCGCGAAGGCCGGATCCTGGGCGCCGGCGTCCTCCTGGCCGGGGGCGCCGTCCTGACGTGCGCGCACGTCATCGCCGCGGCCGTGGGCGATCCGCTGGAGACCGAATTGTCCGTGCACCCCATCGGTTTGCCCGGGGTGCCGTCGATGCCCGCGCGCGTGCTGCCCGGCTGCTGGGCCCCGCCGGACAAAGACGACGGCGCCGACGTTGCCGTACTGGGGCTTGATGGGCACAACCTGGCGGGCCTGCCCGGGGCGTCGCTGCGCGAGCTCGCGCGGCCGCGGCGCCGCAAGGTGCGCATGTACGGCTTCCCCGACTCCCACGACAACGGCATCGAGGCGACGGCCGTCGTGTCGGCGCGCAGCGGGCCGGACGGGCAGTGGTTCCAGCTCAACGTCGTGGAGAACGGGAGCCTGCTGCGCAAGGGGTTCAGCGGCGCCGGGGTGGTCGACGAGCGCACCGGGGCCGTCATCGGGATGCTCGTCGCCGCCTACCGCGCGCCGCAGGATCAGGTGGCCTGGATGATCCCGGTGAACACGCTCGCCGAGCATGTGCCGGCGCTCGGCAAATGGGTCGGCGCCCCGGTGCCGGCGCGGCGGTGGGAGCCCTCGATCGGCGTGATCGTGATCGTGCAGGCGCTGGCCGGCGGGCCCGGCCTGGTCGTGGACGCCGCCGGCAAATCGGTCGACGAAGTCTCCCGTGTGGTCCAGGAATCCGAGCACGCGGGCTCGTTCGGCCTGGCAGGGCTGGAAAGCGCGAGCGACCCGCGGGAAGTTCTCGACGGCGTGGTCGAACCGCTCGTGCGCAGCGGCGCCAGGGTGGTGCTGCAGCTGGATGACGAAGACTCCCCCGCCGCGCGGCTGGCGCGCCGCCGACAACGCGAGGCCTTGCGGGCGCGGGTCGGAGCGCTCGGGCACGGCGTGGCGGAGCTGGCCGAACGCGAGGCGATCGCGCGGGACAACCGCACGCGCATCGCCGCACGCCTCTCCCCCGCGCCCGAACTGCCCGGGATCCCCGCCCTCGCGGCGCCGCTCCAGTTCTCCCTGCCCGCGTTGGAGTCCATTGTGGACGACCACGACTCGGTCAGGATGCACCGCAGGCTGCGGCATTACGAGAAGAAGCTCGAACGGGCACTCGACACCGTGGACAACCTCGACGACGAGAACGACGAAGCGATGCTCGAACACGAACGCCTGCACGGCCTGCTCGTCGCGTACGACGCGAGATCCGTGCAGCACGGGCTGATGGAGGACGAGGAGCTGGGCGCGCTCTTCCGCGCGGCGCACGCGGCGCTCGAAGCCGAGCCCTGCGTACTCAGCGTGGCGGCCGGGCACGTCCGGGCGTATGTCGAGGCCGTACGCGAGAAAGTGGCAGGTGCCCGATGACAGCGGAACCACCGGAGGAAGAACCGACCACCGAAGAACAGCCGGCGGACCTGTTTCCCGGCCCCGGTTCCTCGTGGTCAGCCCTGTGGTCCGACGACGAGATCTTCGCGCTGCAGGAGATCGAAACCGCCGAGCCGGGCCTCGACCGGACCAAGGACTACCCGGTGTCGCGGCAGTTCTGCGGCAATCCGGACTGCCGCAAGCCGGTCGGCCGCGCGATCGGCAGCCAGCCGCCGATCCGCCAGGGCTTCTGCCCGTACTGCGGCACCCCGTTCTCGTTCCTGCCCAAACTCGCCCGCGGCGACGTGGTGGCCGGCCGCTACGAGGTCGACGGCAGGCTCGCGCACGGCGGGCTCGGCTGGATCTACCTCGCGCGGGACCGCAGGCTGCAGGGAATGCCGGTGGTGCTCAAGGGAATCATCAACGCCACCGACGGGCGGGCGCTGCGCCTCGCGCACGTCGAGCGGGACGCGCTGATCCGGCTGGACCACCCCAACATCGTCCGGATCATCAGCTACGTCGAGCACCCCGACCCGCACAGCGGGCGCACCGACGAGTACATCGTCATGGAGTTCGTCCGCGGCCACACCCTCCAGGCCGTACTCGACACCGGCGCGCCCGAGCTGCGGCTGGAGGACGTCACCGCCTACGGCCACTGGATCCTCGCCGCGCTGCAGTACCTGCACGGCGAGCAGCTGCTCTACTGCGACCTGAAACCGGAAAACGTGATGCACGGCGGGAACCGGCTCAAGATCATCGACCTCGGCGCCACCCGCGGGATCGGCGAGACCGGCGGCAGCATCATCGGCACCGACGGTTTCCGGGTCGACCGCGACGAGATCCGGCGGCACGGGCTGACCGAGCGTTCGGACGTGCACACGGTCGGCCGTACGCTGGAGAAACTGTTCGACGCTGCCCGCGCGAGGGAAGCCGACCCGCGCGTGGCGTTCGGCGTGGAATCCTTGCGGCGGCTGCTGAATCGCGCGGTGGCGTCGTTCGAAAGCCGGTTCGCCTCGGCCGCCGAGATGGCCGAACAGCTCGACGGGGTGCACCGGGAACTGCTCTCGCTGCGCCGGGGCAAACCGTACGGGATGGCGTCGACGCGGTTCGAGAACACCGCCGAGCTGCTGGACGCCGGGCTCGGCGTGGTGCCGGGCCTGGACCGCTGGACGGCGGAGGAAACCCCGGACGGCACGATCCACGACGGGCTGCCGCCGCCCAAACTGGCCGCGAGCAGGCTCCCGGTGCCGCGGGTCGCCGAATCCGACCCGGCCGCCGCGCACCTCGCGAACGCGCGTGTCCTCGCCGAACCACGGAAACTGTTGTCCCGCTACGAGGATTTCGGCGACCGGTCCGTGGAGCTGGACCTCGCGCTGGCGAGGGTGCACATCGAGCTCGACGGGCTCGTCGCCGCCGCGTACCGGGTGACGAAGGCCGCGGAGCAGCTCGGCGAATGGGCCGCCCACGACTGGCGGATCACCTGGCACTACGGCCTGCTCGGGCTGGCGAAGGGCAACATCGGCGAGGCGTTCAAGGCCTTCGATTCGGTGTACTCGCAGGTGCCCGGCGAGGCCGCGCCGAAGCTCGCGCTCGGGTTCTGCTTCGAGCACCTGGAGGACGACGAACAGGCCCGGCGGCACTACGAAGTGGTGTGGCGCCGCGACAACGAGCAGGCGAGCGCGGCGTTCGGACTGGCCAGGGTCGCGCTGCGGCAGGGAGATCGCGACGCGGCTGTGCACATCCTGGACCGCGTCCCGCGCTCGTCACGCCACTACGACGCCGCGCGGATCGGCGCCGTGCGGGTACTGCTGGCCCGGTTCGACGGCGCGCTGCCGGGCATGCACGACATCGCCACGGCCGCGGAACGGTTGCCGGACCTGTACCTCGACAACGGCGAGCCGGACGGCGAAGCGCGACAACGGCTGGTGGCCATCCTGCGCGAAACAGCGCTGGCGCGGGTGCTCGCTTCCGGCCCGGGCGCCGGGGCCGACCGGAGCGGCGGACTGCTCGGCGAGCACGTCGCCGAACCCGAGCTGCGTGTGCTGCTCGAACGGTCCTACCACGAACTGGCGCGGCATGCGCGGGACAGGCAGGAGCACGGGGTGCTCATCGACGCCGCCAACACGGTGCGGCCCTGGACGAAGAGGTGACGGTGAGCCGGTTCTCCCTCGAGCTGGACCAGAACAAATATCTGTCCTCTTCGGACACTCACGTGCACGCGGTGCTGACCGTGTGCGCCGAGGACACCAGCGTGCCGGGCACCACGCCTCCGGCGGGCGCGGAGGTGCTGCTGATCGACTGCTCCAGTTCGATGGGCTGGCCCCCGACGAAGATCGCCGCCGCGCGCCGGGCCGCGGCGGCGGCGATCGACGTGCTCCCGGAGGGCACGCGCTTCGCCGTCGTCGAGGGTACGGGCGCCGCCAGGATGTGTTACCCGGCAACCGAAACGCTCGTCGTGGCCGACGAAAACACCCGTGCCGAAGCGAAAGCGGCGGCGAACCGCCTCATCGCGAGCGGCGGCACCGCGATGAGCACCTGGCTTTCCCTGGCGGGACGGCTGTTCGAGGCGCATCCCGACACCGTGCGGCACGCCCTGCTGCTCACCGACGGCCGCAACGAAAGCGAGTCCCCAGTGCGCCTGTCCGGTGTCCTCGGCGAGGTCGAGGGCCGGTTCACCTGCGACGCACGAGGAATCGGCGACGACTGGGAGCCCGAGGAGCTGCGGCGGATCGCGGCCGCGCTGCGCGGCACGGCGGACGCGGTGGTCGACGAAAGCCGTCTCGCCGAGCATTTCCGGGAGCTGATCGGTTCCTCGGTCGCCCGCACGGTGCCGGATCTGCGGCTGCGGATCGGCGTCGCTCCGCACGCGCGGATCAGTTTCCTGCGCCAGGTCGCGCCCGTGGAAACCGAGCTGGTGAAGGACGCCGACCACGGCATCGAGCTGTCCACCGGCGCCTGGGGCGACGAATGCCGCGAGTACCACCTGTGCCTGGAGGTCGATCTCGCCGATCTGCCGCACGACCAGGACCAGGAGCTCGGCTGGGTCGAACTGGTGCCGGTCACCCAGGACACGCGGGTACCCGCCGGGCCGGCGCGGCTGCTCGGCCACATCACCGGCGACCTCGCGCTTTCCGCGCCCCTGCACGAAAAAGTCGAGCACTACACCGTGCAGGGCGAGCTGGGCCAGCGCCTGCGGGCGGGCTGGGCACGGTTCCGGGCGAACGACCGGGACGGTGCCGCGGCCGAATGGGGCGAAGCCGCCCGCCTCGCCGTCCGGCTCGGCAACGACGAGGTGCTGGCACGGCTGCGGCGGATCGCCGACATCGAGGACGCGGCGGCAAGCCGGCTGCGGATCAAGGACGAAGTGCAACCGCGTAACGCGATGTCCGTGGCGCTGACAAACCCGAGCAGCGAATTGTCCGATGTGGACAGAGAACCGGCGGGCAACACCGTCGCCGAAGGAGATCCCCTGGCCTGCCCGAACTGCTCGCTGCTGTCACCAGCGGGCGCCGCGGTGTGCATGCACTGCGGGCACCGGTTCGCGGAGCCGTCCCGGTGAACCGCCGCACCAGCACCACCCGCCGCGCCCTCGTCCGCCTGCGCGCCGGGTTGCTGCTGCTGACAGCGGTGACGCTCACGATGTCGGTATGGTCCTTCGCGGGCACCATCGGCGTGCTCGAATCGGTGCGCGACCGGACGGCACCGGCCGTACTCGACGTCACCTCGGCGCGTGCGTCCCTGTTGGAGGCGAACAGCGACGCGATCAGGTCGTTCCACGGCGGCGGGGCGCAGCTCGTCGGTGCCGGGGAACAGTACGAAACCGGGCTCGCGGTGGCGAACCAGGACCTGGCGCGCGCGGCCGAGCACAACGCCGCGGGCGAGCCGGGCAGCCGTGAACTGCAACTGGTCGCGGGACTGCTCACCGCCTACAACGCGTGGATGGGCGAGTCCGGGGCGCAGCTGCGCGCCAGCGGTGGGGCGGAACAGAGCGCGGTCTACCTCTGGTACGCCGAACGCCTGCTGACCGGCGACGATCAGGTCGTCTCGCATCTCGACGCGCTCGCGAACGATCAGCGCGCCCAGCTGGACCACCAGGTTTCCTCGGGCTGGCTGTCGCCCGCGTCCACGGCCGCGTGGGCGGTGCCCGCGCTGGCGCTGCTCGTGCTCGTCGTGTGGACGCAGCTGTACCTGCGCCGCCGCTTTCGCCGGCACTTCAACGAATGGCTCATCGCCGCCACAGTGCTCGTGCTCGGGCTGGGCGCCGCGACGTCGACCGGTCTCGTGCTGGCGGCGCGGGCACACGACGCGACGCAGGCGCTGCACCAGTACGCGCAGAGCGCGGACCAGCAAGCGCTGACGCAGGCCGCCTCGGGCGAGAGCTCCCTCATCGAATTGGTGCGCGCGCAATGCGACGCCAACGGCCCGCAAGGCTGCGGCGAGACACTGCCCGCAGCGGGTCCCTCGGCGGACGCCACAGCAGGCGGCGTCTCGGCCAGCTCCGCCGCGGCCGTGACAGCCGGGTTCACCGACGCGACCGCCTTCGCCTGGTTACTGTGGCTCATCCCCGCGCTCGCCGTCGCGGCGGGCGGCTGCGTGCTGGTGGGCCTGCAACCTCGCATCGACGAATACAGGTACCGCACATGAAACGTCTCGCCACACTGCTGGCCGCGACCGTGCTCGCCGCCGCCACGCTTGTGGGCTGCAGCACGAGCACAGAGACGCTGACCGTGCTCGGACCGTGGACCGGCGCGGAGGAACAGTCGTTCCGCGCGCTGCTGGACGCCTACACCGCGCAGACCCACGTCGAGGTGAACTACCAGGGAAACGCGGCGGTGAACCAGGTTCTGCTCGCGGATGTCCGAAAAGGACAGGCGCCGGACGTCGCCGTGCTCTCCAGTCCCGGCGAGCTCGCCCGCTACGCGCACTCCCGCGACCTGCACCCGATCACCGACGTGGTGACCCTGCCGGACACGGAGTACAGCAGCCAATGGCGTTCCCTGCTGCAGCTGGGCACGGCGGATCTGTATGCGGTGCCGGTGAAAGCCGACCTGAAGAGCCTCGTGTGGTACGACCCCGCGCGCTCCCCCGGCCCGAAGCCCGCCACGTGGGACGAGCTGCTCGCCTACACCACCGACGCCGCGTCGCACGGGGTTTCGCCGTGGTGCCTGGGGGTTGAGGCGTACTCGACGTCCGGCTGGCCCGGCACGGACTGGATCGAGGACATCCTGCTGCACCGGCACGGCGCCAAGTACGAACAATGGGCGGCGGGCGAGCTCCCGTGGACCTCGCCGGAGGTGCGCGACGCGTGGGAGTCCTGGGGCAGGCTGCTGCGGACCCCGAACGCTGTCCAAGGTGGACGGTCGGGTGCGCTGCTGACGTACTTCGGGGACGCCGGCAAACCGATGTTCACGAACCCGCCCGGCTGCCTGCTGGAGCACCAGGCTTCCTTCGCGCCCGGGGCGTACCCCGCCACGGCGAAACCCGACTACTTCCCGTTCCCGGGTGGGGATCCCGAGGAAGCTTCGGTCAACCTCGCGGGCATGTTCACCGACAGTCCGGCCGCGCGCGACCTGATGGCCTTCCTCGCGAGCGCGAGGGCGCAGGCGATCTGGCCGATGCAGACGGGCAGCCGCGCGTACTCGGTGAACCAGCGCGTGCTCGCCGACGGCGTCTACCAGGACGACGTGAGCCGCCGCATCGGGCGCACGCTCGCCACGGGAAAGCTGTGCCTCGACGCGTCCGACGTGATGCCCGCCGACATGGCGGACGCCTTCTCCCGCGGGGTGCTGGAGTACCTCGCCGACCCGGGGCAGCTGGACGCGATCCTGGCCGGCCTGGAGGAAGTCCGCGCGGCCCTGCCCTCGGACGAGCACCTCGCCGTACCCTGCGCGCGTTAGCTCCGCGTGTTGGCCCCTCGCGTTCGCATGTTGGCCGCCGCAGGTGGCCAACACACGCGCCACGCCAGCCAACACACGCGCCCCGTGGGCCAACACGCCCGCGGGAGGGGCAAACACGCCCGGAGAGCTACCCCGCCGCCACCAGGGCCCGATGCACCACGGCACGCGTGTCGGCGGGGTCGATCACGTCGTCGATCTCGCCGACGGTCGCCACGCTGAGGGCCTTGCCGCGTTCGTAGTAGCTGTGCAGCAGTTCCTCGTACCGGGCGCGGCGTTCCCCGGGGTCGGCGATGGCTTCCAGCTCGTTGCGGTAGCCCAGCCGCACGGCGCCTTCGAGGCCCATACCGCCGAACTCGCCGGTCGGCCACGCGACCGTGAGCGCCGCGGCGTGCAGGTCGCCGCCGGTCATCGCCATCGCGCCGAGGCCGTAACCCTTGCGCAGCACCACAGCGACCAGCGGCGTCGAAAGCCGTGCCCCGGCAACGAACATCGCGCCGAAGCGGCGGACGGTGGCGGTGCGCTCGGCGTCCGGGCCGACCATGAACCCCGGAGTGTCCACAAGCGACACCACCGGCAGCCGCCGTTCCTCGCACAGCTGCAGGAAACGCGTCGCCTTGTCCGCGGCATCACCGTCGATGGCGCCGCCGAGGTGACCGGGATCGTTCGCGAGCACACCGACCGCCCGGCCTTCCAGCCGCGCGAAAGCCGTCACGATCCCGACGCCGAACTCCCGCCGGACCTCCAGCACACTCCCGGTGTCGAACAACGTCTCCACCACCGGCCGGATCGCGTACACCCGCACGCGGTTCTCGGGCACCAGGTGCCTCAGCGCACGCTGGTCGGCGCATCCGACCTCCGCGGGCGCCCCGGTGACATCCCGCAGGTAGCGCCGGGCGGTGGCGACGGCGGCCGGTTCGTCCGGGACGAGCACGTCCACCACACCGTTGGGCACCTGCACGGACATCGGCCCGACATCCTTGGGCGCCACCACGCCCAGCCCAGCGCCCTCGATCATCGCGGGCCCGGACATGCCCAGGCTGCTGCCCTCGGTGGCGATGATCAGATCGCACGACGCGGCCAGCGCCGCGTTCCCGGCGAAGCAGTAGCCCGCGACGATCGCGACCGTCGGCACCCGCCCGGCGAGCTGCGCCATGAGCCGGAATGTCGGCACGTCGAGCTGCGCGACCGCGGACGTGTCGGTGTCCCCGGGCCGCCCGCCGCCCCCTTCGGCGAACACGACGACCGGCAGGTTCTGCCGTAGCGCGAGCTGCAAAAGCCGGTCCTTCTTGCGGTGGTTGTGCACGCCCTGCGTGCCCGCGAGCACGGTGTAGTCGTAGGCCAGGATCGCCACCGGGACGCCGTCGACGGTCGCCGTGCCGGTGAGCAGCCCGTCGGCGGGGGTGGCCGTGATGAGGTCGTCGACGGCGCGGCGCTGTCGCTGCGCGGCGATGACGAAGCCTCCGTACTCGGTGAAGCTGCCGGGGTCGACGAGGTCCGCGACGTTCTCCCGCGCCGTGCGCATTCCCTTGCCACGCCTGCGTTCCACGGCTGCCGGACGGGCTTCGTCCAGGGTGATCCGCTTGCGCTCGTGCACCTCGGCGAGATCGGGGCGGATGTGTGCCGGGTCGGCGTCGACAGCCCCGGCATCGTGCTCGGCCGCTTCGCCGTCACCGTCGAGGACCAGCAACGGCGCATCCCGCGCGACGGTGTCTCCGGCCTTGACGAACAGTTCCGTGACGGTGCCCGCCCGGTCGGCGCGGACGACGTGCTCCATCTTCATCGCCTCGAGCACGACCAGCTCCGCCCCGGCCGCGACCTGGTCGCCGGGACTCACCGCGACCTGCACGACCACGCCCGGCTGCGGCGCCGCGACCGCACCGTCGATGTCTTGCACGCCAACGGTTTCCGGCTCCACGTCGGCGACGAGTTCCGCCGTGTGCGCGTCGACGTAGCCGGTGTCGATGCCGCCCGTGGTCAATCCTGGTTCGGCCAGCAGCGCGCGCAGCAACCCGCGGTTGGTGGCGACACCGGCGAGGTCGAACTCGGCGAGCGCCCGGTCGGCACGCCCGGCGATCGACGCGGCGTCGCCGTGCACGATTACCTTGGCCAGCAAAGAGTCGTAGCGAGGGCTCACGGTGTAGCCCACGTAGGCGTGCGTATCGACACGGACGCCGCGCCCGGCCGGCGGCTGGAAGCGCGTGAGAGTGCCCGCGCCCGGCGAGACGGTGCCGTCCGCCTGGACGGTCTCGGCGTTCACGCGGGCCTGCAACGCGGCGCCACGGCTCGTGACGTCGTCGAGCCCCAACTCGGCGAGGGTGCGGCCGACCGCGAGCCCGATCCCGATCTCGACCAGGTCCAGGCCGGTGACCTCTTCGGTGACCGTGTGCTCGACCTGCAGCCGGGGGTTGACCTCGAGGAACACGAAGTCCTTGCCGGACACCAGGAATTCCACCGTCGCGAGCCCGCGGTACGCCCCAGCCAGGTCGGTCGCGGCGCGGTGCAGGGCAGCCCGCAGCTCATCAGACAGCGCAGGAGCCGGGGCGATCTCGACGAGCTTCTGCCGCCGTCGCTGCACGCTGCAGTCCCGGTCGCCGAGCGCGACGGCACGCTGCCCGTCGCCCGCGACCTGGACCTCGATGTGCCGCGCGTTCAAGAGCAGTTGCTCGACATACACGGCGCCGTCGCCGAAAGCCTTCTCCGCCTCCGACGCGCACCGCCGCAACGCTTCGTCGAGGTCCGCCGGATCGGTGACCGGCCGCATCCCGCGCCCGCCGCCACCGGCCCGCGCCTTCACCATGACAGCGCCATACTCGGCGAGGAAGCGATGCGCGTCTTCGGCGGGCGCGCCCGCCGCCACCGGGACGCCGGTTTCTTCCGCCCGCGCCCGCGCGGCGGTCTTGTCGCCGAACAACGCCAACGCCTCCGGCGAAGGCCCCACGAACGTCACGCCGCTCTCCGCGCACCGCCGGGCGAGCGCCGGATTCTCCGACAGGAAGCCATATCCGGGGTGCAGCAGCGTGCAGCCCGTACGGACAGCCGCGGCGACGATCGCCTCGACGTCCAAGTACGCGGCCGCTCCTTCGCCGGGCAACTCCACCGCTTCGTCCGCGCGCGCGACGTGCGCCGACTCGGCGTCGTCGGCCGGGTGGACGGCAACGGTCCTGATCCCGAGCGCCGCGGCGGTCGAGATGATGCGGACGGCGACCTCGCCCCGGTTGGCGATCAGCACCGCGCTCATCGATCACTCCTGCGCAGCACGATCCCGGCCGCCTCGCGATCCCAGACTTCCTTGTGCACCCCCGTTTCCCGCAGGACGTGCTTGTGCACCTTCTGCGTCGGGGTCTTCGGCAATGCGTCGGCGAACTCCAGGTAGCGCGGCACCATGAAGTAGGGCATGCGGTCGATCAGGAAACGGATCAGGTCCTCCGGGTCGATGGTCGTGTCCTCGCGGGGCACGACGACGGCTTTGATCTCGTCCTCGGTCAGTTCCGAGGGCACGGCGACGACCGCGCTCTCGTACACGCCGGGATGGCTGTTGATCACGCTCTCCACCTCGAAGCTGGAGATGTTCTCGCCGCGGCGGCGAAGCGCGTCCTTCATCCGGTCACTGAAGAAGAACCGGCCTTCCTCGTCGGCGCGGAAGGCGTCGCCGGTGTGCACCCAGCCGTCGACGAGCGTCTCGGCGGTTTTCCCCGGCAGGTTGTGGTAGCCGGCCATGACCGTCAGCGGCTCGTCGGGGCGCACCCACAGTTCACCGACTTCGCCCGCGGGGACGTCGTTTCCGGCGCCGTCGACCAGCCGGAGCGTGAAGCCTGGGCGCGGGAACCCGCATTCGCCACCGACGATCGTCCCCGGCGGGCCGTTGAGCACGCAGCCGATTTCGCTCATGCCGTAGACGGACGCGACGTCGATGCCGAACCGGCGCCGGAACGAGGGCACGTCACTGGCGAGCGGCGCCATGATCGCGAGTTCGAGCGGGTTGTCGGCGTCGTCGGGCTGCGGCGGGCGCTGCTGGAGCAGTTCCGCCATCGCGCCGAGCAGCACGGTGACAGTGATGCCGTGTTCGCGGATGGTCGGCCAGAACCGGCTCACCGAGAACGCGGGCTCGACAACGCAGCGGGCGTCGTGGATCAGTGCCTGGTAGACGCCGTACCACTGGCCGGCGAGGTGGAACAACGGGAGCGTGACGAGGATCCGGTCCCCGGCGCGAGGCCGTTCCTGGTCCTCGCGGGAGGCGTAGGTATAGGCGTGCGCGTGCGAGATCAGCACGCCTTTGGACGGGCCGGTGGTGCCCGAGGTGTACATGTACGCCATCAGGTCGGCCGCGTCGATCCGTTGTGGTGCAACGGGATCCGCCGCGGCGATCTCGTCGAATCCGACGACGCGGAAGCGGCCGCGCAGGTCGTCGGCCGCGGCGGGGTCGCCGTGGACGACGATCGTGCGCAACGCTGTGAGGCCGTCGGCGACGCGCGCCACGCGCTCGATCTGCGCCGCCTCGACGATCAAGGTGGCGGCGCCGGAGTCGTTGAGGATGTGGCTGAGGAACGTGCCCTTGTACGTCGAGTTGACGGGTACCTCGACCATGCCGCCGAGCGCGGCCCCGCTCCAGGCGTGCACCGCGTCGAGCGAGTTGTCCAGCAGCAGCGCGACGGGCTGCTGCCGCTCGACACCCAGCCCCGTGAGACCGCCCGCGATGCGCAAGGAGCGCGCGTAACTCTCCGCGACGGTGTACTCGCCGTCCGGGCCGAGCTGGGCGATCTCGTCCGGGCTGGTGGCCAGCACACGCTCGTAGACCGCGCTGATCGTCCGACGCTGGACATCGGGAAGTCCCATACCCTGATACTTTACATCATTGTCAAGTATCGGGAGGTGTCATGCGGGGAATCGGCGGACGGACGCTGGACGAGTCCGAGAAGCGCGCGCTTCTGCTCGACTCGGCCGAGCGGACGTTCTGCCGGCTCGGGTTCACCCGCACGACCATCGGCACACTGGCGGACGACGCCGGGGTCACGCGGCCCACGGTGTACTCGTATTTCCCGTCGAAGGACGACGTCTTCCGCGCGCTCGCCGAGCGGGTGCGGGATGAATTCCTTGCGCTGCAGGAGATGCGCGATACGCGTTCGCCCAGGGAGACGGGCCGCGCCGGGGTGGTCGGCTATCTGCACGCCTATGTGCGGCATCGCGGGATGCTCACGGTGATCGCGCACCAGGCCCTGTCCGACCCCGAAATGCGGGCGCTACGGGCGGAAATCCACGACCGGCCCACGCGTCGGCACGCCCGTTTCCTGGAACGCCTGCAAGCGCGGGGGCTCGCGTCACTGGCCGTCCCGGCGCCCGCACTGGCCGAGATGGTCACCGGCCTAGTCATGCGCTCCGCAGAACTCGCCGACGACGAACCCCGCCGCCTCCCCGAACTGACCACCGACCTGGTCGCCGCCTACGAACGACTCACGGGTCTCGGTTAACCGTTGGCGATCTTTCGGCGTGGTGCCGGATACTCCGTTCTGTGCAAGGCTTTGTGGACGACCGGTTCGCACCGGTCGGTGCGTTGTTCGAGGAGAGTTTGAACGACGGCGCCGGCGCCTCGGTGTGCGTGAACGTCGACGGCCGGACGGTGCTGGACCTGTGGGGCGGATTCGCCGACGCGGCCCGAACCAGGCCCTGGCAACAGAACACGATCGTCGACGTCCATTCGGTCACGAAGACCATGACGGCACTGACCGCCCTGCTGCTCGCGGATCGCGGGGAGATCGACCTCGCCGCACCGGTTTCGCGCTACTGGCCGGAGTTCGCGGCGAACGGCAAGGAGCACGTTACCGTCGCGCAGGTGTTGAGCCACTCGTCGGGCCTGTCCGGCTGGGCGGAGCCGATCGCGTTGGCCGATCTATGCGACTGGGAAAAGATGACCGGGTTGCTGGCGGCGCAAGCACCGTTCTGGTCGCCCGGCACGGCCGGCGGCTACCACGTCCTGACACATGGTTTCCTGGTCGGGGAAGTGATCCGGCGAGTGACCGGGCGGACCGTGGGCACGGTGTTCCGGGAGGAGATCGCGGAGCCGCTGGGCGCCGACTTCCACATCGGCCTGCCGGTGGAGGAGGACGGCCGGGTGGCCGACCTGATCCCGCCTGCGACCGATGTGCAACTGTTCCCCGATCCGACGCCGTTGCAGACCAACGCCGCGACCAACCCCCGATTCGATGTGGCAGTCACCCGCACCCGCGCCTGGCGCGGCGCCGAAATCCCGGCGGGCAACGGAATCGGCAACGCCCGGTCGATGACGGATGCCCTGTCGGTCCTGGCCTGTGGCGGCGGGGGCCTGTTGTCCGAGTCGGGCTGCCGCCGGGCACTCGAAATCCAGGTCGAAGGGGAAGATCTCATTCTCGGCATACCGCTGCGGTTCGGCCTCGGTTTCGCGGTGTCGGGTGGGCTGATGCCCAACCCGAACACCCTGTACTGGGGCGGCCTCGGTGGTTCGCTCGTGCTGGTCGACCTCGATGCCCGGACCACGTTCGCCTACGCGCCGAGCCGGATGGCCGACACGCTCGCCGACGTCCGCGGCCTGGGCCTGGCGATGGCGATGTGGGAAGCGATGGCGCTGCTTTAGAGGATCTCCGCGATCACCGTGGCGGGATCGGGAAGCCCGGCGCTCGGTGGTGAGTCCGCCGGGCTTCGCGGCCCTCGACTCCTCCAGCCCGATGCAGCCAGCGACCGACGTTTCGCAAGTCCGCCTCCGAACCGGATACGCAGAATAAGGTTGCAGCCGCGAGAGGGTCGCAGACGACGTGGGCCACCTACGCTCGGGGCGCCAGACCAGCCTGTGCATCCCTAGCGAAGGACGGTCCCATCACCATGTGCGACACGACGACGTGCCGTCACCAGGACGCCGCGCCACAATCCCGGCATTCACGCCGGAGTGTGCTGGCGGCGCTCGCCGCGACCACGGGAACGGCCGCCGTAGCCGCGGGCGTTCCCGGAATCGCCGACGCCCAGCCGTCGGCCTCACGGCTGTCCGAATCGCAGTCCTCCGGCGCGCAGCCCGGGAGAAACACGCGCCTGGCGGTCACTCTCCTCGGCACGGCCGCCGGGCCACCGCCCTTGGCGGCCCGTTACGGGACCTCCTCCGCCATCACCGTCGACGGGCGAACCTATGTCGTCGACTGCGGACGCGGTTCACTCACCCAGTACCTGAAGGCGGGGCTGCGGCTGCCGTCGTTGGCCGGAATCTTCTTGACCCATCTGCATTCCGACCACACCGTCGACTACTTCTCCTACGCGCTGCTCGCCGGCGGCGCCGCGGGCACCAGTGGCTTCCCCAGCCCGATCGACGTCTACGGCCCCGGCCCCGGCCCGGTTCCCAGCGGTACCCCCACCACCGGGCAGCAATGGGTTCTGCCCGGCGTGCCCTCCCCCGGGACGACCCAGCTGACCGAATCCGCCAACCTGGCTTTCGCGCAGTCCAGCGATGCCTTCATGGCCGAGCATTTCGGCGTCGACCCGGCCACCATGCTGCGCGTCCACGACATCCGGCTCCCCACCGGCATCGACCCCACACCCCAGGATCCGGCCCCGGCCATGGCACCGTTCACGATCCTGGAGAACGACGACCTCAAGGTGACGGCCGTATTGGTCCCGCACGGCGCGGCCGTCCCGTCCTACGCCTACCGCTTCGACACCGACCACGGAAGCGTCGTGTTCTCCGGCGACACCGCGCGCACCCCGAACATCCCCCGTATCGCGCACGGCGCCGACCTGCTCGTCCACGAAGCCACGGCCACGGACGTACTCGCCCGAACCGGGCTGCCGCCCGCGCTGCTCGATCACATCCGCGCCGTGCACACCGAAATCGACGACCTCGGCACCGTCGCCGCCGAGTCCGACGTCCGCGCGGTCGTGGCGACACACCTAGGGCCGGGCGACCCGGCCCTGATGTCCACACAGGACTGGACACGACGACTCCGGCGCAGCGCCCACATCGCCGGCTTCCCGGGAAAGACCACAGTGGGCACCGACCTGCTCGACATCCCACTGCCCTGAAACCAGACTCTTCGCCCGGTTCCCCGCGCCCTCGCACCGGCGAAAGGGTGGACTTTTCCTTGTCAGCGGGCCGCCCGGTATGCGAATCTGTCGGGGCGGCGGCAGTTCGATGAGAGTACAACTGTTCGCCACTGTGCTACATGGAGGTGGCAGAGGTGCGGACGACGTCGGCGGGACCGGACTCACCCCGCGCCGCGGCCTTCTCCACAGTGGGTCTGCCGGCCGCGCAGCGCCTGGAAAAATGGGAGGCCTACAACGCCAGTGCGCTGGTGGCGCTCGCCTGCCGGACCATCAACGGCGCTCCCCTCGAGGCCACCGAGCGCAACCTCTGGCTGCCGCACGTCGAGGTCGCCCAGGTCACCGGCACCCCGCACGTCGTCGAGCGGACGGCCCGGCAGATCGACCGGCATCCCAGCCGCGCCGTCGTGCTGTATCTGGCGATGGCAGGCGAGGCGTTCTTCTACCACGACGACGGAGTCCGGGTGCTCAAGCCGGGACAGGCCGTCCTGTGCGACGCGGATGTGCCCTTCGTCCGCGGCTTCGCCCAAGGGCTGACCGAGCTGGTGCTGAAGGTGCCGCGCCCGGTCTTCGACGGGCTTTCGGAAGGGACAGCGCTGCGCACCCCGCGCGTGTTCGACATCGCGGGCCCGGCGGGTGCGGGTGGCCACGGCTACGCGCTGGCGCGCAGGCTGCGGTCGATGGTGCGGGGAGAAGCGGGCGAAGACCGCCAACTGCTGGAGCGCGAGTTGCTGGGTCTGCTGCGAACCATGGTGTGCGGTGCCCGTGCCGGTGATACGCGGTCTCAGCTGCACGCCGCCCAAGCCTTCGTCGAGCGGGACCTGACCGACCGGAACCTGTCGGCGGCCCGGATCGCCGCGGGCATCGGGATCAGCGAACGCCAGCTGTCCCGGATCTTCAGCGAACACGGCGGGGTCGCGCGGTGGATCACCGATCGCCGGCTGGATCGGGCGAAGGCGATGCTCGCCGCCGGTGACGACAGGCTGTCCATCGGAGAGGTCTCGCACGAGTGCGGCTTCGCTTCGCAGTCGTACTTCGCCCGCGTGTTCAAACAGCGCTTCGCCATGACGCCTCTGGAGTTCGTCCGCGGCGCGCGGTCCTGAGCCTTTTCCCGCCACGGCCTCGACCGATTCCGCCAAGGGCGGCTGTCTCGCGGGGCGCCGTGACAGGCTCGGGGGCACGGAAGTCCGGGAAAGAGGAAGCAATGACGCGAACTGATGTCCTCGTGGTGGGCGCCGGGCCGGTCGGCGTGCTCAACGCGCTCGGGCTGGCGAAGGCGGGCCTGTCGGTGCGGGTGCTGGAAGCGCAGCCGGGAGTGGTGCGCTCGCCGCGGGCGATGGTGTACCACTGGGCTGTCCTGGACGGGCTCGAACGGCTGGGCGTGCTCGACGACGCCGAGCGCGCCGGGTTCACCAAACAGGAGTACGACTACTACGTGTTCGCGACCCGTGAGCGGATCTCGCTCAACCTGAACGTGCTCGACGGTCTGGTCGCCCACCCCTACAACGTCCACCTCGGCCAGGACCGGCTCGCCGACATCGCACTCGCGCACCTGGACCGGACCGGTGCGGCCGAGGTCGCGTTCGACACGCACGTGAGCGGCGTGACCCAGCACGACGACGGCGTCACGGTGCGGGCCGAAACCCCGGACGGCACAAGGGAATTCTCCGCCGGGTGGGTGATCGCCGCGGACGGGGCGGGCAGCGGGGTGCGCAAGGCGCTCGGCCTGGGCTTCGACGGGATGACCTGGCCGGAAGGGTTCGTGGCGACCAACGTCCGCTACGACTTCGAGGCGCACGGCTACGCCCGCTCGACGCTGCAGGTCGATCCCCGGTACGGCGCGATCATCGCGAAGATCGACAACACGAACCTGTGGCGGGTCACCTACTGCGAGGGGCCGGGCCTCGACGAAGCCGGGATCCTCGACCGGATGCCGTCGTTCTTCGACGCGATCCTGCCCGGGGACAAGGATTACGAGCTCGTGCAGTACAGCCCGTACCGGATGCACCAGCGGGCGGCGAACACGATGCGGGCAGGCCGGGTGCTGCTCGCCGGCGACGCCGCGCACGCCACCAATCCGATCGGGGGCCTCGGGCTGACCTCCGGACTGTTCGACACGTTCGTGCTCTACGACGCGCTCGCGGCCGTCATCCGCGGCACGGCGCCGGACGAGGTGCTGGACCGCTACGCGGAGCAGCGGCTTCGTACGTTCCTTGAACTCGCTTCGCCGATGGCCGGCAAGAACAAGGAATTCCTGTACCACACGGCGGATCCGGAGCAGCTGGAGTCCCTGCGTGAGACCGCCAAGGACGAGCAGCTGCAGATCGAGCGGCTCAAGGCACCGGCGCGACTGAGCACGCCCGCGCTCGTCTGAACCCAAAACCGTCCACAGTGGACCGCGCGGTCAGCTCGCGGTGCCGCGCCGGTTCGTCCTCGCCAGTGTCGTCGAGATCGTCCGCGCCACCTCGCGGAGCCTGGGCAGGCAGCGGTTTCGCAGGTCCGCCAACGAGGTGCGGGCCGAGTTCGACGAAACGCTCAGCGCTGCCGCGGTGTGCCCCGTGCTGTCGAAGACCGGCGCGGACACGGCACGCAGGCCGATCTCCAGTTGCTGGTCGACGAGCGCCCAGCCACGACGGCGAACCTCGGCGATGTCCTCCCGGAACCTCGCGGGATCGGTGACCGTGCGGGCGGTGTGCGCGGTCAACGGGGCGCTTTCGAGGTACTCGTCAAGATGCTCGTCGGCCAGGCCCGCGAGGAGAACGTGCCCCGCGGCGGTGGCGTGCGCGGGCAGCCTGCTGCCGACGCCGCCGGCGATGGTCATGATGTGGCGCGTGTGCACGCGGGCCACGTAGACGATGTCGGGCAGGTCCAGGGTGGCCATCGAGCAGGATTCGTCGATCTCCCGCACGAGTTCGGTCATCAGCGGCTTGGCTATCTCGTCGACGCCCAGTGACGCGAAGTAGTTCCAGCCGAGGTTGAGCACCTTCGGCGCGAGCGAGAAGTACCGGCCGTCGGATTTGACGTGCCCCAGTGCTTTGAACGTCAGCAGGATGCGGCGCGCGCTCGCCCGGGAGGTACCGGCCAGCGCGGCCACTTCGCTCAGGGTCAGCGCGGGGTGGTCGCGGTCAAACGCCTCGAGCACGGCGATCGCGCGTTCGAGCTGTTCCAGCCGTTCGCCGGAATCGGGGGTTTCCTCGCTGGCCATCGCCGCATCATACCGGCCGTGCGCTCAGCGAACACCTGGCTCACCCTCGCAGCGCCGGGAGCACCTCCCTGCCCAGCAGCCGGATCGACTCGGCGGCGTCCTCGACCGGCATGCCGGACCAGTGCGTCCGGAAGATGAAGTGGTTCGCGCCGAGTTCGTCGCGCCAGGGCAGGAGCGCGCGCACGCAGTCCTCCGGTGAGCCGACGACGAAGCGCTGCCGGGCGAGTTCGCCGTAGTCGATGTCGAACGATTCCCGGCCCGGCATGACCTTGTCCTGGCCCCACCGCGCGTAGGTCCGGTACTTCTCGGCGAGATGGGGCCGCGCCTGCTCCAGCGCGGTCGCGCTGTCCTTGGCGCAGAAGACTTCCCGGAACGCCGGCAGCACGCGGGGCGCGGACCGGCCTGCCTCGGCACGTTCGGCGTGGAACAGCCGCAGCTGGTCCCGCACCGTGTCGATCGTGGCGTGCGGGTTGATCATCCAGGCGTCGCTCAGCCGCGCCGCGCGGCGGACGGCGCTGTCACTGTTGGCCGCGAGCCACACCGGCGGCCCGGGACGCTGGACCGGCAGCAGGTTCAGGCGCACCCGGTCGAGCCGGCACCACGGCAGGTCCGCGCTCACCGTTTCCCCGGCCCAAAGCCGCCTCACGAGGTCGAGATTGGTTTCGAACCGGTGCACCTTCCGATCGGCCGGGACGCCGAGCGCGTCGAACTCGACCTGCCGGTAGCCCAGGCCCGCGCCGTAGATCAGCCTGCCGCCGGTCACCACGTCGAGCGCGGCGTAGTTTTCCGCCACCTCGACGGGATTGTGCAGTGCCAGCAAGTGAATTCCCACGCCCACCCGCAGCTCCCCCGCCTCGGCGGCGAGCCGGGCGAGGTAGGGCAGCGGCTGGATGTGCGAGACGCCCTCGCTGAGGTAGTGCTGCCCGGCGAACACCGAAGTGAAGCCGTGGTCGCGGGCGAGACGAAGCAGGTGCAGCTGCTCGTCGAGCGCCCGCGGTTGATCGGTGCCCGGCGGCTGCTGGTTGGTCAGGAAGATCCCGAAGTCCATGATCACCTCGCGATCTCGTCGAGGGGGCGGTTGGTGGTGCGTTCGCCTGCGGCGACGATCACGATGCCGAGCAGGAGTGTCGCGGCGGCGAGGTAGCCGAACACCGCGGTGAACCCGAAGGCGCTGAACACCCCGCTGACGATGAAGGCACCGACGATGCCCGCGATGCGGCCGAACCCGTTGGCGATCCCGGAGCCCACGCCGCGCAGTGGCGTCGGGTAGATCTCCGGCAGGTAGGTGTAGAGCACCGCGACGATCGCCTGCTGGCACATCGAGAAGACGAACCCGGCCACGACCATGACCACGTTCTGCTCGACCAGTCCGAAGCACAGCACTCCGGCCGCGGCGACCACGGCGAGCACGAAGATCAGCGTCTTGCGCTCCACGCGGTCAACGAACGGATAGGCCAGCAGCGCGCCCGGTACCGAAGCCACGGCGAGGATCGTGACGATGGTGAGCGCCTGCTGCTGCGTGTATCCACGTTCCACGAGCAACGTGGGCACCCAGGCGTTGAACCCGTACAGGCTCAGGATGAGCATGACCATCGTGACCGAGGCGACGATGGTGCGCTTGAGGTTCCGTGTGGTGAACAGGTCGCGCACCTTGCCGGCGGGCACCGGAGCCTGCGGGGCGGGCGGAGGGAGTTCCTTCCCGGTGGCTTCCACGGCCTCCGCCTCCAGCCGCCCGACGAGCACGAGCGCCCGTTCTCCCTTGCCGTGCAAGGAAAGCCAGCGCGTCGTCTCGGGCACGAGCTTCGCCGCGAAGACCACGCCCACGAGCCCCACCGCGCCGATGACGAAGACCCAGCGCCACGCGCCCGCCCCGCTGGGCACGATCAGCCGGGAGACGAACGCGGCGATGGGCACGCCGCTGATCCCGATCGCCAGGAGCATCGCCTGGTACCGCCCGCGCAGGTGCCGGGGGAACATTTCGCTCACGAAGACCAGCAGCACCCCGGTCATGGCCTGCAGGCCGAAACCGGTGAGCAGCCGGAACGCGACCAGCAGCCCGAAGTTCGGCGCCGCCGCGGTCAGCAGGGAGAACACCGAGTAGAACAACGCGGCGCCCAGCAGCACCGGGCGCCGCCCGTACCGGTCGGACAGCCGCCCGCCGACCAACGCCCCGGCGAACATGCCCGCGAACGCGACCGACGTGGCTGTGCTGATCTGGCCGAGGGAAAGCCCCCACTCCGATCGCAGTGCCGGCGCCGTGTAGGCGAGCGTGTTGAGGTCGAAGGTGTCGAAGAGGAAGAAGAACCCGAGCAGCCAGGCCAGCCTGCGGTGGGTCCGGGTGGCGACGGGCAGGCGGTCGATGCGCGCGGCGAAGGTGTCCGGGCTCGCGATCGAATCCTGTTTTTCGGAGTGCGGTGAAGACGGCGTTGTCATGGCGTTCTCCGGTCGGTCGGGGAAGGGGCGGGACTCAGCCGATGGTGGCTTTACCGCTGACGAGGGATTTGGCGATCACGGTGCGCAGCACGTCGTTCGTGCCCTCCCCGATCGCCATCAGCGGCGCGTCGCGGTAGAGCCGTTCGACCTCGAACTCCTGGGAATAGCCGTAACCGCCGTGCACGCGCAGGGATTCGAGCGCACAGTAGAGCGCGGTTTCCGACGCGAACATCTTGGCCATCCCGGTTTCGGTGTCGGCGCGGGCGCCCGCGTCGAGCCGGGACGCCGCCCAGTAGGTGAGCAGCCTTGCCGACTGGACCCGGGTGGCCATCTCCGCGATCTGGAGCTGGATGGCCTGGAATTCGCTGATGGCGCGGTCGAAAGCCGTGCGGTCGCGGGAGTACTTCAGTGCTTCTTCGTAAGCGCGTTGCGCGACGCCGATCGCCCGTGCGGCCACGTTGATCCGTCCCGTCTCCAGCGCCGACAACGCCTGCTGCATACCGCGGCCTTCGACGCCGCCGAGCAACTGCCCGGCGGGCACCCGGACATCGGTGAGGACGACTTCGCAGGACTCGGTGCCCTTGTAGCCGAGCTTGGGAATGTCCTTGGTGACCTCGAAACCCGGGGTGTCCGCTTCGATCAGCAGGATGCTCATCCCGCGGTGCGCTGGCGTGGCGGCGGGATCGGTCTTGACGAGCACCGGCAGCGGATCGGCGTGCCGCGCGTTGGTGATCCACATCTTCGTGCCGTTCACGACGTAGTGGTCACCGTCGCGTCGCGCCGAGGTGGAGATGCCCTGCAGATCCGTGCCCGCACCGGGTTCCGTGAGCGCGATGCCGGTGCGGCGGCGTCCGGCGGCGAGCTCGGGAAGGTACCTGGTCTTCTGGTCCTCCGTGCCGTGACCGGCGATCATCCAGCAGGAGACCGAATGGCTGCCGAGGATCCCGGCGATGCCCATCCAGCCGCGGGCGATCTCTTCGAAGGTGAGCGCGAACGACACGCTGTCGGCGCCCATCCCGCCGTAGGCCTCCGGGACCAGCAACCCGAAGAGACCGAGCTCCTTCATCTTCTCGACGATCTCGGTGGGATAGCGGCCCGACTGCTCCCAGTCGCGTGCCACCGGGACGATCTCTTTGTCCACAAAGGACCTCAGTGAGTCCCGGTACAGGCGCTGTTCGTCGGTGAAGGTGAAGTCCACGGGGTTTCTCCTAGTTCTCGGAAGAGGTGCCGAACGCGCCTTCGGCACGGAGGCGGGCCAGTGCGGCTTCGTCGTAGCCGAGCAGGCTGTCGAGGAGGTCGCCGGTGTCCTCTCCCAGTTGGGGTGCCCGGCGGTGGTCCCGGGGCGGCGGGCCGACCCGGACCGGGGAGCTGACCTGTTCCACGGTCCCGAACCGGGGATGCTCGGTCGCCACGATCAGGTCACGGGCACGGGTGTGCTCCTCGGCCATCGCCTGCGCCACGTCGTTGACCGGCGCGCACGGCACCGTCGCCGCACGCAGTTCGGTCAGCCACTCCTCCACGGCGCGCGTGCCCAGGACCGCGTCGAGGAGGTCCTCGAGTTCCGCGCGGTGCTCGTGCCGGTCGGTGAACGTGGCGAACCGGGGATCGTCCGCCAGTTCGGGCACCCCGAGCGCCGCGACGAGGCGGTGCCAGAACTTCTCCTTGGGGCAGGCGATGATGAGCCAGCCGTCCTTCGCGGGAAACGCCTGGAACGGCACCAGCGACGGATGCGCCGAACGGCGGGTCCGGCCCGGGGTGTAGTCCGCGGTCAGGTGCCAGGTCGCCGGGTAGGTGAGCAGGCTGATGGCGGTGTCGTAGAGGCTCACGTCGCAGTCCATGCCCACTCCGTCACGCCGCGCCTGATGCACGCCCGCAAGCAGCGAAAGCGCGGCGACGAAGCCACCGCTGTAGTCCACAAGGGACGGTCCGGTCTTCTCCGGCGGCCCGTCGGGCGAGCCGGTCAGCGACATCCAGCCCGCGTAACCCTGGAGCACGTAGTCGTATCCCGGTTCGGTGGCACGCGGGCCCGTCATGCCGAAGCCGGACAGCGAGCAGCACACGATCTTCGGGTTGAGGTGCTTGAGATCGTCGTAGCGGATCCCGAGCTTCGCCGGCACGTCCCCGCGCAGGTTCGAGTACACGGCGTCGGCGTGCCGGACGAGCTCCTCGAACACCTTGCGCCCGCTGGGATTGCTCACGTCCAGGCTGATGCTTCGCTTGTCCCGGTTGAAGGATTCGAAGAACAGGGAGTCCTGCCCTTCGGCGTAGGGCAGCACGTAGCGGCCGATGTCGCCACCCGCCGACGGATCCTCGATCTTGATGACCTCCGCCCCGAGATGGGCCAGGTGCAGGGACCCGAACGGGCCGGCACCGTACTGCTCGAGCGCGAGTATCCGGATGTCCGCGAGTGGTTTCATCACGGCTCCAGCGGTTTCTTCGCCACCGGGAACGTGCCGCGTGCCCGGTCCGCGCCCCGCTTGTGGACGTAGAAGGTGCGCTCGAAGGACAGCACCTCGTCACCGTCCTGGTTGAGGGTCCTCGTCTTGATCGTCACGATGCCCGCCTGCGGCCTGCTCGCCGAATCGCGTTTGCGCAGCACCAAGGATTCGGAGAACAGCGTGTCGCCGTCGAACACGGGATGGGTGAGTTTCACCTTGTCCACCCCCAGATTGGCGAAGGCGTTCTGGGTGGTGTCGGTGACGGACTGCCCGATCGCGATCGCGATGGTCAGGGTCGAAACCACCAGCGGGCGCCCGAACTCCGATGCCTTGCCCGCCTCCGCGTTGAAATGGGCTTCGTTCGTGTTCATCGTCAGCAAGGTGAACCACGTGTTGTCCGCCTCGGTCACCGTGCGGCCCAAGGGATGCCGGTACACGTCGCCGATCTCGAAGTCCTCGTGGAACCGCCCTTGCCAGCCCTGCCGGATCCTGGTTGCCGCGTCGTCGCTCACGATCCGTGAGTGTAAAAATCAGACGTTTACAGGTCAATGCTTTGGCGGATTCTTGCGAACTTGTCCGGGGTTATCCGGGCTCGCGGCGCGGGAGCTGCGGTACCGTCGGGTCGGCCGGGCAGTGAGCCTGCCGACGAGCGACGGAAGTGGCGGCATGAGCGCGAACGGTTCCCACGAGTCCGCCGGCCGTCCGGGCGACTCGGGCCGGGGCGCCGGATCTACGGCCGGGCTGCGGGTCCAGCGGCTGCGCCCGGCGTACCGGCAGGTCGCCGACGAGCTGCGGGCGCAGATCGTGGCCGGGGTGCTCCCGGCGGGTGAGCGGCTGCCGCCGGAGCCGGAGCTGGCCCAGCTGTTCGGGGTCAGCAGGGGGACCGTGCGCGAGGCCCTGCGCGTGCTCGCCAGTCAGCATCTGCTCGAAACCGCCCGCGGCGTGCAGGGCGGTTCCTTCGTGGCCGAACCGGATCCGGCCCAGCTCATCGAAGACCTGGGTGGCGCGCTCGGGTTGCTGGTCATGACACCGCGACTGTCGGTCGCCGATCTGCTCGAAGCACGTCTCCTGCTGGAACCCGCCGCGGCCAGGCTCGCCGCCGAGCGGGCGGACCCCGAGACGATCGAAGCCGTGCTCGCCGCGGCGAAAGCGCCCCGGGATGCCCGTGACCCCAGCGGTTTCGCCCCGCACATCGACTTCCACACCACGGTGCTCATGGCGACCGGCAACGCCATGCTCGCGATGATGCTGCAGCCGGTCAGCGACGTGCTGCGGACGAGGCTGGAACGGTCGCGGGCACACGACCACGAGCTGTGGGCCGAGATCGACGCCTGCCACCTCGTACTCGCCGAGGCGATCGGCGATGGCGACGGCGAGCGCGCCGAAACCCTCATGCGCGAGCACCTCGGCCGGCTGCGGCCCCTGTACGAGGAGATCGACCGGCTGCAGCGCGCGGAGTCCGGCGAGAGCCGCTGAACCGGCGCCGCTCACGCGCCCGTCCGGTAAACGTCAAACTTTTTCAGCCAGGCGACCTGCGTGGATGCTGCGCCGGCTCGTCGCCGTCCTGGACCCGGCACCGGAACGGAGTTACGTTCAACGAACAGATGTTCTTTCACCGGACATGAGGAGGACAACCGTGACGACCGCGGCGCAGCGGCTCGGGGACTTCATCGCACAGTTGAAGGCCGGGCGGATTCCGGAACCCGTTCTCCGGGCGGGAAAACTCCACGCACTGGACGCGCTCGGGGGCGGCCTCGCCGCACAGGCGCTCGGCGAAGCCGGGTATGCGGCGCAATCGGTGCGGGAAGCCGGGACGTCGGGCCCGGCCACGGCGATCGGCGTCGCCGACGGGCTCCCCGCCACCGACGCCGCGTTCGTCAACGGCACTTTGTGCCACGCGCTGGACTTCGACGACACGCACCCGAACTCGGTCGTCCACGTCAGCGCCGGCGTGGTGCCCGCGGCGCTCGCCGCGGCGCAGGCGCACGGCGCGCGGGGAGCGGACCTGCTGGTGGCGATCATCGCGGGCAACGAAACCTCGATCCGGATCGGCAACGCCGGCAGCGGCCTGTTCCACGCGCGCGGCTTCCACCCCACCGGCGTGTGCGGGGTCTTCGGTGCCACCGCCGCGGCCGCGTGGCTCCGGGGGCTGGACAGCGCGGCCACCGCGCACGCACTCGGCATCGCCGGGAGCATGGCGTCGGGACTGCTGGAATTCCTCGCCGACGGAGCGGAAACGAAACGCCTGCACCCGGGCTGGGCCGCGCAGGCCGGCATCGCCGCCGCCAGGCTGGCGGCGTACGGGGCGACCGGGCCCGCGACCGTGCTCGACGGTGCCCGCGGTTTCCTGGCCGCCTACCTGCACGGCGACGAAACGGACATCGGCGGCCAGGTGGCGACATTGGGCGAGCACTGGGTCACGCCGGAGATCGCGTACAAGCCATACCCGGCGTGCCACTACACGCACGCGCCGGTGGACGCGCTCGCCCAGGTCCTCGCCGCGAACCCGGTGCGGCCGGAGGAAGTCGCCGGTATCACCGCGTACACGGATGCCACCGGGGTTTCGCTCGTCTGCGCTCCGGCGGAGGACAAGGTCCGGCCGCGCACGCCGTACGACGCGAAGTTCAGCCTGCCCTACTGCCTCGCTTACCGCCTGGTGCACGGAAAGCTGGACGTCACGAGTTTCACCGCGGAGGCGATCAAGGACGAGCTTGTGCTGGCGCTCACCCCGAAGATCGGGTACGAGCTGCGGCAGTACGCGCCGGCACCGGACGCGTTCGGCGGCGGTGTCAGCGTGTCCACAGTGGACGGGAAGGTGCATGAGGCGGAGCTGCGTTACCAGCGCGGCGGTTCCGAGAACCCCTTGTCCGACGAAGACGTGATCGGCAAGTACCGCGCCAACGCCGAACTGGCGCTCGGGAGCGACCGGGCCGCGGCGCTCGAACACGCCGTGCTCGGACTGGAGGAACAGAACGACCTGGCCGCACTGGCGGCACTCGCCGGCGCAGGCGGCTGACCTCCGGGGGTTTTCGGGGCGGTGCCCGGAAAACAGGCCGTCCGGCCCCTGGACTCGCCGACCGGACACGATGTACATTCAGCGCACATACGGTCGGACAGCGAACAAGCCCCCGGCCGTCCTGGCCGGACGCGACAGCCGGGCACCATCCGGAAAAACTCCCGAGCCGAGGAATGCTCATGAACACCACCAGAGTCGTCGTCGCCGGCGCCGGGCCGGTCGGCCTGATCACCGCGCTCGGGCTCGCCAGGGCCGGCGTGGCGGTCACCGTGCTCGAGCGCGAGTCGGCCATCGTCTCCTCGCCGCGGGCGATGGTGTACCACAGCGGGGTCATCGGCGGCCTCGACCGGCTCGGCCTGCTCGGCGACGCGCTGCGGACCGGGGTCAAGGCCGGCAGCCTGGACTTCCTCGCCTACCGCACCGGCGAGCGCATCTCGATGAACGTCGACGTGCTCGCCGGGCACGAACCGTATCCGTACAACCTCCATCTGGGACAGGACAAACTGGCCGCGATCGCGCTGGAGCACCTGCGCCGCCTTCCCGGCACCGAAGTCCGGTTCGACACCACCGTGACCGGCCTGGCGCAGGACTCCGAAGGGGTCACGCTCACCGTGGCGAGCGGCGGCGAATCCACGGAACTGCGCGCCGGCTGGGTGGTCGGGGCCGACGGCGCCGGCAGCGCCGTCCGGCGGCTGCTCGGCCTGGACTTCGAAGGTATGACCTGGCCGGAGCGGTTCGTCGCGACGAACGTCCGGTTCGACTACGGCGCGCACGGTTTCGCGGACGCGAACATGGTGCTGGACCCGGAGTACGGCGCGATCATCGCGCGGATCGACCACGACGGCCTGTGGCGCTGCACGTTTTCGGAGGACTCCTCGCTGCCGCTGGAGGACCTCCGGCAGCGGATCGACGCGTACTTCGCGGAAACCCTTCCCGGTGACCGGAAATACGAGCTGGTGCACTATTCGCCCTACAAGATGCACCAGCGCGCGGCGACCACGTTCCGCGCCGGGCGGGTGGTCCTCGCGGGCGACGCCGCCCACGTGACCAACCCCAGTGGCGGGCTGGGCCTCACCTCCGGCCTGTTCGACTCCTACGTCCTGTCCGAAGCACTCGCCGCGGTCGCGCTCGGGCAGGCCGAGGACGACGTACTCGACCTCTACGCCGACGAGCGCCGCGCGGCGTTCCTCGACCAGGCTTCCCCGCGCGCCATCGGATTCAAGCAGCTCGTCTTCCACTGCGCCGATCCCGCGCAGCTCGAGCAGGCCCTCACCGGCCTGCGCGCCGCCGCTTCCGACGTGGCCGTGCAACGGGAACAACTGAAGGTCAGCGAACCGCTGGCGACCCCCTCGCTGCTCGGCCGGGACTGAGCGCACGAATCAGTCCACTGAGGACGATGAGATCTTCCCCGGACAACCTGACGAGGAGCTGGCAATGGCGCGTGGTTTCTTCTGGATCGGCACCGAGGCGCGTGCCGGGGCCGGGTCCATGCCGTGTGGACAGATGTACGTGGAATGGGAAACCCCGCGTGAGGTGACCCAGCCCTGCCCCGTCGTGCTGGTGCACGGTGGCGGTGGACAGGGGCTCGACTACCTCGGTACCCCGGACGGCCGGCCGGGCTGGGCGAGCATGCTGGTGGACGAGGGTTTCCCGGTCTATGTGGTCGACCGGCCCGGGCACGGCCGCTCCCCGCACCACCCGGACGTCATGGGCGCGATGGGCCCGATGATGACCGCCGAAGGGTTCCTGGACATCTTCGCCCCGGCGGCGGCCGCGAACGAGCACACGCAATGGCCGGGCGGGCGGACGCCCGACGACGAGATCGTCCGGCAGCTGACCGCCGGACTGGGCCCGATGCTCGCGGACCCGGCCGCCATGCACGCGCTGGAACAGGCCCGGCTGGCGGAACTGCTCGACCGGATCGGCCCGGCGATCGTCTTCTGCCATTCCGCCGGTGGCCCGGCCGGTTACCTCGCGGCGGATGCGAGGCCCGGACTCGTGCGGGCGCTGGTGGCCATCGAGACACTCGGGCCGCCGTTCCTCGAACGGCCGGGGCTCTCGCTGGACTGGGGCCTCGCGGCGGCTCCCCTGACCTTCGATCCGCCCGCCGCCGAACCGGGCGAGCTGCGGCTGGTCACGGATGACAGCGGGCCGATTCCGCTTGTCCTGCAGGAGGAACCGGCCCGCAAGCTGGTGAACCTCGCCCGCCTGCCGATCGCGGTGGTCACCGCCGAGACCTCCCCGTTCATCCATTTCGACGGCCATCTGCTGGCGTTCCTGCGCCAGGCCGGCTGCGCCGCCGACCGGATCCGGCCCGCCGAGCACGGCGTGCGGGGCAACGGGCACGGGATGATGTTCGAGAAGAACAACCGCGAGGTGCTGCGGGTGATCCTCGACTGGCTCGCCGGGAAGGTGGGCTGATCCATGGAGAATCGGCGTTTCGTGCTCGCGAGCAGGCCGGACGGGCTGCCCCGGCCGGAGAACTTCCGGCTCGAATCCGGGCCGGTGCCCACCCCGGCCGACGGGCAGATCCTGGTCAGGAACGTCTACCTTGGCGTGGATCCGGGTCTTCGCCCGGCGCTCGCCGACGCGCATACCGGCGACGAAGTCGACGACGAGTTCGAACCCATCCCGCTCGGTGAGCTCGTCGGCTACTTCGACGCTGGCATCGTCGAGCGGTCACGGCATCCCGGCTTCGCGCCGGGCGACTGGGTGACGGGGATGCTCAAATGGCAGGAGTACGGCGTGCTCGACGGAGCCGCGGCGCGGAAGCTGCCGCCTGAGTTGCCCCCGTCGACGGGCCTCGGCGTACTGGGTATTCCGGGCCTCAGCGCATACTTCGGCCTGCTCGAACTCGGCGCGGCGCAGAAGGGCGAAACCGTCCTCGTCACCTCGGCGGCCGGCACGGTGGGGTCGATCGCCGGGCAGATCGCCGCGCTCCGCGGCTGCCGCGTGCTCGGGACGGCGGGCACCGACGAGAAATGCCGTCGCCTGCGGGAAGAGTTCGGTTTCGCGGCGGCGGTCAACTACCGCACGGAGAAGAACCTCGCGGCGGCGATCCGCTTGGCGGCCCCGGAAGGCGTCGACGTCCTGTTCGACAACGTGGGCACCCGGATGGTCAGCGACATCCTGCCGCTGATGCGCCCCTTCGGCCGGATCGTGGCCTGCGGCCAGATCGCCGACTACGGCGTGCCGCCGGAGCAGCTGCCGGGGCTCCGCAACACGAACCGGTTCATCACGCACCGGCTCACGCTGCGCGGACTGTTCGTCCACGACTTCGCGGAGTCGTTCCCCCGTGCGCTCGCGGAGCTGTCGGAATGGGCGGGCGCGGGGCTGCTCCGCTGCCACGAGGACATCGAGACCGGGTTCGAGCGCCTGCCTGCCGCGTTCGCGCAGTTGTTCACCGGCGAGAACGCCGGCCGCAAGCTCGTGAAGATCGACGAAAGGGACCGGGATGGCCACTGACGTGAAGGAGGTCGTCCGCGCGTACGTGGACGCGGTCAACCGCAAGGATTGGGACCGGGCGGGCGAACTGCTCGCGCCCGACGTCGGCTACACCATCCTGGGCTACGACTTCCCCGGCTCGGGCACGATGGACCGGGAAACCGCGCTGCGCACGCTGCCCGGCGTGATGAGTCTCTTCGACGAAAACAGCCCGAGGCTGGAGATCACGCACCTGATCGCCGAAGGCCCGTGGGCGCTCGTGGAGGCCCAAGGCAGCGGCACCTTCCTCGACGGCACCCCGTACGAAAACCGGTACGCCACCGTGTACGAGGTCGTCGACGGCCGGATCAGGACAGTGCGGGAATACATGGACACCCAGCACATGGCCGGCCTGCTCGCCACCGTGACGGCGAAGTCCTCTTAGGACTCTCGAAGGACGGTGCACTTTACCGCCATCTTGGTGTCGAAATCCGCCATCGGCCGCTCCCCGCCCCTCCGGCGTGTGACCGTTGCCCTGCGCTGGGAAACCCGGCGGCGCAGCCACGCGGAGGGAAACGATGCCGATCTTCGACGACGGTCCGGCCACCGAGACGGTGGAGACAGAGGTGCTCGTGGTCGGCTCGGGTCCGGCCGGGGCGTCGGCCGCCCTGTTCCTCGCCGCCCTCGGGGTGGAGACGATCATGGTCACCAAGTACCGGTGGACGGCCGACACCCCGCGGGCGCACATCACCAACCAGCGCACCATGGAGATCTTCCGTGACCTCGGTATCGAGGACCAGGTGCTGCGCGAAGCGACCCCGCACGAACTCATGGGCGACACCGTCTTCTGCACGGCGATCGCGGGTGACGAGATCGGCCGCATCCGCACGTGGGGCACGCATCCCGCGCGGCACGCCGACTACGAACTGGCCTCGCCCTCGCTGAACTGCGACATCCCGCAGACCTACCTCGAACCGATCCTGGTGCGCAACGCGACCGTACGCGGCGCGCAGACCCGGTTCTCCACTGAATACCTCTCGCACGTCCAGGACGCCGACGGCGTGACCGCCACCGTGCTCGACCGGCTGACCGGCCGCGAGTACCGGATCCGCGCGAAGTACCTGATCGGCGCCGACGGAGCACGGTCGCGAGTGGCGGCCGGGCTCGCGCTGCCGTTGGAAGGCGAGATGGACATCGCCGGGTCGATGAACATCACCTTCAAGGCCGACCTCGGCGAGCTCGTCGGGCACCGGCCCTCGGTCCTGTACTGGGTGATCCAGCCGGGTTCGAACATCGGCGGTATCGGCGCGGGCCTCGTGCGGATGGTCCGCCCCTGGCACGAGTGGCTCATCGTGTGGGGCTACGACATCACCCGGGAGCCGCCGGTGGTCGGCACCGAGGCGGCGACGCGGATCGTGCGCAACCTCGTCGGCGTCCCGGACCTGGACGTGACGATCACCGGAACTTCCTTGTGGGGCAACAACGAGCAGTACGCGACCCATCTGCACAGCGGCCGGGTGTTCTGCGCCGGCGACGCCGTCCACAAGCATCCGCCGAGCAACGGGCTCGGTTCCAACACCTCCATCCAGGACTCCTACAACCTCGCCTGGAAGCTCGCGGCGGTCCTGCGCGGCCAGGCCGGCGCCGGGCTGCTGGAGACCTATTCGGCGGAGCGGGCACCGGTCGCCGAGCAGATCGTCAAGCGGGCCAACAAATCCGCGCGCGAGTTCTCCGCGTTGTTCGACGCGCTCGGCATCGCCGGCACCGAAACCGAGGCCGAGATGATCGCCAGGATGGAGGAGCGCAAGGCGAACACGCCGGAAGGGGCCGCCAAACGGGCGGCGGTCCGGCAGGCGATGGACCTCAAGAACTACGAGTTCAACGCGCACGGCGTCGAACTGGGCCAGCACTACACCTCCACCGCGGTGGCGGGCGACGGCGTGCCACGACCGGAACCGGAGCGGGATCCCGAGCTGTACTACCAGCCCTCCACCACGCCGGGCGCGCGGCTGCCCCACGCCTGGGTCGGCAACAGCAACCGCAAGGTCTCGACGCACGATCTCGCGCCCTACGGGCAGTTCACCCTGCTCACCGGGATCACCGGCGAACGCTGGGCCGAGGCCGCCGCGAAGGTGGGCGCCACGCTCGGCGTTCCGCTCGAGACGGTGGTGATCGGCCCGGGCCGGGAGAACACCGACCTGTACTTCGACTGGGCCGGGCTCCGGGAGGTCGAGGAGGACGGCGCGCTGCTGGTGCGCCCGGACAAGCACATCGGCTGGCGCGCGCACCGGCTCCCGGAAGATCCGGAAACCGTGCTGTCGCGGGCATTGTCGGCGATCCTGAGCCGGAAAGGCTGAAGTTCTCATGCGGTTCGAACACCAGACCCTGGGCCAGCGCGTGCTGTTCGGCACCGGGAAGGCCGCCGAATTCGTCGCCGCCGAGGTCGGCCGTCTCGGCGCGAGCACCGTCATGGTCGTCGCCGCGCCCGCGGAGCGTGAGCTCGCCGAGCGGGTGGCCGCGTCCGTCGAGGTCGCCGTCACCTTCGACGACGTCGTGCGGCACGTACCGGCGGACACGGCGGCCAAAGCACGCCAGGTGGCCGCCGAGAGCGGCGCGGACCTGCTCGTCAGCATCGGCGGCGGGTCCACCACCGGACTGGCCAAGGCGGTCGCGCTCAGCTCGGGGCTGCCGATCGTCTCCGTGCCCACCACCTACGCCGGTTCGGAGGCCACCAACGTCTGGGGGCTCACCGAAAACGCCCGCAAGACGACCGGTACCGACGACCGGGTCCTGCCGGTCACGGTGGTCTACGACGCCGAGCTGACCATGTCGCTGCCGGTCGGGCTGTCCGTCGCGTCCGGGCTCAACGCACTGGCGCACTGCGTGGATTCACTGTGGGCACCGCGAGCGGACCCGATCAACGCCGCATTCGCCACCGAGGGGCTCCGCACGCTCGCGGCCGGACTTCCCTCCATTGTGGACGATCCGGGCGACGTCGAGGCCCGGGAAAGCCTGCTCTACGGCGCTTATCTGGCGGCGGTCGCGTTCTCCTCCGCGGGCTCGGGCCTGCACCACAAGATCTGCCACGTGCTGGGCGGCGCCTACAACCTGCCGCACGCGGGAACCCACGCTGTCGTCCTGCCGCACGTGCTCGATCTCAACGCCGCAGCCGCTCCCGCCGCGGCGGAGCGCATCGCCACGGCACTGGGCGGCACCGACGCTGTCACCGCCCTCACCGCGTTGTACGCGCGCATCGGCGCGCCGACCGCGCTTCGCGATTTGGGCCTGGCACAGGAAAACCTCGACGAAGCCGCCGACCTCGTCCTGCCCGTCGTCCCGCCGACGAACCCGCGCCCGGTCACCCGTGAGGAGCTACGAGCGCTCCTGGGGGCCGCGTGGTCCGGCGACGTCCCCGGGGAACAAGGGCGGCGCGAAGAGGACCTGACCGCCACCGTGCTGGCCAGTTTCGAGCGCACTTCCGACGAGCGGCTGAAGACGGTGCTGCGGTCGCTGACCACGCATCTGCACGCGTTCATCCGCGAGGTCCGGCTGACCGAGGCGGAGTGGAACGCCGCCATCGGGTTCCTGACCGCGGCCGGCCACATCACCGACGACAAGCGGCAGGAGTTCATCCTGCTCTCCGACGTGCTCGGCGCCTCGATGCAGACCATCACCGTCAACAACGAGGCCCACGGCGACGCCACCGAGGCGACCGTGTTCGGCCCGTTCTTCGTCGAGGACTCGCCCCGGATCGAGCTGGGCGGCGACCTCGCCGGTGGCGCCAGTGGCGAGCCGTGCTGGGTGGAAGGCGTGGTGCGCGATGTCGGCGGTGCCCCGGTGCCCGGCGCGCGGATCGAGGTGTGGGAAGCGGACGAGGACGGGTTCTACGACGTCCAGTACTCCGACGAACGAGTGGCGGGCCGCGGGCACCTGTTCGCCGACGCCGAGGGCGCCTACCGGTTCTGGGGCCTGACGCCCGTTCCGTACCCCATCCCGCATGACGGCCCCGTCGGACGGCTACTGACGGCCACGGGCCGCTCGCCGATGCGGGCGTCGCACCTGCATTTCCTGGTCACCGCACCGGGAATGCGCACGCTCGTCACGCACATCTTCGTCCGCGGCGACGAACTCCTGGACAGTGACGCGGTGTTCGGCGTGCGCCCGTCCCTGATCAAGGAGTTCACCCGCCAGCGGCCGGGAACGTCCACACCGGACGGACGCGCGCTCGGAGACCGTCCCTGGTCCCGGGTGCGCTTCGACATCGTCCTGGCACCCGCCCTCAGATCAGCGGAGTGATCAGCTCGTCCACACCCAGCAACGCCTTGCCGTACACCTCGTACCCCACGACCGGACTGCTCCCCGCATGCCGCGCACCGACCGCCGAGTCACGCCAAAAGCGTTGCAGCACATTGGCTTCAGCGAAACTACCCGCGCCATGCGAATACAACAGGATGTCCACGGCCTTCGTCACGTGCTCGACAACCCACCCGATGTCGGCACGAATCCGGGCCCTGGTGAGAAAATCCAGCCGCTCGCCCCTGGCGGCCGCCGAGTCGATGTCGTCCGCGGCCCGGTACGCGTGCAGGTGCGCGGTGTCGAGTGACATCGCGGCCTCGGCCAGCTTGAGCTGGAATCCCACGGAGGATGCCTGCGTGCTGTAGCTGGTGTGGGAAACCGCCTTCGTGGCGGCCTTTTCGCGAACGATCTCCAGGACCTTGCGCCCCATCCCCAGGTGTGGACCCGCCACCACAAGGGTCAGGAAAGGAGCGAACGCGGACCGGTAGAGCGCTTCGCCGGTGTGCTCGGTGCCGAACTCCCCCTTGACCGCCGCGGGCACGGAAAGCACGCGGTGCGCGGGCACGAACCGGTCGGTGACGACGACGCAGTTCGACCCGGTGGACTTCATGCCGGCCACGAACCAGGTTTCCTCCACCGTGTAGTCGCTTTTGGGCATGAGCGCCAGCCCTTGGTCGACGACCTGTCCGGCGTCGTCGGTGACCGGGAAGCCGAGCAGTGCCCAGTCGGAATGCCACGACCCCGAGTTGAAGAACCACTTGCCCGTGACCCGGTAGCCACCGTCCACTTTGGTCGCTTCGGCCGTGGGGGCCAGCACACCGGTGACCTTCGCCCGCGGATCGTCTGCCCACACCTCGTCCTGTGCCCGCTGCGGGAACAACCCGGCCATCCACGCGGAGACGTTGCAGATACTGACCACCCAAGCCGTTCCGCCGTCCGCTTCACCGACGGCGGACGAGACGTCGAGCAGCGTGCGCATGGGCGTCTGGAAGCCGCCGTACCGCTCCGGCTGGGCGAGCCGGAAGACGCCGGCCTCGTCGAGCGCCTTGATGCTCTCGTCGGCGACCCGCCGCTCGGCTTCGCCCTGCGCCGCGTTCGCGGCGAGCAGCGGGTGCAGCTCGCGCACGCGGGCGACGAGTTCCGCCGAGGTGGGTGTGATCGTCATGGGGTGAACTCCTTACGGGGTGCGACCGGGCCAGATGCCCTGCTTGCCGGGCGACAGGATGCCGTGGGGGTCGAGCGCGTCCTTGATCTTCTGGTTGAAGCGGCGCTGGGCGTGGTCGTTGAAGTCGAACCGGCCGGACACGTGATCCATGACGTCCAGATGCGACCGGTACTCGCCGTACCCGTGCCTGCCCGCCGTTTCCACCATCTCGCGGCAAGCGGCGAAGGCCCGCTCGACCTGGTCGTGGTCGTCGGAGTCGTAGACCAGCCCGAAGATCGCGATACCGCTTCGCGGGGTCAGCATCACGGCGCTCAGGCAGTCGAACCCGGCGTCGTGCATGACCGGGCGCAGCAGGTCGATCAGCCGCCGGATGTGCGTACCGGACAGCGGTGCCACCGGGGAGAAGTTGAGGTTGCCCGCCCTGCCGCCGCGCCAGTTCAGCGCGCCGAGCATTTCCCGGTTGGGGATGCCCGCCTGTACGTGGTCGGGCACCGGGATGTCCGCCGGTGCGGCGTCGCCGGAATGTTCGGCGGCGATCAGCTCGGCGCCGGGGATGCCCGAAACGGCCTCGCGGATCGTGGAGAGCTGGGCGTCCACGATGTGCTCGGAGCCGTAGAGCGCGAACCGCACGTTCCACCGGCCGAGCCCGAGCTCGTCCAGGATGCGGGTGATCACGTCGTCGGGTACCGGCCCGGGCCCCGGCCACCACCGGTCGCGCCGTGCCACGGCCGACGCCAGCATGAGACCGTCGGCGAGGAGCGGGATGTTCTGGATGGTCCGGTCGAGCAGCAGCCCGCGGACGATGCCGACGAGTCGTTCCAGATCCGAGTCCGCCGGCACCTTGAGGAAGCACGGCGCGTAGCACTCGGGAGTCGGCATGAGCCAGACGCCCATCCTCGTCACGATGCCGAAGTTGGACTGCATGAACAGCGACTCCGCCGCCGGGCCGAAACCGCGCCGGTGCACGTGCCACGCGTGGCCGCCGGTGAGCGCGCCCATGCCCGTGCGCAGGAGGTCCCCGTCGGGGAGCACGACCTCCATGCCGCAGGCTCGTTCCGCGTGGTCGCCGTACCAGGTGAACCCGTAGCCGTGGTCCAGGGTGTTGCCGATGATGCTGCCCCAGCCGATGTCGGGCACCGAGACGGTCAGCCGGTGGTTGCCGGCGCGCAGGGTTTCGTACAGTTTCTCGAACGACACCCCGGGCTCGACCACCGCGTAGGCGAGGTCCTCGTTGACCTCCAGCACCCGGTCCATCCGTCGCAGGCTGACGATGACCGAGCCCGGGACACGGGGCGAACCGCCGCCGTAGCCGAAGTTCCTGCCCTGGGAAACCGTCCACAGTGGAATCCGATACCGGTTCGCGAGGCGGACGACGGCTTGCACCTCCGCCACCGAGCCGGGCAGCAGAACCGCCGAGGCGCGGGTGCCCGTGCCCGCCGGGCGGTAGGGGTCGCCGTACTCGGCAAGAGTTTCGGCGTCAGTGTGGGTATGCTCCTCGCCGATCGCCGCCGCGAAATCCGCGAGCGCTCGGGCGAAGTCCGCTGTCGTGAGGCCCGCGGGGAGGATGCCGGCGGAGTGGGGTAGCTCGGTCATCGGCGTCGTTGCCCTTCTCCAGCCGCACGGCCGGTCGCTGGTTCAGCGGAACACCCTGGCACGCAAGGATTTCCGCGTGCGCTGGCCGGACCTTTGTTCCCTCAACGTACTTCCCGGCGCGAGGACCTGTCGAGCGCAACTTTCCGCCAGGGGTTGACCTTTTCCGCCAGCCGCAACACCCGACGCGAGGGCGCGGTCACCACGCCGCGCCCCGAACATTCGGCGCGGGTCGTCGTGTCGGTATTTCAGGACTTCCTGGACCGCCTCACCGAACTGTGTCCACGAGCACGACGCGGGTGGCCTGGCACGAGACGTTGTTGGGGGTGCCGTCGTCCGGGCCGCCGGACAGTTGCAGCACGTGCCCGTCGCCGTATTCGAAACTTTCCGTGCAGCGCGAGGCATCCTGCTCGACGCGCAGGTTGTCACGGCCGAGCTTGGTGTTGGTCAGCAGGACGGTGACCTTCGTGCCCTGCGATTGATAGTGCACGAGGAGCCCAGCGGTGACGTACCCGGCACCGCGGCGTCACGGGAGACCCCGAGCTGGAAGATGCGCAATTTCGCAGTGCCGCTCGGCGTGTCGCGGGGTGGCGCGGCCCGGAATCCCCGCGAGGGTCACCGGATAGACGAACCGCGGCACCTCGTCCATCCGGTTCCACGATTCCCACATGCGGATCTGCAGGAACGTCCGGTGGTCGGCGAACCAGTACTGGCAGCCGCTGGAGGCGGCCCGGGTCTCCACGATCCCGCCGCCCAGCCCTTGCCAGGCCGGCGTCAGATCCTTCATCCACGCGCAGCTGCCCGCCGGGACCGGGTCCGATCACCGGCACCCGCCTCGGCACCGGCGCCTGCGGCGGGAACGGCGCGGGCCCACCCTCCGGCCGGGGGGCGCTGCCAGCGTGGAGGGGAGCCGCACGGTTGCGGCGGCTCGCCTCGCCGGCACTTTCGGCCAGGAACGATGGCGCGTTGAAAGACGGACTGGCGACCGTGCCGGATTCGAAAAAGCCGTGTACTGCGCTACTCCCCCTCGTCGCGCCGCGCCCCCCGCGCGGCATTGATAGTCGTCTCTCGAAATACGGGACTCTCGCGGGTTCCCGGTCTGCTGAGGGCCGATCGCGCTTCCGCACACCCGCATCCTGATGCACCAGCGCTCGGCGGGAATCGGCGAATCGGCGGTCGAGGTTGAGATACAGGCGGACGACCTCGGCCCTGCCGGCCCAACCCGGGGGTCAGCATGAGGTGGATGTCGCGTATCCGAGCCGCCCCTGCACCACGAGTTCGGACACCCCGGCCAGCAGCACCGCAGCGGCGTGGCCGCGCAGGAACCGGCGGCTCCTCAGGCGGCGCGCCCAGGCTGGCGCCGGGCCCTCCACATCGGACGGTGCGGACGGGCTCGCCGGGCCGCGGGTGATTTGTTCTCGGACCAGAGTGACCGAGACCACTCGTCGATCAACGACTGGAACGGCTCCGGAGCCTGCGAAGAGTGCGCGGGTTGCATAGAAAAACCCTCTAAGCGGATTGTCACTGAGCGGTGCGCTAGCTCCCGCGCCGTGTCCGACGACCCGAAAAAGGGGTATATTCGCAGGCCACAAGCCTGTGGTCGGGATGACAGGATTTGAACCTGCGACCCTCCGCTCCCAAAGCGGATGCGCTACCAAGCTGCGCCACATCCCGGTCGCCCCGGCGGGGCGGTGTGATCACTCTAGCGTGACCCGCTAAACTGGCTTCGCGCACGGTGGTACCGGGCGCATGCGGGCGTAGCTCAATGGTAGAGCCCCAGTCTTCCAAACTGGCTACGCGGGTTCGATTCCCGTCGCCCGCTCCAGCACGAACATGCAGGTCAGACGCAGAATATGAGCGGTGGTTCTCGATCACGGGGGCCGCCGCTCGTCGCGTTTGTGCCCGCAACGTGCCCTTATTTGACCGAGGCCAGCACGCCCGCAGCTCCGTCGTCCGGTTCGTCATCGTCATTCCGCTCAGCTCCCCGCAACAGCTCGACTCGGGCGTTCAACTCGTCCGCGATCTGCCGGTCCCGAGCACTGGTCGCGTGCTGGTAGATCATCGCTGCCCGGACCGTGCTCTGGCCCATCCGCTGCATCAGCTCACGAGTGGTCGCCCCGGCCTCGGCCGCCATCTGGTTACCGGTGTGCCGAAGGTCGTGAAAGTGGAAGCCCTCGGGCAAGCCCGCCTTGACCACCGTTCGCACCCAATCCGTCTCTCGATGGAAGTTGCCTCGCCGCAGGACACCACCGCGCTTTCCCGTGAAGAGCAGACCGTCGCGGCCAGGTTCTGCGAACTCCGGAAGATGCTCCACGAGGTCGGCGTCCAGGAAAGACGGCAACGCCACCGTGCGCACGCCAGCCACGGACTTCGTAGGTCCCATTACCAGGGCGCCGTCCCTCAGTTGAGCAACCTTCCGCCAAACCCGGACGCACATCTTCGTCCGGTCGATGTCGCGCGCCCGCAGCGCGGCCAGCTCGCCCCACCTCAGCCCGGAGAACGCGGCGAGGAGCACGAGGAACCGGTATCGACGCGGCACCAGGTCGGCGAGCCGGTAGACCTCGGCAATCGAGGCGTGCGGCCGCTCGGGTGTCCGATACTGGTCGGCTCCCTTGATCCGGCAGGGATTGCGCTTGAGCCGCTCGTCATCGACAGCCGTCGAGAACATCGAGCGGACGAGCCGGTAAGCCTTCGCCGTACGATCTTCGGAGCGCCCGTTCTCCAGCAGTTCGGATCGCCACCTCCTGATCACAGCCGGGCCGATCGAATCCAGTCGGTAGTTTCCGAGAAAAGGCTCGACATGGTTACGCCACACGCTTTCGTGCTCTTCGCGCGTACGTTGGGATACTTTCCTTTCCTTAAGCCAAGCCCGACCGAACTCGCCGAACGGAATCTTGCTCAGCTCCGGGTTTTGCCACTCACCGCGGAGAATCTCCGCTTCGACAACCGACAGCCACTGCTCCGCTTCACGCTTGCTTGCGAAGGTTCTGGGCGCAGGGTGCCTCAAGCCGTCCGGACCGTGGTAACGAGCCTGCCACTGCCCGGAGGCCAGCCGCCGTACCGCTCCGAAACGGCGATGTGTCTTCTTGTTCGCCACTTATGCAACCTCTCCGCGAGCCCGGGAGCGCACGATCGGATCTACTTTCCCGGACTGCACATACGAATCGAGATCTTCGACAGCCAGCCGGACGTGCCTGCCCACCCGGTAGAAAGTGATGCGGCGTTCGGAGATCAAACGCCGTACAAACCGGACGGACGTGTGCAAGTACTCGGCGGCTTCTTCAACTCCCACATAGGTTTTCAGTGCGCTCACCTCCCAGATGGCCAATGGCGTGCTCGACTTCTTCGCGCGCGGTCAACCTGCGCTCACGAGCTTTCGCAGCAGCGGTATTGGCAAGGGCGGCATCGCCGATGGTGAGCCAGCCGACTCCGTCGAAGAGCCAGTTGAGGGTTACCGCGGATTCGTCACCCGGCGCGTCGGCATCGGACGGCATTCCCGGGTCAGGGTGATCAGCCGCCTCACCGAGGCGGAAGGCCCTACGGACAGCGCGAAGGGCTGTCAGGGTGGTGGAGTAGCGGCGGCTCTTGGTGGAGAAGTGGCCGCCGAAGCCGAGCATGTGAGCCCACTTTTGGAGCTTGCCCCAGCCTTCGTCCCAGGCTTCGCGCTGAGTCGTCGAGGTGTAGTACCAAGGACGTTGCCCGAGGGACCAGCAGGCCGTGAGTTGCCGGGCTTGGTGGGTGTCTTGGTCGGCGTAGATGTTGGCGGTCTGCTGGGTCAGCTTCCTCGATACGTGCCCGGCTGCCTCGGTGGCTTTCGTGGCGTACTTGGCGAGGTACGCCGCCACGGCGGCTGTCGTCAGGGCGCCGTGGTCGTCATGGTCACCGGCAGCGAGGCGGACGCGGCGGATGTCGGTTTGCTTGCCCCAGGCCAGGGTCCAGCCGGTGCGGTGCCGGGGGTGGGACGCCGTGGTGAAGCGCGTGACGGTCGCAGCGGTGTCGATGAGGCTGCTCAGCAGCTCCGGCGTGATCGAGGCATCCGGCGCCACAATGGTATCCGGGTCATCGGGGTTGAGGCCATCGAACCGGATCAGGGCGTGGAAGTGGACGGTTCCGCGCCGCTGGTACTCGGCCACCTTCGCGAACGACAGGCGCACCTTCACGCCCCGGTCCTTGGCCGCAGCCCTGATGTAGCGGTTCAGCGTGATCGTGGTGCGCCGCCACAACTCCCCCGCGTGGAAGTTCCACACCGCCTGGGTGTCGTAGTCGTAGCAGTCCCGGCAGATCGGCTCACCGACACACGAGTCGTCCTCGGCGTGCCGCACACGACATTCAGTCGAGCGGCCATGCGGACAGAGCAGCGCGAACCGGCGCGGCCGGCACGGGCGGACCTGCCCATTCGCCCCCGCAACCCGCGTGTGGACGGGCCCGAACGCGGGTGCGGTGAGGGTGACGAAGAAGCACGGGTGATCCGTGACGGTCGTCGGGACGCCCTTGCCGCCGACGAGCCCGGCTTTCACGAGCTGGTAGGTGTCGGCCCGGTAGGTCTCCGCACAGGCCGGGCAGACCGAGGCCCGCCGGTTTTTGCAGGCGACGTAGAGGACCCCGTCGGGCATGTCGTCGGTGACGCGCTCCGTAGTGCCGTCGTCCCAGGTCGCTTCCACCCGCAGGCGTACAGGGCGGGAGCAGGCCGCTGCGGGCATGACGTGCGAGAGCCACCACGAATACCCATGCTGTGCGGCACGAGCTGTGGCTTCTCGAACAAGCTGTGTGGTGGTCACGGAACCACCCCCGAAACGGGGTGACCGAACCCGAGGCGGCGCGGCAAGATGTGGTGGTGCGCAACCATCTTGAGGAGCCCGAGCTTGGCGCGATCGTCAGCCGGTACGTCACGCCCGACACGCGTTACCTCAAGCTGGGCCACGCCGGGGTTCTCGGGATGAACCACGCGGAGCGCGCTGAGTTCGGGCACGCGCTTGCCGTCGACGCCCGCGCGATCACCGACCACGAACTGACTGAATTGCTCGACTATGACTGGCGTGCGCGGCTGACCGCCGGATGGCTCATCGCTCTCGACCGCCGCACCGCACATCGCGGCCGCGTCAGGGAACTCTTCCTCGCCAGCGAGGATGAAGGCGCGGGTCAGGGTTATTGCATCGCCCTGGCGCGTTTCGGCACGTCGGAGGACGCGACGATCCTCGGCGAGTATCTCGACAAATACCTTCCGCGGATCGACCTGAACCTTGAGCAGTTCTGGGCACTCGGCGCCTTGCTGTACTTGGATTCGGAGCTGGGAAGCGACGAGGCGACGCAGTATCTGGAGGGCGGCTGGCAGAAGTGGCTCGCATCGGGCCCGACGATGCAGCTCATCCCCGACGTGGAATTTCACCTGATGCGGAAGCTGTGCTACCTCGCGGAGCAGTGGATGAACACCGTCTCGTGACAGCGGCTCGGCAACGGCTTCCAGCCCCACGGCCATAGCTGTGGGGCTCGAAGTCACGGTCGAGACGGTCAAAGGTTTTCAGTCCTGTGCGCGAACAGGTAGGCGTATTCGTCGATATCGGCGGCGGTGGCCCAGCGATAGCCCTCGACGAGTTCGCCGGTCGCGCTGTAAGTCGGCAGCACGGAGGCGGGGTCGAATGCCTCGATCGACAGCCCGAGGAATCGCGGGGAGCCGGGAGCGTGGGCCAGGCGAACCACGTCGACAGCGCCGCTTGTGGCCGACACGAACACCCAGACCTGGTCGGGACTGGTCGCGATCGGCTGGCTTGCAGTGAGCATTGTGGACAGTCCTCTCCTGCGAAACGAATGGGGGAATTGCGGAATCAGGCAGCGTTTTTCTTGGTGCGCAACTGTCGCGCGTAATCCACGAGGGAATAGATGTGCGCGTCGGTGAGGTACGCGGTCTTCATGCGGCGGGGAAAGCCGCCTTCGGCCAGGAGCAGCGCCACGCCCCGTTCTTCCGGGGTGATGGTGGACGCGTCATAGCCCTGGCTGGCCCAGCCACGACCGAGGATGATGTCGGACGAGGAATCGGTGGTGCACCGGTAGGCCATCCGGTAGCCGAACAGATCCCGCAGCGACGTCGGGATGATGTCGGCGGAGGGCCGCTGAGTCGCGGCAACCACGATGATCCCGGCGGCCCGGCCCCGGGCGACGAGATCGCGCAGCAGGCGCACGAAGGCGTCTTGCTGGTCCCTGGTGCCCATCGTGGCGGAGAACAAGGCCAGCTCGTCGATGACGACCATGATGACGTCGATGGGGTCGCGCCGGTCGATCTTGCGGCGCCGCACGCGGTCGAGTTCGCGGTAGCGGCGGTTCATCTCCTCTTGGAGACGCTCCAAAGCGGACAGTGCGCCGTCGATTTCGGGGCCGACGAACAGGTCGGCGATGTCCCGCCACAGGCCGAGTTCGACTTGCTTGCCGTCGAAGAGCCAGAGCGACAGATCAGGACACAGCGCCCCGTGCGCCACGATGTTGTTGAGCCCCACGGACTTGCCCGCGCCGGGCTCTCCGGCGAGCAGGATGTTGTGCCAGATCAGTTCGATGTCGACGCCGTGCCCGTCCTCGTAGATGCCGAGGTGCACCGGGTCGTAGATGGACAGTCCGGCAACGGGGATCGTTTCCTTACGAGACATGACGTTTCCCCTCAGTCGATGTAGTCGGACAGGTCTTCGCCACCGACGACGCGAGCCGGAGTCTCGGCTGGCTTTTTCACATCGAGCGGTGTGATGGTGGCGCCGGTGATCGGCTCTTCCGGCTCGTCAGGAGTCCGGCCGAACAGGGACGCGACCTTCGCGAGCGGAGAGTCGATCGGTGTCGACTTGTCGAGCGGGTCACGCCGGACCACGTCGACCGCAAACAAGGTGGACAGCTTGCGCACGGTGTGCACCCGCGCTTCCCGGGCGTAGCAGGCCGGAGCGATGTACTCGAGAACCTCTTCCAGGTCCCCGGACGAGGAGCCTGCGCGAGCCCACAGCCAGACGCGTTCGCCGGTCTTGGTGGGCCGGGCCCAGAGCATGAACGGAAAAGCGCCGTCCAGGTTGGCGGTGCGCGGCCGGGATTGCCGCAGGCAGGTCCGTAGGCGGTGACGGTCGAGGACGCACCAGACACGCGAGTACACGAACCACCGCGTCTGCGGAACGACCGCGATGACCACGACCAGTGCCGCGAAGATCACCCAGGCCCACGCCTGGCTCAGTTCGTGTTGCACCCAGGCCATGCCCAGCAGGAAGCCGACGCCGAGCACCATCTCGGCCCGCCAGCGGATCAGCATGCAGATGAGCACCACGGGCCAAGCCCGCTTCGGCGCTTCCCAGATTTCCATCACATCGAGCCGTCGCATCCGACGCGACCGGCCGTTAGACTTCGCCATGACTCTCGTCCTCCAAGACAGAGTTGGTGGGCGACGCGGGGCCGGGCAGGAACCGCCAAGAACCGGACCGGCCCCGTGTCACTCGTGATCAGACAGAATTGGTGCTGTACAAAAAGGACCAGAGCGCCTGCCGGAGGCGGATGAGGTCCGCGCCGGTACGGATTCTCGGATAGCCCTGCTCCTGAAGCACGGCTGCTACGTCGAGCAGCAGCCCGAAAGTGAACCGCGGATCGTTGTTCTCTTCCAGGGGTTTGACCGGATATTGCACGTCGTCGTTGAGCACAGGTTGCTCCTCGGTGCTTCCGTTGGGGTGGCTCAAGAAGCCGCCGAGGACTTCGAGCCGGTCACAGCTTTGATGTCGCTCGCACGAAACGCCACTCCGTTGCGGCCGTTCTGCGCCCACGGAATCGCCTGCAACTCCACCGGGACGACCGGCGAACCAATCGAGACCTTCGGCGGCGCGGGAGCCGCCACAGTCACGCTGATCACCTCAGCCCCGCCGTTGTCCATCGCAACCAGCTGCACAGACCACATGGGAATGTTCGTGCTGCGCTCGACACGCTGCACACCGTTCTGGTCCGTCTTCGGCTGGGCCTCACGCCCGACCGTGAACGTGACCTGAGTAGTGTCGATCATCAATCGCATCTCTGTTGCCCTCCAAGGCAGTTACTTGGTTCCACCGCCCGCTGTGGGTCGCGGTATGAAGCGGTGTGTAGGGCCAAGATCTCTCGAAAGGCGGGGACCACTTCACCACACAGAAGGACTTCTCAGGACGTCTTCACGTGGCTAAAGTCGTCCCTATGGGGAATGAACGACTTCGCGACGCTTTGTCGGCGGCGGGCGTTCCAGCCGACACGTTGGCGGCCGAGCTGGAGGTGGACCCGAAGACGGTCGAGCGGTGGATCACGAGGGGCCGGGTTCCCTACCGCAAGTACCGAGGACGCATCGCCGCGCGCCTGCACACGACAGAAACCTATCTGTGGCCCGACGCGCTCAGCGCCGAGGACGCCACGACAGTGAGCCAGTCGGAGCTGGTGACGTTCTTCCCGCACCGCAACGCGATTCCCACCCAACTGTGGGACCGAGTCCTCGGCGACGCCAAGGAACGGATGGACATCCTCGTACACGCTGGACTTTTTCTGGTGGAGCGCCCGGACTTCGTGCGATCACTGGTGGAGCGATCCCAGAACGGATGCAACATCCGCCTGATCTTCGGCGACCCCGCAAGCCCTGAGGTGGCCTTGCGCAGCGAGGAAGAACGACTCGGCCGACATACGCTCGCCGCCCGCATCCGCAACGCCCTGGCGTTCTACCGTCCACTGTTCCAAGTGGACGGTCCCGAAATCCGGTTCCACCGGACAACCTTGTACAACTCGATTTTCCGGCTCGATAACGAGATGATCATCAACACGCACGTGTATGGCGTCCAGGGCGCACACGCCCCGGCCATGCACCTCCGCCGGTTGTCCTCGGGCAGCCTGTTCGACACCTACGCCCGCAGCTTCGAAGAGGTCTGGAAGACCGCGAAGCCCGCCACGCTCGAAGAGGCCGACCTTGACGCGAACTGACTACTTCAACGACCCCAACGCCCCCAAGGCCAACAGCATCGGCGTAGCCGTCAGCGCCTTCACGGTGAACGAGCGCAGCGAGCTACTGATGATCCGCCGTACCGACAACGATCTCTACGCGCTCCCCGGCGGCAACCTCGAACTCGGCGAGACGCTCAGCGAAGCGCTCGTGCGGGAGGTGTGGGAGGAAACGGGGATCACGGTCGAGGTCACCGAGCTGATCGGCGCCTACTCGAACCCGCGCCACGTCATCGCCTACGACGACGGCGAAGTACGCCAGGAGTTCTCGATCTGCTTCCGCGCCCGACCGACGGGCGGGGAGCTGCGCACCAGCTCGGAGAGCAAGGAAGTCCACTGGGTGCCACGCGAGCGCATCGGGGAGCTGAACATCCACCCCTCGATCCGGCTGCGCATCCAGCACGGCTTCGAACGCCGGGAGACCGCGTTCTTTCAGTGATCCCGCCGGGCCTCGGTCCGCTCGACGGCCGCCAGCCGGTCATCCCAAGAGCGGTCGATAGCCCGGCTGACCGGGTGCTCGGCGCCGTAGCGCTCCTTCACCTCGGCCATGCGCTCCTGGAACGTGAACGTCTGCCCATCCGGCCCGGTCGTCATGTCGGCCCACCACAGCGCATCGCGTTCCGGCGATAACTCGTCCTCGTAGGCGTCGAGCAGATGTTCCAGGCCGAGCACTTCGGCGTCCTGCCGAGCCGCCGAGTGGTACGCCACCATGTGCACCACCCGGCCCGGCGCGTCGATCGACTGCAGGTAGCGCGCTCCGTCGACCGGATGGAAGCTCACGACGGCAAGATCGGGCGCGTAGCCCACGTCATGCAGCAGCGCGGCCACCTCGACCAACTCAGCATCGACGCCCGGCGTGTCCTTGAGCTCACGCGCCCGCTTGGCCACCCCTTGGACATGCGACCAGCGGCGCGGGAGCGACTCCGCCAGCTTCTCGGCCGCGACATCATGCGCCCAGCTCACCCACGACACAGGCCGACCGTACCGAAGATCCGCGCGCCTCACGGCGGCCGAACGAGCGGAACCTCCGCCGGCCTCGATCCATCGAGATACGAAGACCCCGGCACGCCTCAGGTTCAAGCGGCCGGGGTCTTGACGTATCGGGGTCTCAGGCTCGGAAGCGCCAGCTCACGGCAATTGCCGCTCACACGTGCAGCCGGTCTCGGGCGTGACCTGCTCGCCATCACCTGACCCGGGCAACGGCATCACGTAGACACCCTTGCTGCGGATGACCTTCACCAGGCCGCGGAAGCTCAGCAGACGCACCGCGTGCCGCGACGTCCCCAGCGACACCCCGTACTCGTGCGACAGCCCCTTCTCTGACGGCAACGGCCGGTTGGGCGGCAGCTCGCCAGACCTGATCCGCTGCTCCAGGTGAGCGGCCACCTGCTCGTACACGTAGCCGACCGGCCCGGGCTCGAACGGGATCGACATTTCACATACCTCCGGTGTGGTTGCAGTGGACTTCCAACTGCCGCCAACCGCCACACCCAGCTCACCCCAACGCCGGTATCCACCGACCAGGCCAAACGCCGAGCGCGAACCACGGAGCGGCCCCGCCTCCCACGGGAGTTCCCAGCGCCGTGCTCCCCGCAGGATCAAGACCTGCCGCACCAGGACGCGACACACAGCGTATCCCATCTTGGGATATTGGCAAGTACTGCGGTCGGCTCATCCCGTGGAGAAGTCGATCTACTCGGCCGAGTACCAGCGCGTGTGCGAGCTGCTGCGCGAACTCAGGCACGAGGCAGGGTTGACTCAAGTGCAGGTCGCCGAGCGACTTGGGGTGCCCCAGTCGTTCGTGAGCAAGTACGAGTCCGGGCAACGACGGCTGGATATTATCGAACTAGAGCATATCACCGAAGTTCTCGGCTTTAATATCGCAAGATTTCTAGACCTCATGAGAAAAAATCGAACAAAAGAGTGACAATTAATCCGCATCATCGCTTTTTCTAAAGTTTTTCCGATCACCGCCATGCAGTTCGCGAGCAGCATCGCGGTCGCGCAAATTCGAAGCCGACTCCTTCTTTCTGGCATCCACAAGAATCGGGTGGATTTTGACACCGTGACGCCTGGAGGAAATTTCGGCGGCTCGATCAAGTTTCCCCTTAATGGCTAGCTCTTCATCTGTATAAGCAATCGCCAGAAAAACTCCATACTCGACGCCTTCTGCAAGTTGATATCTCGGTTGCTGCGCCAATATGCCGTCCCAAAATTTGGAACTGCGCACAAGTTTGACCTCGATGAGCGCGCGAGATCCCCATCCCGCAGAAAACTTGAAATCGACAGGCCCTTGCCCAGCATTTGCTTCACCCGTGAGGTCAACGTTTGCAGCCCTGCAATAGTTTACCGCTACGTTTCGAAACAAAACTTGCGCCGCCCTCTCGTTTCGACCTCGTGCCTTATCCCACAGTAGATACCATGAATCCTGATGCTCAATTCCATGCTGATACCAATATGCGATAGAGTTCACAAATTTCTCGAACTGATCCCGACTTTCCGGAATGAACGGTTTGCTGATTAAATCCATCATTTGGATGCCATAGTCTTTTTGATTGACTAGCATCTTAGGGTCCTCAGAAACCGGGTAGGGCTCCTTGGGCGAGTCCTCAAGCTCCCTTAGATAAAGTACCACCGAGTCAGGATGCAGCCGAGCCATACGCGCTTTATCTTTCCGCGCGACCCGTCGTGCGATGTCGAAATTGAAATCACGTCGCAACTCTGACGCCATGTTTACCCAAGACCAATTCCAATGATCATTTGCGCTCACAAAAGGGATATCGCGAACAAACCGGTCCGGCGTAAGTAAGATCGGTATCTCTTTCTCTCGAAACCGACCTTGGCGCATATAGGTAACTTTATTGACAGGAAGGTCGTGATACTGATTTACCCACTGGGCATACTCACTCGACCACGTTGCATTCCTGACCAACTGGCGTCGAGTTGGAATACTGTGGCGCACGCAAACTTGCTTGGTGTATTCGATGAAGTAGGTCTTCAAGACGTTGCAGACCGTGTCGCCAATTCGGTCCATCCCGATGCCGCCTTGAAATAGAGCGATTGCCTCCATGTGTGCAATCTGGCTCAGACCTACGTCAGAGGCAGCCTTAATTCCCTGCAACATGTCCTGCTGCAAACCCTTATTCGACCCAGATCCAAGAGGGGAGGCTTCAGCAACACCGAGGCAAAATTCGGCCGGCTCGGGGAATATCAATAAGTCTGCCGCCTTCTTCCAGTTTGGATGATCTTCATCGCCGCCAGCTGACTTGACCAACTGGAACACCATATCAAAGAAATTAATCAAATGATCATGCGCACTTCCCCAGAAGGAGTCGTCGCCACTTTCCCAGATAAGAAACGGGTCGATCGCGAGATTTGTGTCGGATGACAATCTGATATCCAGCCAGTCGTCAGCCTGCTGGCGACGAATATCGTACTTCTCCGAAAACTGCACGTCCGCATCCCTCCAAACCCAAGACCTAACAATGGCGCACATCCAGCGAGAATATCAACAAGTCTCAAACGGATTTCACCGATTAAGCCGATGCGTGCTGCGCTCAGACACGCTCAGCTGATGCAACGCAGATTAGGTCAGTGGTGCATTAGGGCGACCATTCCGACCACGACCACACAAAGCGACTGTGATACGACGATCCAGTGAGAACTTTCTTTACGTCTTCAAGCCGCCCTGGCGGGCGGGCGCGCGGGCCGAACTGGCGCGCGGTCGAGCTGTCCCGCTCCGCTTGGCTCGACCGCGCAGGACGCCGTCGGCCGCCGCGCGCGGCGCAGGGACGGCACAAGAAAGGCAGGAAGCACCAAAAGCCAGCCGCCTCCGGAGGGCACACCATTCCCGCGATCGCCGGATGGTCAAAGCCGGGCCAGACGCCGTCAACCCCGCTTCGCGCCGATCACGCCGCGGGTGGTTACGTTGCGTCCGCCCGGTCACGGAACGTACGTCGCCAGTTCGGCATGATCGGTTACAGGGTTGACGGCGCCCGTCCCGGCTATGGGCGGCTGTGGATCGCGGGAACGGTGCGGTGTGACTGGTGCGCCTGCATGCCCACGCTCTTCACGCCGTTAGCGTTGCTATCGCTTGTCTTTCGGCGGGTTGGGGTCGTGTCCCTGCGGAGAGGTGTCTTTGTCCCGGATTCGGCCGTCCTTTCGATGGATGACCGTCTCGCCGCCGGTGTTGCTGGTAATCTCACGCGCTCGCTTGGTCGCATCCCGTTGGGTCTCATAGTGGCCGCTTGAGCGATCAGCGTCGGGCTTCTTGACATCCCAACCGCCGTCGGGATTCGGCACCACATGCCGGTCCTTCTCAGTCACGCGTAAACCTCCCTTGAGTGATCTCCTTCGAGGGTCGCTCGCCGCCAACGGCGCATTACCAACCGCGCTGTAACGAGTTGATCAACTAATGCAGAGCCCGATCGGCTGCGCCCCGAGGCTTCGCGCCTCAACGAGCCTGCCCCTTGCGCGACGAGGATCGCGCGTGCCCGCAACGTGCCCTTAGAGGCGGTCAACCAAGGTCAACACGGGCCACTCCAGACCCCGCCAGCCGCAGGTCAACGCCGTGATCCTCGGCCATCTCGAAATCTTCCAAACTGGCTACGCGGGTTCGATTCCCGTCGCCCGCTCCAGCTTGTCGCCGCAGGCCGGCGGCGCAACCGGGCGGTAGTCCTCGATCACGGGGGCTGCCGCTCGTGTCATTCGGGTCCCTGACGGGCTTGTGACCCACTCAGCGACCGAGGCAACCAACCCTCAGGCGCTGAAGATCGAGGTCCCGTTCATCAGCTGCGCGAGATCGCGGGGAACCACGCGCCGGACCACGATCGAGAGAACCCAGCGCAGACCATCGTCAGCGCGGCCGATGTTCGGCGAACCATCCGGGACTGAAACCGTGCAGAGGGACATCAGCAGCGCCAGTCTGCGGATTCCGCCGAAAGATCAGGCCACCGTCGGCTGACGCCAAGCCATCGACTCCACAAACCCGAGTCCGCCATCAGGGGGCAACACCAGATCTGCCGAGACGGATCCGAAGAACTGCCGCCGAAGAAGATAAGAGCGATGCGGGCGGTCATCAAGGCATCAAGCCGTTCTTCGAAACCTCGGCATCCACGGACGCAAACCTAACGGCGGCACAACCGAACCCTCAACTCGAGCAGGGATGTGCCGAGCACTCCTTCTCCGGCAGGTTTTCCGCCGCCCACGCGGCCAGCTGGTGAAAGACCGGGATGAGGTTCACGCCGGCCGGGGTGAGTTCGTAGCTCACGGTGGGCGGGCGGGTGTCCGAGACGGTCCGCACGACCAGACCGGTCAGCGCCAGTTCGGTGAGCCGGTCCGACAGCACGGAGTCGGTGATCTTGCCGACCTGCCGCTTCAGGTCGGCGAAACCCACGGGGCCGCGCAGCGCGAGGCTGGCCAGGATGACGCCATTCCACCGCTTGCCCAGGAAACCGAAGGCACGGTTCAGCGCGGAGTCGAGCGCCTGGGTGTCGCACAGCGTGCCGTGCTCGGTGGCCGTCACGAAGGCCATAGTACCGACCCCAAGACCTGTGCTAGTTTTTTCCTAGTAGCTTCTCCATACCTAGCCCTGGAGGCACGACATGTCCCTGTTCCGCCTGGACGCGAGCATCCGGCTCGACGGATCGCACAGCCGCGAGGTCGCCGACATCGTCGAGCGCGAGTGGCGGGCGGCCCACCCCGGCGAGCAGGTCGTGACGAGGAACATCGGTCTCGAACCCCTGCCCTCCGACGCCTGGGCCAACGCCGTCGGCGCCGGTGCGACCCCGGAGTCGGAGCGCACGCCCGCGCAGCGCGAAGCGGTCGCGCTCGCCGCGGAGATCACCAGCGAGCTGCTCGACGCGGACGCGCTGCTGTTCGCCGTACCGCTCTACAACTTCGGCGTGTCACAGCATTTCAAGGCCTGGGTCGACCTCGTGTTCACCGACCCGCGGATGGCGCCCGGCACCGAGCCCGCGCTCGCGGGCAAGCCGGGCGTGCTCGTGACGGTCCGCGGCGGCAACTACTCCCCCGGCACCCCGCGGGAAGGCTGGGATCACGCGATCGGCTGGATCGAACGCATCCTCGTCGACAACTGGCGCGTCGACCTGAGCGTGGTCACCAAGGAGTTCACGCTCGTCGGCGTGAACCCGGCGCTCGACCAGTTCAAGGACGCGGCCGCGGAACTGCACGCCGAAGCCGAGAATGTGGCGCGGCAGCACGGAAAAGTACTCGCCGGCTGACAAAAGGCGTGCCGGTGCGCCGTTTCCGGGCGCACCGGCACGACGATCACTCCTCGACCTTGCGCGCGGTCGCCATCGCCCGCTCGGTCTCCCAGAAAGCCCGCATCGACACGACGAGACCGCCCTCGTTCACCTTGTACACAAAGACTCCGTCGGTATCCACGCGGTAACCGCCCGGCAGATACGTCGTGATCGTGCCGACGTTCGCGCATTCGTCACCGGCCGCGTGCGAATCGCGGATGGTGAACTGAAACTTCTCGACGTTCGCGATCGTGAGATCCCAGAACTTCGAGATCCCCTCGGTCCCGTGGTGCCCCTTCCCCGCCTCGTCGAACATCGAGGGCCCCACCGGGTCCTCGATCACGCCGTCCGCGGCGAACAGCTTCAGCCACTCCTCCTTCGCGCCGCGCACGACCGCGTCCATCGAACGCAGCGACGCCAGCCGCGCCGGCGGCTGCGAAACGGCGGTGTCCCAGCAAACTTCCACGCCCATCGGGGAACTCCTAGAACTTCGAGATGATCTCGTCGGCGAACTTCTTGAGCGAATCCTTCTTCGGGCCGATCGGGTCGCCGAAGCCGATCCCGTCGAACACCCACGGCTGCGTGATCACGTCGGTCACGCCCACCTCGGCCTGCTCGCGGTAGCCGTCCAGCCCGAACCTGTCGATGCACACGGCCTGGAATTCGAACGGCCCGGTCTTGCCGTACTCGGCGCGCAGCTCGTTCAGGCGGTTGATCGTGGTCTTGATGTCCTCGAGCTTCATCATCGCGCTGGACCAGCCGTCGCCGACCCACGCCGCACGCTTCAGCGCGACCTCCGTGTGCCCGCCGATGTAGAACGGCACGCGCTTGGTCGGCGCGGGGCTCATCTGCAGTTTGTCGAAGTCGAAGTACTTCCCGTGGTACTCGACCATCCCGCCGTCGAGGATCAGCCGCAACGCCTCGATCGCCTCGTCGACCCGCTTGCCGCGGTTGGCGTACGGCGCGCCGCACCACTCGAACTCCTCGGGCGACCAGCCGACGCCGAGCCCGAGCCCGAACCGGTTGCCGGTGAACGCCGCGACCGAGTTCACCTGCCGCGCCAGCAGCACCGGGTTGCGCGAGCCCAGCTTCATCACCGAGGTGTAGAACTCGATTTCGCTGGTGACCGCCCCCATCGACGCGACCGCGACCAGCGGGTCGGCCCACGGAGTTTCGGCGTTCCAGAAGCGGTTGCCGTCAGGGGTGTACGGATAGTCCGCCGAGACCGACTCCGAATAGAACAGGGAGTCCGGCAGCACGACCGAGGAGAACCCGCACTCCTCCGCCGTCTGCGCGAGCTCGCCGAACTGTTCGAGGGGGTTCATCGCGACCGAGATGCTGAACTTCATGCCCGCGAGACTATAACGTGTTCTAGTTTTCGTCGAGAGCACGCGTTACTGAGCGGGGGCTGGGCGCTTCCTGGGAACACCGGAGCTACTGTCCACGTTGTCCGGTTCAAGACCTCGAAACTTGGGAGACAGCGATGGGCACCGCGATCACCTTGATCGTGCTCCTTCTGATCATCATCGGGGCGGTCGCGTACTTCGCGAAGTCCCAGGCGCAGAACCGGCAGCGCCAGCTGGACGACGCCAAGGCGGACGCGCGCCGCCTGGTCGAGCGCCTCGGCGGCCAGGTGCTGAACCTGACCGGTACCGACACCGCCTCCCAGCAGGCGATGGCCGACGCCTCCGAGCGCTACAACGCCGCGGGCTCGCAGCTCGAGCAGGCCCAGACGGTCGAGCAGGCCAAGCTGGTCAAGGAAACCGCGCTCGAAGGCCTCTACTACGTCCGCGCGGCGCGCACGGCGATGGGCATCGACCCGGGCCCGAAGCTGCCCGAGGAGCTGGAGCGCGAGCGCGCCGGCAAGGTCACCGAGCACCGCAAGGTCGACGTCGAGGGCCAGAGCTACGAGGCTTCGCCGGATCCTGGCGCGAACACGCCGTACTACTACCCCGGCGGCCGCGTGGCCGGGCGCCCGGTTCCGCAGGGCTGGTACAGCACGCCCTGGTGGAAGACGGCGCTCGTCGCGGGTGCCTGGGGCATCGGCTCGATGCTGCTGTTCGACGCGATGTTCTCCGGCATGGGCGGCATAGCCAGCGCCTCGGCGTGGGAGTCGGGTTACGACGCGGGTCAGGAGGACGCGATGGGCGACGCCGGTGGAGACATAGGCGGTGACCAGGGCGGAGACTTCGGCGGCGACCAGGGCGACTTCGGCGGCGGTGACTTCGGGGGCGGCGACATGGGTGGCTTCGGCGACTTCGGCGGTGGCGGGGACTTCGACTTCTGAGCCACCTCAGGAAGGCTGGCAGGCCGGGCACCAGTAGAGGTTCCGACCTGCCAGTTCCTGATGTGCCACCGGAGTTCCGCAGACCAGGCAGGGCTGCCCGGCGCGCCGGTAGACGTAGACCTCACCACCGTGCCGGTCCTGCCGCGGCGCCCGCCCGGTCACCTCGGGCAGATGCTCGTCAGACACCGTGTCGATCCGTCCCGTGCGCACGCCGACACGCATGAGCGCCACGAGATCGGTCCAGATTTCCTTCCACTGCACCGGATCCAGCGACCTGCCGGGCAGCATCGGCGCGATCCCGTGCCGGAACAGCACTTCCGCGCGGTAGACGTTCCCCACCCCGCAGAGCACGGACTGGTCCATCAGCAGCGCCGCGATCGAAGTCCGCGAGCGCGAAATCTTCTCCCACGCCAGATCCGGTTTCGCGTCCCGGCGCAGGGGATCCGGGCCCAGCCGCGCCTTGATGGCGTCGACCTGGTCCGGGGTCAGCAGCTCACACCGGTTCGGGCCGCGCAGGTCCGTCCACTGTGTACGGCCGGCGAGCCGCATCCGCACCTGGCCGACGGGTTCCGGCGCGGGCATCCTGCCCTCGGTGAAGGTGCCGTAGAGCCCGAGGTGGATGTGCACCGTGCCGGACGGGTAGTGATGGAACAGGTGCTTGCCGTACGCCTCGGCCTTCTCGAACACCTGTCCGTCCACAAGGGACGCTCCGGCCGCGAACTTTCCTTGCGGGCTGGAGACTTCCACCGGCTCGCCCGCGTAACGCCGCTGGTGAAGGCGGGCGAGCCGGTGCAGGGTGTGGCCTTCGGGCATCAGGCCGGCAACGGCGGCGGGGTGCCGGTGCGCTCGTAGTCGAGCAGCTGCTGGACGCGGCGGGCGTGCCGCTCGTCCGGGGAGACGGGGGTGGCCAGGAAGGTCGCGACGATCGCCTCGGCCTCTTCGACCGTGTGCATCCGGGCACCGATGCCGATCAGCTGGGCGTGGTTGTGCTCCCGCGCCAGCGCCGCGATCTCCGGCTTCCAGGCCAGCGCCGCACGCGCGCCCCGCACCTTGTTCGCGGCGATCTGCTCGCCGTTGCCGGAGCCGCCGATGACGATGCCGAGGCTGCCCTCGTCGGCCACCACCCGGCGCGCCGTTTCGACGCAGAAGGCGGGGTAGTCGTCGGCGGCGTCGTAGACGGCCGGGCCGATGTCGGTGACCTCGTGGCCCTGCTCGCGCAGGTGGCTCACCAGGTGGTTCTTCAGTTCGAAACCGGCATGGTCGGATCCCAAGTAGACACGCACGCTGCGCAGTCTGCCATCCTCGACGGCATGCGGTGGACGGAGGTCGCCGACGGTGTGCTGGCCCGCCGGCACGAGTACCTCGACCTGACGCTGGGCCTGGTGGTGGGGGCCGAGCGCTGTCTCGTGGTGGACACGGGCGGTGACGAGACGCAGGGCGCGGAGTTCGCCGCGGCCATCCGTTCGGTCACCGCGCTGCCCTGGCTCGTGGTGCTCACGCACGCGCATTTCGACCACTACTTCGGCACGAAAGCCTTCCTGCCGTGCGCGGTCTGGGCGCACGAACGGTGCGCCGAGGCGATGCGCGCGGACGCGGAGACCGACCGCCGCAAGTGGGCCGCGCGCTTCCGCGAAGAGCACAAGCCGGAGCTGGCCGCGAGGCTCACCGAAGCGGAACTCGTTGCGCCGACAGCGACTTTGACCGAGGAAGTGCGGCTGGATCTGGGCGGCCGCACGGTGACGCTGCTGCATCCCGGCCGCGGCCACACCGACCACGACGTGGCCGTGCACGTGCCGGACGCCGGCGTGGTTTTCGCCGGGGATCTCGTGGAACAGGGCGCCCCGCCGTCGGTCGGGCCGGACGCCCATCCCGCCGAATGGCCCCGAGCTCTCGACGCGTTGCTGGCGCTGCGCCCCGGCACGATCGTGCCGGGGCACGGCGAGCCCGTGGATCCCGCTTTCGTCCGCGCCCAGCGCGACCGGATCAGGTGAAGTTCAACTCACCCGTGCGGGTCCTCTTCAGCTCGAAGAAGTCCGGGTAGCTCGCCAGCGCGCGGGCGCCGTCGAACACCTTCACCGCGTCTTCGCCGCGCGGGATCGAGGTGAGCACCGGGCCGAAGAACGCGACCCCGTCGATGTGGATGGTCGGCGTGCCGACGTCCATCCCGACCGGGTCCATACCCTCGTGGTGGCTCTCCTTCAACGCGTCGTCGTAGTCGGCCGACTCCGCGGCGTCCGCCAGTTCGGGCGGGGCGCCCACGGCTTCCAGCGCTTCCTTGATCACCGCGGGGATGTCCTTGTTGCCCCCGTTGTGATAGCGCGTGCCGAACTCGGTGTAGTACTGCCGCAGCACGTCTTCCCCCTTCAGCTGCGACAGCGCGACCGCGACACGCACGGGCCCCCACGCCTTGTCGAGCAGCTTCCGGTACTCCTCCGGCAGGTCCCGCCCTTCGTTGAGCACGGCGAGGCTCATCACGCGGAAGTGCAGGTCGAGCTCGCGGTGCTGCTCGACCTCCAGGATCCAGCGCGAGGTGATCCACGCGAACGGGCAAACGGGGTCGAAGTAGAAATCGACGCGAGTGGGCTCGGCGGCCATCTGTCTCTCCCTGTGTTTCGAGGCGGGCGGACCCTTTCAACGGGGGCCAACAGCAACCGGACGACGCTTGTTCCCCTCCTCATCCATGATTGGATGGTCGGAAAGCCGAAACGACAACCGCTAGCGCTACGAGGTGCCTGTGCCCGCCCCTAACCTGACCCGCGACCAAGCCAAGCAGCGCGCCGCACTGCTGGAAGTCGAGTCGTACGACATCGTGCTGGACCTGACCGATGGCCAAGGCGGTCCGGGCGAGAAGACCTTCGACTCCACCACCACAGTCCGGTTCACCAGCGAACGCCCCGGGGAGAGCTCCTGGGTCGACATCGTCGCCGCCTCGGTGCGCTCGGCGACGCTGAACGGAACCGCGCTCGACGTGTCCGGCTACGTCGAGGACGACGGGGTCGCACTGCCGGAACTGGCCGCGTCCAACGAGTTGACCGTCGAAGCGGACTGCCGCTACATGAACACCGGCGAGGGCCTGCACCGCTTCGTCGACCCGGTCGACAACGCCGTGTACCTCTACACCCAGTTCGAGACGGCGGACGCGAAGCGGATGTTCGCCTGCTTCGACCAGCCCGACCTCAAGGCCGTCTACCGGCTGACGGTGTTCGCGCCCAGCGACTGGAAGATCGTGTCCAACGCGCCGGTCGAGTCCACGGAGAAGACTCCGGAGGGCGCCACGAAGACGGTGTTCGCCGCCTCGGACCGGATTTCGACCTACCTGGTCGCGCTGATCGCGGGCCCGTACGCCGAATGGCACGACCAGTACACCGACGAGCACGGCACGATCCCGCTGGGCATCTACTGCCGCGCTTCGCTGGCCGAGCACATGGACGCCGACCGCCTCTTCACCGAGACGAAACAGGGATTCGGCTTCTACCACAAGGCTTTCGCCACGCCGTACCCGTTCGCCAAGTACGACCAGCTGTTCGTGCCGGAGTTCAACGCGGGCGCGATGGAGAACGCCGGCGCGGTCACGTTCCTGGAGGACTACGTCTTCCGCAGCCGGGTCACCCGCTACTCCTACGAGCGCCGCGCCGAGACGCTGCTGCACGAGATGGCGCACATGTGGTTCGGCGACCTGGTCACCATGCGCTGGTGGGACGACCTGTGGCTGAACGAGTCCTTCGCGACCTTCGCTTCGGTGCTCGCGCAGGCCGAGGCCACCGAGTACGAGCACGCGTGGACCAGCTTCGCGAACATCGAGAAGTCCTGGGCCTACCGGCAGGACCAGCTGCCCTCGACGCACCCGATCGCGGCCGACATCGTCGACCTGCAGGCGGTCGAGGTGAACTTCGACGGGATCACCTACGCCAAGGGCGCGAGCGTACTCAAGCAGCTGGTGTCCTACGTCGGGCTGGACAACTTCCTCGCCGGGCTGCGGGTGTACTTCGGCAAGCACGCCTGGGGCAACGCGACGCTGGCGGATCTGCTGGCAGCGCTGGAAGAAGCGTCCGGGCGCGACCTGTCCGGCTGGAGCGCGCAGTGGCTGGAGACCACGGGCCTCAACTCGCTGCGCCCGCGGTACGAGACCGACGCCGACGGCAGGTTCACGAAGTTCGAGGTCGTCCAGACCGGTGCCAAGCCGGGCGCGGGCGAGCTGCGCACGCACCGCACGGCAGTCGGCGTGTACGACGACGTCGACGGGAAACTGGTGCGCGCCAAGCGGATCGAGCTGGACGTCGAGGGCGAGGTCACCGCGGTGCCCGAGCTCGTCGGCACCCCGTCCGGAAAACTGGTGCTGGTCAACGACGACGACCTGACCTACTGCACGATGCGGCTGGACACCGGCTCGCTGACCACCCTGGTCGACCGGATCGCGGACATCACCGAACCGCTCCCCCGCACGCTGTGCTGGTCGGCCGCCTGGGAGATGACGCGGGAGGCCGAGCTGAAGGCGCGGGACTTCGTCGCCATCGTCTCGCACGGCATCCACGCGGAGACCGAGGTCGGCGTCGTGCAGCGGCTGCTGCTGCAGGCACAGACGGCGTTGAACTCCTACGCCGAGCGTTCCTGGGCCGCCGAGCGCGGCTGGCCGGAGTTCACCTCGCGGCTGCTGGAGCTCGCGCGTTCCGCGGAGCCGGGTTCGGACCACCAGCTCGCGTTCGCCAACTCGCTCGCCGGCTCGGTGCTGGACGAGGAGAAGCTCGCGGTGCTGGCCGGCTGGCTCGACGGTTCGGCCCCGCTGGACGGGCTGACCGTGGACGCGGACCTGCGCTGGCGGTTGCTGAACGCCCTTGTGGCGCATGGCAAAGCGGCCGACGCGGAGATCGACGCGGAGCTGGCGCGCGACGACACGGCGGCAGGCCGCCGCCACGCCGAGCACGCGCGGGCGCTGCGCCCGGACGCGGAGAAGAAGGCGGAGGCGTGGCAGCGCGCGGTCTACGACGACGAGCTGCCGAACGCGATGAGCAACGCGATCATCGGCGGGTTCTCCCACCCCGGCCAGAAGGAGCTGCTCGCCGGGTACGTGAGCACCTACTTCGACGTGATCGACGAGGTGTGGCAGCGCCGCTCCAGTGAGCGGGCCCAGCCGACGGTGGTCGGCCTGTTCCCGTCCTGGGCGATCGAACGGTCCACTGTGGACGCCGCCGACGAGTGGCTGGCCGGGGACCGTCCGGCGGCGCTGCGCCGGCTCGTCACCGAGGGCCGCGCCGGCATCGTGCGGGCGCTCGCGGCCCGGGACTTCGACGAGAGCTGACACCCGGGAACGGAAAAGGCCGGCCTCCTCGCGGAGGCCGGCCTTTCTCCGTTGAATGCGCTTACTTGGGCGCGGAGCCCGCCTGGTCGGACAGCATCCGCAGCCCCGACACGAGGCCGCCGATGAGGTCGCCCTCCTTGAAGGACGCGACCATGCTCATCACGGCCAGCTTCGCGGCACGGTCGGGCAGGCGCGTGTACGCGTCGCTGCCGGTGACCACCTCGACGACGCGCTCGCCGGGCGAAACCGCGATGAGCACCGCGTTGCCGGCGCCCTCGCCGATGGAGGCGTGCAGCTTCTCGGCCGCCTCACGCGTGTCCGAACCGAGCTCGCCGAGGTACACGCTGAAGTCGACGCCCGTCTCGCGGCTCGACAGCGTCAGCGCCTCGTCCAGCCTGGCGAGCTGGGCAGTGCTGAATGGGCTGGACGGAGCAGCGGGTTCGTACATCCTGGCGACCGAACGGCGTCCGGTCGGGTAGATGCCGACACCGAACTCGGCCTCATCGGATTGGGCCTGCTGAACGAGTTCACCAGCTGCCACGGGCACCTCCTGCTGCCGTTCCCGCCGTCTGGCCGGAAGTCACCTGCCGGTGCGCGCCGATGCCATCGGGGTTGCCGCTCCACCACATGGGCGCGTACTCCCAGGGCTGCCCCGGGCGGTACCGCGGGGTTCCGGCGAACTTCGAGCGCAGCGTCACCAGCGCGACCACGCCGTAGATGGCGCCCGGAATCAGCGCGTAGACCAGGATCGTCTCGACGATGTTCACACCGGCCAGACTATCCGCCCGCCACGGGGAAGGGCACGTCGGGACCGCTCGTCGCGCTAAGACCGCCGTCCGCCGTGTGCCACGGTTCCGTTGGCGCGATGGGCCGAAGACGCCTGCCGCGAAAGATGGCAACTCACCGTACGGCCGGCCGCACCCTGTGCCATCGGCTTGTCCCCGCGATCAAATGCTCGTAGTTTTTCACCTGTACGGGCCTTGCGCCCCGCTCCCCAATCCCAATCGGTAACGCACTGGGTCCCCGGAGGACACATCATGAACCTCTCCCTTACCCCCGCTCAGACCAACGACGGCCACGCTCTGTCACTGATCGACACGGTCGAGGGTCGTGGCACCCGAGTGACCCGGGGCACGCGGGTGACCGCCGGAACGAGGGTGACGCGGGGCACACGCGTTACTCGGGGTACGCGTGTCACGGCCGGCACTCGAGTGACGAGGGGCACACGTGTCACGGCCGGCACCCGGGTCACGAGGGGCACGCGCGTGACGAGGGGGACGCGGGTCACCTGCGGCACGAGGGTCACTCGCGGCACGCGCGTCACCGCCAGCTGAGCACACCGCACCACAGACGACGACGTCGGCTCGCCCCGGCCGCCAACGGCAGTCGGGGCGCCGGTACGTCCTGACCTAGGCGGCCACGCCGAGATACGGCCGCCACAACGGGTCGGCGTCCCCGGAGTGCACCAGCAGGCGCCAATGCGGCCCGTGCGGCGCCGTCGGCACCACGCGCAGATGCCAGCCCAGCTCCGAAAGGAGCTTGTCGGCCTTGCGGTGATTGCACTTCGCGCAACAGGCCACGCAGTTGGTCCAGCTGTGCGGGCCCTTGCGGCTGCGCGGGATGACGTGGTCGATGGTCTCGGCCCGGCCGCCGCAGTAGGCGCAGCGGTAGCGGTCCCGGTGCATCAGCCCGGCGCGGGTGAGCGGCACCTGCGCGCGGTAGGGCACGCGGACGTAGGTGGACAGCCGGATCACCGAGGGCACCGGCAGCGACACCGTGGCCGCGTGCAGGGTGAGCCCGGCCGGATCGCCGTGCACCACCTCGGCCTTCCCGCACATCACCAGCACCACGGCCCGGCGCAGCGGCAATGCCGTGAGCGGTTCGTAGGTGGCGTTGAGCAGGAGCACCCGCCTGCGTCCCCAGCCGGGGCCGCTGCCAGCCGACGGATCCCGACCTCTACGCTGTCCCGGCGGGCGGGCGCCTCGGCCCCCGCCTCGCGAAGGTGGCCCACTCGGGTGGTGCGCCGACGGCGCTGCCCCACCCGGATAGGCGCACAGGACTACCTCCGACGCCGACCCGACCGCGGGATGGTCGGGGGCGCCGAGGGGGATCGGTTGTCGGTCTGGCACTCGACCACCTCCACCGGTGCAGCCATAGTCGACCACAGATCACACCGTAAATGCACCTGTGTTAGAAGACGTGTCCTGTGACATCTGTCCGACGCTTCGGTGAAGTCGGGCGCTGACGGCGAGAAAGGGGCACAGCTCCCTCGTGAACCTCATCCTCTCCGAACCACCGGCGTGCATCAGCGAGCAAGGCAGCTGGTGCTATCAGGTGTTTCAGATCACACACAACGAGTGGCTGGCGGCCTCCGCGGGCTGGCTCGTCGCCAAGCCGATCAAGATCGTGCTGATCCTCGCGGTGGCCTTCCTCATCCGCTGGGTGGTCCGGAAGCTGATCGACCGCGCCACCACGCCGCGGAACAACGGGAACGGCAACGGCAGGCGGCTGCCCGCGATCCTGCGCCCGCTGCGGGAGCGCGCGCCGGACATCCTCGGCCCGATGATCATCGAACGCCGCCGCCAGCGGGCCAAGACCATCGGCTCGGTGCTGAAGTCGGTCACCTCGTTCATCGTCTTCGGGCTCGCGTTCATGCAGATACTCGCCGAGCTGGGGATCAACCTCGGCCCGATCATCGCGTCGGCGGGCATCGTCGGCGTCGCGCTCGGGTTCGGCGCGCAGAACCTGGTCAAGGACTTCCTGTCCGGGATGTTCATGATGCTGGAGGACCAGTACGGCGTCGGCGACGTGATCGACATCGGTGAGGCGAGCGGCACCGTGGAGTCCGTCGGCCTCCGCATCACCACGCTGCGCGACATGAAGGGCACGGTCTGGTACGTCCGCAACGGCGAAGTGCTGCGCGTGGGCAACTCCAGCCAGGGCTACGCGAACGCGGTGATCGACGTGCCGCTGAGCTACACCGCGGACGTGGACCGCGCGATCGAGGTGCTCACGGCGGCGGCGAACACGGCGGTCGCCGAGGAGCCGATGTCGGAGAGCGTGCTCGGGCCGCCCGAGGTGCTGGGCGTGGAGAAGGTGACCCCGGAGGGCATCGAGATCCGGATGACGGTCAAGACCCGGCCGGGGAAACAGTGGTCGGTGCAGCGCGCGCTGCGGGCCACGGTCATCGCCGCGGTCGAGGAAGCCGGGTTCGAACCGCCGCTGGGCCGGTTCCTCGGACAGGGCAGCGGAACCGGCACGGCACAATAGAGGGGTGTCCGAACTGAGCGAACCCACGACTTTCTACGAAGCCGTCGGCGGCGAGCCGACGTTCCACAAGATCGTCGCCCGGTTCTACGCCGAGGTGGCCGAGGACGAAGTGCTCCGGCCGCTGTACCCGGAAGAGGACCTCGGCCCTGCCGAGGAGCGGCTGCGGCTGTTCCTGATGCAGTACTGGGGCGGGCCGCACACCTACTCCGACCGCCGCGGCCACCCGCGGCTGCGGATGCGGCACGCGCCGTTCAAGGTCGGCCCGATCGAACGCGACGCGTGGCTGCGCGCGATGCGCGTGGCGGTGGACGAGGCCGACCTGCCGAAGGAGCTGGACCAGCAGCTGTGGCAGTACCTGGAGATGGCCGCGCACAGCATGATGAACAGCTGGGTCTGACTTGCTCTGGTCCTAGAACAGCAACGGCAGCAAAGCCTGCCGGCGTCGCAGCACGGCCCCGTAGCGCGCGTCGAGCCTCAGCCACGAGCTGGTGGCACTCACCCGCACCACGTCCTGTTCGATCGACGAATCCGCGAAACCCATGCCGGACAAGGCGAACAGGCACCGCATCGGGATCTTGACCTCGAGCTCCGCCCCGCTGACCGTCAGCACAGTCTGGTCCATCAGCGAAGCGGGCGGCGTCCCGTGCGGGCCCGCGTTCTCCTTCGCCAGCGCGACCCCGCGGTCGGTCAGCTCCCCGATCACGCTCACGGGCAGCTCGTCCACCGGCCGCCAGTTCACGGCCGGCGGGAGTTCCGCGTGCCACAACAGGTCCCGCGGCGGGCCCGGATCCATCCTGTCCCCGCCCGCGACCGTCAGCGCCGCCAGCAACTCGTTCCCGCTGACCGTGACGTCGCCCGGCTCGACCTGGCCGTGCACCGCCCGCGTGGCCAGCACCTCGAACGGCGTGGTCACCCAGGCTTCGACCACCTCGCTGCCGCGGTTGCGCAACCGCACCGCGCACTGGCCGTCCAGCCGGACGGCGCGGGCCACGAACGCACCCAGCGTTTCGCGGTCCGCGCCGTCGGCCGTGCGCAGTTCCGTCGACGTCCTCGTGCTCTCAGTCATCGCCACCCGCCAGCTTCTCGCCAAGGAACGCGCGTTCCGCGTCGGTGAACCGGCGGGGCCGCTCGGTGGCGACCTCGTACGGCGCCAGCACCGTGTCCGCGACCACGGCGATCTTGTCCTCCGGCGACGGTCCGGTGTGGACCCGGTAGTCGAGGGTCAGCGACGCGGCCTTGAGCTCCCGCAAGGAGATCTCCACCCGGACCCGCTGACCGCGCACGACGATCGGCGACCGGTAGTGCACCGCGAGTTTCACCACGACCATCCCCTTGGCGAGCTCGAGCCCGGCCTGGCCCGCCTCCTCGAACAACAGGGGAACGCGGGCCTCTTCGAGCAACGTCACCAGGTTCGCGTGGTTGACGTGCCCGAAGACGTCCATGTCCGACCACCGCGGCCGGACCATCGCCACATACAACGGTTCTACCTCACTGAGCTCCGGAGCTGCCGCGCCGCCACGGACAGCGTCGCCAGGTCCAGCCTGCCCGATCGCTTGATCTCGTCGAGCGCGACCCTCGCCCGCGACAGCCGCGAGGCGTTCGCCTTCTCCCACTGGGCGATCTTCTCCTCCGGCGTGTCCTCGGAGTCGGTGTGCCGCAACGCGTCGAGCGTGATCGCGCGCAACGACGAGTACACGTCGTCCCGCAACGACAGCCGGGCCAGCGCGTGCCACCTGTTGCCGCGTTCGAGCGCGCTGATCGAAGTCAGCAGCTCGTCCACGTCCAGGTGCGCCGACAACGCGTAGTACAGCTCGGCGGTCTCCTGCGGGCTGCGCTCCGTCGCGACGCGCGCCTCCCGCTCCGCCAGCTCCGTCACCTCGATGATGTCGAGCAGGCCGTAGCTGTCGAGCAGGCCCGCGACCCGGTTCGCCAGCTTCTCCGGCACGCCCTGCTCGATCAACACCCCCGCCCGCTCGTCGACCGCTTCGATCTCGCGGCCCCACAACAGCGTGTTCAGCTGCGGAGCGAGCGCGCCGACGCTCTTGCCGAAGCGCGCGATCTCCGCGCCGACCGCCAGCGGCTGCGGCCGATTCGCGAGGAACCAGCGCGCGGCCCGATCGAGCAGCCGCCTCGACTCCAGCATCATCGCGTCGGCCGTGTCGGTGGACACGACGTTGTCGAGCGCGTCGATCTCGGCCCACAGCGAGTTGAGGTCGTAGACGCGGGTGACGATCGTGTACGCGCGGATGGCGTCGGTCGCCGTCGCGTTCATCTCCTCGGCGAGCCGGTACGCGTACGACACGCCCGCCCCGTCGACCACCTCGTTCACGAGCAGCGTGCTGATGATCTGGCGGCGAAGCGGGTGCGCGCCGATCGCTTCGGTGAACCGCTCCCGCAACGGCTTCGGGAAGTACTCCGGCAGCCGCCGGGCGAACACCTCGGCGTCGGGCAGCTCGCTGGCCAGCAGCTGGTCCTTGAGGTCCAGCTTCACATGCGCCAGCAACGTGGCCAGCTCGGGCGAGGTGAGGCCCTGGTTCGCCTTGTCCAGCTCACGGAACGCGTGCTTGCTCGGCAGCGACTCGAGCTCGCGGTCGAGCGCGCCCGAGGACTCCAGCTCGTTGACCAGCCGCTCGTGCACCGACAACATCGCCGCGGCGTGCGCGCGGCTGACACCGAGCACCGCGTTCTGCCGGTAGTTGTCGGCCAGCACGAGCTCGCCGACCTCGTCGGTCATCTCGTGCAGCAGGCTGTTGCGCTGCTCGCGCTCCAGGTTGCCGGTGGCGACGAGGTGATCCAGCAGGATCTTGATGTTGACCTCGTGGTCGGAGCAGTCCACCCCGGCGGAGTTGTCCAGCGCGTCCGTGTTGATCTTGCCGCCCGCCCTGGCGAACTCGATCCGGCCGAGCTGGGTCAGGCCGAGGTTGCCGCCCTCGCCGACCACCTTGGCGCGCAAGTCCTTGCCGTTGACGCGCACCGCGTCGTTGGCCTTGTCCCCGGCATCGGAGTGGGTCTCGGTCTCCGCCTTGACATACGTGCCGATCCCGCCGTTCCACAGCAGGTCGACCGGCGCCAGCAGGATCGCCCGGATCAGCTCGGCAGGCGAGAGGTTCGTGACGTTGTCGGCGAGCCCCAGCGCGCGGCGCACCTGCGGGCTGACCGGGATGGTTTTGGCGCTGCGCGGGAAGATCCCGCCGCCCTCGCTGATCACCGACCGGTCGTAGTCGTCCCACGAAGAACGGGGCAGCTCGAACAAGCGCTTGCGCTCGCGGAAGGAAGAAGCCGCGTCCGGCTCCGGGTCCAGGAACACGTGCATGTGGTTGAACGCGGCCACCAGCCGGATGTGCTCGGACAGCAGCATCCCGTTGCCGAACACGTCGCCGGCCATGTCACCGACGCCGACCACCGTGAAGTCCTGGCTCTGCGTGTCCACGCCCAGCTCGCGGAAGTGCCGCTTCACGCTCTCCCACGCGCCCTTGGCCGTGATGCCCATGGCCTTGTGGTCGTAGCCGACGGAACCGCCCGAAGCGAAGGCGTCGCCGAGCCAGAAGCCGTAGCTCGCGGAGACTTCGTTGGCGATGTCGGAGAACGACGCGGTGCCCTTGTCCGCGGCCACCACCAAGTAGGTGTCGTCCCCGTCGTAGCGGACGACGTCCTTCGCCGGGGCCGTCTTGCCCTCGATGAGGTTGTCGGTCAGGTCCAGCAGCCCGGAGATGAACATGCGGTAGCAGGCGATGCCCTCGGCGAGGTTCGCTTCGCGGTCCACGCCCGGGTCGCCCGTGGGGACCGGCGGGCGCTTCACGACGAAGCCGCCCTTCGCGCCCACCGGCACGATCACGGCGTTCTTCACCGCCTGCGCCTTCACCAGGCCCAGGATCTCGGTGCGGAAATCCTCGCGGCGATCGGACCATCGCAGGCCACCGCGCGCCACCGCGCCGAAGCGCAGGTGCACGCCCTCGACACGCGGCGAGTACACGAACACCTCGAACCGCGGCCGCGGCTCGGGCAGGTCCGGCACTCCCTGCGGGTCCAGCTTGAACGCGAGGTACGGGCGCAGCCCGCCCTCCTCGTCGGTGACCCGGTAGTTGGTGCGCAGGGTCGCGTTGATGACAGCCAGCAAGCGGCGCAGGATCCGGTCCTCGTCGAGGCTGGTGACCTCGTCGATCATTTCGGTGATCTCGGTGACCAGCGCGTCGCACTGGGCATCGGATTCCGGATCCGTGGTCAGCTCGAAGCGGTGCTCGAACAGGTTCACGAGCGCCTTCGCGATGTCCGTATGCGCCAGCACCGAGCTTTCGATGTACTCCTGCGAGTACGGCGCCCTGGCCTGGCGCAGGTACCGCGAGTACGCCCGCAAGACAGCGGCCTGGCGCCACGTGAGACCGGCGCGCAGGACGAGCGCGTTGAAGCCGTCGACCTCGCAATGCCCTCGCCACGCCGCGGCGAAGGCCTCCTGGAAGCGGACGCGCAGGTCCTGTTCCGCCTGCGCGGTCAGCTCGTCGAGCTCGCGCTGCCTGATCCGGAGGCCGAAGTCATAGATCCAGGAGCGGGTGCCGTCCTCGCGGTGCAGGTCGTACGGGCGCTCGTCGACGACCTCGACGCCCATGCGCTGCAACACCGGGAGCACCGCGGACAGGGTCACGCCCTCGCCCAGCAGATACAGCTTGAACCGCCGCTCCCCCGGCTCGGCATCGGCCGGAACGTAGAACGACATCGTCAGGTTCTGCTCGGGGGTCAGCGACTCCAGCTTGCGGAGGTCCGCCAGCGCTTCGATCGCGCTGAAGTCCTCCTTGTAGGCCTCGTCGAACACCGCGGCGTAGCGCTGACCCAGCTCGGTGGCCGACTCCTCGCCGAGCGGCCCGATCCCGGTCCCGCCTTCGCTCAGGCGCTCGCGCCGCTCGGCCAGCACGGCGTCGACCATGTGGTCGTCCCAGCTGCGCACAGCCGCGTTGAGCCGCTCCTGGATGTGCAGGGTGTCCGGCTCGATCTGACGCGCCGGGTCCGTGTGCACGGTGAAGTGGACCTGCGCGAGGGCTGTCTCGCCGACGCGCGTGCCGTACTCCAGGTGCGTGCCTTCGAGCTCCGCGAGCAGGACTTCCTGCATCGCCAGCCGCGAGCGCGTGGTGTAGCGGTCACGCGGCAGGAAGACGAGACAGGAGTAGAACCGGCCGTACGTGTCGCGGCGCAGGAAGAGGCGAAGGCGACGGCGGTCCGACAGCGTGATCGCGCCGATCGCCGTGGAGTAGAGCGATTCCCGGTCGGCCGAGAACACGTCGGCGCGCGGCCAGTTCTGCAGCACTTCGAGCATGCGCTGGCCGGAGTAGGACTCCATCGGGTAGCCGGCGTGGTGGATCACGTCCCGCACCTTGCGCGCCACGACCGGGATGTCCAGCACGTCCTCGTGCAGCGCGCTGGTGGTGAACATGCCGAGGAACCGGTGTTCGCCGGTGACGTTGCCTTGTTCGTCGAACGTCTTCACGCCGACGTAGTACGGGTAGACCGGCCTGTGCACGGTGGAGGGTGCGCTGGCCTGCGTGAGGACGAGCAGCTCGGGGACGAGCGCGTTCGCCGCCGCGTCCGGCCCCGCAGTGAGGCTGCGCGCGGCGAGGCTGTCCTGCCGCAACACGCCGAGCCCCGAAGCCAGCGAAGCACGCATCGCCGCCTCGTCATCGCCGGGCGGGCCCTCGACGAGCTCGTAGCGGCGGTAGCCGAGGAAGGTGAAGTGGCCGTCGGCGAGCCAGCGCAGCAGGTCACGGCTCTCGGTGACCTGCTCGGCCGGCATCGGCGGCGGGGCGGTGTCGAGTTCGTCGGCCAACTCGAGGGCGGCCTGCAGCATCTTGTCCGTGTCCTCGACGACCTCGCGGACGTCGGCCAGCACGGAGGTGAGGTAGGTGTCCAGCTCGCGGGCGCGGTTCGGGTCGGTGATGAGGTCGATCTCGACGTACATCCACGACTCGGTGGCCGAGCCCTCGGGGGGTTCGGCCGCGTCGGCGGTGGGGTGCAGTTGCAGCAGTTTGCCGGTGATGTCGCGTTCGAGGACGACGATCGGGTGCACCAGGCGCTGGACCTGGATGCCGTCCCTGGCGAGCTTGGCGGTGACCGAGTCGACCAGGTAGGGCATGTCGTCGGTGACGATCTGGACGACCGTGGCGTCGCGGGTCCAGCCGTCCTCGGCGGTGGTCGGGTTGAGCAGGCGGACGGCGGGCCTGCCGGGCACGCGCTGCTCGGCGAACTGGAGGTGGGACCGGACCGCACCGACGAGGTCGACCGGGTCGTCGCCGAGGATCTCTTCGGCCGGGATGTGGCGGTAGTAGAGGCGCAGCAGATCGGCTATGTCCGGCGCATGGTCGGCGGCGGCCTCGATCAGTTCGTCCCGGATCTGCTCCGGGCTGGCCGACCGCCGTTGCGGGGTTTCCCGCCCGGGGACCGCGTCGAGACGGGGTGAAACTCCTGTCGAGCTCATTTCAGGCAACTCTCCATCGAGCGTTGATCACGCTTGACCACGCCGAATCCTCCCACCTTAGTGTGGGGCGCGGCGTGTCTTCGGGTACATACGTTCGCACCGGCCGGGCTTCCGGTGCTGTGCAAAGCAAACATCACTGGGACAAGGGATCACCGTCCGTGCTGGACCGACGATCGGCCGTGACGCGGGACGCGCCACGGGAGGAGCGGATGGGGCCGCCGCAGGGACTGAGTCGCCGTCGGAGGCCGTCCCGCGCCCACGGCGGATTTCGGTGGCGGTACGGCATGGGCGACGGCAGAGCGTTCATGCACCTGGCCCCGGCGAACGAACGACCACCGCACCCGACCGCACCGATGTCGATGCCGGTGCCGATGGCAGCGAAGGCCGCGAAACAGCTTCTGGCACAACAGATCGACATGTCGTCAGTCGCAGCGCCGCCGGAACGGATCCCACTGCAGCAGGATGGCACGTCCCCGCCGAGTCGGCTCGCGCGGACCGGGAAAACGTGCGCCTGCCCGAAAAACCGCTCACCTCAAGGGGTTTCCGCGCGCCGGGGCACCGGACTGGACCATCTGAACCGATACCGCTGGCCGGCACAGGGAAAGTGGCGAAGGCTGACCGTCCATGCGGGAGCAAAAGCCACCTGTCCATCAAGCCGCGGGCGCGGTTCCGTCCGTACCGACGGGAGAATTATCCATCCGTGCGGTGACGGCCGTTGCCCGGGACCTCCCCGTTGCGGCCGTGCCCGTTGACCGGGCGCGGGTCACCGGCGCCCTGGTTCTCGAGCCGTTTGACCAAGGCGGCGGCGCTCGATGTCCCGGCCTGGTGTTCGGCCAGCGCGCGGGCAAGGAGGTCCGCGAGGCCAGCGTCGGGCGGAAGATCGTCGTCCATTGTAGACGGATGAGACCGCTCCACGCGGAAGGGTTCGCCGAGCCCGTCGTCCTCGATCACCGGGGTGCTCGTGAAGTGCGTTTCCGAGGTCGAGGAGGGCAGCTCTTCGCCGAAGTCCTCGAACGGCTCCAACGACGGAGGCAACCTCAGCCGCGGAAGCCAGTTCTCGTTGAGCGAGCTCCCCGGCAGCTCCTCGGTGTTCGAGGCGCCGCTGGCCGAGTTTTCAGCCCTCTCCGCGCGTGAGGCTTCGGCGTTCTCCGCGCCCGAGCTTTCCGCACTCCCCGCGCCCGAGTCTTCCGCACTCCCCGCGCCTGGCGCTTCTGCGTTCTCCGCGCCCGTGTCTTGCGCACTCCCCGCGCCTGAGGCTTCGGCGTTCGTCCCGTCCGCAGAGTCCGCGTTGGAGTCCGGTGTGGAAGCAGTCGCCTCCGTGTCCGCAACCGCCGCGTCGGCGGCGGCTGTATCGCTGCCGGTTGCGCCGATGGCGGTTGTGCCGGTAGCGGCTGTATCGCTCGTGGCAGCGGCTGTCTCTGCCCCTGCGGCAACGTCCGCGGCCGCCCCACCCGAGGCGGCCGCACTCGTGTCGGCCGCACTTGTGTCGGCCGCGCTCGTGTCGGCCGCGCTCGTGTTGACCGTGCCTGCGTTGGCCGTGCCTGCGTTGGCTTGGTCCGCGGTCGCTCGGTCTGCGGTCGACACATCCGCGGCTGCCGCAGCCTCCGGATCTGTCGTCGCCCGGCGACGACCGCCACCGGCACCGGCCGAAACCCCGAGTCGATCCAGCACGGATCGCGCCGCGACAGACCCATGCGCGGAGTCATGGCGCGTCTTCCGCCGCGAACGCTCCGACCGAGCATCCCGCTCCGTGCCAGCGGTCCTGCCGGGTGCGTCGAAGCTCTCGACGGCAGCACGCCCAGCAGCAGAATCCGTTGCAGCACCGGCCATGTCGACGCCATCCGCCGCCACGCGATCACCCGAGCCCGGATGCCCGGCCTGATCCGCGCCCGAACGCTCGACTCGGTCCGCGCCCGAACGCTCGGCCTGATCCGCGCTGAGATGCGCGGCTGTACCTGTCTGGCTAGCTGAGCCTGCAACGCCATTCGCGCCGTGGGGCGCGAAGACCGTGTCACGCCCGAGCCGCAACACCCGCTCTCCGTTCGCCGAACCGTTCCGTCCGAAACCGTTGACGTGCGAAGAGGCAGGCACAGCATCGGAAACGACCGAGATCCGCGGCGACGGCTCGTCCGCCGGAGCCGGCGCCAAAGGAAGGTCCGGTGGCACCGGCGGCGCCACCGTCACCGGTGCAAGCTTGATTTCCCGCGCGTCCGAACCGTTCCTCCGAGCGACCGATGGCGTGTCGCGCTCCTCGGCATGGCTCGACGCCTCCGAAACACCTTCGCCAGCACTAGCCGCGGCAGCGCTGCCAGCGTGCTGGGTCTTGTGCGCGGCCGCCGTGTGTTCAGCCGCCGTTTCCCGCGTCCCAGAGGACGGCTCTTCCCTTACAACGAAACGGTTTTCGGCCGACGCCTCGGCCCTTACCGGGGCGAGCTTGACCTCCGCCGCCGGTGCGGCGGCAGCGGCCGGCCCCGCCAGCGGCGCACCACTCTGCGGCGTCGCACCGAGAATGTCGTCGAGGTCCACCGCCGCGTGGCCGCCGTTGCCGAATTCGCCGGACAGCAATCCGACGGCCTGCCGGCGAGCACGCGTGTACACGTGCTCGGCCGCACGACTTTCCCGCAACGCGTTGATCGCCTCGGTGGGCCGTCCCAGCCGCTCCTCGACGTGGGCCAACTCGCCCCAAAGCCGCGTTGCCAGCCCAGGCAAGCCATGTCGTTCCGTGCTGTGCACACCGTCGCGCAACATCACCGCGGCGGCTTCGACCGAACCCGCAGGCAAGAGGATCCGTGTCGCCACAGCCATCCGCAGCCACCCCACCGGCGCGACCGAAGCGGGTCGCACCGGCTCGTCCAGTACCGGCTGGGCGATCTCTAGCGCGTTCTTCGAGTCGCCGCGGTCGAGCAGTGAACAAACCAGCTGGAGGATCAGCCGGATCCGGACCACTCCACCGTCGCAGCTCGGATCGTCGAGTTGCTCGAGCAGGCCCAGCCCGGTCCGCGCCGCATCAGCGGCACCCAGGACATCGGAGTGCCGACGCCGGTGCGCCGAAACCCCGACACGGACCAGCGCCCGCGTGAGCAGCCGCCCGTCACCCTCGAGCGTGTCGTCGCCGTTGCACAGTTGGTCCGCTTCGTTCAGCGCCCGGTCCACCTCGGGCTTACGCCCGAACTGGGACAAGCAGCCAACCAACTGGCACAACGCCGCTGCCTTGCCCGCGCCGGAGAATTCCGCCACGTCAAGTACCGGGCGCAACGCAGCCAACCCGGTCAGCGGCACACCCACACTTCGCGCACACAGCGCCAAGTCAGTCCGCAACCCGGCCGCCAGCACCGCATCCCCGAGATCCTCCGCCGCACGCAACACCGCGACGGCACGACCGACCGTTTCCGCCCGCAGCCCCAGCCGGACTCGCGCGGCCACCACGAGACTCTCGGCCCGCACCCACAGCTCGTCCGACCCGGCCGCCTCAGCCAGCGCGGCCGCGCGCTCGCCGAGGATCATGGTCAGTTCCGGCGCGCGCAGACTCAGATCGGCGGCCTGCCGCAGCAGGCTGTCGATCACAGGGTGCTGGCCGGTACCAGCCGCGCCCCATGCGCCGGAGTGCGCGGAGCGCGGGCTGGATCGGATGTGCTTGGTTGCTACCACTCGGGACTCCGCTTCAGTGTTGGCTCAAGCGTGCTCGCGGGCGCGCGGGTCAGTCGCGCGTCAACTTGCGGTGAGTCACCCGGTGCGGCCGCGCCGCCTCGGCTCCCATCCGATCGACCTTGTTCTTCTCGTAGCCTTCGAAGTTGCCCTCGAACCAGAACCACTTCGCCGGGTTGTCGTCGTCACCCTCCCAGGCCAGGATGTGCGTCGCCACCCTGTCCAGGAACCACCGGTCGTGGGAGATGACCACGGCGCAGCCCGGGAACTGTTCGAGCGCGTTTTCCAGCGACCCCAGGGTTTCCACGTCCAGGTCGTTGGTCGGCTCGTCCAGCAGGATCAGGTTTCCACCCTGCTTGAGGGTCATCGCCAGGTTCAGCCGGTTGCGCTCGCCACCGGAGAGCACCCCCGCCGGCTTCTGCTGGTCCGGCCCCTTGAAGCCGAACGCCGAGACGTAAGCCCGCGACGGCATTTCGGTCTGTCCGACGTGGATGTAGTCGAGCCCGTCCGACACGACCTCCCAAACCGTCTTCTTCGGATCGATGCCGGCCCGGTTCTGGTCCACATAGGACAGTTTCACCGTCTCGCCGATCTTGACCTCGCCCGAATCCGGCTTCTCCAGCCCGACGATGGTCTTGAACAGCGTGGTCTTGCCGACGCCGTTCGGGCCGATGACACCGACGATGCCGTTGCGCGGCAGGTCGAACGACAGGTCGTCGATGAGCAGCCGGTCCTCGAAACCCTTGCGCAGGTGCTCGACCTCGACCACCACGTTGCCCAGCCGGGGGCCCGGCGGGATCTGGATCTCCTCGAAGTCGAGCTTGCGGTTCCGCTCGGCTTCGGTGGCCATCTCCTCGTAGCGGTCCAGACGGGCGCGGGACTTCGTCTGGCGTGCCTTGGCGTTGGAGCGAACCCAGTCGAGTTCGGTCTTGAGCCGCTTCGCGAGCTTCGCGTCCTTCTTGCCCTGCACCTCCAATCGTTCCCGCTTCTTTTCTAGATAGGTCGAGTAGTTGCCCTCGTAGCCCACGACCCGGCCGCGGTCGAGCTCCATGATCCATTCGGCGACGTTGTCCAGGAAGTACCGGTCGTGGGTGACCGCGAGGACGGCGCCGGCGTAGCTGGCCAGGAACTGTTCCAGCCACAGCACGCTTTCCGCGTCCAGGTGGTTGGTGGGTTCGTCGAGCAGCAGCAGATCAGGCTTCGACAGCAGGAGCTTGCACAGCGCGACCCGGCGCCGCTCACCACCGGAGAGGTGGGTGACCGGCTCGTCCGGCGGTGGGCAGCGAAGCGCGTCCATCGCCTGTTCCAGCTGGGAGTCCAGCTCCCAGGCGTCAGCGTGATCGAGGTCCTCCTGGAGGCGGCCCATCTCCTCCATCAGCTCGTCGCTGTAGTCGGTGGCCATCTGCTCGGCGATCTCGTTGAAGCGGTCGAGCTTCACCTTGATGTCGCCGAGACCTTCCTCGACGTTGCCGCGCACCGTCTTGTCTTCGTTCAGCGGCGGCTCCTGCTGGAGGATGCCGACCGTCGCGCCCGGCTGCAGGAACGCGTCCCCGTTGCTCGGCTGATCGAGTCCGGCCATGATCTTCAGCACGGTGGACTTGCCGGCACCGTTCGGGCCCACGACACCGATCTTGGCGCCGGGGTAGAACGCGGTGCTGACGTCGTCGAGGATGACCTTGTCCCCGACGGTCTTGCGCACCTTTTTCATGGTGTAGATGAACTCGGCCATAAGGTCGATCGTAGAGCGGAGCGTTACGCGTCCGTACGCCGGTCACCATCCAACGACACAGAGTCAACCCCTGATCACCGGGAAGACACGTCGTGGGCCGGACCCACGACCACTGTTTTTCAGCCTGAAGCAAGCGGTTCGGACACCCCAACGAGCTGCTTCTCCCGCACGGATTCCGGACGCGCGAGCAGCTCCAGATCCAACTGCGCCGACGGGCGCGCCGACGCGGGGTGCACCGCCAGATTCAGCCCGACCGCCAATGCCTCAACCTCAGGTACAACGCGAGACTGCTCCCGCTCACCGCGGTCGTTGCTGTACAACCGGCCCGACAGGATCACCGGATCGCCTTTGCGGATCGCGAAGCTCACCGCCTCCGCGAGTCTTCGCCAGCATTTCACCCGGATCGAGAGATGCCTGCCCTCGACCCATTCCCCTTTTCCCTTGTCGTACCGGCGCTCGTCACTGCGCAGCCAGAACATGGCCAACTCGTGCCGCTGCGCGCCGACCCGGAGGCTCTCCACCTCGCTGACCACCGTGCCGACCAAAGTCACCGGAGTCTCGCCAATCGCCATCGCGGAAACCCTTCCCGTGTTCTCGTTGCTGACCGTGCTTCCAGCCTGCACGGACAGCACGAGTGCGGGAAAGACCCAATTGCCGTGGCTGTGGACAACCGGGGGTGTGTGGACAACTCGTCAGGGCCGAGGCTTGCCCTGCTCCGCCAGCTGTTTGAGCATTGCGTTGTACGCGGCCAAATCCGCGTCGCCCGTGACCTCTTCACGGCGGTCGTTCCGCTTCGCCTCACGCTCATCCGCTCGCGCCCACTGCACCAGCAAGGCGATCAGCACGAGCAGCACCGGCACTTCACCGGACGCCCAGGCGATGCCCCCGCCCAGCCGCTGATCCGCGAGCAGATCGGTGACCCACGGCAGGTTGAGCTGCTGGTAGAAGGTCTCGCCGATGATCGTCTGCTTGGACATCAGGATCACGCCGAAGAACGCGTGGAACGGCATGGCCGCGAACATCATGCCGAGCCGGCCCAGGTGCGGCAGCCGTCGCGGCGCGGGGTCGATCCCGATCACCGGCCAGTAGAAGACGTAGCCCGACAGCAGGAAATGCGCATTCATCACAAGGTGTGCCCAGTGATAGTTCAGCGCGGTGTCGAACAGACCAGAGAAGTACAGAACGTAGAAGGAGCCGACGAAGAGGAGGAGCGCCACCACCGGATGAGTGAGTACCTTCGCCAGGGGCGAGCGGACGAACGCCAGTATCCATTCTCGTGGCCCCGGCGGGGATTCCTTGCCTGCGGCGGGAAGCGCACGCAGCGCCAGTGTCACCGGCCCGCCGAGCACGAAAAGCACCGGAGCGACCATGGACAGCAGCATGTGGCCACCCATGTGCACGCTGAACATCGCGGGCGAGTACTTGCCCAGCCCCGAAGAAGTGGCCATCAGCAGGACGAAACAGCCGAGCAGCCACGCAACCGTGCGTCCCACCGGCCAGCTGTCACCGCGCCGGCGCAGCCGCAGCACACCGGCGATGTACAACCCGGCGAGTACGAGCGCGGCCGTGCCGTAGACCAGATCGAAGCGCCAGCTGAAAAGCAGCCGCAGCACCGTCGGCGGACCGGGCAGGTTGTAGCCGATCAGCAACTCGGTGGTGGACGGCTGGGTGATGGCGTCCTCGGGTGGTGGCGTGCGCGCGAGCGCAGTCGCGATCCCGATGGTCACGAACATGATCAGCAACTCGACGGCGGCCAGTCTCAGCAGCTGCCCGCCGCCCTTGCCGTCGACCAGATCACGTACGCCACGAGTGCGCTGCTGCTGCCCGAACACACCGAGTACGAGCAGCGCCACCACCTTCGCGACCACAAGCAGTCCGTAGTCGGTGGTGAAGAGGTCCCCGAGCTTGATCCGGACCAGGGCGTTGATCACGCCGGAGACGGCCATCACGACCCAGCAGACCAGAGCGACCTTGGAGAACCGCGTCGCGGCCAGCTTCAGGTGATCACCGCGCCGCCAGCCGTGCGCGAGCAGCGCGAACAGGCCGCCGACCCAGATCGAGGCGGCAACCAAGTGGTAGAGCAGGCTGTTGGTCGCCATGTCGTGCGAGCCGCCGCTTGCGGAGTGCCCGGTGACCGCCACCGGCACCAGGCCGAACACGGAGACGAAGAACAGGACCGCCGTCCAGCCCCACGACAAGGCCAGCCTGCAGCCCAACGCCAGCAGGAGCGCGACCGCCGCGGTGATCAGCCAGGCCTTGGGCTGCTCGATCGCATCGATCAGGTCGAGGAAGGTGTCCGGGACGAAAACCTCGGTAACCGGTTTGCCCGCCCCGTCCGCGGCCGTGAAGAACACGGAAAGCATCGCCGCGAAGAACCAAACCCAGGCGGCTGTTCCGGCGGTACGAAGCGCGGCGTACCCGTCTCGCGCGACCGTTCCGGAGGACTGCGGCGGCACAAGGAAAGCAGCGAGCAGCAAGGAACCGACGCACACCACCGAGGCCGCGTCGGCCAGGACACGCACCACCCCGAGGCCGTAGTGCGTCAGCACCCCGGGATCGGGCAGGCCCGCGATCACATAGCTCGCCCCGCCGGACATGGCGACGAGAGCTACCGCGATGACAGCCGCGAGGACCACGCTCACCGCCAGCAGCGGCAGCACGCTGACCTTTCGCCGGGAGGAAACTTCGGACTCCACGGCTACGAGGGTATGCCTGGCTCAGCACACGGTCGTGTCCGCGGTGAGTTCACGGTGACGTGCGCGACCTGCGCCGACGGCCGCCGGAGCGATCACGGCCGCCAGCAATCCGACCACGACGAACGAAGCGGACAGTGAAGTCAGCTGCGCTATTCCGCCGACCACAGGCGGCCCGGCGAGGAACCCGCAGTAGGCGATGCTCGTGACGAACGCGATCTCGCGCTCACCACCGCCGCCATCACCCCGCTGCCCGGCGGCGCCCGCGAGACTCAGCGCGATCGGGAAGGACGCCGCCAAGCCGACACCTGCCAACGCGAAGCCTGCGTAGGCAAGTCCGGCGACGGGAGCGAGGGCGGCCGTGACGAGCCCGACACCGGCGAGCGCCGCACCGGCCGCGAGCGTCCTGGTGGGCCCGAACCGGTTCTGCACCCACGCCCCACCGAGCCTGGTCGTGGCCATCGCGAGCGAGAACACGGAGAAAGCCAGCGCGGCCGCGCCCTGACTCAGCCCTTGCGACGTCACCAGCAGCAGTGCCGACCAGTCGGAACACGCTCCCTCCGCGATCGCCGAGCACAACGCGATCGACGCGAGCAGCCAGAGCACGGGCCTCTTCACCAAAGCGACCCGTGGCCGGGGTTCGGCCTCCGCAGCACGGGGCTGCGCCCGTGGCAGCCCTCTCGCGACCAGCAGCAGCACCACTACCGCGATCCCCGCGGCGACCAGGAAGTGCCGGAACGGCGACCAGGCGTGGGCGGCCGCGAGACCTGCGGCGGCCGAGGCGAGCAGCCCGCCGAAGCTGAACCCCGCGTGGAAGACCGGCATGATCGCGCGGCCGACGCGACGTTCGACGACCACCGCACCGATGTTCATCGAGACATCCAGGGCGCCGACGGAGGCACCGAGACCGAAGAGCACCACTCCCAGAGCTGCCACTGAGCCGGCGACACCGACGACCGGAAGGATCACGCAGGACGCCAGGGTCGAAACGATCATCACCGCGCGAGATCCGAAGCGTTCGGTCAGCCTGCCCGTCAGCGAGCCGGCGATCACCATGCCGACGCTGGCCCCGAGCAACGCCAGCCCGAGCGAGCCCGGCGGTGCCTGCAGCCGCTCGGCCAGCGCGGGCACGCGAGGCGCCCAAGAGCCGTACACCGCGCCGTTGAGCGCGAAGACGACGAACACCGCGACCCGGTCCCCCACCATGTGACACCTCCTTATCTCACAATGACTTAAGCGCTTCAGAATGTCCACCGTGTTCCGGCTGTCTTAGGCTGTGCGGATGACGCCCCGTCGACGCCCCACCCTCGACGACGTGGCCGACGCCGTGGGCGTCTCACGCGCCACGGTGTCCAACGCGTACAACCGACCGGACCAGTTGTCCGCGGAACTACGCTCAGAGGTGTTGCGCACCGCCCAGCGCCTCGGCTACACCGGGCCGAATCCGATCGCGCGAAGCCTCGCCACCGCACGCACCGGCGCCATCGCCTTCATGCTCGACACCGGCCTGTCCGCCGCCTTCTCTGACCCTGCGTTGTCCATCACACTCGACGCGCTGGCAGCGACAGTCGACCCGGGCGGACACGCCCTGCTCCTTCTACCTGGCGGGGAAGACGGCGGCCCGCGCGCGGACCGAGTACTGACCGCGCAGGCCGATCTCGCGGTGGCTTACTCGCTCGCGGAGCGGGCGCCCGCCCTGCGAGCAGTGCACCAGCGAGGTCTGCCGCTGGTCGTCATCGACCAGCCGGTGGTGCCCGGCTCAGCCCGTGTCAGCATCGACGACCGAGGCGGCGCCATCGCCGCCGCCCGGCATCTACTCGAACTCGGGCACCGCAGGTTCGGAATCCTTTCCGCACAATGCCTTTCCACACCACGCAGCGGCCCGCTCACCTACCGGGAGGCAGCGGACAGCCGCTTTCTGCACTACCGCGAGCGACTCATCGGTTATCTGGAAACCCTTGCGGCAGCAGGGTTTTCACCCGAGAGCGTGCCCATCTGGGAAACCTCGGGGTTTTCCAGGGAGGACGCGATACTCGGTGCGGGCGGTTTGCTCGACCGCGGAGAACGCCCGACCGCATTGCTCTGCATGTCGGACGAGCTCGCGCTCGCCGCGATCACCGCGGCACGACAGCGCGGGATCGAAGTACCTGGAGATCTGTCCATTGTGGGGTTTGACGACACCCCCGCGGCCCGATGGGGCGAGCCGCCACTGACGACAGTACACCAGGATCTCGTCGGGAAGGGACGGCTGGCGGGGGAATTCGCGCTCCGGCTGCTGGCCGGAGAGCGGCCGTCCGCTCCGACCACTTTGGACGTCGAACTGATCGTACGAGCCTCGACCGCACCCGCGCGATAGCAGAGCCGGTTTGACCCGGCAAGCGCTTTCTGGAAAGTGTGGATAACTTTTCCCCGATCGAGCGAGCGAAAACTACTTATCCACAGAAGTAAAAATTCCTAATGACAACCTCGCTCCGACGCGCCATTCTTGTCGGCAGCGGCACGAACGAGCCGCATCACCGTTTCCAGGGGAGTGAAACATGAATCTGCGTGCGTATTTGCCGAGGATGCTCGTCCTCGCGGCGCTGGGCATCCTGAGCACGTCGGGGATCGCGCAGGCCGACGAAGGCGGGCCCGAAACCGCCTGCCAGCAAGGAGAATTCTGCGTCTGGAGCGGGGAGGGATACACCGCCACGCCGCAAAAACTGGACCTGCGGACGGCGAACCCCGAAGAATGCATACCGTTGGCCGACGAAATGGCAGGCAAGTCGTTCGTGAACCTGCTGGACCGTGACGTGACGGTCTACCAGAGCACCGAATGCACGACCGAAGGCGACTTCACCACGTATCCCGGACACGGCACCTACGTACCCCACGCCCCCTTCGTCGTGCGCGCCGTGAAGATCTGGGACATGACCTGATCCGGTCTGCTTGAGCCAGGCGGCCGCCGTCGCTCCTGGGGACCTCGAGTCCGGTGGCGAGCCGTCCTGAAGGGCCGTTCCTCCCTGTGAACGGCCCGGCCCGCGGGTGCGCTCCCGCCCCGACATTCCGCGCACCCGCGGGCTTCCCTTCAGAGAAAGGAGAAATCATCCATCGGTCTCGGCCGGAGTCAGGTCGCGGTGAGCGCCGACTTCCTCGGGAGGCAGCGCCCTGGCCGGCCTGGTCAGGATCCTGCGGATGTCCGCGGGATCGGCCTTGGGCCTGCGGTCCGCTGTGAGCAGGCCGTTCCGTTCCTGCTCGGTATCGGTGAGCTGGGTGTAGCAGAAACCGGCCACGACCGGGGATTCGAGCACGGCGGAGACCAGATCGTCGAGTTTACGAAGAAGATCGGCCGAGTCGGTCACTGTCGAGTACCCGAACCAGTTCTCGCCCGCGGCAGGGGCGTAGGACAGGCCGCCGAATTCGGTCAGCATCACCGGACGCCCGGGCGTCATCTCGCCGAGGAGGAGGCGCCTGCCACCGGGGCGTCCTCCGGCGAGGGTCAGCCGCACGGCCTCGGCATCGCCATAACGTGAACGAAGGGAGGAACCGATGGGCGCGTAATCGTGCACGCCGTAGACGTCCGTGTCAGCGATTTCCCAGCCATCATTGGATATCACCGGCCTGGTCGGGTCGACGGCCTTGGTCAGGTGATAGAGCGAAGAGGCGAAGTTTCGTTGAGCGGGTACGGTCGCGATGTCCGGCACGCCCCAGCTCTCGTTGAGTGGCACCCAGGTGACGATGCTGGGGTGACTCCGATCCCGACGGACGATCTCCAGCCACTCGTGGGTAAACCGTTCCACGGCGGTCGCGCCGAATTCGTAGGCGTTGGCGGTCTCACCCCAGACGATCAGGCCGAGCCGGTCGCACCAGTAGAGGAACCGCGGATCCTCGGCCTTCTGGTGTATCCGGACGCCGTTGAAGCCGAGCTCCTTGATGAGCTCGGCCTCACGGCGCAGGGCTTCCGGACCGGGTGAAGCCAGCTGGGACTGTGGCCAGTAGCCCTGTTGCAGGGCCATGCGCGGAAAGTACGGCACGTGATTGAGCAGGAAGCGGCCGTCGGCCACCCCGACGTCACGAAGTCCTAGGTAACTCGTGACGTGGTCGGCGGGTCCATGGCCGGGCAGCAGTTCGACAGTGGCGTCCAAGAGGGTGGGTTGTTCCGGTGACCACAGCAAGCGAAATCGGTCCTGCCCGTGTCGCAGGGCCGGGATCGCGATCTCGGACCGGAATCGCCCGGCGTCCACACGGACTGTCTGCTCGGCCAGGACCTCGTCGCCGAGCCGGAGGATGACACGAAGGCGGGCTGGTTGACGGGGAAAAACGGAAAGCTCGCCCTCGCACGCGACGGTTCCTCGCGCGACATCGGGGACCCACTGGAGTTCGCGCAGATGCAGTGCGGGCACCACCTCTGCCCATACGGGTTGCCAGATTCCGGTGGTGCGGTGGTACCAGATGTCGTGCGGTTCGGCGCGCCAATCCTGCTTCCCGCGGGGTTGCGCCGAATCGTCCGGCCGGTCCTCCGCTCTGACCACAATGGACTGAGGTTCACCATCGAATCGAAGGAAGTCGGTGATGTCGAAGGAAAATGGCGTCTGCCCACCCAGGTGTTCACTCGCCGGCACTCCGTTTACCCACACGGAAGCCGCATAGTCGACGGCGCCGAAGTGCAGTATCAGCCGATGTCCGGGTGACACTGTCGGCGCCTCGAACTCGCGGCGGTACCACACGACGGTGTGCGGCTCGGTGGCGCGCACTCCGGAAAGCTCGGACTCCGGTGGGTACGGGACGGTGATCGTGCGCTCGAACACCGAGTGGTCGACCTGGTCGGCATACCAGCGCTCCGCGCGACCACGGTCCTCGTCGTCGAACGTGAACTCCCATTGCCCGCACAGGTCGTGCCAGCCGGGCCGGACGAGCTGAGGGCGCGGGCAAACGTTCTCGGGTGCGAAGGTCGTGGCGTCTGGTGTCCGCGGGGGCGTTTCACCTGTGTCGACGGTGTTGCCAGAGCCGGTGGCTTCCGGAGTGCCGGGCGCGTTCGGCGATTCGATTCTGGGCTCCTTTGCTGGGCACGGGTTGTTCCCGGGCATCGGATTCGTTCACACCGGGCGATACCGTTCCGGATCCGGCAGCTCGGGCCGGGTTCGGTCGCCGCGCGGGCTCCGAAAAGAGATCGCCACCGGGCCGAACGATACGCAAACTCGCACGGCTCGGCGAACCGTTGCGTCGCGCCGTGCTGGTGGCCCACCGCCGGCGGATCGGCGGCGTGAGCCGCGACCATTGAGCAGCGCGCCGCCCGTTGGTACGGTATTCGCTGTGACTGCCGGGTCGGCGAAAAGCCGTGAGCGGACAAGGTTCCCGGCCACGCCGTGACTCTCCGGCGGGCCAGGAGCCCGCCGACTCCTCCTTCGCGAAGTTCCTTCAGCTGGGATCGCGAAAGGAGGTGATCACATGTCCCAGCACGTGAGTTGGCGAGCGTTCCTCGTCGAGCATGCCGAGGGTGGCGTCGTGCATGCCACCGTCACCGGGGTCGCGCCGTTCGGCGCCATTCTGGAGGCAGGGCCCGATGTGCACGGCCTGTTCCCGCGTTCCGATTGGACGGGCGAGCCGCAGGTCGGCTCGACCATCGCGGTACGGATCGCGGCGGTCGACCTCGAACGGCGGCGGGTGCAGTTCACTGCCGCATGACGTCCGGTTACCCGGCAGTGCTCGTGGGCGGGGTCGTGCCCCGCCCACCGTCCTAGGAGGCGTCGCCGGCGGTTGCCTGAGTGGCGCGCTTGGTGGCGTCCTCGGCTGGCGCTTCGGAGGCCGGTCGCTTGTCGCCAGCCTCGGTGGTCGGCGCATCGGTGGCTTCCACCTCCGATGCGTTGGTGGCTTCCGCGGTCGGCACGTTCGCGACCGCGGGCGCAGCGGCGGTTTCCGGCGCCTTCGCGGTCACCTCGGCCGCGCTATCGGCGACGGCCTCCGCCTCGGCGGATTCGTCGGCGGTGTCGGCCTCCCCGGCGGCATCGTCGGCGTTGTCGTGCGCGGCGGCATTGTCGTGCGCGGCGGTGTCATCGGTGGCGGCGGTGGCTGCGGTCTCCTCAGTCGCGCCGGTTCCCGCGACCCCGGCGACGTCTTCGGGCGTTGACTCCGCGTTCTCCCCTTCGGGAGTGCCGATGTCGGCGACCACACAGGTGATGTTGTCGGGGCCACCGCCGGCGTTCGCCAGTTCGACGAGCTTCTGGACGACCGACGGCGGCTCGGGCACCTCCGCCAGGATCTCTTCGATGATCTCGAACGGCACCACGTCGGACAGCCCGTCCGAGCAAATCAAGTACCGGTCGCCGGGCAGGGCCTCGACGAAGAACAGGTCCGGGTCCGCCTCGCCGCCGCTCTGCAGCGCACGGGTCAGCACCGAGCGGCTCGGATGCGTGGCCGCTGCCTCCGGGGTGATCCGGCCCTGGTCCACCAGCTCCTGCACCACAGTGTGGTCGCGGGTGATCTGCTCCAGCTCGCCCGCGCGCAGCCGGTACGCCCTCGAGTCGCCGACCTGGGCGGCACTGAAGTGGGTGCCGTCCCACAGCAGCGTCGTGAGCGTCGTCCCCATCCCGTGCAGGCGCGGGTCCTTCAAAGCCAGCTCGGTCAGCCTGTCGACGGCGTCCTGGACCGCGGCGGCGAGGAGCTCCAGCGTGTTCGTCAGCTCGATCTCGTCCGCGGCGAGGCGCTGGTCGAGCTCGGTGATGGCAGCAATGGCGGCCGAGCTGGCCACCTCCCCGGCGACGTGCCCGCCCATCCCGTCGGCAACGGCGAGCATCCGCGGACTGGTGTAGACCGAGTCCTCGTTCCCCTCGCGTCGTTGGCCGACATCGGTGGCGACGGCGTACCGGAGAGTCAGCGAGCCACTGGGTTCCATAAGTGAAGTAAAGCAGTGGCCGCCCAGCGGCGGCACCGGCCTCACCCCCGGTGACCGGCGGAGCATCCCGGACCAGGGCTCGACGCCTCCTCCCGCTCGCGCGTCGAGCTGGGCACCACGTCCACTTCGGAACCGATCTTCGCTGCACACGGGCACGCGGGACGATCTCGCAGGGTTATTGCGCTGGCACGCCACTTCGCCGCCGCAACGGCAAGCTCGCATCGGCCACACAGGAAACGCACACCGGACGAACACCCCCGCCGGGGTGGTTCCTCCCGGAAGCCCGAACTGTGCGCGATCGCCCCGAAAGCCACGTTGACGCCCGCCCGCGCCTACACGAGAACCCGCCCGGTTCACCATGCCCGCACACCAGCCGCCACGCGCCACCGCAACGCACGAACGCAGGCCACCGCCCACTTCCGCGACGCACCAACATCACCCCTGCCCACCTGGAACGCACCAACATCGCCCTCGCCCACCTGGACAGCACCGGACACGCGCCTCAACGACCGAACGCGAGCCGCCGCCCACGCCCGCAACGCACGAACGCAGGCCACCGCTCGCCCTCCGCCGCGCACGAACACTGGATCGCACCTCGACAGGGCCCGAACGCGGCTCGCCACGCGTCTCGACAGCGGCCGAACACGGGCCACCTCCCCTCTCAGCAGCGGCCAAAACGCGAGCCACCGCCCACGCCCGCAGCGCGCCAACGCCGCTGCCACCGCCCACGCCCGAAGTGCGCCTACGCCGCTGGCACTGCCCGCCCGGCCAACGCGTGGAACGCGGGCCACCGCCCATCTCCGCAGCGCATGTGCGCTGCCACTGTCTCCCTCGACAGACAGCGAACAACGGCCCACCACGCCTCGCGGCAGCGCAGGCCACCTCTCACGTCAGCAGCGCCGGAACGAGGCCCACCAAGCCAAAGGCGGCGCACCGACCGCCTAAGGCATCCACCAGAGAAGGCAACGCTGGAACCATCCGCGAGAAGGCGGCCGCCGGGGGCCTGCACAGAAAGCCGGGTGCGCTCGCGGCCTCATGGCGAGGAGACTGGGCAGCAACACAGCAACGCAGCAGCACAGCAGCACAGCAAAGCCGCAGAACGGAGAACGCAGAACCGGCATCGCGCGCGCCGCGACAGCCGGGGCGAGTTCGGGGGGTCGGATGCGTATTCGCCGGGTGACGGTGGCCGATCTGCCGACCCTGCGGGACATCGAGCGGTCGGCGGGCGCGCCCTTCCGCGAGATCGGCATGGCGGCCATCGCCGACGATGAGCCGCCGTCGATCGCCGAGCTTGGGCGGTACCAGAGGGCCGGCCGGGCCTGGGTGTCGGTGGACGACGCCGATCGGCCCGTCGCCTACCTGGTCGCCGAGCCCGTCGACGGCAACCTGCACATCGAACAGCTCTCCGTCCACGCCGACAACGCGCGCCGGGGCATCGGCCGCACCCTCCTCGACCGCGCCGCCGACTACGCCCGCACCAACGCCCTTCCGGCACTGACCCTGACCACCTTCGCCGACGTGCCGTGGAACGCGCCCTACTACGAAAGATGCGGCTTCCACCGCCTGGCCGACGACGCGCTCACCCCGGGCCTCCGCGAAATCCGCGAGCACGAGACCCGAGTCGGGCTCGACCGCTGGCCGCGGCTCTGCATGCGCAAAGACCTCGACCGATGACACGGCGCGCGCCGCCGTCACCGGGCACAGTCAACGACCGGTACTTCACCAACGGTTAACCTGCAGACGTGCTCGTGTTGCTTCCTCCCTCCGAAACCAAGGCGCCCGGCGGGGACGGGCCCGCGCTCGACATCGACGGGCTCTCCTTCCCGGAGCTGAACCCCGTCCGCCGCAAGCTCGCGGACGCGCTCGTCGACCTCGCCGGCGACGTACCCGCCAGCCTTCGCGCGCTGGACTTGTCGCCGCGTCAGGAGGACGAAGTGGCACGCAACGCCGCACTGCACTCCTCCCCCACGCTGCCCGCGCTCGAGCGCTACACGGGCGTGCTCTACGACGCGCTGGACATCGGCGGCTTCACGAAGAGCCAGCTAGCCAAGGCCGAACAGCGCCTCGCCGTCGCCTCCGCGCTCTTCGGCATAGCCCGCGCCGCCGACCGGATCCCGGCCTACCGGCTTTCCGGCGGGTCGTCGCTGCCGTCGCTCGGCACGCTGCGCGGCCTCTGGCGCCCCGCGCTCGAGCCGGTTTTCGCCGGTATGGACGAGCTGATCGTCGACCTCCGCTCCGGCGCCTACGCCGCCCTGGCGCGCATCCCCGGCTCCGTCACCGTGCGGGTCGTCACCCCGGCAGGCAAGGTCGTCAGCCACCACAACAAGGCATACAAGGGCAAGCTCGCCGCCGCGCTGGCCAAAGCCGGGCGCGAACCGTCCACTGTGGAGGGTCTGCTCGGCGTGGCGTCCAGGGCCGGGTTCGCGATCGAGCGCACCGGCGACAACGAACTGGAGCTCGTGACCGAGCACTGACCCCCGCGCATCATCCCGCGGCGAACCGCCCTGGCCGGTACGGGGTCAGATCCAGTTCCGGCCGCTCCCCCAGCGCGAGTGCCGCGACGAGACTGCCCGCGTACGGCGCCAATGTCAGCCCGCCCGCCCCGAAACCGGTGGCCAGCAACACATCCGGCCGGTCATCGAGCGGCCCGAGCACCGGGAGCCCGTCCTCGGTCGCCGGCCGGAAGCCGACCCGGGTCTCTACCAGCGTCGCATCGGCGAGGCCCGGGGCGACGCGCAGCGCATGGTCGAGCACTTCGCGTTGCCCGGCCGCGGTGATCCGGTAGTCGAAGCCCGAACCCGTCTCCCTCGTCGCGCCGGCCACCACGCGCGAGCCGGGGAAAGCCAACAGGTAGTGACTCGACACGGGCAGCACCACCGGCCACGGCGAAGTGTCCGCGCCCGGCAGCTCAAAATGGCTGATCTGCCCTCGCTGCGGCGCCACAGCGATCGACGGCACCAGTTCCGCGCTCCACGCCCCGGCCGCAACAACGACCTTGTCCGCGGCCAGCTTCTCCCCGTTGACGACGACACCGCCGTCGACGAGACCGGCCTCTCCGACAATGGTCTGTACCCCTCGCGCGGCCGCCGCCGACAGCAGTGTGCGTCGCAGCTGACGGCCATCCACCCGGCCGCCGCCCGCGACGTGCACCGCGCCCAGTTCCGGCGCCAGAGCCGGGAACAGCGAACGCGCCTCGCCCGGATCGAGGCGCCGCACTTCACCCGCCGCGGGAGCTGCCGCAGCACGCGAGGAAATCCGTTGGTACGCCTCGCGCAATTCTGTCTCGTCGGCGGACACGACCATCCCGCCGACCACTTCGAACGACGTGTCCCGCCAGCCGTCCTCGGCCAGCTCGCCAATCAGCTCCGGGTAGTACGCCGCGGCTCGGGAGGCGGCCTGGTAGGTCTCCGCCGAACGCGCCGTCCACGGGCAGACGATGCCGGCTCCGGCCGCCGTCGCAAGCCCTTCTCGCTCCGCCTCTACGATCACGGCCTCGGCACCTCGCCGGGCAAGCTGATAAGCGACGCTGGCACCGGCGATCCCGGATCCGATGACGATCACACGCATGCTCGCCAGTCTGCCGTAAATCGGTTGCGCCGCGTCCGCGTCACACCTCATGCTCGATGCCTCCCGGACGGAAAGGAGGACGCCTGATGACTGTCTTCGTGCTGCCCCGCGCCCTTCACCTCCCTCCGCCCGCCGGCTGACGTGCCCGGTGGGTGCACCTTCCGGCAGGAGAAACCCACCATGCGCGAACGCGCCCGTTTCGACGACGAAGAAGACCCGTACACCCGCCGCGGCCGCCTCACCGAACGCGAACGCGCCCGGCGCGCCGAGCTCCGCGAAAACGCCCACGCGGAACCGGAAACCCGCTACTCGACCTGGGACACCGGGGAACGCGGGCCCCGTCCATACCCGGACTGGCTGGTCACCGAGCTGGCCGCCGTGGACACCGAGCTCGGCATCCTCAAGACCGGCAAGGAAGCCGACGTGCACCTGCTGCGCCGCGGCATACCGGGTGACGATCGGAGCAGTCTCCTGGCGGCGAAACGCTACCGCGCCGCCGAGCATCGCCAGTTCCATCGTGACGCCGGCTACCTCGAAGGACGGCGAATGCGCCGGTCCCGCGAGAACCGGGCGATGGCGGGGCGGACGTCCTTCGGCCGCAACCTGATCGCCGAGCAGTGGGCCGCCGCCGAGTTCGCCGCGTTGAGTCGCTTGTGGACAGTCGGCGTCCCGGTGCCGTACCCGGTGCAGCGCAACGGAACCGAACTGCTGCTGGAGTTCCTCGGGGACGAGGACGGCACCGCCGCGCCGCGGCTGGCGCAGCTCAGGCCCGAGCCCGAAGAACTCGATCACCTGTGGTTCCAGGCACTGCGGGCGATGGAGCTGCTCGCCGGGGAAGGGCTCGCGCACGGCGACCTCTCGCCCTACAACATCCTCGTGCACCGCGGCACCCTGATGCTGATCGATCTGCCGCAGGTCGTGGACGTGATCGCCAACCCGGCCGGAGCGGAGTACCTTGAACGGGACGCGAGCACCGTGGCCCGCTGGTTCACCACACGTGGTCAGCACGTGGAACTACCGGCAGTACTGGAGCGGCTACGAAATCGGGCCGGTCTCCGGTGAACGCGGTCACTCCGCTAGACTGATCACAGACCGCAACCGGCGGCGTGGAGTGTTGTTTCTTCGCGGCCAAAGCCAGGCAATGAGTGGCTCGCGGTAATCCACCCACCAACGGCGCACCGAGCGCCGGGTCCGTCCCTGTGAACGCCCAGGACAACACTGCGCCCTGCGCCATGCCGGGCAGTTGGGCCTCCCTTGTGACGTGCCACGTCCGAGAGGCAGTTAGTGAGCATCACCTTCGAGTCCACTTCGGTGACCTCGTTCGCCGACCTGAACCTCCCGCAGCCGCTGCTGAAGGCGCTGCGCGAGGCCGGGATCGACGCCCCCTTCCCGATCCAGTCCGCCACCCTGCCCGACGCGCTCGCCGGGCGTGACGTGCTGGGCCGGGCGCAGACCGGTTCGGGCAAGACGCTGGCCTTCGGCCTGGCCCTGCTGGGCAGGCTCGGCGGCGGCAAGGCGCGGCCGAAGCGGCCGCGCGCCCTCGTCCTCGTCCCCACCCGCGAACTGGCGATGCAAGTCGCCGACTCGCTCGCCCCGCTGGCCAAGGCGATGGGCCTGTGGTGCCGCACCGCCGTCGGCGGGATGGCCTTCACCCGCCAGGCCGACGTGCTCAACCGCGGCGTCGACCTGCTGATCGCCACCCCGGGCCGGCTGTCGGACCACGTGCGCCAGGGCACCTGCATCCTGTCGGACACGAACTTCATCGCGCTCGACGAGGCCGACCAGATGGCCGACATGGGCTTCCTGCCGCAGGTGCGGGAGATCCTCGACCTCACCCCGCAGGGCGGGCAGCGGCTGCTGTTCTCGGCCACTCTCGACGGTGACGTCAAGAAGCTGGTCGACCGGTACCTGACCGACCCGGTCGAGCACTCGGTCGCCCCGGTCACGGCGAGCGTGGACACCATGGACCACTACGTGTTCCAGGTGACCCACCAGGACAAGCAGGCCGTGATCACGAAGATCGGCGCCCGCGACGGCCGCACGATCATGTTCGTGCGCACCAAGCACCACGTGGACAGGCTGGCCGAGCGGCTGCGCGCCAAGGGCGTCGCCGCGGGCGCGCTGCACGGCGGCAAGACCCAGGGCCAGCGCAACCGCGTGCTCGCCGACTTCAAGGAAGGCCACACCCCGGTGCTGGTCGCCACCGACGTCGCCGCCCGCGGTATCCACGTCGACGACGTCAGCCTGGTGCTGCACGTCGACCCGGCGGCCGACCACAAGGACTACCTGCACCGCGCGGGCCGCACCGCGCGCGCCGGGGCGTCCGGTGTCGTGGTCACGCTGGTCACGCCTGACCAGCGCCGCACGGTCCGGCGGATGACCGAGCGCGCCGGCGTGCGCGCGGAGTCCTCCGTCGTCCGGCCGGGCGACCAGGAACTGTCCCGCGTCACCGGCGCTCGCGAGCCGAGCGGCGTGCCGGTGCCGGAGCGGCGCCACGAGCCGCAGCGGCGTGGCCCGCGTGGTGACCACCGCCAGGGTGGTCGTTCGCGCGGCTTCGGCGGCGGGCACCGCCAGGGCGGTTTCCGCGACGGCGGGCCCCGTCCGCCGCGGCGTGACGGGCGTGGCCCCTCGCGCCGGACACGCGACTGATCGGTAATCGCAGGTGAAGGCCATCGGCACGCTGGTGCCGGTGGCCTTCATCCGTTTCGGTGGGCGAGACTGAGAAGATGCCCGGGTGGATGCAGCCCAGAGTTCAACGCCCGAGCAGGTCTTCGACTGGCTGGATGCCGAGGCGGACAAGCGATCCGGTGCCGGACTGGCGCACAGGCTGATCCCCCGCCCCGCCGCCGCGAAGGAACTGGATCTCGCGGGCGAGGACTATCTCGGGCTGGCGCACGACAAGCGGGTGGCCGGGGCCGCGGCGGCCGCCGCGTTGCGCTGGGGCGCGGGCTCGACGGGTTCCCGCCTGGTGACGGGTTCGACGGAGCTGCACGCGGAGTTGGAGCATGAGCTGGCGCGGTTCTGCGGGGCCCAGGCGGCTCTGGTGTTCTCTTCGGAGTTCACCGCGAACCTGGGTGCGGTGACAACGCTTTCCGGCGCCGAAGCGGCGATCATCGCCGACAAGCACATTCACCCCTCGCTGATCGACGGCTGCAGGCTTTCCCGCGCCGAAGTGGCGGCGATGAACCACAACGACGTGCCCGCGATCAAGAACGCGCTCGCGACGCGGCGGAAGCCGAGGGCGCTCGTGGTGACCGATTCGGTGTTCTCCGTGGACGGTGACAGCGCGCCGCTGGAGGAGCTGTCGCAGGTGTGCCGCGAGCACAGCACGGCGCTCCTGGTGGACGACGCGCACGGGTTCGGCGTGCTCGGCGACGGAGGCCGGGGCGCCGTGCACGCCGCCGGGCTGGCCGGTCAGCCGGACGTCGTCACGCTCATCCCGCTGTCGAAGGCGCTGGGCGCGCAGGGCGGCGCCGTGGTGGGGCCGCGCCGGGTGATCAAGCACGTGGTGGACAACGCGCGCAGCTTCATGTTCGACACCGGGCTCGCACCTGCCAGCGCCGCCACCGCGCTCGCCGCGCTCGGGGTGCTGAAATCCGAGCCGGAGCTGCCGGAGAAGGTGGTGCTCAACGCCAGCCGGATCGCGGAACAGTTGCGGGACAACAAGTTCCAGGTCAGCGAGCCGCAGGCAGGCGTGCTCTCGGTGCGGGCTCCGTCGGCCGAGGAGGCCGTCGCGTGGGCCGCTTGCTGCGCCGAGCAGGGTGTGCGCGTGGGCTGCTTCCGGCCGCCGGCGGTGCCGGACGGCGTCTCCCGGCTGCGGCTGACGGCGCGCGCGAGCCTCACCGAGTCCGATGTGGACAGTGCGGTGAAGGTGATCAGCGGTTCGGCGCCACGCGGCGCCACATCGTGATGTGCGGGATGCCGTCCTCTTCGAACACTTCGCCCTCGGGCACGTACCCGAACTTCGCGTAGAAGCCCTGCGCGTACGTCTGCGCGTCGAGGACGCTCGGCTCGTCACCGATCAGCTCGACCGCCGCCGTCATGAGCCGCGCGGCGAGGCCCTGCCCGCGAGCGTGCTTGGCAGTGACCACACGGCCGACACGGTAGCCACCCGGCTCGGTCAGCACCCGCAGGTACGCGTCGACCCCGTGCTCACCCTCGATCCAGAAATGCCGCGTGTCCGCGCGGATGTCACGCCCGTCCAGCTCGGGGTACGGGCAGTTCTGCTCGACGACGAACACATCGACGCGCAGCCGGAGGATGTCGTACAGCCGGCTCGCACTCAGTTCCGTTCCCGGGACGTTCACACGTCCTGACTACCAGAGCAGGGAACGCTTCTGCGACTGCGCCTTGATGTCGTTGGCGTACGTCGACACCCGGGCGTACACGCCGGGCTTGCCCGCCTGCGCGCATCCGTCGCCCCAGGACACGATGCCGATCAGCGTGTCCCCCACCAGCAGCGGGCCGCCGGAGTCACCTTGGCAGGCGTCCGTGCCACCCTGCGGGTATCCCGCGCAGACCATGCTCTTGGCGTCGTAGTTGCTGTAGCTCTGCGAGCAGCTCGCGTCACTGACCACCGGCACGGTCGCCTTGCGCAGCACCTCGGAGCGAGCACCGCCGTCGGCCGTGCGACCCCAGCCCACCACCGTCGCGTTCGTGCCCTCGCGGTACAGCGACTGGTCGGAGCTGTCCGGCAGGGACACCGGCCGGTACGACACCTGCCTGTCGAGGCTGAGCACCGCCACGTCGTCCCCCTTGCCGGGGTCGGAGTACCCGGGCTCGGTCCACACGTCGGTGACCTTCGTGACCACGCCGCCGCTGCCGTTCTCGTCCTGCCTGCCCGCGACCACGCGCAGATTGGACTCGCTCATCGCCGTCGCGCAGTGCGCGGCCGTGACCACCGCCGACGAGGAGACCAGCGTGCCCCCGCAGAACTGGTTGCCCTTGCTGTCGGTCAGGTACACCGCGTACGGATAGTCCTGAATGGACGCTTCCTGTCCGCCGACGATGTACGGCCTGGCCTGCGTGGCGGAGTCCGAAGACCCCGACGTCGCGGCCACCGCCGCGATGGGCAGCGAAGCGGCCACGGCCGCGGCCGCCGCCAGAGTCAGCCGGAACCTGCGGTCACGACGGGCGTGCTTGGCCATGGGAATCCCCCTCCACCGAGTACTCAAAGCCTGGTCGCGCTCGGCTGTCGGAAGACTCCGGCGCGTGAGAATGCAGCCGGAAGTACCCTAGTCGAGACACCTGCCCACGTGCTGTCACTGAATCGGGTGGTCTGCCAAGCTGGGACTCGTGCGTCTTTCCCCAGTGGCGGTTCTCGTGGCCGTGTTCGGCCTCGCGGCCTGCGGCACCACGGGACAGCCCGCGCCTGCTCCCACCAGCAGCGCGCCCGCTGTCACCACGACAGCCGAAGCGCCGAAAACGACCACGACGGCACCGGCGACCACGGCGGCGCCCGCCGCATGGCAGGTCGGCGCGCATCCGCTGCCGTTGCGCAAGGACGGGTTCGGCGAGATCGAGCCGACCCCTCAGGTGCTTCGAAACCGGAGCCTGCCGACGACGGATTTCCTGCCGCCACCGGCGAACGGCCAGTACGCGGCCACCGTCAACGCCGTGCCCCAGAGCGTGCTCGCGCGCAGCACCTGGCAGGCCGCGTGCCCCGTGAAGTCGACGGACCTGCGCTACCTGACGATGTCGTTCTGGGGGTTCGACGGCAAGGCGCACACCGGTGAGATGCTCGTCAACGCGACCGTCGCGGAGGCCGTGACCAAAGTGTTTGGCCAGTTGTTCGCGGCACATTTCCCGCTGGAGGAGATGCGCGTCACCCGCGCCGACGAACTCGACGCTCCGCCGACCGGAGACGGCAACAACACGAGCGCCTTCGTCTGCCGGCCGGTGCGCGGGCAGACGAACTGGTCGGCGCACGCCTACGGGCTCGCGATCGACCTGAACCCGTTCTGCAATCCCTACACCAAGGGCGATCTGGTGCTGCCGGAGCTGGCCTCGGCCTACCTCGACCGCTCGTGGCGGCGGCCCGGCATGGTGCTGGCAGGCGACTCGACCGTGCGCGATTTCGCGGCGATCGGCTGGAGCTGGGGCGGCGCCTGGCAGAACCCCACGGACCGGATGCACTTCAGCGCGACCGGCGAGTGAGGGAACAACGCCGGACGTGCCAGGGTTGGCAGTGATGGCAGTGCGAACCACGCGGAGGATGAACGTGCCCCACTACGACCTGGTCATCGTCGGCACCGGATCCGGGAACTCGATCCTCGGCCCCGGGTTCGCCGACTGGAAGACGGCGATCGTCGAGAAGGGCGTGTTCGGCGGCACCTGCCTCAACGTGGGCTGCATCCCGACCAAGATGTTCGTGCACACCGCCGACGTCGCCGCCACGCCTTCGGTCAGCAGCAGGCTCGGCGTGGACGAAGAGCTGCTGAACGTGCGCTGGCGCGACGTGCGGGACAGGATCTTCGGCCGGATCGACCCGATCGCCGCCGGTGGCCGCGAGTACCGCATCGGGCACGAGGACAACGCGAACGTGACCGTGTACGAGGGCCAAGGCCGCTTCACCGGGCACAAGGAGCTGACGGTCACGCTCCCGGATCGCACGGAGACGGTGACGGCGGACAGGTTCGTGCTCGCCGCGGGCGGCCGTCCGGTGATCCCGGACATCGAAGGGCTCGAGGAGACCGGCTACCACACCTCCGACACGATCATGCGACTCGACGAGCTGCCCTCGAAGCTCGTGATCGTCGGCGGCGGGTACATCGCCGCCGAGTTCGCGCACGTCTTCGCGTCCTTCGGGGTGAACGTCACGCTGGTCGTACGGTCCGGTGCGCTGCTGCGCGCCGAGGACGAGGACGTCAGCGCCCGCTTCACCGAGCTGGCAGCCAAGAGGTTCGACGTCCGGCTGAACCGCAAAACCTTGCGCGCCAAGCGAACCTCTTCGGGTATCGCGCTGGAGCTGGCGGGCGGCGAGGTCGTCGAGGGCGACCAGCTGCTGATCGCCACGGGCCGCACGCCGAACTCCGACCTGCTCGACGTCGCAGCCACCGGAGTGTCCACGATGGACAGTGGGCACGTGGTCGTCGACGAGTTCCAGCAGACCGCGGTCGAGGGGATCTACGCGCTCGGCGACATCTCCTCGCCGTACGAGCTCAAGCACGTGGCCAACCACGAAGCCAGGGTGGTACAGCACAACCTGCTGCACCCGGACGCCAGGATCGAGGCCGACCACCGGTTCGTGCCGCACGCCGTGTTCAGCTCCCCGCAGGTCGCCGGGGTCGGGCTGACCGAGCAGGAAGCCAAGCGGCGCGGCGTGAACTACGTGACATCCACTCAGGACTACGCCGGGATCGCGTACGGCTGGGCGATGGAGGACACCACGGGCTTCGCGAAACTCCTCGCCGACCCGGAAACCGGGCAGCTCCTGGGCGCGCACATCATCGGCCCGCAGGCGTCCACCGTGATCCAGCCACTGATCCAGGCGATGAGCTTCGGCCTGGACGCGCACACGATGGCGCGCGGCCAGTACTGGATCCACCCCGCGATGCCCGAGCTGATCGAGAACGCCCTGCTGAATCTAGGGCCAGCCGCTTCCCCACCACCACCCTCAACGGAGTCGCTCCGCGACACTCCTCACACATAGCTGGGCCGCCCAGCTAGGAACCCGAACGCCATCTGACCGGCGACGGCCACCAGCAGCAGCACGAACGGCACGGTCCAGCCGCCGGTCAGGTCGTGCAGCAGTCCGAACAGGAACGGCCCCACGGCGGCGAGCAGATAGCCGATGCCCTGCGCCATCCCGGATAGCCGCGCCGTGTCCCCGCCAGTGCGCGAGCGCAGCGCGATGGTGGTCAGCGCGAGCGAGAAGACGCTCATGCCCAGGCCGAGGAGCAACGCCCACAACACCGGCGCCGCGCCCGGAGCGAGCATCACGCCCAGCGTGCCGATGAAACCGAACACCCCGAGCGCAAGGATCCACCAGCTCTGGGTCCCCTGGCGCGCGGCCAGCGGCGGCACGATCAGGCTCACCGGCAGCCCGATGATCGACACGAGGCCGAGGAGCAGGCCCGCGTCGCCCCGGCTGACCCCGGCGTCGATCAGCACCTGCGGCAGCCAGCCCATCACGATGTAGGCGAGGCAGGCCTGCAGGCCGAAGAAGAGCGTGACGATCCACGCGAGTTTGTTGCGCAGCAAGGACTTCTTCTCGCTGGTGTCCGGCGAACCCGCGCCGGTGCGCGCGCCGGGACGGCTGCGGGCGGCCACCAACCACATCACGAGCGCGATCGCGGACAGCACGGCCCAGACGGCCAACGCGGGGCGCCAGCCGCCGAGAGACGTGCCGAGTGGCGGCGTCACTGCCGAACCGAGCGCGCCCCCGGCTTGCAGCGCACCGGTGTACAGCCCGGTCATCAGCCCGACCCGCGCGGTGAACGACTCCTTGACGACGACGGGGATCAGCACGTTCGCCAGCGCGATCCCGGCAGTGGCGATCAGCGTCCCGCCGAGCACCACGAACTGCCCGTCGAGCACCCGCAGCAGCAGACCGGCCGTCAGCAACGCCATCGCGGCGCCCACCGCTCCGCCGATCCCGACCCGCTTCGCCACCCAGGGTGCGGCCGAACCGGCGGCGGCGAAACACAGGCCCGGCGCGGTGGTCAGCGCGCCGGCCCAGGTGGAGGACGCGCCGAGCGAGTCCCGCATCTCGTCCAGCACCGAACCGACCGAGGTCACGGCAGGCCTGAGGTTGACCGCGGCGAGGACCACGGCGGCACCGAGCAGACCGCTGCCGACGAGCACTCGCGGCGTGTGTTTCACGGAAGTATCGACCACAGCAGCTACTATGACAGACATAGGATGATTGGGTGAAGGGATTAATAGGGTGCCGTTAGCCACGACACGTCGGGCCGGCCTGGTGGACCAGGTGATCGGCCAGCTCCGTGACGCCATCGGCCAGGGCGACTGGGCCGTCGGCGAACGAATCCCGACCGAAGCCGCGCTCGCGGAGACGCTCGGCGTCGGCCGGAACACGGTGCGGGAAGCCGTACGCGCGCTCGCGCACAGCGGCCTGCTGGAGGTCCGGCAAGGCGACGGCACCTACGTACGCGCGACGAGTGAGGTCTCCGGCGCGATCCGCCGGCTGTGCGGCTCAGAACTGCGCGAGGTGCTCCAGGTGCGGCGCAGCCTCGAAGTGGAGGGCGCGCGGCTGGCCGCCACCGAGCGCACGGAGGAGGAGCTGGCGCGGCTCACCGAGCTGCTCGCCGAGCGCGACCGCGCCCAGCAGGAGAAGAACCACGAGGAATTCGTCCGCACGGACACCGAGTTCCACACCTACGTTGTCCACTGTGGACACAACGGGTTGCTCAGCGAGCTCTACCGCGGGCTGAGCGAAGCCATCAGCGCGAGTGTCGCGGCGACGTCACACGACACGCTCGAAGAGAAGGTCGAGATCGGCCACGGGGGGCTGCTCGCCGCGATCGCCGATCGCGACCCCGCCCGCGCCGTGGCCGAAGCCTCCGGCTTCCTGGAACTGCTGTTGCTCAGGGAAGAGTCAGAATCTCCGCGCCGGTAGCCGTCACCACGAGCGTGTGCTCGAACTGGGCGGTCCACTTCTTGTCCTTCGTGGTCACCGTCCAGTCGTCGTCCCACACGTCGTAGTCGATGGTGCCCAGGGTGATCATCGGCTCGATGGTGAAGGTCATGCCCTGCTCGATCACCGTGTCGACCGAGGGCTCCTCGTAGTGCAGCACCGTCGGCGCGGTGTGGAACGCGGGGCCGACGCCGTGCCCGGTGAAATCGCGCACCACGCCGTAGCCGAACCGCTTGGCGTAGGACTCGATGACCCGGCCGATCACGTTCAGCTGGCGCCCGGGCCGCACCGCCTTGATCGCGCGCATCGTGGCCTCGTGCGTGCGCTCGACGAGCAGCTTCGCCTCCTCGGAGACGTCACCGGCGAGGAACGTCGCGTTCGTGTCGCCGTGCACGCCGCCGATGTACGCGGTGACGTCGATATTGCAGATGTCACCGTCTTCGATCGGCGTCGAATCCGGGATCCCGTGGCAGATCACCTCGTTCAGCGAGGTGCAGCAGGACTTCGGGAAGTGCCGGTAGCCCAGCGTGGACGGGTACGCGTGGTGGTCGAGCAGGAACTCGTGCACCACCTTGTCCACGTCGTCGGTGGTGGCGCCCGGTTTCACGGCCTTGCCGCCTTCTTCCAGCGCCTGCGCCGCGATCTTGCTCGCCACCCGCATCGCCTCGATGACCTCGGGCGTGCGCACCCCGTTGCCGTTGTCCCGCTTGGGCGCCGGCTTGTCCACGTACTCGGGGCGCGGAATGCTGGCAGGGACCGGACGGCGCGGCGTCTGCACGCCAGGCTTCAACGGAGCACGCTGGGACATACCTCCAGCCTACGACTCCCGTCTGAACTCAGAACAACACCGTGGCGTACCGGCCGACCTGGCTGAAGCCGATCCGCCGGTAGGAGGCGAGCGCGGGGCTGTTGAACGAGTTCACGTACAAGCTCGCCGTGCGGCCCATGCTGTTGACCAGGCGGCTCGCCACCGCAGCCGTGCCCGCGGTGCCCAGCCCGCGCCCGCGCTTGTCCGGGTTCACCCACACGCCCTGGATCTGGCCGACATCACGGGAAAGCGCGCCGATCTCCGCTTTGAACACCACTTCGCCGGCCTCGAACCGGGCGAACGCGCGGCCGCCGGCGATCAACTCGGCCACGCGGGCCCGGTAGCTGGCGCCGCCGTCGCCGGCGCGCGGGTCGACGCCGACCTCCTCGATGAACATCGCGATCGCCGCGGGCAGGTACCTGTCCAGCTCGTCCGGCCGGACGGGGCGCACCTGCGGGTCGACCGGCACCGCGGGCTGACCCCGCAGCGCCATCAGCGGCTGGTCCGCGCGCACTTCCCTGGCCGGGCCCCATTCGGTGGCGAGCTCGTCCCAAAGGCCCAGCACCTGCTCGGACGGGCCGACCAGCGAGGAGCAGATCCGCTGCTTGCGCAGGGCGCGATCGGCGAACGACCGCAGCGCGGAGGCGTTGCCGCGCAGGGGGATCAGGTTCGGGCCGGAGAAGCAGAGGCCGGGCAGCCGGGGCGAGCGGGCGCCGCGGTAGTCGGCCGCCCACAGCTCACCGCCGAGCCGCCACGGATCCAGCCCGGCTATCTCGACCCGCGCGCTGACCATGCAACTCGCGACGGGGTCAGCTGCGAGGACAGCACGAACCGCCGGGTAGTCCCGATCACCGAGCAGCCGTGCACCGGCAAGCCGCAACACATCGTCCAGATTGCCAGATACCCCCCGCAAACGAGAAACCGACCGGCTCAGGGAGCCCCGCGGTAGGTGCCGAAGGTCCAGAAATTGCCCTCGCCGTCCCGCGCGGTGAACGTGTGCGAGCCGAATTCGGTGTCGTGGAGCGCCTCCGCGATCTCGGTGCCCGCTGCCCGCATCCGCTCGTGCACGGCGTCCACCTGATCGGTGACCACGTAGACGTTGCCGCTCCCGGCCTTCAATTCCGCGTGCACGCCTTCGCAGAACTTCGTGCTGCCGAGCATCACCCCGCCGCCCTCCGGCCAGCGCAGCTCGGCGTGCACGATGTCCCCGTTTTCGTGCGGAACGACGAGGGCCTCCCGGAACCCGGCGACGTCGACGAGGAAGCGGACAGCGGCCGGCGCGTCGTCGTAGCGCAGCGCGGGCCACACGGTTGATTCAGTCATGCCCCCGAGTCTGCGGTCATCTCCCCGTCCTGGTCTTGGAGGAATGGGAGCTCCTCCGCGATCCACACGCCCGGCGTACAGCCGGCCAGCTCGCGCCACTCGTTGGTCAGATGCGCCTGGTCGTAGTAACCGGAATCGACCGCCAGCTCCGCGAGATCTGCCCGGCCGCGCCGCAGCAGCGCCCCCGCCCGCTCGAAGCGAAGCACCCGGGCGGCCTGCTTCGGCGAAAGCCCTAGCTCACGCCGGAACCGTTCACCGAAATGCCTTCTGCTCCAGCCGACCTCGTCGGCGAGCGTGGCCACGCGGACCCGTCCGGCGGCGCGGATCATGCGCTGCCACGCCCAATCCACCTCCGGGGCGGGCTCGTTCTCCGCGGCCTCGGCGAGGAAGACCTCGTCGAGGATGTCGAACCGGCGCGGCCAGTTTTCCGCCGCCGCAAGCCTTTCCGGCAGCCGGGCCAGCCGCGGCGACCCGAGGTCACCCAGTTCCACGACCTGATCACTCAGCTCACCCGAGGAAACCCCGAGCAGCGCGGGAATCCCGAGTGGATCGAGTTCGACGTGGACCCCGCACTGGTAGCTGTCCTGCCCGATCAACGCCGGACGGACGTGCATCCCGCCGACGGGCGCGGTGAAATCGGCGCGGCCGAGCAGCCGGATCTTGTCCGCCAGGCTGATGATCAGCGTGACGTGCCGGGACGGGAGTCCACGATGGACAGTGAGGGTGACGCCCTGCTGCGTGTACCCGACGTAGCGGGAAATCCGCCGCCGCAACGCTGGATGCGGCGGACGGACTGCCCACTCCGGCTGGGACATCGGCCGCGGGCCCGGCTACCCGACCGTGACGGTGGGCTCGCCGCTGCCCTCGGTCTCCCCTGCCTCTTCGGCGATCCGCATCGCCTCTTCGATCAGGGTCTCCACGATCTGGTGCTCCGGCACGGTCTTGATGACCTCGCCCTTGACGAAGATCTGGCCCTTGCCGTTACCGCTGGCGACACCGAGATCCGCTTCGCGCGCCTCGCCAGGGCCGTTCACGACGCAGCCCATGACGGCGACGCGCAGCGGCACCTCCATGCCTTCCAGGCCCGCCGTGACCTCGTCGGCCAGCTTGTACACGTCCACCTGGGCACGGCCGCAGGACGGGCAGGACACGATCTCCAGCTTGCGCGGCCGCAGGTTCAGCGACTGCAGGATCTGCTGGCCGACCTTGACCTCTTCGACCGGCGGCGCGGACAGCGACACGCGGATCGTGTCCCCGATGCCCTGGCGCAGCAGCGCCCCGAAGGCGACCGCCGACTTGATGGTGCCCTGGAACGCGGGCCCGGCCTCGGTGACGCCGAGGTGCAGCGGATAGTCGCACTGCTCCGCGAGCAGCTCGTACGCGCGCACCATGACCACCGGGTCGTTGTGCTTGACGGAGATCTTGATGTCGTGGAAGTCGTGCTCGGCGAACAGCGACGCCTCCCACATGGCCGACTCGGCCAGCGCCTCCGGCGTGGCCTTGCCGTACTTCTCCAGCAGGCGCTTGTCGAGCGAGCCCGCGTTGACGCCGATCCGGATCGGCGTGCCGTGGTCCTTCGCCGCCTGCGCGATTTCCTTGACCTGGTCGTCGAACTTGCGGATGTTGCCCGGGTTCACCCGGACCGCGGCACAGCCGGCCTCGATCGCCGCGAACACGTACTTCGGCTGGAAGTGGATGTCGGCGATCACCGGGATCTGCGACTTCTTCGCGATCGCGGGCAGCGCCTCGGCGTCGTCGGCGGACGGGCACGCCACCCGCACGATGTCGCAGCCCGCCGCGGTGAGTTCGGCGATCTGCTGCAGCGTGGCGTTGACGTCCGCGGTCAGTGTGGTGGTCATGGACTGGACGGAGATCGGGTGCTCGCTGCCGACGCCTACCGACCCCACCATGAGCTGCCGCGTCGGGCGGCGTTCGGCGAGGACGGGTGGCGGG
>NZ_VMNW02000195.1 GCF_007713735.2 Amycolatopsis acidicola | reverse complement strand
TGTACTGACCCGTGAGGTTGGGGACGCGGCTGGCGGGTGGTTGGCCGCCGAGCGCGGTGTGGCCGCGGTGGTGATTGTAGGTGTGCAGCCATCGCGGGAACGCTTCGCGGTGTTGGGTTTCGGACTGGTAGGGCTGGGCGTAGGCCCACTCGTCGAGCAGGGTGCGGTTGAACCGTTCCACTTTCCCGTTGGTTTGCGGCCGGTAGGGCCGGGTGCGTTTGTGTGTGATCCCAGCCGTGATGAGAGTCTCGCGCCAGAGTCGGGACTTGTAGCATGATCCGTTGTCGGTGAGCACCCGCTGGACGGTGATCCCGCTGGCAGCAAAGAAAATCTGAGCGCGCTGCCAGAACGCGACCGCGGTTTCCTTCTTCTCGTCGGGCAGGATTTCGCTGTAGGCGAGTCGGGAATGATCGTCCACGGCGTTGTGCAGGTAGCTGTAGCCGACATGGCTGCGGCCATGGGAGTCCAGGGTTTTGTCTGGCGTGCGGGTGCGGTGCCGCTGCCCGGCCTGACGGCCGACGGCCCGGTGGCCACCTCCGTCGGGGATGTTGCCCAGTTTCTTGATGTCCACGTGTACCAGCTCGCCCGGGGTGGCGCGCTCGTAGCGCCGCACCGGCCGGCCGATGGCACGGTCGAGGTGGGACAGGCGGGCCAGGCCGTAGCGGACCAGCACGCGATGCACGGTGGAGGGCACCAGCCGCAGCAACGACGCGATCCGGGCTGGCCCCCACCGCCTCAGCACCCGAACCTTGATGATCCGCCGCTCGGTGCGCGTCGGGGTGCGGCGCGGGCTGAAGTGCGGACGTGAGGACCGGTCGGTCATGCCCGCCTCGCCCTCGACGCGGTACCGGTTAGCCCAGCGTTGGGCGGTGGACACCGACACCTGGAACCGCTCAGCAGCTCGCCGTAGCGGCCATTCGTCGTCCACCACACAACGGGCCAGGCGCAGTCTGCCAGTCGGACTCAACGGGGCATTACGGTGTGACACGAGGACCTCCGTGGC
>NZ_VMNW02000194.1 GCF_007713735.2 Amycolatopsis acidicola | reverse complement strand
CCCGTCGTCCACCCGCCCGCCGTCCGCGCAAACCCTGTCCACGCAAGCATTCCCGACCCCAACGCTGCCCGCCACAACGACGCTCGCCCTGCTGGCGCTCTTCGCGATTGCCGGAGCGGCAACGGGTTTCGTGCTGTCCTCGCTCCTCGCCAGAGCCCGCGCGCCCGCGCCGGTCTCGCGGTGGCTCGCCGGGTTCGGGGTCGCCGCGCTGTGGGGGATTGCCGCCTGGCGCTGGCTCACGGGCGCCGTCCCTGCTTGGTGGCTGCCGGTCCCACTGGCCGTCGGCGCGCTCGCGATCCCTTTGACGGCAACGGATCTGCGCTACCGCCGCGTCCCGGACATCCTCACGTTACCCGCGTATCCCTTGCTGGGCCTGGCGCTCGCGTTCGCCGCGGTGACAGGCCCGGGGGCCGAGCTGGGGCTGCGGGCGTTGATCGGCGCCGCCGTTTTCGGCGGGCTGCATCTGCTGATCCACGCGCTGGCCCGCCGTTCACTCGGCGCGGGGGACGTGAAGCTCGCGGGCTCGCTCGGCGGGGTGCTCGGCGCCGTCCACTGGGCCGCGCTCGCCGTCGCTTCCGTGGCGGCGGCCGTCGTCACGATCGTCCTCGCCGCCACCCGCCGATGGCCGGACGGCGTCCCGCACGCGCCAGGTCTCCTCGGCGCCACGTGGCTGCTGTCGCTCTTCCCGGCGACGGTCCCTCCGCGAATCTGACCCACCCGAACCGACATCAGGAGGCACAAAGGAAACCACCACACCCCGGCGCCATCACGAACCCGGGCGCCACCGCGACCCACCGCGCCACGCTGGGCCCCGAGCCCGATCGCCAACTCGGGGCGCCACCACGGGCCACCGGGCCACCGGGCCACCGGGCCACGGTGGGCCGCGAGCACCGCCGCCAACTCCGGGCACCACCGCCACCCCAGCGCGTCACCGTGAACCTGGGCGCCGCTGGTCAACCCGGGCCAACCGAGCGCCGCCACCATAAGCCCGGGGCGCCACGGCCAGCCCCGGCACCGGCCACCCCCGAGCACCACTGCCATGAACCCGATCGCCACCGCCAACCCCGGCCAC
>NZ_VMNW02000193.1 GCF_007713735.2 Amycolatopsis acidicola | reverse complement strand
GGTGGGCTCGGTTTAGTCGCCGCTGGGCGAGGTGCTGCCCGTGCCGGAGCTGGAAGTGCCGCTGCTGCTGGACGTGTCCCCGCTGCTCGAGGTGCCGCCGGTGCTGGAGCTGCTGTCCGTCGTGGTGGGGGTCGAGCTGCTCGGCTTCGTCGTGGTCGAGGAGTCGGGCGGCGTGCTGCTGCTCCCGCCGGTGTTCGTCGGCGAAGTCGGATCCGTGGTCGTCGGGTCGTCGCGCGACGTGGTGCCGGTCGGCGTGCCGGGCGGAACCACGGTGCCCGGCGGGATCGGGCTGCCAGGGGGCAGGGTCACCGGTGCTTCGGAGGAGCCGGGAGGCGGCACGAGCGTGATGGTCGGCTTGCCGTCCGGTCCGATGTTGACCACGGCGGTCGGCGAGCTGGACTCCGGCATCGCGACGCCGCTGACCGTCATCGTGCCCGGGACGGCGTTGCCCGGGATCACCTGCGTGCCGTTCGCGGCGTTTCCGTTGGTGGCGCTGGCGTTGTCCGTCGTGGCGGAAGAAGGCGAGGCGAGCTCGGCGATCCCGCCGAACGCGGTCGCGAGTACGACGCCGCTGGCGGCGAGCAGGACGTATCCGCTGCGCTTCACGCGAGACGCCGGATCGCGCGGCGGTGACACCTCGGTGCGTTGACCCGAACGTGACCCTGAATGGGCCATTGTGGCTCCTTGCTGAGGAATTTCGACCGGTGCTGCCCGGGCGTGTTAGCCCGGACGGTTGATCCGCGGGGGACCTTAGCACTCTCAGCTCACGGTCAGCGAGCGGCAGGGCGCCCAGGGTTAACTGTCCGGAGTCGCCTGGGTGCGGCACCATGTGGGCCGTGAAAGAAGAAGTACGGCTGACGGCCTGGGTGAGCGGCCGCGTGCAGGGCGTCGGTTTTCGCTGGTGGACCCGGTGCCGTGCGCTGGAGCTGGGGCTGCGCGGCCATGCGGCCAACCTCGCCGACGGCAGGGTCCAGGTCGTGGCGGAGGGCACCAAAGATCACTGTGAGCAGTTGTTGTCGCTTTTGCGGTCGAGTTCATCACCTGGACGAGTGGATAACGTCGTCGAGCGCTGGTCCGCCGCCGAGGGCGGTCTCGAAGGTTTCGAGG
>NZ_VMNW02000192.1 GCF_007713735.2 Amycolatopsis acidicola | reverse complement strand
GGCTTGCGTTGCGTTGCCGGGTGGCGGTTTCGGTGCGTGGTGGTGGGGTGGGTTGCTTCGCGTTGCTGGGCGCTGCCTTTCCCACGCCTCCACTGGGGCGGGGCGGAGGCTGCGCCGACCAAGGCTCGGACGTGGCGAGCGCACCGTCCTAAGCGGATGGACCTTCGGCATGCAACCGGGAAAAGGCCGCCTTGCGGGCGCCCCGGATGTGCGCGGCCGCGGCGCGGCGGGCGGCGGTGGGCTGCCCGCTCAGCACGGCTTCGAGGATCTTGCGGTGGTCCTCCCGGGAGCGCTCCAGCCGGCCGGGGACCTGCAGTGTGGTCTCCATACCGCGTGCGAGGATGTCCTGCAGGACCGTGAGCGTCTGGCTCAGGAACCGGTTCCCCGCCGCGCGCACGATGCTGAGATGGAAGGCGGCGTCGAGCTGCTGCAGACGCGCCCAGTCCACCTCGTCCCGCGCGGAGGCCTCGTCGAGCGCCTCGAAGGCCTTGCGCACGTCGGCCAGTTTTTCCTTGTCCTGGTTGGCCGCCGCCCAGCTCACCGCGGGCAGTTCCAGCACCTCGCGCATGTCGAACAGCTCCGCCAGGCTCATCTCCTCGGCGAACACGGCCTCACGCAGGTTTCGCGTGGTCGCCGGGTCCGCGACGAACACACCGGCACCGTGCCGGATCTCGACGATCCCCTTGGCCTGCAAGGAACGCAGCGCCTCCCGCAGCGAAGGGCGGCTCGTGCCCAGCAGGGTGGCCAGCTCACGCTCCGGCGGCAGTTTCGCGCCGGGGTGCAGCTTCTCCGAGGAGATCAGCGCGAGGATGCGGTCCGCGATCAGGTCCGGCACCCTGCCCTGCTGCAGGGGAACCCACATGCTGCTTTCGGTGGTCACTGCGGCTCGCTTTCTGGTTCGCTCGGAGTGGCCAGACCAGTTTACCAATCCTGCCGAAAGTAGGCCCCATCCGATCACCGCGAGCCGCCCTGCGCGAGCCGATAGCCGTGACTGCCGGCCGGATGGGTAAACCATCGACACCCTACCTCTTGCCACGAGAGTCTTGCTCGCGCCGGGCCCGGTGAGTTACGGTCGAAATTGGTAAGACCTCTATCCAAAGGAGAAGTGATGGTGGACTCCGGCCCTCCGGGCTATCTGATCCATGACGACGCCGATGTGGTGGCGGTCGCGGTGCGTGATCTTCAGCCGGGTCCGGTCGTGGGCGGG
>NZ_VMNW02000191.1 GCF_007713735.2 Amycolatopsis acidicola | reverse complement strand
CCCCCACCCAGCCCCAACCGCGCCGCCAGCCACGGCAGGGAATCCGCGAATGCCTGGCGCCACACGAAAAAGCTGTGGTCCCCGCCCGGCAGGACGGTGAGCCTGGCGTCCATCCCAGCGGCCTCGGCGAGCGGCTCGAGCTGCCGCGCGGCGGAGAGCGGGGCGTCATCGGCATCGCCGGTCTCGAACCAGGCGCCGAGGCCGGGAAAGCGCTGGTGCGTCAGGAGCCAGGCGGGTTCATGGGCGCGGAAGTCCGCGACCGAACCCCCGAACAGGGCCGGAACCGTGTCGCCGAGCGAGTTGTCGTCCCCGGTGCGCGGGCCGAGCAGGCCGCTGTAGTCGGCGAAGCTGCCGAACTCGCTGCTGTGCCGCAGAACCATCGTCGCGGCGCAGGTACCGCCCTCGGACAGGCCCGCCATCGCCCAGTGCCGTCCTGGCGGCTGAGTGGCGAACCGGGCACGGATGAAACCGGGCAGGTCCTTGTCCAGATAGGTCTCGACGGCGCCGGTGCATTCGGTGTCGGCGTCGAAGGACCCGTTGATGTCGGGCATCACCACGATCGGCGCCACCCCGTGGTGCGCCGCGGCCCACGCGTCGAGTGTGACCGCCGCGCCGCCACCGTCGAGCCAGTCGCCGGGCGATCCCGGAGTTCCGTGTAGGAGCAGCACCACCGGCAATTTGGGCCTGGGCTGGGAAAACCAGGCGGGCGGCACGTAGACCTGGGCGCTCCGCGCCGCGAATTTCGAGACCCGGCCCGGGATGCCGATGCCGATCACCACCCCGTTCCCGGGCACCCGCGAGAGGTCCAGATCCTTCAGCGAGGCGGCGTCCGGCCCGGGCAAGCCGACCGCCTGACCGAAGGTGAGGTAGTAGCCGTAGCTGGCGTTGACGGCGGCGGCGACGTTGGCGAGCACGAGCAGCCCCGCGAGCACAGCCACCCCGATCTTGAGCGCCCGCCGCCGGAGGAACCACACGACGAGTCCACAAAGGACGGCGGCGGCCAGCAGCAGGATCCGGACGGGCCACCAGTCGGTCAGCGAGAGCTCGGCGATGGTGGTCACGATTTGGTCCTGGTGAAGGGGAAAGTGATGGTCTGGCGGATGGTGGTGCCGGTGAGCATCATGATCAGCCGGTCGATGCCGAGCCCGAGCCCGCCGGTCGGGGGCATGCCGTGTTCGAGCGCGGTGAGGAAGTCCTCGTCGAGTTCCA
>NZ_VMNW02000190.1 GCF_007713735.2 Amycolatopsis acidicola | reverse complement strand
GGTAAGACCTCTATCCAAAGGAGAAGTGATGGTGGACTCCGGCCCTCCGGGCTATCTGATCCATGACGACGCCGATGTGGTGGCGGTCGCGGTGCGTGATCTTCAGCCGGGTCCGGTCGTGGGCGGGTACCTGCGCAAGCCGGACCCGGTCACGATCGAGCTGAGGCATCCGGTGCCGCTGGGGCACAAGCTGGCGCTGACCGACATCGCCGCGGGCGCCGACGTGATCGAGTACGGGCAGCGGGTGGCCACCGCCACCGCGGACATCGGCCAGGGCGACTACGTCCACGTCCACAACGTGAGGAGCGCACGGTGGCACAACAGCGTGGCCTGACCGGCTACCGGCGGGACAACGGCGCGGTCGGCATCCGCAACCACACCGTCATCCTGCCCCTGGATGACCTGTCCAACGCCGCCGCGGAAGCCGTGGCGAAAATCGTGCCCGGCACCCTCGCGCTGCCGCACGCCTACGGGCGCCTGCAATTCGGGCCCGACCTGGAGCTGACCTTCCGCACCCTGATCGGCACCGGCGCCAACCCCAACGTCGCCTCGGTCATCGTGATCGGCATCGAACCCGCCTGGACCGACACCGTCGTCGAAGGCATCGCCAAAACCGGCAAAAAAGTCCAGGGCTTCGCCATCGAACGCCACGGCGACCTGCGCACCGTCGAAGCCGCCGCCCGCGTCGCCGCCACCTTCCTCCAAGACGACTCCGAAAAACAGCGCGAACCCGTCGAACACGCGGACATCATGCTCTCCATCAAATGCGGCGAATCCGACACCACCAGCGGACTCGGGTCCTGCCCCACCACCGCCGAAGCCGTCGACCGCTGGGTCGAAGCCGGCGGCACCGTCCTGTTCGGCGAAACCAGCGAACTCACCGGCGGCGAACACCTCATCGCCCAACGGTGTGTCAACGACGACGTCCGCGCCCGCTTCCAGGGCATCTACGACGCCTACATCGACATGATCGACCGCACCGGCGCCAACCTGCTGGGTTCCCAGCCCACCCAGGGCAACATCCGCGGCGGCCTGTCCACCATCGAAGAAAAAGCCATGGGCAACATCGCCAAAACCGGCACCAAACCCATCACCGGCGCCCTCGACAAAGCCCAAACACCCGAAGCCGGCCCCGGCCTCTACTTCATGGACACCTCCTCCGCCGCCGCCGAATGCATCACCCTCATGGCCGCCGCCGGCGCCGCCCTCCACCTCTTCCCCACCGGACAAGGCAACGTCATCGGCAACCCCATCGAACCCGTCATCAAACTCACCGCCAACCCCATCACCGCCGACACCATGACCGAACACATCGACCTCGACTGCTCCGGCCTCCTCCGCCGCGAATACACCCTCACCACCGCCGGCGACCACCTCATGACCACCATCGACCGCACCATCAACGGCCGCCTCACCAGCGCCGAAGTCATGGGCCACCACGAATACGTCCTCACCCGCCTCTACGAAAGCGCCTGACCCGCGG
>NZ_VMNW02000018.1 GCF_007713735.2 Amycolatopsis acidicola | reverse complement strand
GGTGGGAATTCATGATGAGGCGATCCCGGAGTCAGGGGGCGCCTTGAATCGGCGGAGTCGCGCGGAGCGTGTCGGTTGAGGGTGGTGGCGGGCGACGGGAGGGGCCCCTACCGGCGCCGCCACGCAAACCACATTCGAAATAGCTCCTAAGCGCCGGGCGGCACCGGCAAGGGCATGCCCGGCAGGCTCTGGTCGGCGGGAACCGTCCCGTCGACCAGGTAGTCCTCCACAACCTTGTCCACGCCCGCGTTGCCGCCGGCGTAGATCCCGTGGTCACCTTCGCCGGTGACGGTGATCATCCGCGAGTTCTGGAAGGCCTGATGCGCGGCCTGCGCGCCTTCGAGCGGCGTCGCCGGGTCGTGCGTCGACTGCACCATCAGCACGGGCGGCACACCGGCGCCGTCCATGACCGGCAGCGGCGCCGGGGTGGTCTTCCAGGAGATGCACGGCTGCACGAGCCAGCCCCAGCCGAGCAGCGGGTACTGCTTGCCGAGCTGCTCGGACTGCGCGATCGCCGAAGCGCGGCCGCCGTACCACGGGCCCTCGTTGCACGGGATGGACCAGAAGCTGGCGTCGTACGCGTCGTCGTAATCCACAGGCACCTGCAGCGGCTGTGGACCGACGGCGCGTTCCGCGGTGTTCTTCGCCGCCACCTTCTGCTTCGCCGCTGTCTGCTGCGTGCCCGTCGCGTTCGCCTGCGTCAGCGTGTGCACGTTGACCAGATAGTCGGCCAGCTCGGGGAAGGACTTCTTGCTGTACAGCTCCGAGGAGATGTAGGAGTCGAACTCGTTGGCGGACAACTTGTTCCCGTCCAGATCCACCGGCGTCTTCGCCAGCGAAGCGCGCACCTGCTCATACGTCTGGCGCGCGTCCTCGGCCGTGGTGCCGTAGTGGTACAGCTTGTCGTAGGTGGCCAGCCACGGCAGGAAGTCCTCACGCCAGCGGCGTTCGAAACCCTTCGGCTGCAGGTCGAAGGACTTCTGCCAGGTGGTGGTCCACTCGGTGTTGGAGTCCAGCACGAACTGCCCGGTGTGCGCCGGGAACGCCTGCGCGTAGTGCGCGCCGAGCCAGGTGCCCGCGGAGTAGCCGACCCAGTTGATCTTCTCGCGGCCCAGCAGCACCCGGAGCAGATCGAGATCGTGCACGGTCTGGTCGGTGTTGATCAACGGCCCCAGCTCGCCGGACTTCACCTGGCAGGACTCGGCCGCGTACTTCGTGGCGTCCAGGATCAGGTTGAGGTTGTCCTGGCTGCGGTCGCGCGGGTCGAGCTTGTTGCCGGTGCCGATCGCCCCACCGCAGGTGATGTTGGTGCTCTTGCCGGTACCCCGCGGATCGAAGCCGATGACCTCCTGGTGCTCGCGCAGCCGCTGCTGGTTGCGCAGCCGCGCCGGGAAGATCAGCCCTGGCGCGCCGGGGCCGCCGGGGTTCACCAGCACGCTGGCGGTCGCGTCCTTGGTCGCCTTGAGCCTGCTGACCGCGATGTTCAGATCGATGTTCTCGCCGGTGTCATGCCAGTCGCGAGGGGTGTGGAACGTGGCGCATTCGATGCCTTCGGCACCGGCGGGCGGCTTCTGCCCGGACAGCTCGTCGGAACTGCAGGGGTGCCAGGCGAGCACCTGGTTCGTGTACTTGTCCGGGATTCCCGTGGTGTTCAGCGGCTGCCCGTCCGCGAGCGCCGTCGTCCCACCCGCCAGCAGGGTGCCGGCCAGAGCCGGGATCACCACCGCGTAGCGCATTCGCTTCATACTCTCCCCTTCGTCACCGGCCGCTGCCGTGTGATCACTCTCGCGGTCGGTCATTGATAACCGCCGGGCGAGTGGTCGGCAACCTGCGATAGTCGGGCATTCCCTGATCGAATCGATACATCGGGCACGGGTGACGCCGGGAGCCGAAGGATTAAGGTCTATCCGGCTATCCCAACGTCGAAGCGAGGTCCGATGTCTGGCAACGCGGCCGGAAAGGTACGCGGGCTGCAGGTCAGCCCGTGGAACCTGATCCTGCTCATCCCCTTGTTGATGCTGGTCACGCCCTGGTTCAACTTCGACAAACCGAGGCTGTTCGGGCTGCCGTTCTTCTACTGGTTCCAGTTCGTCTGGGTGTTCGTCGGCGTCGGAAGCGTCGCGATCGTCTACGTGACGACCAAGGGCAAACCCGTCGTCACCGGCAAGCCCGATCTGCTGGCGGCCGAGGAGCCGGAGCTGGACGAAGGGGACAAGCAGTGAAAACGCTTGCGCAGGCGCCCGGCAGCGGGCTGCAGTGGACCGAACTGAGCATCTTCGTGGTGCTGTTCCTGCTGGTCACCGTGCTCGGCTTCATCGCGGCGCGGTGGAAGGCCGGCGACAACCTCGACCACCTCGACGAATGGGGTCTCGGCGGCCGCAAGTTCGGCGGCTGGATCACCTGGTTCCTCGTCGGCGGCGACCTCTACACCGCGTACACCTTCGTCGCCGTGCCCGCGCTGGTGTTCGGCGCCGGCGCGCTCGGGTTCTACGCGCTGCCGTACACGGTCATCCTCTACCCGATCGTGTTCCTGCCCGCGCTGCGGATGTGGTCGGTCTCCCGCTCGCGCGGGTACGTCACGCCGGCGGACTTCGTGCGCGGCCGGTTCGGCTCGCCCACCCTCGCGCTGCTGATCGCGATCACCGGGATCGTCGCCACGATGCCGTACATCGCGCTGCAGCTGGTGGGCCTGGAGGCGGTGCTCCGCACGATGGGCCTCAACGGTTCCGGCATCGCCGGGCACCTGCCGCTGCTGATCGCGTTCCTCATCCTGGCGCTCTACACCTACCAGTCCGGGCTGCGTGCCCCGGCGTTGATCGCGTTCGTCAAGGACGGGCTGATCTACGTCGTGATCCTGGTGGCGGTGTTCTACCTGCCGGCCAAGCTCGGCGGCTGGTCGCACATCATCGACGCGAGCGCGGCGAAGCTCGCCCAGCCCAGCGCGGCGACGGGCAAGCCGGCGGGTTCGATCCTGCTCACCAGCAACAACCAGCTGCAGTACATAACGCTCGCGCTGGGTTCGGCGCTGGCGCTGTTCCTGTACCCGCACTCGCTCACCGGCGTGCTCGCATCGCGCGGCCGTAACGTGATCAAGCGGAACATGATGGCGCTGCCGGCGTACTCGTTCCTGCTCGGTCTGCTGGCGCTGCTGGGGTATGTCGCGATCGCGGCCGGGGTCAAGCCGATCACCAACGCCGCCACCGGCAAGGCCGACTCCAACACGGTCGTGCCCGCCCTGTTCGACCTGCAGTTCCCGTCGTGGTTCGCCGGGATCGCGTTCGCCGCGATCGGGATCGGCGCGCTGGTGCCGGCGGCGATCATGTCGATCGCGGCGGCGAACCTGTGGACGCGCAACGTCTACAAGGAGTACCTCAAGCGCGACGCCACCCCGAAGCAGGAGGCGAAGCAGGCGAAGCTCGCTTCGCTGGTGGTGAAGTTCGGTGCGGTCGCGTTCATCCTCTTCATCGACCCGCAGTTCTCGATCGACCTGCAGCTGATCGGCGGCGTGCTGATCCTGCAGACGCTGCCGGCCGTGGCGATCTCGCTGTACACCCGCTGGCTGCACCGCTGGGGCCTGATCGCGGGCTGGATCGTCGGCATGGGCTGGGGCCTGATCATGCTCTACAACATCCCCAACCCGAGCAACGGCAAGGCGCACTTCGGTGGCTCCGCGCTGACGATGTCCAACCTGTCGATCTTCGGCTGGCACCCGTTCTCGGGCGTCTCGATGCAGATCTACCCCGGGTTCGTGGCGCTGGTGGCCAACCTGCTGGTGGCGGTGATCGTGACCGTGATCGCCCGTGCCTTCAAGGTGTTCAACGGCGTCGACGAAACCGACGACACCGACTACCACGCCGATGAGCACGACAAGGACCTCCGCCCGATCGGCGTGCACTGATCTAGCGTGAGGGCATGACGGATGCAGTGAGCCGGTTCCCGGTCGTGGAGCTCGACGGACTCCCCGCGGATCTCCGCGACCGGGTCGGCGGCATAGCCGAGAAATCCGGCTTCGTGCCGAACATCTTCCGCGCGCTCGGCCACCGCCCGGCCGAGCTCCGCGCGTTCCTCGACTACCACGACGCGTTGATGGAACGCGCCGACGGCCTGAGCAAGGCCGAGCGCGAGCTCGTCGTGGTCGCCACCTCCGGCGCGAACCACTGCACTTACTGCGTGGTGGCGCACGGCGCGATCCTGCGCATCCGCGCCAAAGATCCCGAGCTGGCCGACCGCGTGTCCAGCAATCCGTGGCAGGTCGAACTGGACGAGCGCGGCCGGGCCATCGTCGAACTCGCGCTGGCGCTGGCCGGCGACTCGCACCTGTTCGGCGAGGAACACCTTGCTGCGGCATGGAAAGCCGGGCTGACCGAGGACGAGGTCTGGGACGTCGGCGCGATCACCGCGCTGTTCGCGATGTCGAACCGGCTGGCCCATCTGACCGCGCTGAAGCCGAACGCGGAGTTCTACACGATGGGCCGGCAGAAGCGCGAGTGAGCGCTTCGCCGGTGAGCACCGTGGCCTCGTGCCCGCGTGGGCAGCGGCCGGTCACCGAGATCATCCCCGGCGCCAGGTTGTGCACCCATTCGACCTCGTCGACGCCCAGCAGGGTGCGGCGGTCGCAGACCGGGCAGTGCACCAGGAACACGGGTCACCACTCCATCCCCCAGACCTCGCTGGTGAGGTCCTGGCCGTAGTGGTGCACGGGTTCGGATTTGAGCAGCTCGAAACCCGCGCGCCGGTAGATCCCGCGCGCCGCGGTGAGCACGCTGTACGTGGACAGCTCCATCCCTCGATATCCCGCCGCGCGGGCGAAATCGAGGCACTCGGACACCAGGCGTTTGCCGATCCCGCGGCCGCGGGCGCGTGGTTCGAGCAGGAGTAGCCGCAGCAGCGCGGTTTCTTCGTCGGGCCCGCGGGTGCACGCGATCGCGCCGACGCGTTCGCCGTCCAGCTCGGCGATCCACCCGGCCTGCTTCGGATCGGCGGCGGAGAGGTAGTCGGCGACGATCCGGGCGACCCACGCCTCGAACTCCGCGCCCCAGCCGTACTCCTCGGCGTAGCGGGCTCCGTGGCGCTCCACGACCCAGCCCCAGTCCCCCGGCCGCGGCGGCCGCAGTACGACTGTCGGGTCGCTGACGGCGCCGTCGCCGACGAGACCGGCGATCGTCTGCATCGAGCCGAGGAGCCGGTGCTGGTCCTCCTCGGTCAGCGGTTCGAGCAGCTTCGCCACCTGGTCGATGGTGTTCTGCTCGAGCACGTGCTGCTCGTCGCGGCCGGCTTCGGTGAGCCGGAGGACCTGGCGGCGGGCGTCGGACTCGGATTTCTCGCGGACCAGCAGCCCGCGTGCTTCGAGCTTGCCGAGCAGGCGGCTGGCGTACCCGGCGTCCATGCCGAGGCGGCGCCGGAGTTCGGTCACCTCGGTGACGCCCTGCTGTTCGAGTTCGTAGAGGACGCGGGCTTCGCTGAGCGAATGGGGGCTGCCGACGAGCCCTTCGTCCAGTGCGCCGATGACGCCCGTGTAGAGCCGGTTGAACGCGCGGACCCGGGCGACCCGGTCCAGGAGCTGAACATTAGTCATTGACCACCTCAACGAGTTCGTTGACTTAGTCAAAGACTAGCGCGCGGCGCAAGCCCCTGTTCGCGTCCTCACCAGGGCATTGGAAAACCCCGTGATGCTGCCAGGTCGGGGGTCCGCCAGCATCACGGGGTCATCAGGGGTATCGCCGATTCTGCCGTCGGCGTTACACCCTCGATCGTATGTGGTCTAGCTCACTCGATCAGGTGGATTTTCAGCGCAAATGGGTCTGCCGCGCCTGGGCGATCGCCATCAGCTCCTGACGCACCGTGTGCGAGCCGGCGGTCTCGATGGCGTGGTTGACAAGTCGACGGGTACGGGCTTCCGCGCGCCTCGCGCGGAGCTTGGCGGCAATGTTCGTCATGCGTCCAGTATGCTCCTTTTTTCACAAGCTCACCATCGATTATCCGGTGACCTGGCTTACTGGCCGATGATTCGTCGGAAGATCATCCATATCGCGGACGATGTTGATATCTAGCCCAAAGGCTAGAAAGCGGTAGAAGGATCAATCGTCGGTGCGGCCGAGGAGGTAGTGGCCGAAGTGCGGCACCGTGAAGGCGATGTGCCCGCGCTCGGCGGAGTACACCAGGCCCTTCTTCATCAGGCTGTCCCGTGCGGGCGACAGCGAGGAAGGCTTGCGCCCCAGGTAGACCGCGATGTCGGAGGTGCCGGCGCCTTCGTCCCGTCCCTGGGTCAGCTCGGCCATCGCGATCAGGTACTCGCGTTCGGCGGGGGTGGCGCGCTCGTACCGCGAGCCGAAGAAGCCGACGGCCAGCTCCTGTTCCGCCTCCGGCGCGGCCACCTGCACGTCCTGCATCGTGATCGGGTCCGCCGGCGCCGCGTCCCAGGCTGCTTTCGCGTACGCCTGGATGAAATACGGATAGCCGCCGGAGGCGTCGAACAACGCGTCGAGCGCCTCGGGCTCTATCCCCGCCTCCTCGCGTTCGATCGGTGCCAGCACCGCGCGGTCGGCGTCGCCGCGGTCGAGCCTGTCGATCCGGGCGTAGCGGAAGAGGCGTTCTGAGTAGGACTTCGATGCCGACAACACTGCCGGCACGTGGGGCAGTCCGGCGCCCACCACGACGAGCGGCGCGCCGGACTGGGACAGCTCGTGGCAGGCGGCGCACAACGCCGAAACGTCCGGCGTCTTGAGGTCCTGCATTTCGTCGATGAGCAGCACCGCGCCCGTGCCCACGTCCGCGGCCAGCTCGGCCACGTCGGTGAACAGCTCGACGAGGTCGATCTCGATGTCGCCCGAATCGGCCCTGCCCTGCGCGGCGGGCACATCGATCCCCGGCTGCCAGCGGTCGCGCAGTTTCGCGTCGGGTTTGTTGGCACGTAAGGCGAAAGCCTTGAGTACGCCGAGCACTTCCTCGACCCTGTCCGGTGCCCGGTGGCGCACTGCGAGATCGCGGATCGCGCGGTGCAGAGCGGCCGAGAGCGGGCGGCGCAGCTCGGCGTCCGGCCGGGCCTCGATCTTGCCCGCGCCCCAGCCGTGCTTGACCGCCATCGAGCGCAGCTCGCCGAGGAGGACGGTTTTTCCGACCCCGCGCAGCCCGGTGAGGATGAGACTGCGCTCGGGTTTTCCGCGCGCGACCCGCTGCAGCACCACCTCGAACGCTTGCAGCTCGCGTTCCCGTCCGGCCAGTTCGGGTGGCCGCTGCCCGGCGCCAGGCGCGAAGGGGTTGCGGATGGGATCCACCCTAAGACGGTATCGGGCTTTCTAGCGCTGAGGAGATATTTGCCCAGACTTCCCGATCGGCGTGTCGCTATCGTCGTATAGCGAAATCTAGCAACCGAGCAATAGAGCTTTAGAGCTTTGAAGAAGGCCGATAGTGGGTAACTTCCATGGCGTAAGGCTCGCTACCGAGGAAGGCGGAGATCGTGATCTTGCGTCGACTGGCCCGACCCCTGCTCGCGTCGATCTTCATCTACGGCGGGATCAACGCGCTGCGCCAGGCCGAAGGGCACGCTGAAGTGGCGAAGCCGTTGCTGGACAAGACGATCGGCCAGCAGCAGGACAACCTGCCGGACGCGGTGCCGACCGACGCGCTGACCCTCGTCCGGATCGACGCCGGGGTGAAGATCGCCGCCGGCAGCCTGTTCGCGCTCGGCAAGTTCCCGCGGCTGTCCGCGCTGGCGCTGATCGGCAGCCTCGTCCCGACCACCGTTGCCGGCCACCCGTTCTGGGAGGCCAAGGAGGACGAGAAGCAGCAGCAGATCATCCACTTCCTGAAGAACGCCGGCCTGGCGGGCGGCCTGCTGATCGCCGCCGCGGACACGGAGGGCAAACCGTCGCTCGGCTGGCGCGCCCGCCGCGCGGCGAAGAAGGCGAACAAGCAGGTCCACGAAACAGCCGAGGCCGCCCGCGACAAGCTGCCGGGCTGAGGCGCGAACCAGCTGGGGCCGTGCGCGTCGAGTCCCCCGGGCTGAGGCACGAAAAAGCCCGCGCGGCAGAGCGTGCCGCGCGGGCCTTTTGCTGCGCTACTTCTCCAAAATCGCGGTGATGCCCTGGCCGCCCGCGGCGCAGATCGAGATCAGGCCGCGGCCGGATCCCTTCTCGGCGAGGAGTTTGGCCAGGGTGGCCACGATCCGGCCGCCGGTGGCGGCGAACGGGTGGCCCGCCGCGAGCGAGGAGCCGTTCACGTTCAGCTTCGCGCGGTCGATCGAGCCGAGCGGGGCGTCCAGGCCGAGCTTCTCCTTGGCGAAGCCCGCGTCCTCCCACGCCTTCAACGTGGCCAGCACCTGCGACGCGAACGCCTCGTGGATCTCGTAGAAATCGAAGTCCTGCAAGGACAATCCGGCCTTGGCGAGCATCCGCGGCACCGCGTACGCGGGCGCCATCAGCAGGCCCTCGCCGCCATGCACGTAGTCCACGGCCGCGGTCTGCGAGAACGTCAGGTACGCCTGCACCGGCAGCCGCCGCTCGTTCGCCCACTCCTCGGTGGCGAGCAGGACCGTGGACGCGCCGTCGGTCAGCGGCGTGGAGTTGCCCGCCGTCATCGTGCCGTCGGGGCCGCCGAACACCGGCTTGAGCTTGGCGAGCTTCTCCGCCGTGGAGTCGCCGCGCAGGTTCTGGTCCCGCGAGAGCTTCAGGTACGGCGTGAGCAGGTCGTCGAAGAACCCGCGCTCGTACGCCGCGGCCAGCCGCTGGTGGCTGGCCGCCGCCAGCTCGTCCTGCGCCTCGCGGCTGATGTCCCATTCCTTCGCGGTCAGCGCCGCGTGCTCGCCCATCGACAGCCCGGTGCGCGGCTCGGCATTGCGCGGGATCTCGGGCACGATCTGACCGGGGCGCAGTTTGGTCAGCAACCGCAGCCGCTCGCCCAGGGACTTCGCCGAGTTCAGCCGGACCAGGATGCGGCGCAGGTCGTCGTTCACCGCCAGCGGCGCGTCCGAGGTGGTGTCGACGCCGCCCGCGATCGCCGAGTCGACCTGCCCGAGCGCGATCTTGTTCGCCACGTTGACGATCGCCTGCAGCCCGGTGCCACACGCCATCTGGACGTCCGACGCGGGTGTCTCCGGTGCGAGCTTGCTGCCCAGCACGACCTCGCGCGCGAGGTTGAAGTCGCGCGCGTGCTTGAGCACCGCACCCGCGGCCAGCTCGCCGATCCGCTCACCCTGCAGGGAGAACCGGCTGACCAGGCCGTCGACCGCGGCGGTCAGCATGTCCTGGTTGGACGCGCCGGCGTACGGGCCGTTCGAGCGCGCGAACGGGATGCGGTTGCCGCCGATGATCGCGACCCTGCGGACGTCCATGGGTTTTCCTCCCGCTGCGAATGGTGGAACTCTGTGGACAGTGTAACCTACTCGTGAGTAGGTAAGGCGACGCAAGGAGAACGTGATGGCCGACCGCTACCAGCAGTTCACCAGGACCCCGGTGGGGAAGTTCCTGGTGCCCAAGCTCGGTCTGCCCAACCCCGTCACGCTGCGCCGTTACCGGCCAGGCCAGCCCGCACTCGATGGTCCCGCACTTCTCGGCGCCGCGCCCGGCGGAAGGCTCGAGAAGTCGCTGAAGGCGCAGCTCGCGGACGCCGGTATCGAGGTGCTGTCCACCCCGGCCGATGGGCAGCGGTACGGCGCGCTCGTGTTCGACGCGAGCGGGATCACCGACCCGAAGCAGCTGCGCGAGATGTACCTCTTCTTCCACCCGGTCATCCGCAAGATCGGCGGCTGCGGCCGCGTGCTCGTCGTGGGCACCCCGCCGGAGCTGGCCGAGGGCCGCGAGCGGATCGCCCAGCGCGCGCTGGAAGGGTTCGTCCGTTCGGTCGGCAAGGAGCTCAAGCGCGGTGCCACGGCGCAGCTCGTCTACGTCGCGCCGGGGGCCGAGGAAGCCGCCGAGTCCACCGTGCGCTTCGTGCTCTCGGCCAAGTCCGCGTTCGTCGACGCGCAGGTGATCCGTGTTGGCACACAAGGGGTTCTCACCGCGCCGGTGCCCGAGGACTGGGAGAAACCGTTGGCGGGCAAGGTCGCGCTGGTGACGGGTGCCTCGCGCGGCATCGGCGCGTCCATCGCGGAGGTCTTCGCCCGCGACGGTGCGCACGTGGTCGCCCTCGACATCCCCGCGCAGGGCGCGGACCTTTCCGCCGTGGCGAACAAGGTCGGCGGTTCCGCGCTGCAGCTGGACATCACGGCCGCCGACGCGCCGGAGAAGCTCGCCGCATACCTCAAGGAACGGCACGGCGGCGTGGACGTCGTGGTGCACAACGCGGGCATCACCCGGGACAAGACGCTCGGCAACCTCACCGAGAGCGGCTGGGACTCGGTGCTCACCGTGAACCTCGCCGCGCAGCTCGCGGTGAACGACAAACTGCTGGCGGACAAGGTGTTGCGGGACAACGGCCGGATCATCGGGGTGTCCTCGATGGCCGGTATCGCGGGCAACGTCGGCCAGACCAACTACGCCACCAGCAAGGCCGGCGTGATCGGCATGATCGACGACACCGCGCCGAAGCTGGCCGAATACGGCGGCACGATCAACGCCGTCGCGCCCGGGTTCATCGAAACGCAGATGACCGCCGCGATCCCGCTCTTCATCCGCGAGGCCGGGCGCCGGTTGTCCAGCCTCGGCCAGGGCGGGCTGCCGGTGGACGTCGCGGAAACCATTGCCTGGTATGCGAATCCGGCTTCCGCCGCGGTCAACGGCAACGTCGTCCGGGTGTGCGGCCAGGCACTGCTGGGGGCGTGATGACGACCAGGGAACTGCACGACGCGCCGCGGCTCGCGCCGTTGTATGCCAGGGCACTCCTGCCCCACGGCGAGGGAAAGTCCTTGCCGGACACCGAATGCCTGCGTACCGGGATCGACATCGACCCGGTGCACCTCGCCGCCTACAACCAGGTCTGCGAGTTCCGGCTCACCGACGAGCTGCCGGTGACGTACCCGCACATGCTCGCCTTCCCGCTGCAGATGGCGTTGATGACGCAGCAGGACTTCCCGTTCCCGTTGCTGGGCATGGTGCACGTGGCCAACCGGATCACCCAGCACCGCCCGGTGCGCCTGGACGAAAAGCTCAGTGTGCGGGTGCGGGCGGAGAACCTGCGCCCGCACGAGAAGGGCCGACAGTTCGACGTCCTGAGTGAACTGTCCACTGAGGACGGTGTGGTCTGGTCGGAGGTGAGCACGTACCTGCGACGCGGTGGCGGCTCGGGGTCTTCGCCCGGCAGGCAGCTCGCCGCGCCGCGTCCGAACGCGATCTGGCGCGTCCCCGGCGACATCGGCCGCCGCTACGCCGAGGTCTCGGGCGACCGTAACCCGATCCATCTGCACCCGTTGACCGCGAAGCTGTTCGGCTTTCCTTCGGCGATCGCGCACGGGATGTGGACCAAGGCGCGGGTGCTCGCCGCTTTCGAAGGCAGGCTGCCTGATACCTATACCGTCGACGTGCGGTTCAAACTTCCGGTGCTGCTGCCGGCGAAGGTCGCCTTCACGTCGTGGCGGAACACCGATGGCGGCTGGGCCTTCGAACTGTGGAACGCCCGGAAACCCAAGCCACACCTGGAGGGCACGATCAGCTAGGCCGCCAGACCTGCCCTTCGACCAGGTCGTTGAACCCGAGCCAGACCAGGTTCATCAGCCACGACGCGAGCACGCCGTCGGAGACGTCGGAATGGTCCAGCCACCAGTCCGCAAGCGATTCCGCGGCACCGACGAGCGAGACGGCGAGCGCGGGCCCGGAGAACTCGGCCACCTGGCCGAGCCCCTTCTTCGTGCCCGCGGTGACCACCAGCGCGGCGACCATGTCGATCGCCTTGCTGCGCAACAGGTTGATCTCGCTCGCGAACTGGCCGCCGACGGTGAGGGCCTGGCGGTGCAGCACCGTCCACGAGTCGCGGTACTCGGCGACGAAGCGGTAGAACGCGCGCAACCCGTGCCACAGCTGCATGTCGGGTGGGAGTTCGGAGCGCACCCCGGTGCGCACGGCCTCCAGCAGCCGGTTCGCCTCGCGCCGGATGCACTTGGCGAACAGATCCTCTTTGGCACCGAGGTAGGAGTAGATCATCGGCTTGGAAACACCGGCCACATCGGAGATCTCGTCCATCGAGGCCGAGTGGTAACCGTGCCGTGAGAACACCTCGACCGCGGCGTCCAGGATCTGGCGCTCGCGCACGGCTCTCGGCAGCCGTCGTGAGCGGGGCGGCGGGGCTTTCACTTCGTCGGTCACACACAAACGCTACCGCGTAGGGGATGCACAGTAGAATGCGTCACGTGTCATCGGATGTGATCGACGCACTGGCGCGCCGGATCGACCTGGGCAAACTGAGCCCGGATCAGTTCATCAGCGTGCTCGAAACCCTGCACATGCTGGGTAAGGTCGAGGCCGGTGTGGAATTGCGGGGACTGTCCACCGAAACGCTGGCCGACGTGGTGCGCAGGGCGTCGAAGGAGCAGCTCAAGGCGGTGGCCGCGCATCCCGAGCTGCGGCGGGTGTTCCTCGAGGAGATTTTCTCGAGGATGTCGGATCATTTCCTGCCGGAAAAGGCCAAGTACTCGTCGGTGGTCGTCACCTGGCGCTTTTCCGACGGTGACGGGGACGGCGGATTCGACCGTTTCCAGACGGTGATCGAGGACGGGCTCTGCGCGTCCGGTGCCGATCTGGGCCGCGAGCCGGATACCACCATCACGGTGGCGGCGGACGATTTCTTCCGAATGGCAACGGGAAACGCGGCGGTGGCGGCCATGTTCGTGACCGGCAAGGTGCGGGTGAAGGGCGAGTACGCCCCCGCGGTGCGGTTTTCCAGCTACTTCGACCTGCCGAAACCGGGTTAGCGGCTTTCGATCACCGGGTGGTTGCGGTCCTCGGGGACCACTTCGCTGTCCACCACGATCACGCGGCCGGGCTGGTTCATCATCCGGCGCTCGGCGCGGCGCAGCCATGCGCGGCGGAGCACGCCGCGGGTGGGCGGCAGCAGCATCAGCAGGCCGGCGATGTCGCTGAGGAACCCGGGCACCAGGATCAGCAGCCCGCCGAACCCGATCAGCATCCCGTCGGTCACCTCGGCCTGCGGCGACTTGCCGGACCGCGCCGCGGCCATGAACGAACGTGCCGCGCGGGCACCCTCGCGGCGCGCCAGCCACGAGCCGAGGAAAGCGCCCGCGATCAGCAGACCCAGCGTGCCGAGCACACCGATGGCCGAGCTCACCGCCCAGACGGCGGCCACCTCGGCAACCACATAGAGCAGGAAGAAGACAGCCATACTCGTACCAACGAGCGGGTTGCCGGATTTGCTCCCGGCCGGGCCGGGGCCGCTGTCGGGTCACTGTGAAATTCCACATGCCGGGCTCCGGGAACAAGGTCGATCTCGGGGCTCGTTGAACGAAGACGTGACTTCTGCGCAACCCAAAGTGCGTGCGCCCCGGCTGTCCGGGGACGTGTGGCTGAACACCGGCGGCAAGCGGATCGAGCTGTCCGAGCTGCGCGGCCGCATCGTGCTGCTGGACTTCTGGACCTCCGGCTGCATCAACTGCCTGCACGTACTCGACGAGCTGTGCCCGCTGGAGGAGGAGTTCGCCGACGTGCTGGTCACGATCGGCGTGCACTCCCCGAAGTTCCTGCACGAGGGCGAGCAGGCCGCGATCGAGGCGGCCGTACGCCGCTACGAGGTGCACCACCCCGTGCTCAACGACCCGGACATGGAGACGTGGTCGCAGTACGCGGTGAAGGCCTGGCCGACGCTCGTGATCGTCGACCCGGAGGGGTACGTCGTGCACGTCGCCGCTGGTGAGGGGCACGCAGAGGCGTTGCGCAGGGTGATCGCGGATCTGGTGCGGCGGCACGAGGCGAAGGGCACGCTGCGCCGTGGCGGAAGCCCGTACGTGCCCGCCGAGGAGCACCAGGACGAGCTCAGCTTCCCGAGCAAGGCCGTGGTCACCGCCGAAGGGCGCATCCTCGTCGCGGACACGGCGCACCATTCGATCGTCGAGTTCGCCTCCGATGGTGAGACGGTCGTGCGTCGCTTCGGGTCTGGTGCGCGCGGCTCCGCCGACGGCGCGTTCGACGTGGCCAGTTTCGCCGAGCCGTCCGGGCTTGCCTTGCTGCCGAAGGAAATCGCGGACAAGGCCGGCTACCACCTCGTCGTCGCGGACACGGCCGGTCACCTGCTGCGCGGCATCGATCTGAGCAGCGGCGAAGTGTCCACTGTGGCCGGTACCGGGAACCAGTGGCGCGACGGCGACACGGGCGGCCCGGCCCGCGAGATCGACCTGACGAGCCCGTGGGACGTGGCCTGGTGGAACGGGTCCGTCGTGATCGCGATGGCGGGCAACCACACGCTGAGCGCGTTCGACCCGGTCGAACAGACCGTTTCCCGGTTCGCGGGCACCACCGTCGAGGGCCTCCGCGACGGGGCGGTCGGCGAAGCGTTCTTCGCGCAGACCTCCGGCTTCGCGGTGCAGGGCAAGCGACTTTGGCTCGCCGACGCCGAAACCTCCGCGCTGCGGTGGATCGAGGACGGCGAAGTGCACACGGCCGTCGGCACCGACCTGTTCTCCTTCGGCCACCGCGACGGCGAAGCGGACAAGGCGCTGCTGCAGCATCCGCTGGGCGTGGCCGTCCTGGCCGACGGCAAGATCGCGATCGCCGATACCTACAACGGCGCGATCCGCCGCTACGACCCGGAAACCCGCGAGGTCGACACGCTCGCCGAGGGTCTGGCCGAGCCGTCCGGCCTGCTGGTCACCGACGAAGCCCTGCTCGTCGTGGAATCCGCCGCGAACCGGCTGCACGCGCTGCCGCTCGCGCCGGACGGCACCCAGCACGTGGCCGGTGACGCGCACGCCGTGCGCCGTCCGCCAAGCCTGCTCGCGCCCGGCGAGGTCGAACTCTCGGTGGTGTTCACGCCGCCCCCAGGCGAAAAGCTCGACGACCGGTTCGGGCCGTCCACTCGCCTCGAGATCAGCGCTTCACCGCCCGAGCTGCTGGCCGACGGCGGCGGCACGGACACCAGCCTGACCCGCACGATCAAGCTCGCCGAGGGGCATGCCGAAGGCGTGCTGCAGATCGTGGCGCAGGCCGCGAGCTGCGACGGCGAAGCCGAGCACCCGGTGTGCCGGGTGACGCGTCAGGACTGGGGCGTGCCGGTGAAGCTTTCGCCCGAGGCGCCGAAGCAACTGCAGCTCATCCTGGCGGGGACGGCGTAAGCCCCCGCTCCAGCACGTCCATCGCCTGATGCAGCAGGGCGACCAACTCCTCCGGGCCCGAGTCCGGCTGCCAGCACGTGAGCGCCACCCGGTTCGCGACGAACGACGCCGCGGCCGTGGTGCGCACGTAGATGTCCCCCGGCGGGAGCCCGGTCCGGTCCGCGATCCCGCAGACCACGGCCTCTTCGAAGGCCTTGTTGGTGTGCGCGAGCCGCGGCATCAGCTCGGGATGCTCGCGCAGCAGCATGGTGCGCGCGCGGAACGTCTCGGTCTTGGTGACGTCCGCGAACCGCTGGGCGAAGACCGAACGGACGGCCGTCAGCGGGCTCTCGTCCGCCGGCCGCTCGACGATCCGCTGCCGCAGCGCGGTCGGGCTGACGTCGAGTGACAGGACCGCTTCGTCCTTGGTCTCGAAGTAGTTGAAGAAGGTCCGTGGTGAGACGCCCGCCTTAGCGCAGATGTCCTCCACCGTGACCGAACCCGGCCCGTGCTTGCGGTAGAGCGTCACGGCCGCGTGCCGCAGCGCTTCCCGCGTGGCTTCCTTCTTGCGCTCGCGCAGCCCCGTCGCTGTCATACTTCTTACAGTACTGCATTTTTGCAGTCCTGCAAAAAAGGCGTATCGTAGTAGGTATGGCGGATCAGGCGGAGACAGCGACGGAGAAGAAGCCCTCGACAGTGCGCACCCTCGCGGAAACCCTGTGGTTCCCGCTCTTCTTCGCCTGCGGGTTCCTGGTCTGCTACCTGCTCGCCTTCCACTCCCCGACGCCGCACCACGTCGAGGTCGCGGTGTCCGACCCGGCCGCGGCCACCCAGCTGCAGACCGCGCTCGACAAGGCGAGCCCCGGCTCGTTCACCATCGAGCCCGTCGCGAGCGGCGACGCCGCCCAGCAGGCTGTGCTCGACCGCGACACCACAGCCGGCTACGACGCCGCCACCGGCACCCTCTACGTCGCCAAGGCCGACGGCTACATGCTCGAAACGGTGCTGAACCAGACGTTCACGCCGATCGCCGCGCAGAGCGGGCACACGCTGCACGCCGTGGACCTGGCCCCGACGGCGAGCGGTGACTCGATGGGCACCGGCATGTTCTACCTGGTGCTGGCGTGGACGATCCCGTCCTACGTCGTGGTGATGATGCTGCTGCGGGCGGTCACGCTGAGCCGGCGCGCGAAGGTCCTCACTCTCCTCGGCTGGGGCGCGGCGCTGAGCGTCATCGGCTTCATCGGCGGCGTCGCGATGCACGTCATCCCGGCGAACCCGCTGGCCATCCCGCTCGCTTTCCTGCTCAGCATCGGCATTTCCCTCACGTCGTTCGGCCTCGTGCCGTTCGCCAAGCAGTTCTTCCCCGGCGTCGCGATGGGCCTGTTCGTGCTGTTGAGCATGCCCTCCAGTGGCGGCGCGATCCCGATCCAGATGGTGCCCGGGTTCTTCCGCGCGCTGCACCCGTTCATGCCGATGGGCAACCTGCTCGAGGCGCTGCGCGGGATCTTCTACTTCAACGGCGTCGGGGTGCTGCGGCCGATACTCGTGCTCTGCGCCTGGCTGCTGGTCGGTGTCGCGCTGATCGGTGGCCACGCCTTGTGGCAGCACCGAAAGAACGCCGTGGACGTCGAGGAGCCGCCGGTCGAGGACCCGGCGATCGAGATGCCGCGGCCCACGGCCCTGCCCGCGCACGAGCACCACTTCGGACAGCAGCGGCCGATGGTCACCGGGGTGGTCCGCACCCGCGCGGGTGAGATCCTGCCCGGCGCGGTCATCACGGTCACCGATGGCAAGGGACAGCAACTCGTCCGCGCGATCACCGGTGACGATGGCGAGTACGCGATCACCGGTCTGCCCGACCAGTTCATCGACCTCGTGGTTTCCGCCCCCGGCCTGCAATCGACGGTCCGGCGGATGCACGTCCGCGAGGGCGTGACGCGGCGGGAGGAGTTCGCGCTGGAGAGTCGGCGTCAGCCTGTGGCCACTCTTTCGGGTGCGTAGCATTACCTCCGTGGCGGAGACGAACACCTTGCCGGGGCCCGGCGCCAAACTCGAGATCCAGATGCTGCACGACCGGGTACTGGTTCGGCTGGCACCGGAAGAGGGCGAGCGCCGCAGCAGCGGGGGCATCGTCATCCCGGCAACGGCGCAGGTGGCGCGCCGACTCGCTTGGGGCGATGTACTCGGGGTAGGCAGTAATGTGCGGAACGTGAAAGTCTCCGACCGGGTGCTGTTCAACCCGGATGACCAGTTCGAGGTCGAGGTGCAGGGCGAGGCCTACCTGGTGATGCGGGAGCGGGACATCCACGCCGTGGCCTCCGAGGAGAGCACGGAGCACGGGACGGGGCTGTACTTGTAGCTTCGCGAGGAGGGGCGCGGTGCGAGAGGACCACTACTGGCCGGACTGGGACTCGGACACTTTCCGGACCGACCACGTCCTCGGACAGCCCACCGAGATCCTTCCCGCGAACCCCGAAGACGGCTTCGTCGGCGAGCTGCTGGACGGCGACCGCGGGCCCACCGAAACCTCGCGCGCGAAGCGGGTCATCGGCAAGATCCTGATGGTCGTCGGCGGGGTGCTCATCCTCGGCGTCATCCTGTACACCGCCGACCTGATGTCCAGTGCCGGCGACGTGCCGCGCGGGGTCGTCGTGGCCGGCGTGGACGTCGGCGGGATGAGCCGGGCCGACGCCGAGACGAAGCTCCGACGCGAGCTCGAACCCCGCCTCACCGAACCGATCCCGGTCGATGCCGGCGATGTCGAGACCACCCTCGATCCTGTCCGGTCCGGGCTCAGCCTCGACTGGTCCTCCACCCTCGCGCAGGCCGGTCACCAGCCGCTCGACCCGCTCGACCGGATCCGCTCGTTCTTCACCAAACGCCAGGTCGATGTCGTCACGAGGACCGACCCGGACGCGCTGACCCAGGCCGTCACCGCGCTCGCGACCGGGCAGCTCGACCATCCGCCGACAGAGGGCAGCATCGGCTTCACCCCGATCGCCGGCACCGACGGCGGCGTGACGGCGCACGCGATCGAGCCGCGGGCCGGGCAGACGATGAGCGACGTGCCGGCCGCGGTCGAGCTCATCAAGACCAGGTGGCTGGACAAGACAGGTGTCCGGCTGCCCGTCGCCACCACGCCGGTGAAGGCCACTTCGGCGGGGGTGCACGCGGCGCTGGACAACCTGGTGAACCCGGCGGTCGCCAACCCGGTCAACGTGCACGGCAACGGCGCGGACACTGTGCTGAAGCCGTCGATGATCGCCGGCGCCATGCAGTTCACCGCTCAGGACAGCGGTGGGCTGGAAGTCCGGCTGGATCCCGCGAAGCTGCGGCAAAGCCTGCAGACTCCCTTGGCGAGCACGGAAACCCCGGGCCAGGACGCGCGGATCGTGTTCGCCGGGGACACGCCGACGGTGCAGCCTTCCCAGGACGCCCGCAAGATCGACTGGTCGAACACGTTCAAACCGCTGCTGGCTCTGCTCGCCCAGCCGAGCGGCCGCGACCTCACCGTGCAGTACCAGACGAGCAAACCGAAGCTGAGCACCGACGACGCGAATGCGCTTGGCGTCAAGGAGATCGTCGGCCAGTTCAGCACCGGCGACCTGTCCGGGCCCGCGGCGGACAACGCGCAAACGCTCGCGGCGCGGATCAACGGCGTGCTGCTCAAGCCGGGCGAGACGTTCAGCCTTGCCAGTTATGCCAACGGTTTCGCCGGGTTCAGCCCCGCGCCGGCCAACGAGGACGGCACCGGGCCGGTGGTGCGCGGCGGCGGAGCGTCCCAGCTGGCCACCACGTTGTACAACGCGGCGTACTTCGCCGGTCTCGCCGACGCGGGGCACACGGCGCATTCGCACTACCTCGACCGCTATCCCGCGGGCCGCGACGCGATCGCGCTGCACGACGACGGCTCGCCTGCCGACCTGAAGTTCACCGACAGCCTCAACAGCGGCGTCGCGATCCAGGCGTACAGCTCGGGCTCCACGGTGACTGTGCGGTTGTGGGGCACCAAGCAATTCCGTGTGGAGAGCGGCACGGGGCCGCGCACCGGTATCACCCCGCCGTCGTTCCAACCCTCTCCGCCGGGCTGCACGCCTTCGCCCGGGCAGTGGGGTTTCGACACGACGGACACCAGGGTGGTCTACGACCTGGCTTCCGGCGCCGAGGTCCGGCGGGACAGCACCACGGTCCACTACGACCCGCAGCCGATCGTGTTCTGCTAGAGCAGCACGTAGCAGCACCGCTTCTCCAGCTCACCGAGCGACTCCGGCAGCCGCAGTCGTTTGTTCCAGCGCAGATCCAGAGTGTGCAGCCGCGGCAACCGGCGCAGCGCGTCGGGCAGCTCGGTCCGCAGGTTCTCCCGCGGATTCAGCATCCGCAGTTCACCCAGCCCGCGCACGGAATCCGGCAGAGCGCTCAGCTGGTTGCCGCGCAGATGCAGCTCCCGCAAGGAAACCAGCCCGCCGAGATGCTCCGGCAGCCGGTTCAGCAGGTTGTCCGTCGCGCCGAGGTAACGCAGCATTCCCAGCCGCTTCAACGAGCCCGGCAGCTCGGTGAGCCGATTGTCGCTCACGTACAGGTATTCCGAGAGCGTTGTGGCCGCGGCCAGAGTGTCCACTTTGGACGGTCAAGAATGATCCGCCCAATCTGGCGACAGACGCGCCGCACGTCGATCGGCTACTGTCGGTCGCTGTCCGTAACTCTTCGTCAGTGGAGGTAGTGAGTTGAGAAAGCGGTTGGCTGCCGGAGTTCTCGCGGTGGGTCTCGGGATGTCCGGGGCCGTTCTGATGGCGCCGGCGACGGCGGGCGCGGCGGAAGCGACGCCCGCGCTGGTGCACGCGACGCCGGAGAACGAATGCAAACTCAACGTGCGCGCCGGCACCGATGTCGGCTCGCCGTTGCTCGGCACGCTGACCTGCGACAACTACACCACCTGCACCAACGTCGGCGACGTGCAGTGCGGCCCGTTCGTCACCGGTGGCGTCTACAGCTGCGTCGGCGCGGACAAGAAGCAGCTCACCGACAACCGGTGGGCCGAGGTGAACTGGCGGAGCCCGCAGAAGTCCTACATCGCGGTGGGCTGCGCGGCTTTCCGGGCCTGAGCACGAAAAATCGGGGGCGGTGACCAGGTCACCGCCCCCGCCTTCGCAACGGCCCGGGGTCAGCGCGTGAGCTTGCGCTTGCCGTACATTCCCGCGGCGATCGAGACTCCGATGGCCGCGAGCACCACCTGCGTGATCAGCTCCAGCCAGTCGAACCCCTTGGTGTCGGCGTAGCCGAGCCCGCGCGCGATGGCCGTGCCGACGAACGCCGCGATGATGCCGACGACGAGCGTCAGCCAGATCGGGATGGACTGCTTACCGGGAGCCACGAGGCGACCCAGCAGTCCAATGATCAAACCAACGATGATCGCCGTGATGATTCCGGTAATGGTCATCGAAACTCCTTATGTCGCTGGCGAATACGGGATACCGCGGTACGCCCTGGCCAAACCCGGTTTCGATCATATTTGTTGACGCGTATATACGCGACTTGTAATACTTTGCGCATGGACGTGTTCGAGGCCGTGGCGGAGCCGCACCGCCGTGCCCTGCTCGACCTGCTCGCCGATCACGAACGACCCGCCGGCGAGCTGGTGGAGAGCCTGCCGGGGCTCACCCAGCCCGCGGTCTCCCGGCATCTGCGCATCCTGCGCGAGGTCGGCCTGGTCGAGGTACGGCCGGACGGGCAGCGGCGGATCTACGCGCTGCGCGCGGGCGGCCTGCGCGAGATCGACGGGTGGATCTCCCGGTACCGCCGGTACTGGCCGCGCCATCTCGACGCGCTCACCGAACACCTTGACCGCAAAGGAAAACGAGCATGACCGAACTCGGCAGCCTGAGCTTCGACGGCGAGTACGCGACGATCACCTTCCGGCGACGGCTCGTCCATCCCGTCGACGTGGTCTGGGCGGCGATCACCGACCCCGCCGAGCGCGTGCACTGGTTCGGCGAGACCACCATCGACGACGGCGTGATCGAGATGGACCCGAGCGACCCGCCCGCCGCGCCCGACGCGAAGCGGATGACCGGGAAGATCCTGGTCTGGGAGCCGCCGCACGTCTTCGAGCACGAGTGGAACCAGCGGATCATCGGCGCGAGCGTGGTCCGGTACGAACTCACCGAAGACGGCGACGGCACGTTGCTGACCTTCACGCACCGCGGCCTGTCCGAGCGCAACGCCAAGGGTTTCATCCCCGGCACGCACGCCTTCTTCGACCGGATGGCCGCACATCTGGACGGCGCGCCGCTGCCGGCGTGGCAGGAGCGCTACGCCGAAGTCGCGCCGCACTACCCAGCCTGGTCCTGAAAACGGCCGTGCGAGGCGCCGGATTACGACGCCCCGCACGGACCACCCAAGGAAAAAGCCGATCAGAAAGCGGACTCGGGAACCTCCATGAGGTCGTTGTCCGCGCCCTCGACGATCGCGCGGCGCGCGGTCAGCTCGGGCAGCACGGTCTTGGCGAAGAACGACGCGACCGCGATCTTGCCCTGGTAGAACGCCTGGTCCTTGGCCGAGGCGCCGTCCAGCTTGCCCAGCGCGATCTCCGCCTGGCGCAGCAGCTGCCAGCCGACGAGCAGGTCACCGGCCGAGATCAGCAGCCGGACGGTGTGCTGGCCGACCTTGTACAGGTTGGTCGCGTCCTCCTGCGAGGCGGTCAGGTAGCCGATCATCGAGCCGAGCATGCCCTGCACGTCTTCGAGCGCCTGCTTCAGCAGCTGACGCTCGTTCTTCAGCCTGCCGTTGCCAGCCTCGGACTCGATGAACGCGGTGATCTCGCCCGCGATGTGCGCCAGCGCCTGTCCCTTGTCGCGGACGATCTTCCGGAAGAAGAAGTCCTGCGACTGGATGGCCGTGGTGCCCTCGTAGAGCGAGTCGATCTTCGCGTCGCGGATGTACTGCTCGATGGGGTAGTCCTGCAGGAAGCCGGAGCCGCCGAGGGTCTGCAGCGACTGCACGAGCTGCTCGGTGGCGCGCTCGGAGCCGACGCCCTTGACGATCGGCAGCAGCAGGTCGTTGACCCGCTCGGCCAGCTTCAGCGCCGCCTCGTCGCCGTCCTGCGTCCAGATCTGGTCCTGGTACGACGCCGTGTACAGGTACACCGCGCGCAGGCCCTCGGCGTACGCCTTCTGCAGCATCAGCGAACGGCGCACGTCGGGGTGGTGCGTGATGGTGACCCGCGGGGCCGTCTTGTCGAGCATCTGCGTCAGGTCCGCGCCCTGCACGCGCTCCTTGGCGTACTCCAGCGCGTTCAGGTAACCGGTCGACAGCGTCGCGATGGCCTTGGTGCCCACCATCATCCGGGCGTATTCGATGACCTGGAACATCTGCGCGATGCCGTCGTGCACGTCGCCGAGCAGCCAGCCCACCGCCGGGATGCCGTGCTGGCCGAAGGTCAGCTCGGTGGTGGTGGAGACCTTGAGGCCCATCTTGTGCTCGACGTTGGTGACGAAGGCGCCGTTGCGCTCGCCGAGCTCACCGGTGTTCGTGTCGAAGTGGAACTTGGGGACCAGGAACAGCGAAAGGCCCTTCGTGCCCGGCTTCGCGCCCTCGGGGCGGGCCAGCACGAGGTGCATGATGTTCTCGGTCATGTCCTGGTCGCCGGAGGTGATGAACCGCTTCACCCCGTCGATGTGCCAGGTGCCGTCCGCCTGCTGCACGGCCTTGGTGCGACCGGCGCCGACGTCCGAACCGGCGTCCGGCTCGGTGAGCACCATCGTGGCGCCCCAGGCGCGGTCGATCATGATCCGCGCCCAGCGCTTCTGCTCCTCGTTGCCGTTGCGGTCGAGGATCATCGCGAAGTTCGGGCCCGCGAGGTACATGAACAGCGCGGGGTTCGCACCGAGGATCAGCTCGGAAGCGGCCCACTGCACGGTGGGCGGCAGGCCGAGGCCGCCGAGGTCGTTGGTCAGCCCGAGCCGCCACCACTCGCCGTCCCAGAGCTGCTGGTAGCTCTTCTTGAACGACTCGGGCAGCTTCGCCGAGAACGTCTTCGGGTCGTAGACCGGCGGGTTGCGGTCCGCGTCGGCGAAGGACTCCGCGAGCGGGCCGACGGCCAGGTTGTTCAGTTCGGACAGCGCGCCGCGCGCGGTCTCCTCGTCGGAGTCCGCGAGTACGCCCTTGCCGAGGCGGTTCTGGACGCCGAGCACCTCGAAGAGGTTGAACTCCAGGTCTCGGACATTGCTCTTGTAGTGGCCCATTCGTCGCTCCGTTGGGTATCGAGTCTTCCGGCTGGGCGCATGCTGGTCCCCTACTGGCCGGTAACATCAGGATATTACCTGCCGGTAACCACGGCAAGCGAAACCATCCGGATGTGACTCAAAGATCGCCCTGTTCAGCGGGCGCGGTACTCCGCCATGCCACTCGAAGTAGGCGCCGCACCGGAGGTCGGGGTGTTGTTCTCGGGGGTGTCGTCAGGCTGTGCGATCAGGATCCCGTTGCGGAACGCGATGGTGACCGCGTGTGTGCGGTCCCGGGCGGAAAGCTTGCGCAGGATGCTCTTCACGTGCGTGCGCACGGTCTCCACGGAGAGGTAGAGCAGTTTCGCGATCGCCGCGTTCTCCAACCCTTCCGCGACCAGCTGCAGCACCTGGTATTCGCGGCGGGACAGCGGCATCCGCGGGCGGCGCGCGGCGACCATCGAGTCGCCCGGCCGCAGGCCCTGGCGCTGCGGCCCGGCCAGCGGCGCCAGCACCGGATCGAGGTAGCGGCGGTCGAGCTGGGTGCGGCGGATCGCCTCGATCAGCCGGCGCGGCTCGGCCGAGCGCGGGAGCGCGCCGTGCGCCCCGGCCAGGAGGATGCCCTGCAAGAACGCCGGGGTGCGGTGCGAATCGCGCACCAGCATGATCACCAGTGCCGCCGGATCGCCGGTGACCAGCAGTTTCGCCAGATGACCGTGGGGGTCGATGCCCGAGTCCACCAGTATCACGTCGGGGTGCACCTGCTCGGCCAGCTGCAGCGCCGCGTGCGGATTTCCGGCGTGCCCTGCCCAGTGCAGCCCGGTGGTCCGGGTGACCATCGACGACAATCCCTCGCGATAGAACGGCAGTGGATCGACGACTGCGACTCCCAGGCTGCGGATCGGGGGCGAGCCCTGTGGTGCCCGAATGGGCTCGTTACTGCGCGTCATCACGAACTCCGTATCCGCATGGTCAATGCCTGGCTGCGCACCGCGCCCGGCCGGACCGCCCCCTCGACGGCCCGACCCGGCACAGCCGATACGCAACCCGATCCCCCCTGCTGGGACCGGCCAGGCATGACTACTCGTCCATTGTGGGAGTCGGCCGAACGGCGGGTGTGACGCGGGTTCACCCAGCCGAGTTGAGGACTACTCTGAGTAGAACCGCTCACGCAGTTCGGCGAACTCCGCGGCGAGGGTCGTGGGTGTCCAATGGGCGTTGAGCCCACTGGGATTGGGTAACACCCATACCGCTGTTTCGCCAATCGAAACGATCTGCCGACCGATGGTGGCTTTCGGTGAGGAGAACGCGATCCGGTAAGCGGTGATGCCGACGATCGCCAGGCAGCGCGGGCGGTGTTTCCGGACCTTCGCGGTCAGCTGTTCGCCGCCCTCGCGGAGTTCCGCCGCGGTGAGTTCATCCGCTCGGGCGGTCGCCCGCGGGGCGATGTTCGTGATGCCGAGCCCGTACTCGAGCAACTGCTCTTGTTCACTCGGGTGCAGCAGGCGCGGGGTGAAGCCGCCGGCGTACAGCGCGGGCCAGAACCTGTTGCCGGGACGGGCGAAGTGGTGGCCGGTCGCAGCGGAATAGAGCCCGGGGTTGATGCCGCAGAACAGCACCCGCAGCCCGGGCGCCAGCACGTCCGGGATGTGCCGGCCCGCCGCGGCGGCGAGCTGGTCCTTCGTGGGCCGGAAAGAGGTCATGAGCAGCGCGATCGTAGCCGCGCTGTGCCGCGGTCCGGCCGAAGGTGGCAAAACGCACACCAGGGGCGTACTGTGTGTGATCTGCCACACAAGGACGACGCCAAGGGAGGCGCGCGTGGAATTCGCGATCGTCCTCGGCCTGGTACTGCTGATCCTGATCGCGGCCACGGCCACGGTCATCTGGGAGGACCGGCGAACAGCCCGGCGACAGGCCGTGCAGAGAGCCGCTCGCCTATCGCGTCTCGGTGAGGTCGATCCGCTCGCCGCGGCTCGCCTTCGCGCCGACAGCTGAAGCGGGCGCCTTCGAAGCCCGCAGCGCCAGGAACAGGGCGCCGGCGATCCAGCCGAGCGCCGCGCCCGTCGTGTTGGTGATCAGGTCGTCCACGTCGAAGATCCGGTACTGGAACGGCGCGGTGCCCCAGTTCGCGGTCAGCTGCGTCAGCTCGATGGCCAGCGCGCAGACGAACCCGAGCAGCGTCGTGCCGATGAGGCCGCGGCGCCACAACAGCCGCGCGAAGAGGCCCAGCGGCACGAACAGCAGCACGTTCAAGGCCATCTGCTCGAACGCCGTCGTCGTCAGCGCGCTGAGCAGGCCGGAGCCGGTCATGTCGGTGCGCACGTCGGTGATCCACTGGAACGGCACCAGCTGGATGGTCTGGGCCAGCTGCCTCGTGCCGGGGCCGGGCACCGGCAGGAACACCATCGACAGCGCCAGGCACGCGTAGCCGAGCACCGCCGCTGTCGAGACGATGCGTCGCGGCACGAGCCTGCCGAACCGTGCCCACTGCACGATGAGCTGGGGGAAGAGCAGGGTGCCCCAGATCGCGATGAAGGCGAGTAGTCCGGTCCGCAGTGCCGTGACCTGCGCTGTCGTCATACCCCGAAGCTACGGCCGGGGCCCGCGTGCGCGGATCGGTCGAAGAGCCGGAGCGCATCGGCCGTGTGGCCGATCATCCGAGGTTCACCCAGCTTCCACCTTTCGGCGCTGGTGGCCCCCTCGCGCCGACGGCAAGATCCGAGGGCGGAATGCGCCCTATCGGAGGAAAAATGACGTTCTCAAGACGCGCGCTCGCGGTCACCGCCGCGGTACTCGCGGCTGTCGCGGCCGGGACGGCCCCGGCGTCCGCGCAGCGCAGTGACCCGACCACCGACGTCCGCCTGATCGCCTTCAACGACCTGCACGGCAACCTCGAACCGCCGGCCGGCTCGTCCGGTCGCGTCACGCTTCCCGACGGCAGCACGGTGAACGCCGGCGGGGCCGCGTACCTCGCGACGCATGTGAAGCAGCTCGAGTCGCAGGTGCGCAACTCGATCGTCCTTTCCGCCGGGGACAACGTGGGCGCTTCGCCGCTCAGCTCCGCGTTGTTCCACGACGAGCCGACCATGGACGTCCTCAACGAGATCGGCGTGCAGGCGTCCGTCGTCGGCAACCACGAGCTCGACGAGGGCTACCAGGAACTGCGGCGCATGCAGTTCGGCGGCTGCCACCCGACCGACGGCTGCCAGTTCGAAGATTCCTACCGCGGCGCGAACTTCCCGATCCTCGGCAGCAACGTCTCCTTCGACAACGGACTGCCCGCGCTGCTGCCGTTCACGGTCAAGATCTCCGGCGGGGTGCCGATCGGGATCATCGGCGCGACGCTCAAGGACCTGCCCACTGTCGTCACCCCGAGCGCGATCGAGGGGCTGAAGTTCGGCGACGAGGTCGAGGCGATCAACCGCACCTCCGGCTGGCTGGACAAGCTCGGCATCAAATCGCAGGTCGTCTTGCTGCACCAGGGTGACAGCACCGAAGGCGGCGGGCCCGACGACTGCAAGGTCACGCCCGGCCCGGCGACCGAGATCGCGAAGAAGGTCTCCGCCAGCGTGGACCTGATCTTCAGCGGGCACAGCCACCAGCAGTACAACTGCACGGTCGCCGACCCCGCGGGCAACCCGCGCACGCTGATCCAGGGCGCGTCCTTCGGCAGGCTGCTCTCGGTCGCCGACCTGAAGATCGACACCAGGACGCGCGACGTGGTGCGGTCGGCCTCGACCGCGCACAACGTAGTGGTGACCCGGGACGTCACGCCCGATCCGGCGGTGGCGAAGCTGGTCGACAAGGCCGTCACGGAATCGGCGCCGATCGCCGGCAAACAGGTCGGCACCATCACCGCGGACCTCAAGGCGGCCGGGGCGGTCTCCGGCGAGTCCGCGCTGGGCGACGTGATCGCCGACGCGCAGCTGGAGTCCACGACGTCGAACAACGCGCAGATCGCGATCACCAACCCCGGCGGTATCCGCGCGGACCTCACGTACGCGTCTTCGCCCGCCGGTGAGGGCGACGGTGTGGTGACCTACGGCGAGGCGTTCACCGTCCAGCCGTTCTCGAACATCATGCAGACCATCACGCTCACCGGGGCGAACCTGAAGAACGTGCTGGAACAGCAGTGGAGCGCGAGCGGGACGAAGATCCTGCAGATCTCCTCGACGCTGCACTACACCTATTCGGCGTCCGCGCCTGCCGGTTCGAAGGTCTCGGGCATCACCGTCAACGGCACCGCCGTCGACCCGAACGCGAGCTACCGGGTTTCGGTGAACAACTTCCTCGCCGCGGGCGGGGACGGGTTCACCGAGTTCACCAAGGGCACCGATCTTTCCGGCGGGCCGGTGGACCTCGACGCGCTGGTCGCTTATCTCGGCGCGCACCCCGGTATCGCGCCGCCGCCGGCGGACCGCATCACCGTGGTCGCGTAGTTCCCATTTCACCAAGCGGTTCTGCATGCGGCCCGCCGACAATGGGCCGCATGCAGACCTGGGAAGACGTGGTGGCCATCGGCACCGAACTGCCCGAAGTCGAGGAATCGACCTGGTATCGCACTCCGGGGCTGAAGGTGGCAGGCAAGGGTTTCGCCCGGCTGCGCACCGAAGCCGAAGGCGGGCTGGTGCTGATGTGCGACCAGAGCGAAAAGGCGGCGTTGCTCGCATCGGGCGACCCGGCGTTCTTCACCACCCCGCATTACGACGGATATGGCGCCATTCTGGTTGACCTGGCGCACATCGACCGCACCCGGTTGGCCGAACTGGTCACCGAATCCTGGCGCCGTAAAGCTCCGGTCAAGTTACGCGCGGCATTCGATTCCGGCCTTTCTTGATTTCTGTTCAATTACTTTTGGCGGTGCCCGGCTGTAGTCGCACTCGCCCGGCAACTTCCTTTTAGGACAACGGTTTCACCTGCAGAACTCGGCCGCGGTCAGTCGCGGCGGTCAGACGTTCGGGTCAGTGAGTGACAGAAACCTGGCCCGCGGCACACGTTTTCGACCACGCAGAGCTATCTGTCGTCGTCCGGTTGAGCGATATTCGTATTTGGTCGTACTCATCGCTCAAGCCACACGTCTTAGTAGACGACAAGAACTGGGTGACGGAGGTGGAGACCGTGTCGGCGAAGCAGGTCGTGCCCGAAGACGCCGCCGTGCACGAGTCCATGGCCGACGTGCTCGCTTCGCGTGGCGACTGGCGTGGAGCGTACGAACACCTGCGCGCGGCGATCGAGTTGCAGCGGGCGCAGCCGCCGCCCGTCCCGGACCAGTTCCGCCGTGAGGTCGACAGGCTGCGCCGTGAGCGCGCGAAGGCGCTGGAGGAGAGCCTGCTCGACGCTGTCACCACCGTGTACAACCGCCGATACCTGGACAGGCGGCTCGACGACCTGTGCGGCGCGGAACGGGGGTCTCTCGCCGTCGCGCTCGTGGATATCGACCTCTTCAAGAACGTCAACGACACGTTCGGTCACCTGGCCGGCGATCAGGTGCTCCGGCGGGTCGCGATGCTGCTCCGGGAAGGCCTCCCGCAGCTCGGATTCTGCGCACGCTACGGTGGCGAGGAGTTCATGCTGGTGTTACCGGCGGTTCAGCAGGCGGACGCGGTCCGAGTGGCCGAGCGGGCCCGCGCCCGAATCGCGGAACACCCCTGGTCAACACTGTGGCCGGGGCTTTCGGTAACCATCAGCGCCGGGCTCGCGTACGAGGCGGAAAGCGCTTTCGGGGATAGGCGGCAGGTCCTGGAAGCGGACCACCTCCTATACGCCGCGAAACGTGCCGGACGCAATCGCGTTGCCTATCGCGGCTGGCCGGACAGCAGCGTTATTGAGTACTGTCCGTAGTTTTTTCGCGGCATTGGCGCTGAATAGCGCCGTTCGCTTCACCCGGTTTGTCGCGCCCATGTCGACTTCTCGCACTCTGCGTGAAAAAAGTGCCGGGAGGGTGTCGTCAGGAACTGGAAGTATCCGTACGATAACGATGCTCGCCGCCCTGGCGATCAACACTGTGGCGGCGGGAACCCGCGGCCCTAGCGACTGAGAGGAGACCGGGTGCCAGACGATCCCAACGCCGGCCCCGGTTCCCGTGGCAGTAGCGGTTCACCGCGTGCTCGCCGCCGTCGCTCCATCGACACCCACGGTGGGATCAGCGTCTCCGACGTGCTCGCGCAGCACACCGGGATCCGCCCGAACTTCGAGGCCGGGAACGGTGCGCCGGGGCCGTCGTCGCACGAGCGCGGCCCGAAGGATCCGCATCCCTCGCTGCCCCCGGCAGGGAACAGACAGGCCCCGCCGCCCCGGGTGAAACCGGACCCGCCGGCGCGGCGGACGCCTCCGCCGCAGCCACCCGCCGGACGCCCGCCCGCGCGCCCGGTCCCGCCGCCCGCGCGGCCCCCGGTCTTCGATCCGCCGGAAGTGCGCCGCGGGCAGGAGCCGCCGTCCGCGCTCGGCTCCCCCCGGCACTCGGAGCCGATGAAGCCGTCGCCGGCCGAGCCGCGGCACGCATCCGAGCCGCCCCCGCAACCTCCGATGCAGCCGCCGGCTGAGCCGCGCCGGGCGCCGGAACCGCCGATGCCCCCGGAAGCGCGCCGTGCCCCGGCGCCCCCACCGGCCGCGCCGCGCCGCGCTCCCGAGCCACCGATGCCCCCCGAGGCGCGCCGCCCGGCTGAGCCGCCGCTTCCGCCGGAAGCGCGTCGCGCGCCTGAGCCGCCGGTCGAGTCACGCCGGGCTGAGCCGCCGGTGCCGCCGGAAGCGCGTCGCCCGGCTGAGCCGCCGCTGCCTCCCGAAGCGCGTCGCGCTCCCGAGCCCCCGCCAGAGCCGCGCCGCGCGACGGAACCGCCAGCGCCGTCCGACGTGCGCCGCACGCTTGAACCGCCCATGCCGCCCGAGGCGCGTCGCCCAGCCGAGCCGCCCAAGCCACCGGAAGCGCGTCGTCCGGCCGAGGCGCCGATGCCTCCCGAGGCGAACCGCGCTTCCGAGCCGCCCGCGGCCGAAGCGCCGTCCGCTCCCGAAGCGCCGCGAGCCGCCGCTCCCGGCCGACCCAGGCCGCGGCCGCGCCGTCCCGTCACGCCGGAAGACCGGCTGACGATGACCGACGAGTTCGAGCCGATCGACGACAGCACCAAGGTGCGCCGCAAGATCGACCACACGCTCGCCCGTTTCTCCGCCGCGCACGACGAATTCGCCGCGGAGGAAGCGAAACGCAAGCAGAAGCTGGAAAAACTCGCCGCGCGGCCGGTGGCGTTGTTCGAGCAGACGCGCACCGCGTTCTACCGCGCGATCAAGAGCGAGGCCGCCGAGCCGACCCGCACGGTCACCTCGCCCGACGAGCCCGCACCGCAGACTCGCTTGCAGGAAAAGAAAGAACGCCGCACGAGGCGTTCCATCCTCAGCTGGCGGATCGCCGCCGCGGTGCTCGCCGGACTGGTCTTCCTGACCACCGGCGCGGCCTGGGGCACGAAGACCTGGTTCAACAGCAAGTTCACCGAAATCGCCGCGCTGGACGAAAACTCCTCCGACATCCAGGACGCCACCGCGCAGACTGGCGACGAGAACTTCCTCATCGCGGGCTCCGACACCCGGGCGGGCTCGACGGCCGAGGAGAACGTCGGCAGCGCGGACGACGTCGAGGGCGCCCGCTCGGACACCGTGATGCTGGCGCACATCCCGGCCGACCGGCAGCGCGCGGTCGTCATCTCGTTCCCGCGTGACCTCGAGATCACGCGGCCCGACTGCAACCGCTTCGACTCCGCGGCCAACGACTACAGCGACGAGGTCGTCCCCGGCGCCAGCAAGGTCAAGCTCAACACCGCCTACGCGATCGGCGGCCCGCGCTGCCTCACGAAATGGGTGCAGCAGCTGACCGGGATGCGGATCAACCACTTCGTCGGCATCGACTTCAGCGGCTTCAAGGACATGGTGGACGCCGTCGGCGGCGTAACCGTGCACGTCGACTCCCCGATCAAGGACACCGTCCTGGGCATGGTGATCTCGCAGACCGGCGACGTGACGATCTCCGGCGACCAGGCGCTCAGCTACGTGCGCGCGCGCCACGTCGTCGGCGACGTCACCTCCGACTACGGCCGGATCAAACGCCAGCAGGAGTTCATCAGCTCGCTCATGACGAAGGTGATGTCCCACGGCGTGCTGACCAACCCCGGTCAGCTCTCCGGTTTCGTCACCGCGTTCGCGAAGGCCACCTTCGGCGACAACATCGGCGTGGACCAGATGCTCACGCTCGCGCAGTCGATGAAGGGCCTGGACCCGAGCAAGGTCAACTTCATGACCGTGCCCACCACCGGCGAGTCCAACAGCCGCGGCAACGAGGTGCTGCTGGACTCGAAGGCGAAGGCGGTCTTCCAGGCGCTCATCGACAACACCGCGTTACCGGGCAGTACCCCGGAGTCGACCACTCCTACGAACAGCGCCGACGGCGCTACGCCCAGCTCGGCAGGCAAGTCCGAGCAGTAGCATTCGTTAGCCCGGGTTCACTCGGGGTTCACTCCGCGATGCCGTGTTCGCCTGGCCGGGACCGTAAAGTGTGGCCATGCGCGAGCAATACCACGTCGAACTCGAAGAGCTGGCCGGCAACCTGGCGAACATGTCGGTCCAGGTCGCCAACGCGATGGAGAAGGCCACCAAGGCCTTGCTCAACGCCGACCTGTCCCTCGCGGAGCAGGTGATCGGTGGCGACGCGGTGATCGACGACGCGCGCGCCGAGTGCGAAGAGCAGGCTTATGCGTTGCTGGCGCTGCAGGCACCCGTCGCCACCGACCTGCGCACCGTGCTCGCCGTCATCCACGCCGCGGAAAGCCTGGAGCGCATGGGCGACCTCGCCCTGCACGTGGCGAAAGCGGCTCGCCGCAGGCACCCGGACAACGCGCTGCCGGTGCCGGTCCGGCCGTACTTCGCGGAGATGGGCGAGGCGGTCGTGCGGCTGGCGCTGCGCACCGAAGAGGTCATCAAGTCCAAGGACGTCGAGGCCGCCCGTTCGCTCGAGGCGGAGGACGACCAGGTCGACGAGATCCACCGCCACCTGTTCAGCGTGATCATGGCCAAGGACTGGGAGTTCGGTGTCCCGGCCGCGGTCGACGTGACCCTGCTGGGCCGGTTCTACGAGCGCTACGCCGACCACGCCGTCTCGGTCGCGAAGCGGATGGTCTTCGTGTCCACCGGCAAGATGCCGGGCTACGGCGCGGACGAGGACATCTGACTCCGGCGGTGTAGCGCCGTCATCCGGGTGTCGAGGTCGGCCGCCGTCGCCGCGGCCGCCCTCAGCTCGGTACCGAAGTCCGCGGGGGCTTCGCCGTCGTACTTGTAGAACAGCTTGTGCTCCACGGCGGCCCAGAAATCCATCGCGATCGTGCGCATCTGGATCTCCACCTTGACCTTCTCCACCCGGTCGGACAGGAACACCGGGATCCGCACGATCAGGTGCAGGCTGCGGTAGCCGTTGGGCTTGGGCTCGTCGATGTAGTCCTTGGTCTTGACGATCTCGACGTCGTCCTGGCGGCCCAGCATCCCGGCCACCATGTACACGTCCGGCACGAACGGGCAGACCACGCGGATGCCCGCCACGTCCTCGATCTCCTCGCGGACCGCTTCGATACTCGGCTCGATGCCCTTGCGCCGCAGCTTCTGCATGATCGCCTTCGGCTGCTTCACACGGCTGGTGATGTGCTCGATCGGATCGTGCTGGTGCGCGAAGTCGAACTCCTCGGACAGGATTCGCAGCTTCGTCAGCAGCTCCTCGACCGCGAACTTGTAGACCATCAGTTCACGGCCGAGATCCTGCAGGAGCGCCTGGGGCTGGTCGTCGAGCACCGTCACCCTGCCAGCCTATCGAAGCTGGTCAGGACTCCGGCCGCGCCGAGCGGGTGGCGCCGATGGAGGCGGCCACGACGCAGCACAACGCCAGCCACTGCATCGGGTGCAGCGACTCGTGCAGCACCACGAGCCCGGCCAGCGCACCGACCGCGGGCTCGAGGCTCATCAGCACCCCGAACACGCGCGGCGGGATCTTGCGCAGCGCCTCCAGCTCCAGCGAGTACGGGATGACCGAGGAGAGCAACGCCACAGCCAGCCCGATGATCAGGATCCACGGCGAGAGCAGCTGGGTGCCCGACTCGACGACCCCCACCGGCATCGCGACCATCGCCGCGACCGCCATCGCGACGGCGAGACCGCTGCCCTCCGACGTCCTGTCCCCCAGCGCGGCACCGAGCAGGATGTAGAGCCCCCAGCAGATTCCGGCGCCCAGCGCGAACAACATGCCCGCCACGGACAGATCGCCGCGGCTTTCGGTGAGCAGCACGACCCCGCCCGCGGCGAGTACCGCCCACAACGCGTCGAGCAGACGGCGCGAGCCGGCGAGCGCCACCGTCAGCGGCCCGAGGAACTCGATGGTGACCGCGATGCCCTGCGGGATCCGCGCGAGTGCTTGGTAGAACAGGAGATTCATGCCGCCGAGCACGATCCCGTAGCCCAGCACCACCGGCCACGCCCGGCGCCCGAGGCGCAGCGTGGGGCGCCAGACGAGCAGCAACACCACCGCGGCGAAGAACAGGCGCAGCGAAACCGTGCCCGCCGCGCCGGCGACCGCGAAGAGCTGTTTGGCCAGCGAAGCGCCGACCTGCACGCTGACGATCCCCACCAGCACCTGCAGCGGCGGTGGGATCGCCCCCAGCACACGCCCCGCCAGTGCCAGCGCCCGCGGCCGCGGCAGCCGCCCTCCGAACTCGTCGACGTTCACCGAAACCACATCCCGAAGGTAACGGGTGGTGCCGACAAGTTCCGACCGGTTTTCCGCCCCTCGAGCCGGAAGGCCGGCCCCCACCAGGGAGACCGGCCTTCCGTGGAGAGGAACGTCTCAGCCGAAGCGGCCCGAGATGTAGTCCTCGGTGGCCTTTTCGTTGGGGTTGGAGAAGATCTTCTCCGTGTCGTTCAGCTCGACGAGCCTGCCGGGCTGGCCGACGCCGGCGAGGTTGAAGAACGCCGTCTGGTCCGAAACCCGCGCCGCCTGCTGCATGTTGTGGGTGACGATGACGATCGTGTAGTCCTTCTTCAGCTCACCGATCAGGTCCTCGATCGCCAGCGTGGAGATCGGGTCCAGAGCCGAACAGGGCTCGTCCATCAGCAGCACGTCCGGGCGCACCGCGATGGCGCGCGCGATGCACAGCCGCTGCTGCTGCCCGCCGGAGAGGCCGCCGCCCGGCTTGTTCAGCCGGTCCTTGACCTCCGTCCAGAGGTTCGCCCCGCGCAGCGCCCGCTCGGCGATCTCGTCGAGCTGCTTCTTGTTCTTGCTGCCTGCCAGTTTCAGCCCCGCGACCACGTTGTCCTTGATGGACATCGTGGGGAACGGGTTGGGGCGCTGGAACACCATGCCGATGGTCCGGCGCACCTGCACCGGGTCCACATTGGACGCGTAGATGTTCTCCCCGTCCAGCAGGACGTCGCCGTCCACGCGGGCGCCAGGGATGACTTCGTGCATCCGGTTGAGCGTGCGCAGCACCGTGGACTTGCCGCAGCCGGACGGCCCGATGAACGCCGTGACGTTCCGCGGCGGCACCGACAACGTGACGCTGTCCACGGCGTGGAACTTGCCGTAGTAGATGTCGAGGTCCTTGACGTCGATTCGCTTAGCCATGCCAGCTCACTTCTTCTTCGGTGCGACCACGCGGGCGACGAGCGTGGCGAGGAGGTTGATCACTGCGATGATGAGGACCAGGGTCAGCGCCGCACCCCAGATGCGGTCGAAACCGACGCTACCGGGCTCCATCGTGTTCGTGGCGCGTTCGTTGTTCATCAGCAACGGCAGCGAGGCCTGTTCATTGTGGAAGACGTCCCAGTTGACGTAGGCCGAGTAACCCACCAGCACGAGCAGCGGGGCGGTCTCGCCCATCACGCGGGCCAGCGCCATCGTGACGCCGGAGATGATGCCGGAAAGCGCGGTCGGCAGCACCACCCGCATGATCGTCTTCCACTTCGGCACACCCAGCGCGTACGAGGCTTCGCGCAGGTCGTCCGGGACGATCTGCAGCATCTCCTCCGCCGAGCGGACCACGACCGGGATCATCAGCAGCACCAAGGCCAGCGACACCGCGAAACCGCTGCGCGGCAGGCCGAGCGTGGTGATCCAGAGCGCGTAGATGAACAGCGCGGCCACGATCGAGGGGACACCGGAAAGGATGTCCACCATGAACGTGGTGATCCTCGCGAGCCTGGCGCCGCGGCCGTACTCGACGAGGTAGATGGCCGTCAGCAGGCCGATCGGCACCGCGATGATCGCGCAGATCAGGCCCTGCTCCAGTGTGCCGATGATGGCGTGCAGCACGCCGCCGCCGACCTCGTCGGACAGCACCGAACCGAAGTCCTCGGACCACCAGTTGGTGAACGGGACGCGCTTGATGCCGTTCGCGATCACCGTGTACAGCACCCAGACCAGCGGGACGAGCGCGATCAGGAACGACAGCCAGACCAGCCCGGTCGCGACGGCGTTCTTGAGCTTGCGCTTGGCGCTGACCTTCTGGAAGGCCGGGGTGAGCGCGGGGCGGTCGGTGTCGGAAAGAGTGCTCGTCATGGCTCAGTCACCCTTCTTCTTGCCGATGACCGCGCGCGCCGCGAAGTTCACCAGGAACGTGAGCACGAACAGCACCAGGCCCGCCGCGATGTAGGCGCCGGCCGACGTGGGGTTGTTGAACTCGGAGTAGTTCGCCGCGATCTGCGAGGCGAACGTGGCGCCACCGTCGAAGATGGTCCAGTCGAAATGCCCGCCGCGCGGGATGAACAGGATCACCGCGATCGCGATGGTCTCACCCAGCGCCCGGCCGAGACCGAGCATGGACGCGCCGATGTAGCCCGCCTTGCCGAAGGGCAGCACCGTGGTGCGGATGACCTCCCAGCGCGTGGCGCCCAGCGCGAGCGCGCCCTCGACGTGGGTGGTCGGCGTGCGCTCGAAGACCTCGCGCGAGAGCGACGTGATGATCGGCAGCACCATCACCGCGACCACCACGCCCGCGGTGAAGATCGTGCCCGAGTAGTTCGGGAACACGTTGCCCTTGCCGAAGATCGGGATGAAGCCGAGCGTCTCGTTGATCCACTGCGCGACCGGCGCGAGCTGCGGCGCGAGCACGAGGATGCCCCACAGGCCGAAGATGATCGACGGCACGGCGGCGAGCAGATCGATGACGTAGGCGAACGGGCGGGCCAGCCGCCGCGGCGCGTACTGCGTCAGGAACAGCGCGATACCCAGGGAAATCGGCATCGCGATGATCAGCGCCACCAGGGAGATGTAGACCGTGACCAGGAAGAGGTCACGGATGCCGAACTTGAGGTTGTTCGGGTCGGACGTGTCCCAGGTGTTGGAGAACAGGAAGTTCACCTGGTCGGCTTTCAGCGCCGGGATCGCCTGGATCAGCAGGAACAAGCCGATCAGGCCGATCAGCGCGACCACGAACACACCCGCGCCCGTGGTCAGGTTCTTGAAGATGCGGTCTCCCGGCCGCACCTTCGTTCGGCTCGTGGTCACTGGTTGCGCCGAAATCGTGGCCTCCGGGGGTATAGAGACGACAACGGACGCCCACCGGGGTGTCCGGCGGGCGTCCGCGTCGAGGTTGGCTCGCTCATCGGGTTTTTCTTTGGTCCAACCCTTTGTTCTGCTTACTGCGGTGTTACGAGATGGCGCTGATCGCCGTGAGCACCTTGTCCTGCAGGCTCTGCGGCAGCGGCACGAAGCCCTTGTCCGCGATCGGCTGCTGGGCGGTGGTGGCCGAGGAGGTCATGAACGCCTTGATCGCCTTGGTGGTGTCGGCGTCGTAACCCTTCGAGCAGACGATCTCGTACGTCGTCAGCAGCAGCGGGTACGCACCCGGGGTGTTGGCGGCGTAGATCTTGTCCAGGTCCATCGCCAGGTCGTTGCTGCCGGGGGTCTTGAAGACCGCGGCGTCGAGCGCCTTGGCCACGTTCGTCGGGTTCAGCTCGACCGCGCCGGAGCCGCTGTCGATCTTGGCCGCGGTGATGCCGTCCTTGACGTACGAGGACTCGAGGTAACCGATCGCGCCGTCGGCCGCGCGGACCGCCGAAGCGACACCGTTCGAGCCGGAGGCACCGTTGCCGACGCCGCCCTTGAAGGCCTTGCCGGTGCCCTGGGTCCACGCGCCCTTGCCGGCGGCGGCCAGGTAGTGCTGGAAGTTGTCGGTCGTGCCCGACTCGTCGGAGCGCGAGAACACCTGGATCGGCTTGGCCGGCAGGTTCACGCCCGGGTTCACCGCGGCGATCGCCGGGTCGTTCCAGGTCTTGATCTGACCGTTGAAGATCTTCGCCGCGACCTCGCCGGTGAGCGTGAGCGAGGAGACGCCGTCGAGCTTGTAGCCGATCGCGACCGGGCCGACGACCATCGGCAGGTTCCACGCCGGGTTGCCGCCGCAGCGGGCCTTGGCGGCGTCCGCGTCGCTCCCGCTGATCGGCGAGTCCGAACCGCCGAAGTCGACCTGCTTGGCGTTGAACTGCTTGACGCCGGCGCCGGAGCCCGTCGCGTTGTAGTTGACGACCTGGCCCGAGCAGGTCTTGGCGTACTGCTGGGCGAAGATGTCCATCGCGGTCTTCTGTGCGGTGGAACCCTCACCCGAGAGCGGGGTCTTGCCGCCGCAGTCCACCTTGGCCGTGCCGGTCGCCGCAGCAGCCGCACCCGAGGTGGGGGTGTTGTTGTTGGACGAGGCCGGGTCCGAGCCACAGGCGGCGAGCACGAGTGCGGCACTCGCCACGATGCCGACTGCACCCATCGGCCGCATGATCTTCACTGTCATGTCCTCCAGCTAACTGAGCTTGTCGGATCCGGACATTAGGCAGACAGGGTGGCCGGGCGACCGTGTCCAGATGAACGCGAGTTGAACACCACCGCCGGACAGGCGTGGGATAGTTCACCCGAAAGCTCGTCGTGTCCTAGCTGTGACCTGCGAGTTTGCGATCCGTGACAGGACGCGCGCCGTGGGTTAACAGACCGGAACAGTGATCACTGTGCGTATTGGACGTCCACGGCATAACGGGTGAAACCGAGCTTCGTGTACACCGCGATGGCGGGCGCGTTGTCACCCTCGACGTACAGGATGACCTGCCCGAGACCCTGGTCGCGCAGATAGCGCAAGCCGGCGAGCGTGAGTGCTTTGCCGAGGCCACCGCCCTGCGCGGCCGGATCGACCCCCACGACGTAGACCTCGCCGACGGGCTCGCCGCGGAACTGGCCGGGATCGGCAGGATGGATCTTGGTCCAGTGGAAGCCGAGCAGCCGCCCGTCGCGTTCGGCCAGGAAGAAGCCCGCGGCGTCGAACCAGTCCGCAGGCTCCGTGTCGGCGAGCTCCGCGACCGTGAGCTGTCCCTGCTCGGGGTGCCAGTCGAAGGCGCGGGCGTTGACGTCGACCACCGCCTGCTCGTCCTGCCCGGGAACGAAAGTGCGCAGGGAGACGCCTTCGGGGAGCACCGGCTCCGGCCAGTCCGCGTCCGCCGCTTCGACGTGCAGTACGAGCAGTTCGCGGGCGCGCGCGAAGCCCTGATGCTCGGCGATGCGGGCCGCGGCCGGGTGGTCGCCGTGCGCCCAGACACGCAACTTTCCTTGCGCGCCAACCTTTTCGAGCAATTCCGCGACCAGGCGCGTGCCGACGCCCCGGCGTCGGTGGCCCGGGTGCACGATCAGCTCGGCGACCTGGTTTCCGAACGCGTCACCACCGGTGTCGAGATGCGCGTACCCCGCGAGCTCACCGTCCGCGTGGGCCAGCAGATGCAGACCGCCGGAGAACTCCCCCGGCAATGGCCCGTCCTGGCCGACCTCGGGCCGTCCGTCCACCTCGCGGGCGGCGAGCAGCAGCCCGCGCACCTCGCCGGTGGTCGGTTCGTCCAGTTCCCGCACCCACGCCACGTTCAGCATGGGTCCGAAGTTACTGCGCGGGGATCTCGGTCGGCAGCTCGCCGGGCTCGAAGTTCAGCGACGTCACCCCGGGCTTGGGGGCGTTTTTGACCGGCCGCTCGAACTTGTAGCCCACGTTGCGCACGGTGCCGATCATCTGCTCGTGCTCGGGGCCGAGCTTGGCGCGCAGCCGCCGGACGTGCACGTCCACGGTGCGGGTGCCGCCGAAGAAGTCGTAGCCCCAGACCTCCTGCAGCAGCTGGGCGCGGGTGAACACCCGGCCGGCGTGCTGGGCGAGGTACTTGAGCAGCTCGAACTCCTTGTACGTGAGCTCGAGGGTGCGGCGGCGCAGCCGCGCGGTGTAGGTGGCCTCGTCGATCACCAGGTCGCCGACGCGCAACTCGGCGTCGACCTGGCCGGCGCCGCCGTCGCGAGTGGTGGCGAGCCGCAGCCGCGCGTCCACTTCGGCGGGCCCGGCGGTGGGAAGCAGGATGTCGTCCGTGCGCCACTCGGCGCTCAGCGCGACCAGACCGCCCTCGCCGACCACGGCGATGACAGGGGTGCTCGCCTCGTCCTCACCGGCGCCCTTGAGCAGGCGGCAGAGGCTCTTCGCGGAGGCCAGATCGGTCCTCGCGTCGAGGAGGATGACGTCGCGGTGCCCGGCGTCGAGCAACGCGGTGACTTCCGGTGCCCGCACGCGTACGGTGTGCGGAAGGAGATCGAGTGCCGGCAGAACCGCAGTGGCCTCCGGCTCGGGAGTGAGTACCAGCAGGTCCAGGCTCATCGCCACACCGCCTTCATTAGTTCGTGCGCTCCCTGGCCGATCTATGCAGAGTAATGGGTTCACACGGCAGATACCTCCCCTCTGCCGTGCTCGTCACACTGTCGTCACACTGGTGACCCGTATCGTGCGTTCGCGCGCGCAGGAAATTTCAGGCAGATCGGATACGAAGAGTGAGCAGACCTGTGACCCAGGATCGCCCCGCCTCGTCCGGGCAAGGCAAACGCCGCGGCCGGCGCGCCCGCCGCATCATCGTCAGCCTCGTCGTACTGGTCGGCGTGCTGGTGGCGGCCGATTTCGGCCTGGCGGCCTACGCCGAGCACACGGTGTCACAGAAGGCGCGGGAGCAGCTGAAGCTGACCGACGACCCGTCGGTCACGATCCACGGGTTCCCGTTCACCACGCAGGCCGTCAGCGGTGACTACAGCCACATCTCGCTGTCCGCGTCCGGGGTGCCGATCCAGGACCTCAAGGACGTGGCCGTCAACGCCGAGCTCAACGACGTGACCGCCCCACTGTCGGATCTGCTCAACGGCAACACCGACGCGATCAAGATCGGCAAGCTGCAGGCGCAGGTCACCATCAAGGCCAGCGACATCGCGAGGATCGACCCGCTCACCAAGATCGAGGACCTGCGGATCGAGCCCTCCAGCGTCGAGTACGTGCAGACCGGCCAGGAGGCCGCGGACTCCGACTCGACCGCCACGAACAGCGAGGACCAGGACAAGTCCAAGGCGGGCATCCGGGTTTCGGGCAACGTCCAGATCGCCGGCCAGAAGATCGAGATCTTCTGCTTCGCGATGATCGAGCTGCACGGCACCTCGATCGACATCGTCCCGCAGCGGCTGCAGTACGGGAATGACAAGGAGACCACCGTCGTTCCACAAGCTGTGCAGAAGGCCCTGCTGCCGAACTTCAAGGCGTCCATCGACACCGGCAGCCTGCCCTTCGAGGTGACCCCGACCGCGGTACAGGTGAACAGCGGCTCGGTCACCATCAAGGGCGAGGCGCAGGACGTGGCGTTCAGCGGGGCCTCGTCGGGAAGGTGAGGACATGATCGGCGTCTGGGTAGTGCTGGGCGTGCTGGTGGCCGGGACGGCCGCCGGGCTGCTGCTGCGCGCCCGCAACGGGCGGATCAGCGCGGCGAGGAAACCGGAGCGGGAACTGCCCGAGCCGGTCGCGCGCGCGCTCGAACCCGGGACGCCGGTCACCCTGGTGCAGATCTCCACCACGTTCTGCGCCCCGTGCCGGCACACCCGCGCCGTGCTCGAACCGCTCGCGGAGCGGACCGAAGGGCTCCGGCACGTCGAACTGGACGTGACGGATCAGCCCGAGGTCGCGCAGGCGCTGGGTGTGCTGCGCACCCCGACCACCCTCGCTTTCTCACCATCTGGGACAGAGCTGCTCCGGATCAGCGGGGTGCCGAAGGGCGCGGCGGTGCTGGAAGCCCTGGACGAGCACCTTCACCCGGTTCCGGAGCAGTCCAAGTGATGGACGAGGTTCCCAGGAAGAGGGAATGCCAAGTACCCTTGGCCTCGTGAACGGGCTGCCAACCACCCTGCTGACGCAACGCCGCGCGGTCGATCTCTGCCGCGTGCGCAGCAGCCTGTGTCTGGTGTGACGAGCCGTCTCGCGCTCGTGAACCCCCGGTAGATCCCTCAAGTCCTTCGCGCGCACAGGCGCGCTTGCCCGGGAGGCACCATGTCAGCAGGCCCAGCGGTCGACCCACGCGGTCCGCGGTTCTCGGCCGTCATCACCACGATCGTGCTCGCGGTCGTGCTGATCACGAGCTGGTGGCCGCTGCTCGCGCTGCAGGCGGTCGTCTTCGCGATCGGCGCCTTCGTCGGACTGAAGCCGGCGCCGTACTCGATCCTCTACCGCACGCTGGTCGCGCCGAGGCTCGGCCCGACGAGCGAGCGAGAGGACGCCGCCCCGCTGCGGTTCGCGCAGGCCGTCGGGTTCGTTTTCGCGGTCGTCGGCACGCTGGGCTACGCGCTCGGCAGCACCCCGGTCGGGATCGTGGCCACCGCGTTCGCGCTGCTGGCCGCCTTCCTCAACGCGGCGTTCAACTTCTGCCTCGGCTGCGAGATGTACCTGCTGATCCGCCGCTTCACCCCGCAAACTCCCTGAACAGTCCACCCAGAAGAAGAAAGAAAGGCAGCAATGAGCCGAGACGACGTCCTGGTCACAGCGCAGTGGGCCGAGGAGAACCTGGACACCCCCGGCGTGGTCTTCGCCGAGGTGGACGAGGACACCAGCGCCTACGACGGTGGCCACATCCGCGGTGCCGTCAAGATCGACTGGAAGACGGAGCTGCAGGACCCGGTCCGCCGCGACTTCGTCGACAAGGCCGGCTTCGAGGCGCTTCTGTCGCAGAAGGGCATCGGCAACGACGACCTCGTGATCCTCTACGGCGGCAACAACAACTGGTTCGCGGCCTACGCGTACTGGTACTTCAAGCTCTACGGCCACGACAAGGTCAAGCTGCTCGACGGCGGCCGTAAGAAGTGGGAGCTCGACGGTCGCGAGCTGAACTCCGACGAGGTCAAGCGCGAGGCCACCAACTACACCGCGAAGGAGCCGGACACCAGCATCCGCGCCTTCCGCGACGAGGTCGTCGACGCGATCGGCGCCAAGAACCTGGTCGACGTGCGCTCGCCCGACGAGTTCTCCGGCAAGCTGCTGGCCCCGGCGCACCTGCCGCAGGAGTCGGCGCAGCGCGGCGGCCACATCCCGACGGCGCTGAACGTGCCGTGGGCCAAGACCGCCAACGAGGACGGCACGTTCAAGACCGCCGAGGAGCTCACCGAGCTCTACAACGAGGCGGGCCTGGACACCGGCAAGGCGACCATCGCCTACTGCCGCATCGGCGAGCGCTCGAGCCACACCTGGTTCGCGCTGCACGAGCTGATCGGCCTGCAGGACGTCAAGAACTACGACGGTTCTTGGACGGAGTACGGCTCGCTGGTCGGCGTGCCGATCGAGACAGGAGCCAAGTGATGAGTGCTGACGGTTGCGGCGCCCCCGCCCAGACGGCGACACCCGCGGACATCGACACCCAGGGCCAGGTCGTGGTGGCCGGCAAGGTGAGCGGTAACGACGGCCCGCTCGGCGGCGCGTACGTGCGCCTGCTCAACGGCGAGGGCGACTTCGCCGGCGAGGTGCAGGCGTCCTCGGAGGGTGACTTCCGGTTCTACGCGGCGCCCGGCGCCTGGACGGTGCGCGCGCTGCACCGCACGGGCAACGGCGAGGCCTCGGTCACGGCCGAGGGCCCCGGCCTGCACCAGGTGGCCATCTCGGTCGCCTGACCACCCGGATCGCCAGCGGGGTCACCGGCAGCTGCCGGTGACCCCGTTTTCGGTTGTGCCCGAGCGTGTTGTTCGCCACCACGGGCGACGGGGCTGACCAGGGGCAGGGGCGTTATCCTGCTTGGCGTGGAAGCACTCTTTACGACCCTGCTGGTGATCGCAGCCATCGCCATCGTCTGGTTCACGGTCTACGTCGTCTACCGGCTCTACGCCGACCAGCGCTGAGGCCATGACGAGCGGCGACGAAGCCATCCAGGCCGCGGAGGAGCGGGCCGCGTCGACGAGGGAGCGCAATCTCCCCCAGTTCGACGACCTGCCGATCCCCGTCGACACCGCCAACCTGCGCGAAGGCCCCAACCTCAACGACGCCTGCCTGGCGTTGCTGCCGCTGGTCGGGGTCTGGCGTGGCGAAGGCGAGATCAACTACCCGACGGTCGATGGGCCGGTGAAATGCGTGCAGCAGCTCACCATCGCACACGACGGCAGACCGTTCCTCTACCACGAGGCGCGCTCCTGGCTGGTCGACGAAGACGGCAACGTCATCCGTCCCGCCGCGCGCGAGACGGGTTGGTGGCGTCCGCAGGAGGACGACACCATCGAGCTGCTGCTGGCCCACTCCAGCGGCATCGTGGAGATCTTCTACGGCAAGCCGCGCAGCCAGACCTCCTGGGAGCTGGGCACCGACGCGGTGGTCCGCACGGCCACGGCCAAGGAGGTCACCGGAGCCCAGCGGCTCTACGGCCTCGTCAACAACGGCGACCTCGGCTACGTCGAGGAGCGCGCGATGGTGGGCGAGCCGATGCAGCCGCACGTTTCCCTCTACCTGCGTCGCGTCGTCGGCTGAAAAGTGCGCTGGCTGCCGTACGGCACGGACGCGGTGCTCGTCGAATGCGATTCGCTGGGTGAGATGAGCGCGGTCCGCGCCACGGTGGCGGCGGCCGACGTGCCCGGGGTCGTCGAGGTCATCCCCGGCGCGCGCACGGTGCTCGTGGTCGCGCGCCCGGATTCGAAGGCGTTGCCCGAGGTCCGGTCCCTCGTGGAGGCCGCCGATCTGGCCAATCCGCCGAGCGCCGACCCACGTGAGATCGTGCTCGACGTGCGCTACGACGGCGCGGATCTGGAGCTGGTCGCCGAGACCGCGGGCATCGGCGTGGACGAGGTGGTCTCGTTGCACACCGGCGCCGAGTACACCGTCGCCTTCACCGGGTTCGCCCCCGGTTTCGCCTATCTCACCGGACTCCCGGAACCGCTGCGACAGTCCAGATTGGACACTCCGCGGACGAGGGTCCCGGTCGGCTCGGTCGGCCTGGCCGGGGAGTTCACCGGCGTCTATCCGCGATCCTCGCCGGGGGGCTGGCGGCTGCTCGGGCACACCGACGCCGTCCTGTTCGACCCTCGCGCGGATCGGCCCGCGCTGCTCGCTCCCGGGGACAGGGTTCGGTTCCGGAGCCTGCGGTGAGGTCGCTGGAGGTGCTCGCGCCCGGGCCTTCGGCGCTGGTGCAGGACCTCGGCAGGCCGGGGCTGGGGCAGCTCGGCGTGCCTCCGTCCGGAGCGCTCGACGTGCCCGCGCTGAGGCTGGCCAACAGGCTAGTCGGCAACGCCTCGCACGAAGCGGGTCTCGAACTGCTGTTGGGTGGCTTTTCCTGTCGTGCCCAAGCTTCCTGCACGATCGCCGTGACCGGGCCGGCGGTCTCGGTCACCGTCGACGGGCGGCAGGCGGGCTCGCACGTCCCCGTGTTCGTCACGGCCGGTCAGACGCTGGAGATCGGGACCCCCGCCGCGGGATTGCGGTGCTATCTGGCGGTTTCCGGCGGAATCGCGGTGGACGCGGAACTGGGCAGCCGGTCCAGGGACGTGCTCTCCGAGATCGGCCCGCCCCCGCTCGCGCCAGGAGACGTCGTCCCACTCGGTGCGGCGCAAGGCATTCCGGGAGGTGCCGACGAACTCGCCGCCGCCTGCCCGCCGCCGGAACTACTCGTGCCGGTGCTGCTCGGCCCGCGCGACGACTGGTTCGACGACGCCGCGCACCGCCTCGCCGCGCGCTGGACAGTGACGGCCGAGTCGAACCGGGTGGGCCTGCGCCTCGACGGAACTCCCTTGCAACGTAAGGAAGAACGCGAGCTGCCCAGCGAAGGGCTGATCACCGGCGCGATCCAGGTACCGCCGAGCGGCCTGCCCGTGGTGTTCCTCGCCGACCACCCGACCACCGGCGGTTATCCGGTGATCGGGGTGGTGGCGCGGGAAGCGCTGCCCGCGCTGGCGCAGGCGCGCCCCGGGACCGCCGTCCGCTTCCGTTACTTGCCGGTGTAGACGCTCTCGTACGCCGCGGCCAGCTCGGCGTGGATCGCGCTGGAATCACGCAGCCGCTCGCCGTCGAGGGTGTGCACCCTGGTCAGCTTCCGCACCGACGACGCGAGGAAGACCCCGTCCGCCTCGCGCAGGTCCGAAGCCCGCAGCGGCTCGATCTTGGTGTTCCAGCCCGCGCGCTCGGCGCCGCGGAACACCGCCGCCTGCGTGGTGCCCGGCAGGATGCCGATGGTGGCGGGCGGCGTGTACAGCGTCTTGTCGCGCGCCACGATGACGTTCGACGTGGGGCCTTCGAACACCGAGCCGTCGGTGGTCGTGAAGATCACGTCCTGCGCCCCGCGCCGCGCGGCCTCCCGGCTCGCCGCCATGTTGACCGCGTAGGACAGCGACTTCGCGCCCAGCAGGAGCCACGGTGCGCGTTCCGCCAGCCCCGGGTCGATGCCCCTGTCCAGAGTCACCGCCGCGACGCCTTCGCGGCGGGCGCGGATGATCTTCTCGTCGATCGGGATGCCCATCGCGAACGCGGTCGGCTTCGCCTCCGGATCACCGTCGACACCGCGCGTGTACACCAGTTTCAGCGCGAACTCCGGCCCGGCGGCCCACTTCTCGATCACCTGCGCGGTGGCGCGCTGCCAGGCCTCGTCGTCCGGCTCCGGCAGGTCGAGCATCGACGCCGACCGGGCCAGCCTGTCCAGGTGCGGCCGCAGCTCACGCGGCTGCCCGTCGGCGATCAGGACCGTTTCGAAGATGCCGTCGCCGCGCATGAGCCCGAGGTCGTCGACCCGGATGTGCGGGGAGTCGGGGTCCGCGACGGTGCCGTCGAGGAAAACGAGTACGCGCATGGACCCACCGTACTCACCTACCATCGAAGGTATGACTTGTCAGTCACCCCTGCTGGAAGCTCCTGGATCGATCGCGCCACCGGACGGCCATCCGGAACAAGGCGTGCCCTGGCACTGGGGTGACCCGTTCGCCGAGCAGCGCACGGCCACGCGCGGTGTCGCGGTGGTCGACCGCTCGCACCGCGAGGTGCTGAAGGTGACCGGGCCGGAGCGGTTGTCCTGGTTGCACCTGGTCATCTCCCAGCACGTCACCGAACTGGCCGAGGGCACGGGCACCGAGGCGCTCGTGCTGGACAGCCAGGGCCACATCGACACGCACATGGTGCTCGCGCACATCGGCGAAACCGTGTACCTGGACAGCGACCCGGGCGCGAAGGCCACCGGCGCGCTGCCGAAGGGCGGCCCGCAGACGCTGCGCGAGTACTTCGAGGCCATGAAGTTCTGGTCCAAGGTGGAGATCGAGGACGTCACCGGCGAGCTGGCGTTGCTCACGCTGCTCGGCCCCGACGCGGACCGGATTATGTCCACTTTGGACATCACGCTCGGCGCGGAACCGTACTCGGTGAGCGCGTTCGATGGCGGCTTCGCCCGGCGGATGCCGTGGCCGGGGCGCAGCAGTGTCGATCTGGTGGTCCCGCGCGCGGAGCTGACGACGTGGTGGCGGCGGATCACCGACGCCGGCGCGCGCCCGGCGGGCACCTGGGCGTTCGACGCGTTGCGCGTGGAATCCCTGCGGCCGCGGCTCGGGGTGGACACCGACGAGCGCACCATCCCCCACGAGGTGAACTGGATCGGCAGCGCGGCGCACGTCGCGAAGGGCTGCTACCGCGGGCAGGAGACGGTGTCGAAGGTGTTCAACGTCGGCCGCCCGCCGCGGCGGATGGTGTTGCTGCACCTGGACGGCTCGCCCGAGATCTACCCCGAGACGGGTGATCCGGTGAGGCTCGGCGAACGAGTGGTCGGCCGGATCGGCAGCGTGGCACAGCACCACGAGCTGGGCCCTGTCGCGCTGGCGTTGCTCAAGCGTTCCGCGCCGGTGGACGCCGAACTCCTCGCAGGTGACGAGGACAGGGTGGTCCAGGCGGCGGTCGACCCGGACTCGGTGCCGGCGGAAGGCGCCGCGCCGGGCCGGGCCGCGGCGGCGAGGCTCCGTGGCTGACTGGGCGAACCCGACCTGGCGTACTCCCGGCGCATGGAGCAGGATGTCGGCGTGATCGAAGTCCGGCCGGGAGGACGCCGCCGCATCGACCGCGTCCTGGCCCCCGGTTACGTGGAGGGCCTGGCGCAGCTGTCGCTGGGGCAGCTCCGCGAGCGCCGTGACGAGGCCGCGCAGGAGGAGACAGACCTCTCCTACCTGCGCAGGCTCCTGCACGCCCGGATCGACATCGTGCGTGCGGAACAGCAGCGGCGAAGCAGCGGCGGCAGTGAGAGCAGCATCGTCGACCAGCTGGCCACGATCCTGTCCGACAACGCGCTCCGCCCGGCTCGTGGCTCGGGGCGGCACCAGGTGCTGGAGCCTTCGCGCGCGGGTGACCATCGCAGGCAGGCCGAGGCGCTGGTCGGCAATTCGGATCTGTCCGACGTGGTCTCACTCTCCGACGAGAAGCTCGTCGGGACCCTGCGCGACTACACCGAGGAAGAGTCCTCGGTGTCCGCCCGGCGCCGCGAGGTGCAGGCGGTGGTCGACCTGTTCAACTCCGAAATCGCCGCCCGCTACGCCAAAGGCGCCGCCTCGGTCGACGACCTGCTGGCCGCCGAACGCGCCCGCGACGACGTCTAGTTGAAGTGCTCGCGGGCGGCCAGCTCGCTCCAGTACTCGCGGAGATCGTTGAAGAGTTCGGCCAGCTGCTCGACGGCCCCGGTGCGCAGGGCTTCCAGGATCGCGTGCACCTCCTCGGCCGAGGTGTCGGACTCCAGGATCGGGTCGCCGATCAGCTGCACGAGCCCGCCGTAGTCCAGTTCCACGACCGAATCCGGGTCGAAGTTGCCCAGCCAGTGTTCGGTCTCGACGAGGATCCGCGTCGGCCCCGAATCGCCGAGGGTGGACTCCACCAGCTCGCGGGCCTCGGCCGCGCGGCGCAGCGCGTCGGCCATCGAAACGCGCCAGGACAGTTCACGCTCCGGGTCGGTCAGTCCCGTGCCGAGGTTCAACCGCCGCTGGTCGGGATCCACCAGCGCGAACCACGGCAGCGGCACCGTCCACGTGGTGGATAGGACGTGCACGGCCGCCTTGTTCAACTCACCGAGCGCGGCGCTCGTGCGGGAGCGCACCGAGTCTGCCGTGACGCCGCCCGCTTCCAGCACCGTCGCCTTCAGCGCGGGCGACGCGTCGCCGAGGAAACTCACCAGCGCGGCGGCGGAACGGGCCCGGAGTTCGAGCGGACAGACCAGGGGCGCGGACCCCTTCGCGCCGGGCACCTCGGCCGGATCCAGCACGAGAACGTCGGTGTTCGTGCTCGGCGCCGCGCGGCCGTCGGCAAGCTCCGCCGGGAGAAGCCGGACCGGCGCCGCGGCCTGTGATTTGAGCCACATGCGCTGCTCTCGCTCGCCTGCCGACGCTCTCGTCAGCGTGGCGGCCTCGACGGCCTTCCGTAGCTGGTCAGAGGGTGGTTCGCCGAAAGCGGACAGGGGTTCGTAGACCCGGAGATAGGCAACGAACGGTCGGAGCACCGTTGAATCGTGGCACGTCGCCACCCGTCGGCGCGCACCGAGTCGGGGAAGCCGGAGAGACTCTCGCCACGGGAGGAGAAGCCACGTCGCATTCTCCCCCCGCGACAAGGTACGGTATGGACAGGAAATAGTTGTCGAGACATGCGGGGCCGCCGTTTCCCCCGGCCGCCCCGTCCCTGTGCGAGGGGGTCGAGCCATGGGGCGCGGCCGGGCTAAGGCCAAGCAGACGAAGGTGGCGCGAGAGCTCAAATACAGCACTCACGACACGGACTTCGATGCTTTGCAGCGCGAGCTGTCAGGTAAATCCTCTCAGAACTCTCACGACGAGGACGACGGGTACGAGGATCCGTACGCGGATCAGTACGACGACGACTACCGTCGTTGACGACAGTCGAGAAGCGAGGGTGGGCTCCGGGGTTCCCGGAGCCTGCCCTCGTTCCTCGTGCTGTCCGAGTTCGCATCGAGCTAGGAGGCTGGCGTGGCGGACATTGAGCGGGTAGGCGTCATCGGTGCCGGGCTGATGGGCTCGGGGATCGCGGAGGTGCACGCGCGAGCGGGCGCCCACGTGGTGGTCACCGAAGTCAGCCAGCCCGCGTTGGACGCGGGTAGGGCGAGGATCGAGAAGTCGCTGCAACGCGGTGTCCGCAGCGGCAAGCTCTCCGAGGAGGACGCGGCGGCGGCGTTGGACCGCCTCGTGTTCACCACGGACCTCGCGGCCTTCGCGGACCGCGATCTCGTGGTGGAGGCGGTCATCGAACAGGAGGCCGCCAAGCTGGAGGTCTTCCGCTCGCTGGACAAGATCGTCGAGCGCGAGGACGCGATCTTCGCGTCCAACACCTCCTCGATCCCGATCATGAAGCTGGGCATGGCCACCGGCCGCCCCGCCCAGGTGGTCGGCATCCACTTCTTCAACCCGGTCCCGGTGCTGCCACTGGTGGAACTGGTGCCCTCGCTGCTGACCGGCGAAGAGACGGTCAAGCGCGCCGAGGAGCACGCCACCGGGTTGCTGGGCAAGACGGTCATCCGGTCGCAGGACCGTGCGGGCTTCATCGTGAACTCGCTGCTGGTGCCCTACCTGCTCTCGGCCGTCCGCATGATCGAGTCCGGGTTCGCCTCGGCGCAGGACATCGACCGCGGGATGGAGCTGGGCACCGCGCACCCGATGGGGCCGTTGCGGCTGTCCGACCTGATCGGCCTGGACACGATCAAGGCCATCGCGGAGTCGATGTACGACGAGTTCAAGGAGCCGTTGTACTCGCCGCCGCCGCTGTTGCTGCGCATGGTCGACGCGGGCCTGCTCGGTAAGAAGAGCGGCCGCGGCTTCTACTCCTACGAATGACTTCCGGCGATCCGCTCCGCGTCGGCCTCGTCGGCGCGGGCCCGTGGGCGAAGTCGGTGCACGCGCCGGGGCTGGCCAACCATCCCGGTGTCACGTTGACGGCGGTTTGGGCTCGTCGCGCGGAAGCGGCTCGTGAGCTGGCGGACGTGCACTGCGCCGCCGTCGCCGATTCCTTCGAGGAGCTGCTCGGCCAGGTCGACGCGGTCGCGTTCGCGGTGCCGCCCGTCGTGCAGGCGGAGCTGGCGGTGCGCGCGGCCGAGGCCGGCAAGCACGTGATCCTCGAAAAGCCGATCGCGCCCGACGTTCCCGCCGCCGAGCGGCTCGTCGAGGCGGTCACCGGCGCGGGCGTCGCGAGCCTGGTCGTGCTGACTTTGCGCTATGCCACGGAAACCAGGGAATGGCTGGCCGCGCTCGCCGCGGACGGCGGCTGGACGGGCGGCACAGCGCGCTGGCTTTCGGGCGCTCTGCTCGCGGGCCCGTACAGCGCTTCGCCGTGGCGGCACGAAGATGGCGCGCTGGCCGACGTCGGCCCGCACATCATCGATCTCCTCGACGCCGCGCTCGGCCCGATCGTCGAGGTCGTGGCCGCGCATCGCACTCCGCGGGACCTGTGGCAACTGGTCTTCGCGCACGAGGGCGGCGCGACGAGCACGGCCACGCTGTCGATCAACCTGCCGGTGCAGCCGACGGTGGCCGATCTCGCGGTGTTCGGCGAGCACGGTTTCCGCAGCCTCGCCAGGCAGCCGGTTCCCGGCGTCGAGCGGTACACGTCGCTGCTCGACGATTTCGCCGCGATGATCGCCACCGGCACCACGGAGCATCCGTGCGATGTGCGCCGGGGCCTGCATCTGCAACGCATTCTGGATAGCGCGCTGTCCTTGGCGATGCGTTAGCAGCAAAGCGGTTAACGTCCCGGAAACGACACGCGGACCCGACAGGATTTCACCTCAAAGAGCACTCGATTGGCTCTGCCGTTCCCCGATTCCGCTGCGAAGATCGTTTTTGTACGTCGGGGAAGGGGTGCGCGTGGGAGTTCTGTCGGTCAGTTTCGGGGTTCTGGTTCCGGTCACGATCATCGCGTTACCGTTCGCACTGTTCGGCTGGCGGCTGCTCACCAACTGGCGCGCACGCACCCGGCCGGCGTGGGTCGCGGCGGGCACGGCCGGGCTGGACATCGGCATTCTGTTGGTATCACTGGAAATCCTCGCGTTGACGATGATCCCCATCGGATCCGCGCGGAGCAGCTCGCTGCACCTGATGCCCGGTTCGGACATCCTCACCGAGTTCACCGGCGACGGTTCGCTGTGGCAGATCGCGGGGAATCTGCTGCTGCTCGCCCCGCTCGGGCTTCTGGTGCCGTTGCGGGTGGGCGCTTTGCGCTCGATCCCGAGGATCACATTCCTCGCGTTCGTGGTGTCGGTGTGCATCGAGCTCGTGCAGCATTTCCTGCATTCGGGCCGGGTCACTTCGACCGACGACGTCCTGCTGAACACGCTCGGCGTCGCCGCCAGCGCGACGCTCACCTGTGGCTGGGCCGACCGGAACGAGCCGTTGGTCATTCCGGTGCAGAGGTCCCGGACAACAGCGGTGCGGGAGCCCGTCGGCTAGTCGTCGAAACGGCCGCGGCGCCCGCGTTTCACGTCGCTGCGGCGCTTTTTCTGCGCCAGACGGCGTTCCTTCGAACCACGGCTCGGTTTGGTGGGACGCCGTTTCGGCGGGGGTGGCGCGGCCGCGTCACGCAACGCCGAGACAAGGCGGAGCCGGGCGGCTTCCCGGTTCGCCAGCTGGGCGCGGTGCTCGCTCGCCGCGATGGTCAGCACGCCGTCGGACAGCCGATTCGCCAGCCGTGCCAACAGCCTCGGGCGCAGATCGTCCGGAATGGACGGTGAGCGGGCGACATCGAACGACAGCTCCACCCTGGAATCGGTGGTGTTCACACCCTGGCCGCCGGGGCCGGAGGACCGGGAGAAGCGCTCGTGCAACTCGCCGGCCGGGATCACCAGGCGGCGGGTGACAGCGAGATCCGTGACCATGTCCCGATCATCCCCGGCGAGCCCGGCTGCCGACCACTGGTTTTAGAACCGCGGGTGGTCACCGGAAAGCACCGCGCGCGGGCCTTCGGCGTTGTCCGACGTGCGGATCTCGCCGAGCACCCACGCCGGGACGTGCCGCGCCGTCAGCACGGCCAGCGCCCTGTCCACGTCCTCGGCGCCGACCACGGCGACCATGCCGACGCCCATGTTGAACGTCTTCTCCATCTCGGCGCGCTGGACCTTGCCGCGCTGCCCGATCAGGGCGAACACCGGCGCCGGCGTCCACGTGCCGCGCTCCAGCCTCGCCTCGAGGCCGTGCGGGATGACGCGGGCGAGGTTCGCCTCCAGGCCGCCGCCGGTGATGTGCGCGAACGTGCGCACCTCGGCCTCGGCGGCCAGCGCCAGGCAGTCCTTGGCGTAGATCCGGGTGGGCTCGAGCAGCTCTTCGCCCAGCGTGCGGCCGAACTCCTCGACGTGGCCCTCCAGCGGCATCCTGGCGATCTCGAGCAGCACGTGGCGCGCGAGCGAGTAGCCGTTGGAGTGCAGCCCGGACGAGCCCATCGCGATGGCCACGTCACCAGGGCGGACCCTGTCCGGCCCCAGCACGTCCGCGGCCTCGACCACCCCGATCCCGGTGGCCGACAGGTCGTAGTCGTGCTCGCCCATCAGCCCGGGGTGCTCGGCCGTCTCCCCGCCGAGCAGCGCCGCGCCCGCCTGGACGCAGCCCTCGGCGATACCGGACACGAGCGCCTCGATCCGCTGCGGGCGGACCTTGCCGACCGCGATGTAGTCCTGCAGGAACAGCGGCTCGGCACCGGTGACCACCAGGTCGTCGACGACCATCGCGACCAGGTCGATGCCCACCGTGTCGTGCTTGTCCAGCGCCTGCGCGACCGCGATCTTGGTGCCGACTCCGTCCGTGGAGGACGCGAGCACCGGCTCCTTCCACCTGTCGAGCTTCAGCGAGAACAACCCGGCGAACCCGCCGACCCCGCCGAGCACCTCGGGCCTGCTCGTCCGCTCGGCATGCGGTTTCAGCAGTTCGACCGCCTCGTCCCCGGCGTCGATGTCGACCCCGGCGGCGGCATAGGTGGCGTTGACGGACTCGCTCACGGCCAGCGGACTCCAGACTCGTTCAAGGCTCACGGACGCCGGACGGCATCCTCAGCACCGTACCCGGCGGGGGTCACCGACAGGGCGGGCCCGCCGTCCATGCCCTCCAGGAGGTGCTTGCCGATGAGCGCGTCGTCCGGCAGCTCGATCGGGTACTGACCGCTGAAACAGGCCGTGCACAGCCGGGACTTCGGCTGCTCGGAGGCCGCGACGAGGCCGTCGAGCGAGACGTAGCCCAGTGAGTCGGCGCCGATGAGCCTGCGGATGCCGTCGAGGTCGGCGCCATTGGCCACCAGCTCCGCGCGCGAGGCGAAGTCGATGCCGTAGAAGCACGGCCAGCGCACCGGCGGCGACGCGATCCGGACGTGCACCTCCAGCGCGCCCGCCTCCCGCAGCATCCGGACCAGCGCGCGCTGGGTGTTGCCGCGGACGATCGAGTCGTCCACCACCACCAGCCGCTTGCCGCGGATGACGTCGCGCAGCGGGTTCAGCTTGAGCCGGATGCCCAGCTGGCGGATGGTCTGCGACGGCTGGATGAACGTGCGCCCGACGTAGGCGTTCTTGACCAGGCCCGAGCCGTACGGGATGCCCGACGCCTGCGCGTACCCGATCGCCGCCGGCGTGCCGGACTCCGGCACCGGGATCACCAGATCCGCCTCGACGGGGTTCTCCTGCGCCAGCCGCTTGCCGATGTCCACGCGGGTGGCGTGCACGCTGCGGCCCGCGATCGAGGTGTCCGGCCTGGCCAGGTAGACGTACTCGAAGATGCAGCCCTTGGGGTCGGGGTTGGCGAACCGCGACGAGCGCAGCCCGTCCGCGTCGATCGCGATCAGCTCGCCCGGCTCGACCTCGCGGACGAAGGAGGCGCCGATGATGTCCAGCGCCGCCGTCTCGCTCGCGACCACCCAGCCGCGCTCGAGCCTGCCGAGCACCAGCGGGTGCACGCCGTGCGGGTCACGAGCGGCGTAGAGCGTGGATTCGTCGGAGAAGACCAGGCAGAACGCGCCGCGCAGGGTGGGCAGCAGCTCCAGCGCGGCGGCTTCGAGGCCCTTGTCCGCGGCTTCGGCCGCGAGCAGTCCGGCCACCAGGTCCGAGTCGCTGGAAGAGCCGGTCAGCCCGGCGTGGGGTTTGATCCCGGCGGCCAGCGTGCGGTCCCGCAGCTCGGCGGTGTTGACGAGGTTTCCGTTGTGGGCGAAGGAAAGCCCACTGCCGGTGGCGGTGGTGCGGAAGGTCGGCTGGGCGTTCTCCCAGGTGGAGGAGCCGGTGGTGGAGTACCGGCAGTGCCCGACGGCGACGTGGCCCTGCAGCGAGGACAGCACCTGCTCGTCGAAGACCTGGCTGACCAGGCCCAGATCCTTGAAAACGACGACCTGCTTGCCGTCCGCCACCGAGATCCCGGCGGCCTCCTGGCCGCGGTGCTGCAGGGCGTACAGCCCGTAGTAGGCCATCTTCGCGACTTCTTCGCCCGGTGCCCAGGCACCGAAGACGCCGCATTCTTCCTTGGGTTCGGATTCCGGCTGGTCAAGCGAGTTGTGGTCGGCAACCACGAAGATGCTCCCTGGAGACGAGGGCACGGCCTCTTCAGTGTAAGTCGCCCCGGGGTCCGGGAGGCGACAACACAACGTGACCTTCGGCTCGCTTTCGTCGCCGGACCGGGTGAGGGGTCAGCGGGCCGGAGCGAGCCATTTCGCCCGTCCGCCTTCACCGGGTACCCAGCAGCCCTTGACCGGAGTGCCGTCGGCGTTGAGGTAGTCGTCGGCCAGCGAGAGCAGCTCGTCCAGCACCTCGTGCGCCTCGCCGCGGCAGCGCCACAGCATCTTGCGCGGCTCGAGGACGTTCGACTCGTCGCCCGGTACCCGGAACGCGACCACGTCGTCCTCGGCGTCGAGCCGGAGGACGTCGATCACCGATCCGTGCGCCCTGATCCCGACGACGGCCACCACCCGGCCCTCGCCGTCCCGGGGGTGCAGGAACTTGTAGCCCCGGTCCATCAGGTCCATCAGGCGGGCGTCGACGGACGCGCCACCTTCCTCAGCTGAGGACATCGTCGAACTCGCCGTCCTTCGCGCCGAGGACGAACGCGGCGATTTCCGCACGCGTGTAAACCAGCGCCGGGCCCGAGGGGAAGCGCGAGTTGCGCACCGCGATCTCGCCGGAGGCCAGTTCGGCCACCTCGACGCAGTTCCCCAGCGCGCCACTGCGTTTGCTCTTGCGCCAGGACGCGTCGGTCAACAGATCTGCCGCCATCCCGTTGAAGATGCGTTCGACCATCGCCGTCACCTTTCCCCGATCGACTGATTCGGCCAGTGCAGATGCACGTGCATTTGCACTGTAGGGAGGAAGTTACCACTGGGCGGTGCACACGTAAATGCACGAGTAAATGCACGTGCAGGCACGCGGTGGGGTGATTACCGCCGGGTCAAGCAGGGTGTCCGCAGCTTTCACTCATCAGGTGAAAATTCGGCGAATTACGCCGCGAGAAAAATGACCCTCCGTGACGAAAAAACGGAGCTAGATCTCGGCAAGCCGCTTGATCAGCTTCTGCCTGCTTCGATCGGGTGTTTCCGCGTCCACCGTCAGGCGGTCGAATGCACGGCCGTAGAGCTCGAGCTCGTCCGGCTTCTCCAGGTACGACGCGCCGTTGAGGTGCTCGAGGTAGGCGATGTTCGGCAGTTCCGGCTCGGCGAACTGCAGGAGCGAGAAAGCGCTTTCAGCGGCGTAGCCCGAGTTCTCGAACGGGACGATCTGCAGTGAGATGTTGGGCAGCTTGATGGCTTCGAGCAAGTGCTCGATCTGTTCCTTCAGCACGGCGAAGCTGCCGACCGGGCGGTGCAGCACGGCTTCGTCGAGCACTGCCCACAGCCGCGGCGGCCTGGGGCCGACCAGCAGTTTCTGGCGCCGCATCCGGATTTCGACGCGGTTCTGCACCTTTGGGTCGTCGCTGTCGGGGTCGCCGTGGCTGGTGACGGCCCTGGCGTAGGACTCGGTCTGCAGCAGGCCGGGCACGAACATCAGCTCGTACGTGCGGATGCGGGTGGCTGCTTCCTCGAGGCCGATGTAGTTGTCGAACCAGCTGGGCAGGCTGTCGTTGAAGCTGCGCCACCAGCCGGCCTGGTTGGCCATCTTGACCATGTCCACGGCCCAGTCGCGAATGGACTGCTCGTGCACGCCGTACATGGTCAGCAGGTCGACTACGTCGCGCTCCTTGCAGCCGACGCGGCCGAGCTCCATCCGGCTGATCTTGGACTCCGAAGCGCGGATCTCCCACGCGGCCTGTGCTCGCGAGATGCCGGCCGATTCGCGGAAGCGACGCAGCTGCGTCCCCAGGATCATCCGCCGCGCCGTCGGTCCGGTTCCCTGCTCTGGATCGGGAGGGTCGACCAAGGACATCGGATGAGCCTTCCTGGTGCCGGGTTCATCAGGGCGCAAATAGCCCGACTACCGAAGGTACACCGCGCTGGGCCGCGGTCAAGAGTGGACGTCCATTTACCCGGACGATGGACGCCACTACGCTAGGTGTGCCCTACAACACACCGCCGATCATCCCAATCGGGGAGAATTTGATGACCGATACCGCAGCCTCCTACCCGACCGCGGTCCCAGTGGGCGTCGATCCGACCAGGGCGAGCATCGCCCGAGTCTATGACGCGTTCCTGAACGGCAAGGACAACTACGAGATCGACCGGGAGGTGCTGCGGGGGGTGCAGAAGGCCGCCCCGGAAGCGCAGGAGCTGGCCACCGAGAACCGCGGGTTCCTGATCAGGGCGTGCCGGTTCCTCGCGTCGCAGACCGACCTCCGGCAGTATCTGGACCTCGGCTCGGGGCTGCCGACGGCGGAGAACACGCACCAGGTCGTGCAGCGACTCAACCCCGACACGCGCGTCCTCTACGTGGACAACGACCCGGTGGTGCTGGCGCACGGCCGCGCGCTGCTGGAGGAGAACGAGCTCACGCACTTCATCGCCGAGGACATCTTCCAGCCCGAAACGCTGATGGAGAACCACTACCTGCACGACTTCCTCGACCTGGAGCAGCCGCTGGCGCTGCTGCAGGTCGGCACGCTGCACCACTACGAGGGCGAGCGGGACGACCCGGCCAGGATCATGCGCAAGTACATCGAGCGCATCCCGTCGGGCTCGTACGTGGTGATCAGCCACTTCCTCGATCCGGAGAACGAGCACAGCACCGTGGCCCGCAGGATGGAAGAAGCCTTCCGCCACAGCATGATGGGCTCCGGCACGTTCCGGACCCTGCCCGAGATCGAGGCGCTGTTCGACGGGCTGGAGATGGTGACGCCCGGCGTGGTCCGCTGCGTCGACTGGTGGCCGGACGGCCCGCAGCTCCGGGAGCTCAACCAGGTCCAGCACTGCATCGCGGGCGGCATCGGCCGCAAGCCCTGAGCTAAAGCCGCACGACAGGCAGCCAGTGCGAGAGGTCGGCCCGGGTTCCGGATGCGGAAACCCGGCCGGCCTCGACCGCGTCTGTCCACTTTAGACGGCCGGTGGCCAGTTCCAGCCAGGTCCGCGGATCGGTCTCGATCACGTTCGGCGGGGTACCCCTGGTGTGCCGCGGCCCTTCGACGCACTGCACGGCGGCGAACGGCGGAACCCGGACCTCGACGCTTCGTCCGGGCGCGTCGGCGGCCAGTGCGCGTAGGCTGAGCCGCACGGCCGCGGCCAGCGTCGGACGCGCCGGCTTCTCCTCTTCTCCGCTCAACCAAGCCGAGATCGCTTGTACCGCGGCGCGTAACTCTGCGGGGTCGACCGAACGCGAGGTGGGCATGGGAGGAACAGTAGAGTGAACCTCGGCAGCAAAGCACGCGAGACGTGGGGTTGAACATGGCGCAGCGGGACGAAGCAGACCGGCTCGTACCGAATCCCCAGCCTGCCGGCAGGCTCGGCAAGCCCAAGATCACCGAAGAGATGCGCGCCAACGCCAGGGCCAACCCCAACAGCTGGCTGTACGTGATCGACGAAGCCTTCGACCCCGGCGGCCCGGTCCCGTCGTGGGCCGTCGTCGGCGCCTACCCGGTGAACGCCTCGGGCGGCATCGTGGAGGACTTCCACCCCAACGACCGCTACCGTCCCTCGCCGAAGGCACTCGGATTTCCCGAACCCCGCAACGAGCTCGAGCGACTGCTACAGCTGGTCCGGACCAATCACCGGCCAGCCGAGGACCTGCCGCCGGTGATCCTCCACGCCACGCTGTTCGTCTACGCGCTCTCCCCGCTGCAGCGCACCGTGATCGGTTTCCACAACACCGACGGCCAGGTGCTGGTGCCCGCGTACACGTCGAAGTCGCTCGTGCCGCGCGAATGGCCGCATGCACGCGCGGTGCTCGGCCGGGACATGGTTCCGTTGCTGGCCGGTCACCCGGTCGCGATCAATCCCCACGACGTGGTGACAGCGGTGGTGCCCGCCGAACATCTCACCCAGGCGCTGCACGAAGAGGGTCGCTGAAGAATTTCTCGGTGTTGATCACTCTGCAGGGTGACAACCGATTCGCTAAGTGTGCTCTATAGAGGCATTGTGACTCCGGGAGGATGGGAGTCACCGTGTGTCGTTGGAGTCTCAGGCGGTCGTGGTGTATTGCCGCCGCATTGTGCGTTTCGGGCGGGCTGACGTTCGGCGTCGGCCAGTCCGCAGCCACCACCGCGGACTACAGCCGCGCGGACGCCACATCCGCCGGAACGGAGATCGCCCGCGTCGAGGGTGTCGGCCCGCCCCCGCGGTACGCGGATTCGAACGGGCTTCTCGGGCACGACGTGAGCGGGCACCAGGGCACCGTCGACTGGGGCGCGGCCTGGGGTAACGGCGGCAGGTTCGTGTACGTCAAGGCCACCGAGGGCACCGGGTACACCAATCCCAGTTTCGGCCAGCAGTACGACGGCGCGTACGACGTGGGAATGGTGCGCGGCGCCTATCACTTCGCGCGGTTCGACGTTTCCAGCGGGGCCGCGCAGGCCGATTACTTTCTCGCGCACGGCGGCGGCTGGTCGGACGACGGCCGCACGCTGCCGGGCGCGATCGACGCCGAGTACAACCCGTACGGCGACGCCTGTTACGGGATGACTCCGCAGGCGATCAGCCAGTGGCTCGCCGATTTCTCGAACACCTACCGCGCGCGCACCGGCCGGTTACCGGCGATTTACACCTCGACGAGCTGGTGGACGAAATGCACCGGCAACAATGCGGGATTCGGCGCGAATCCACTGTGGCTCGCCAGGTACAACACCGAAATCGGCGTGCTGCCCGCGGGCTGGAAGCGGCAGACGATCTGGCAGTACGCGGATTCCGGCGCGCTCCCCGGCGACCAGAACCTGTTCGCCGGAACGCAGTCGGGCGTGCTCGCCTTCGCCACCGACCGGTGATGGTCTAGTCCACAAGGGCGACTACGAAAGTCGGATTCCGGTCGCGGACACGCGTAAATCACTCACCTGACAGCCGAAGTTCACGGAACTTGATGACAAGTCGGCTTGTCGTCATAAAGAATCACGCGCGGACGGCTCCCTGCACTTGCCGTCCGGACCGCGAGGGCAACTTGAGAAGGGTCAGCTCATGTCCGAGTCACGAAGAAGACGGCGCTCGTTCGCCGCGGCCGTCGTGTTCGCCTCCGCCAGTGTGCTGCTGCTCGGCACATTGAGCCCGGCAGGCGCCGACGAGCAGGTCACTGGGGTCCCGGCCGGGATGACGGCAGACGAGTACGTCGCGCAGCACGACCATCCGATGGGTTCGCAGATCCGCCGCGTGGAGGGCGATCAGTCGAACGCCCAGACCAGGTCCGCGGCCGCCAAACCGCAGGGGCTCGACCTCGACGGCGTCACGGCCACCGCGACCGTGCCGGGCATCGATGTAAGCGGTTACCAGGGCAACGTCGACTGGGCGAGCCACTGGAGCAACGGCATCAAGTTCGCCTACGTCAAGGCGACCGAAAGCACCACGTACACCAACCCGTACTTCGCGCAGCAGTACAACGGCTCCTACAACGTCGGCATGATCCGCGGCGCCTACCACTTCGCCACCCCGGACACCTCCAGCGGCGCCGCGCAGGCCCAGTACTTCGTCGCGCACGGCGGTGGCTGGTCGGGCGACGGCAAGACGCTGCCCGGCGCGCTCGACATGGAGTACAACCCCTACGGCGCGACCTGTTACGGCCTTTCCGCGAGCGCGATGACGGCGTGGGTCAAGGATTTCAGTGACACCTATCACGCACTGACGAACAAGTATCCGACGATCTACACGAGCGCGAGCTGGTGGAACCAGTGCGCGGGCGGCGACTTCAGCGCGACCAACCCGCTGTGGGTCGCCCGCTACGCCTCCAGCGTCGGCACCCTGCCCACCGGCTGGGGGGTCTACACCTTCTGGCAGTACAGCTCCAGCCCTATTGACCAGGACACCTTCAATGGTGCTTATGACCGTCTGGTGGTCCTCGCGACCAACCACGACTGAGTTTTGATCACAATCAGGGCTCCCGGTCTGCAGGCCGGGAGCCCTGTTCGCGTAGTTTTTCTGTTCTGGGCCGGGGGGAACCGGGCAGAGCGGCGATACGTCCGACGGGCGTAGTGACTGTTGAAAGGCGACGTCGATGACTTATCCACCGCAGCCGGGACAGCCGGATTACGGCCAGCAGCCCGATCCCTACGGGCAGCAGCCAGGCGGGTACGGCCAGCAGCAGCCGGGGGGCTACCCGACTTCCGGTGGCTTCCCTCAGCAGGGCAACCCGCAGTACGGCCAGCAGCCGGGTTACGGGCAGCAGCCCGGCTATGGCCAGCAACCGGGGTACACCCAGCCCCAGCCCTACCCGGGCTACGACCAGTCCGGCGGCGGTGGCTACCCGCCCACCGGCCAGTTCGGTGCGCCCGGCGGCTACGGCGGCCAGCCGCCCGGTGGCGGCGGCAGCAAGAAGGGCCTGTGGATCGGGCTCACCGTCGGCATCGTGGTGATCCTCGCGGCGCTGGGTATCACCGGTTTCTGGGTGCCGGGGTTCTTCGTCGGCGACAAGAAGGAGTCCGGGGACAACGGCGCGCAGACGCTGGCGCAATCGATCGTTGCGAACATCAACAGCCACAACAAGGCCGCGTTGACCGGTCTGACCTGTGCGAACGCGACCGGTGACGTCAAGAGCGCGATCGACGACATCTCGGCCGTCGACAAGGCGACGCTGTCCGGGGTGCAGGTCAACGGGACCAGCGCGACGGCCACCGTCGGCGTCACCGTGGACGGTGACCAGGGCACGGCCACCGGCACCCTGCAGAACCAGAACAACAAGTGGTGCTGGCAGGACATCAAGATCAGCGAGAACGGCTCGAGCTCCTCGTCGAGCACCCGCACCAGCCGGAGCAGCAGCACGCCCACCTCGTCGAGCTCCAGCTCGTCGGGCAGCGGCGACTCCTACAACGTGGTGGCGCAGGACTTCCTGAGCAAGGTCAACAGCGGGGACAGCGCGGGCGCGATGGCGCTGGTCTGCCAGGCCGACGTCTCCGACATCCAGACGAGTGTCCAGGACGCCACCTCCAAGGGGGCGCAGCTGAGCGCGGAGATGTCCGGGATCGACGGCATCGGGCTCGGTGACCTGAAGGGCTCCGTCGGCGGGGAGACGATCAGCGGTGGCTTCATCAGCACCGACGAGATCTCCGACAACCAGGCCTGCATCGACAACTTCGACTTCTACTGATCGACAGTCCTGAAGGGGCCGCAGCACGCTTCGGCGTGGTGCGGCCCTTCTTCATTCCGCGGCCCGGACGCCGAGGCCCGGACGGCGCGGGCGCATGATCAGCGCGGCGACGTAGTACGTGCACGGGTGGCCGGAACGGTTGGCGTAGCTCAAGGTCACGTCCGCGGCGAGGTAGAGCGAGTCGCCGGCGCCCAGCACGATCGTTTCGCCGTCGACGGTGAGCGTCAGTTCGCCCGAGTGCACGGCGATGAACTCGTGCGAGCCCGCCGCGTAGGGCGCGTAGGTGCCGGCTTCGCAGTGCGGGGGTAGCTCGGAGCGGATCCATTCGAAGTTCACGCCCGGCACCACCGGCGTGAGGATCGTCCGCTGCCAGCCGCCGGGCTCGCGCACCGTGTCCTGGTCCGCGGCGCGCCGGATGACCACTCGTTCCGGCTGGGTGAGCAGCTCCGCCAGCGGGATGCCGAGCCCGTTCGCGATGCGGTCGAGCACCACGACGGTCGGCGCCTTCGCCCCGCGTTCCACCGACGAGAGCATGCTGACGCTGACGGCCGAGCGTTCGGCGAGCGCTTGCAGGGTGAGACCGCGTTCACCGCGTGCCGCCTGAATTCTCTCGCCCAGTGCCCCGAGGTCCATGTATTCTATAGTAGTGACTGATTCTCCTATAGTGAAACCGGCCCGGCCCGAACATCTGGCCGCCATCGCGGAGATCTACGCGTACTACGTGGAAAACAGCCTGGTGACGTTCGAGCTGACGTCGCCGAACGAGGCCGAGTGGGCTCGCCGGTTCGCCAACGTCGGGGAGGCCGGCCTGCCGTTCCTCGTCGCCGAATCCGACGGCAAGGTCGCGGGCTACGCCTACTGCACGCCGTGGAAGACCCGCCCGGCGTACCGGCAGACGGTCGAGAACTCGATCTACCTCGCGCCGGGCGCCACCGGGCAGGGCATCGGCGGGCTGCTCCTCGACGCGTTGCTCGAAGCCTGTGCGGCAGCGGGAATCCGCGAGGTGATCGCCGTGATCGCGGACACCGGCACGAACGGCGCCTCCCCCGCGCTGCACCGCCGCCGCGGTTTCGTCGACTCCGGCAGGCTCGTCAACGTCGGTTTCAAACACGGCCGCTGGATCGACACGATGTTGCTGCAGCGCACCCTCTAGGGTTCGCTCATGACTGGGCGGCCATCGTGGAAATCCCCGCTGCTGGGCACCTTCGTGCTTTCGGTCCTCCTGCTGGTGGGTGTCAGCGGCTGGCTGCTCACCGACCCCGCCACCACCCGGGCCGACGCGTTGCGCACCGGCGGCCTGGCGGCAGGCGCGGTGGTCGCGCTGTATGCGTTGTGGCTCAACGACAGGCGCCGCAAGGTCGAGGAGGGCAGGCAGCGGACCGAACGCGAGCGGTACGAGCTGGAGGCGCTGCGTGCCGAGCGCGACCGCAGCCGGGTGGTCGACGAACGGTTCGCGAAGGCCATCGAACTCCTTGGCAGTGAAGCGGATCAGGTCCGCGTCGGCGCCATGCACGCGCTCGCCGGTGTCGCCCGGAGCGAGCCGGAGTACACCCAGACCGTGCTCGACGTGCTCTGCTCGTACCTGCGCCGGCCGTTCGAAAATCCCCACCTGCACGAGGAATCCGATCCCGAAGCCGAGCGGGAGCTGACGGTCCGGCTCACCGCGCAACGGCTGATCGGTGACCTGCTGACCACAGTGGACAGTCCGGGACCGGGCTACGACCTCGATCTGACCGGTGCTTCGCTGGAGTACTTCGAACTGACGGACCGCAAGATCGGCACCCTGATCATGCGGTACGCGACGTTGTTGAGCAGTGCCAATCTCAGTCGCAGCCGGTTCACCGGGCCGGCGTGGTTCACCAAGGCCGTCGTGGGAACGGGCCGCAAACGCGGCCGGTTTCGTTGCCAGGGAACGGTTTTCGAGGAGCGGGCCTGGTTCAGCGGTACGGAGTTCGGCTCACTGGCCGATTTCACCGGTACCGAGTTCCGCGGCGAGGTCAGTTTCGGCAAGGCCGTGTTCGCCGGATATGTGGATCTGCGGGCCGATTTCGGTGCCACACTGGATTTCGCCAAGGCCACCTTCGGCGAGCACGCGGATCTCCGCGTCACCCGGATGCCGAAGAGCGTCGCCTTCTACAACACGTTCGTCGACCCGAAAAGGGAGTACCAGCTCCCACCGGAATGGGAGCTGGCCACCGTCGACGGCCGCGTCCGGCTCAACGCCGCCGAGGGTTAGCGCCGCCCAAGCGATGGGCGCCCGTCACGACGGTTCAGCTGAACAGCTTCGGTAGCGTGCCCTCCCAGGCTTCGCGCAGCTCGTCGAGGCCGAAGTCGGTGATGCCCTGGATCTCCAGCGAGCCGGACTCCGGGTCCACCACACCGGTCTTGCGCCACGGCAGGCCGCGCGCGCCGCACATCTCGGTGAACCGCAGCTCCTCGGTGCGCGGCACGGCGACGAGTACCCGGCCCGAGGACTCGGAGAACAGCTGGACGAACGGGTCCTGGTCCTCGTCGAGGATCGCCCGCGCGCCGCACTGGCCGACCAGCACCGTCTCCACCAGCGCCTGCGCCAGCCCGCCGTCGGACAGGTCGTGCGCGGCGGAGATCATCCCGTCCCGCGAGCCCGCCACGAGGATCTCGGCCAGCAGCCGCTCACGCTCCAGGTCCACCTTCGGCGGCCGCCCGCCGAGGTGATCGTGGATGGTCTGCGCCCACGCCGAACCGTCGAGCTCGTCGTGCGTTTCGCCGAGCAGCAGCAGGGTTTCCCCGGCCTCGGCGCCGATGCCGGTGGGAATCCGGCGGCGCACGTCGTCGATCACGCCGAGCACGCCGACCACCGGGGTCGGCAGGATCGCGGTGGTCCCGGTCTGGTTGAAGAAGCTGACGTTGCCGCCGGTGACCGGGATGCCGAGCTGCGCGCAGCCGTCCGCGAGCCCGTGCACGGCCTGCTCGAACTGCCACATCACGCCGGGGTCGGTCGGGGCGCCGAAGTTCAGGCAGTTGGTGACCGCGAGCGGCTGCGCGCCGCTGGTGGCCACGTTGCGGTACGACTCCGCCAGCGCCAGCTGCGTGCCCTGGTACGGGTCGAGGTAGACGAACCGGCTGTTGCAGTCGGTCGACACGGCGACACCGCGGCCGGTGCGCTCGTCGATCCGGATCAGGCCGGAGTCCGAAGGCTGCGCCAGCACGGTGTTGCCGCGGACGTAGCGGTCGTACTGCTCGGTGACCCATTCCTTCGACGCCTGGTTCGGCGCGGAGATGACCTTGAGCAGCGTCTCGCGCAGCTCGTCGTTCGTCTTCGGGCGGGCAAGGCCGGCGGTGCCCTCGGACTGGATCTTGTCCTGCTCGGCCGGGCGGACTACCGGGCGGTCGTAGACCGGGCCCTGGTGGGCGACGGTGCGCGGCGGCACGTCCACCACGGTCTCGCCGTGCCAGGTGATCACGAGGTGCTCGCCGTCGGTGACCTCGCCGATCTCGGTGGCGATCACGTCCCATTTGCGGCAGATCGCCATGAACTCGTCCACCTGTGACGGTTCGACGACCGCGCACATCCGCTCCTGCGATTCGCTGGAGAGGATCTCGGCCGGGGTCATTCCCTTGGCGCGCAAGGGAACCCGGTCCAGCTCGATGTGCATCCCGCCGTCGCCGGCCGCGGCGAGCTCGGACGTGGCGCAGGACAGCCCGGCACCGCCGAGGTCCTGGATGCCGACCACGAGTTTCTTGGCGAACAGCTCGAGACAGCACTCGATGAGCACCTTCTCGGTGAACGGGTCGCCGACCTGGACGCTCGGCAGCTTCTTGCGGCCCGCCGCGGACTCGTCACCGGAGAACGTGTCACTGGCCAGCACCGAAACGCCGCCGATGCCGTCGAGGCCGGTGCGCGCGCCGAACAGGATGATCTTGTTGCCCTTGCCGGAGGCGAAGGCGAGGTGCAGGTCCTCGGTGCGCATCGCGCCGACACACATGGCGTTCACCAGCGGGTTGCCCGCGTAGCTCGGGTCGAACACGACCTCGCCGCCGACGTTGGGCAGGCCGAGGCAGTTGCCGTACCCGGCGACGCCGGCGACCACGCCGGGCAGCACGCGGCGGGTGTCCGGGGCGTCGGCGGGCCCGAAGCGCAGCGCGTCGGCGACCGCCAGCGGGCGCGCGCCCATCGCGAGGATGTCGCGGACGATCCCGCCGACCCCGGTGGCGGCGCCCTGGTAAGGCTCCACATAGGACGGATGGTTGTGGCTCTCGACCTTGAAGGTGACGGCCCAGCCGTCGCCGATGTCGACCACACCGGCGTTCTCGCCGATCCCGGCCAGCATCTTGGCCTGCATCTCGGGCGTGGTGGTCCTGCCGAAGTAGCTCAGGTGCTTCTTCGACGACTTGTACGAGCAGTGCTCGCTCCACATCACCGAGTACATGGCGAGTTCGGCGTCGGTCGGGCGGCGGCCGAGGATCTCGCGGATGCGGGCGTACTCGTCCTCGGCCAGTCCCAGTTCGAGGTAGGGCTGGATGGTGTCCGGGGTTTCGGCGGCGCGGGCGGTCGTGTCGATGACCAGGGTTTCCGTCACCGTTCCAGACTAGGTGAGGGCTCACCGGGGCGGAAAATCGGTCGACTCGGACGAAGCGGGTTCCTACCGTTTTCAGCATGCGCCTGCCGTCCCGGCTGACCCCGGTGCGCTATCTCAGCACCCTGTTCTGGGCCCGGCCTCAACTGGCCGTGGCCTCCTGTGTGCTGGGCGCGATCTGGCTGCTGCCCGGCGCGTTCCTGCCGGTGGTGATCGGAAACACGGTCGCCGCGATCGGGGCGCACGAAAACGTCGCGGCCGAGGTGGCGTTGGTCGCGGTGCTCGGGCTGGCGCACGCGGGATTGGGTACCTGCCTGCTGTACGCGGCGCACGGCGCGTGGGTCTACGGCGCGTCCGCCACGCAGCGGATCGTCGCCGAACACACCGCGCGACTCGGCGCTTCGCTGCGTGCGCAGGCCGCGACCGGTGACGTGATGGCCATTTCCTCCAGCGACATCGCGCGGATCGGGAACGCGTTCGAGATCGTCGGGCGGCTGGCGGGGTCCGTCGTGTCCTTCCTCACGGTGAGCGTGGTCCTGCTGTTCTTCTCACCGCTGCTGGGCGCGGTCGCGATGGTCGGCGTGCCGCTCGCGGTGCTGGGTATGGGAAAGCTGATCGAGCCGCTGCAGCGCCGCAAGGCCGAGCAGCGTGAGGAGCTGTCCGAAGTGAACGCGATCGGCGCGGACATCGTGTCCGGGCTGCGGATCCTGCGTGGCATCGGCGGGGAAAGGCATTTCCTGCGCCGGTTTCGCGACGCGAGCCAGCGGGTGCGGCGCGCGGGTGTGGAGGTCGCGCGCAGTGAGTCGTGGCTGAGCGGGGCTGAGGTGCTGTTGCCGGGCCTGGTCACGGTGTTGATCACCTGGCTCGGCGCGCGGCTGGTGGTGGCGGGCTCGATCGGGGTCGGTGAGCTGGTCACGTTCTATGCGGCGGCGGCGTTCCTGGTGATCCCCGTGAGCACGGCGACGGAAGCCACCGACGCGTTCACGTCGGCGATCGTGTCGGCGCGCAAGGTCTGTGGCGTGCTGTCGCTGCGGCCCTCGCTGGCCGAACCGGCCGAACCGGTGGCGTTGCCGGAAGGCCCGCTGGAACTGCACGACACCGAGACCGGGTTCACCGCGGTGGCGGGCAAGCTGACCGTGATCGACGCCGGGTCCGGTGCCGAGGCGCTGGCGGAGCGGATGGCGAGGTTCGCCGACGCGAAGCCCGGCCAGCGGGTGCTGGTGTCCGGCGTGCCGGCGGAGCACGTGGCGCTGCCCGAGCTGCGGTCGCGGGTGGTCTACGCGCACAACCAGGACCTGTGGTTCTCCGGCGCGTTGCGGGATCAGCTGGTTCCGTCACAGCGGGCGGAAGAAGCATTGTGGGCGGCCGATGCCGGGGACATCGTGGCGGGTTTCCCGGACGGGCTGGACGAACTGATCGGTGAGCGTGGTCGCGAGGTGTCCGGCGGACAGCGTCAGCGGCTGAGCCTGGCCCGTGCGCTGGCGCTGGACGCGGACACGTTGTTGCTCGACGAGCCGACCTCGGCGGTGGACACGCACACCGAGGCGCGGATCACCGAGCGCATCGCGGAGCTGCGGCGCGGGCGCACCACCGTGGTGTTCACGGAGAGTCCATTGTGGACCTTGGCGGCGGATGAGGTGATCACATGCCGGTGAAGCTGCCGCTGGCCACGCCGAAGCGGGCGCGTGGCTGGGCGCGGGAAACGTGGCGCACCCATCGGCGTTCGTGCGTGCTCGTGCTGGTTCTGTACGGGCTGGCCGCGATCGCCGGGCTGGCCGGGCCGCAGATCCTGGGCGAGCTGGTCGACTCGGTGGCCGCGGGCCACGCGAACATCGAGCTGCTGGCTGCCTTGTTCGTCCTGCTGCTCGTGGCGCAGGCGGCGCTCAAGCGGACAGCGCGGGTGCGCTCCGGGATGCTGGGCGAGCAGGTGCTGGCCGAGACCAGGGAGGGGTTCGTCGGGCAGGCGCTGCGGTTGCCGCTGGGCACCGTCGAGGCCGCGGGCACCGGCGACCTGCTCAGCCGCGCGACCACGGACGCGGACAGGATCGACCACGCGGTGCGCAATGCCGCGCCGGAGATCCTGGTCGCGGCCGTGACGGTGCTGCTGACGCTGGTCGCGATGGTGCTGACCTCGCCGTTGCTGTCGCTGGGCCTGCTGCCCGGGTTGCCGATGGTCGTGCTGTCGTTCCGCTGGTACTGGCGGCGCGTTCCGTCCACTGTGGAGCCGATGCTCGACGCGTGGGCGGACGTGCAGACCGGGATCCACGAAACGGCCGACGGCGCGCGCACGGCGGAGGCGCTCGGCCTGGTCGAAACCCGGATCGCACGGGGAAATCGCACGGTCGACAGGGCGGTGGCCTGGGAGTTCAGGCTGCGGACGCTGACCATGCGGTGGCTGCCGTGCGTGCAGCTGGCACAGGTGCTGCCGATAGCGGTGATCCTCCTGATCGGCGCGTGGGCGTACCCGCACGGACTGGTCGGGCTGGGCACGCTCACCACGATGGTCGTGTACATGCAGGCGCTCGGCGGGCCGCTGGAGGAAGTGCTGTGGTGGATGGAGGACGTGCAGGTTTCCGGCACGGCGCTGCGGCGCGTGCTGGGCGTGCGCGGCGCGCCACCGGCTTCGGGCTCGGGTACGCCACGCGGCAGGGAGATCGTGGTGCGCGGCGTGCGGTACGGCTACTCGGCGGAGCGCGAGGTGTTGCACGGCATCGACCTCCGCGTGCCTCCCGGTGAGCGGCTGGCGATCGTCGGCCCGTCCGGTGCGGGCAAGTCCACGCTGGGCAGGCTGATCGCGGGCGTCGCCACGCCGGGCGCGGGTTCGGTCACCATCGGCGGCGCGGAGGTGTCGCGGCTGGCGGAGGACGTCCTGCGCGGCGAGGTGCTGTTACTGACGCAGGAGCACCACGTGTTCGCGGGCACCCTGCGGGCGAACCTGACGTTGCCCGCAGGCGAGTGGACCGACCGGGAATTGGTGGCAGCGCTGCAATCCGTGGGGCTGCGGGACTGGTTCGCCGCGCTGCCGGACGGCCTGGAAACCCGGCTCGGCGCCGGAGCGCGGGCCGTTCCGGCCGCCATCGCGCAACAGCTCGCGCTGGCCCGCGTGGTGCTGGCCGACCCGCACACGGTCGTGCTCGACGAGGCGACCTCGCTGTTGGACACGTCGTCGGCGCGGGCGCTGGAGCGTTCGTTGAACGGGGTGCTCGCGGGCCGGACGGTGATCGCGATCGCGCACCGGCTGCACACGGCGGCGGCCGCGGACCGCGTCGCCGTGCTGGAGGACGGGCGCGTCACCGAACTCGGCGGGCACGAAGAACTGTTGCGGCGCGGCGGTTCCTACGCCTCGCTGGTGGCGGCGGGAGCGGCGGCGGTGTGAGCCGCCGCCGTTCGCTTCAGGCGCTGGCGACCAGCGCGTCGACGGCCGAGAAGAACATGCCGAGCCCGTCGTCGGAAGGGCCCGTGAGCGCGTCGATCGCGTGCTCCGGGTGCGGCATCAGGCCGACGACGCGGCCGTCGGCGCTGGTGATGCCCGCGATGTCGTTGCGCGAGCCGTTCGGGTTCCCGCCAACGTAGCGGAAGACCACGCGGCCTTCGCCCTCCAGCTCGTCCAAAGTGGACTGATCGGCCATGTAGCCGCCCTCGCCGGACTTCAGCGGGATGAGCACCTCGGCGCCCTTCTCGTACCGCGTGGTCCACGCCGTGGTGTTGTTCTCCACGCGCAGCCACTGGTCACGGCAGACGAAGTGCAGCTTTTCGTTGCGCACCAAGGCGCCGGGCAGCAGGCCGGCCTCGCAGAGGATCTGGAAGCCGTTGCAGATGCCGAGCACCGGCATGCCCTTGCCCGCGGCCTCGATCACCGAGTTCATCACCGGGGCGAACCGGGCGATCGCGCCGCAACGCAGGTAGTCCCCGTAGGAGAACCCGCCGGGCACGATCACGGCGTCGACTCCGTGCAGGTCCTCGTCCGCGTGCCAGAGGGACACGGCCTCGGCGTCGGCGTACTCGGCGGCGCGGGCGGCGTCGGCGTCGTCCAGCGTGCCGGGGAAGGTGATGACCCCGATCTTCACGAGACCCTCCGCACGGTCCACTCCTCGATCACCGGGTTCGCGAGGAAGCCCTCGGCGATCTTGGCGAGTGTCTCGTCGTCGACCGAGTCGTCGACCTCCAACTCGAAATGCTTGCCCTGCCGGACCTGGGAAACGCCGGTGAAACCGAGGCGCGGCAGCGCGCCTGCCACAGCTTGGCCTTGCGGGTCCAGGATCTCGGGCTTGGGCATGACGTCGACCACGACTCGGGCCACGGTGGGCGCTCCCATGTCTTCGCAGGTAGGCGGTACCTCCGGAGTTTATCAACGCTGTCGGGCCGCGCCTTGACCGCCGCCGTGAGCCTCCTTACTCTCGTCTGAGATCACGAATATCGTCCGAAATATCGAACGAGGCGGTGTGCCGGTGCAACGGACACGAGACTTCCTGCGCTCTCTCGGACTGCCGGGCGGTGACCCGGCCGAGGCACCCACCAGCACGAAGCGCTTCCCCGACGGCGCCCAGTACCGGGTGGAAATCCCGAGCGTGGAGGGGCCCGAGGCGCTCGAAGCCGTCTACACCGAGGCCGACGCGCGCGGGGTCGTCGTGCACCGCGTCTCGCAGGGCAGCGGTGGGATGTTGCTCACCCGGCGGGAGCTGGCCACGATCGGCCGGTTCGCCAGGGCGCGGTCGGTGGAGGTGAGCCTGTTCGCCCGGCCCGTCGCGGCCTGGGACACCGGGGCCGCTTCGGTCGCGAGCGCGGGCGGCTTCTTCGCGGCGCAGGCGCGCGGGACGGAGCAGCTCGTGCACGTCCTCGAGGACATCCGCCGCACCGCCGACGCCGGGATCCGCAGCGTGCTGATCACCGACCTCGGCGTGCTCACGGTGGCGGCCAGGATGCGCGAGGCCGGTGAGCTGCCGCCGGACCTGCGGTTCAAGATCAGCGTGCAGATGGGGCTGGCGAACCCGGCGTCCGTGCGGATCGCGGAACAGACCGGGGCCGACACCTACAACGTGCCCACCGACCTGAGCCTCGCCCAGCTCGCCGCCATCCGCGCGGCGATCGACATCCCGCTGGACGTCTACCTCGAAGCCCCGGACGACCTCGGCGGGTTCGTGCGGCATTTCGAGATCGCCGAGATCGTGCGGGTCGCGGCGCCGGTGTACCTCAAGTTCGGGCTGCGGAACGCGCCGAACATCTACCCCAGCGGCACGCATCTGACCCCGACAGCGGTCGCGTTGTCGCGGGAGCGCGTGCGCCGCGCGGAGATCGGACTGGAGCTGTTGCACCGCTACGCGCCGGACGCGGTCGGTTCCACGCTGCCCGCCGCGGACCTCGCGGTGCCGGCCGCCGTCGAGGAGCTGGTGTGAAGATCAGCAGGGTCGAGACGTTCGTGCTCGGCACCCCGTGGCGGGACCTGACCTTCGTCCGCGTGCACACCGACGAGGGTCTGACCGGCGTCGGCGAGACGCGGATGCTCGGACACACCGAAGCCCTGCGCGGATATCTCGCCGAAGCCGTCCCGCGGCACGTCGTCGGCTCGGATCCGTTCGACATCGAGTCCTTGGTACAGCGCATGAAGCGCGGGGATTACGGGCGCGCGGGCGAGATCGTCATGTCCGGCATCGGTTGTGTCGAGATGGCGTGCTGGGACATCGTCGGCAAGGCGCTGGGGCAGCCGGTCTGGCGGCTGCTCGGCGGCAAGGTGCGGGAGAAGATCAAGGCCTACGCCAACGGCTGGTACACCGTCGAACGCGAGCCCGGCGAGTTCCACGCGGCCGCCCGCCGGGTCGTTGAACGCGGGTACCGGGCGCTGAAGTTCGACCCGTTCGGGCCAGGGCAGTGGGAGCTTTCGCGGGAGGAACTCCGCCGCTCGGCCGACCTGGTGGCCGCGGTGCGCGACGCGGTGGGCCCCGATGTGGAGATCCTGGTCGAGATGCACGGCCGGTTCGCCCCGGCGGAGGCGGTGCGCGTCGCCCGCTCGCTCGCGGAGTTCGACCCCGGCTGGCTCGAAGAACCCGTGCCGCCGGAGAACCTCAAGGCACTGAACAAGGTCGCGGACCACGTGGACATCCCGATCGCCACCGGCGAGCGGATCCACGACCGCGCCGAGTTCCGCGAACTGTTCGAACTGCAGGCGGCGGACGTGATCCAGCCCGACATCGGGCACCTCGGCGGCATCGCCGAAACACGCAAGCTCGCGGCGACCGCGGAGACCCACTTCGTGCTCGTCGCGCCGCACAACGTGGGCGGCCCGGTGCTGACCGCGGCGAACCTGCACCTGGCCGCGACCACGCCGAACTTCAAGATCCAGGAGCACTTCAACGATTTCGCCGATGAGCACGTGAAGCGGGCGGCGCCAGGCCTGCCCGCTGTGGTGGACGGGTACTTCCCGCTGCCGGAAGGCCCGGGCCTCGGCGTGGAACTGGACACCGACTTCATCGCCGAACACCCGTTCCAAGCCGCGCGGTTCGACCTCTTCGCGGAAGACTGGCAGTTCAGAGGGACAAAGAGCTAGGCGGGTTCCGGGGCAGCCGTAATGCTCGGACGGTGAAGGAAATCGCGTGGTACCAGCCGCAGACTAGGAGCACGTCGAGCGTGGCGTCCTCGCCGATGGCGGTCACGAGGTTCGCCCAGGTCTCGTCGGCGAGGTCGTAAGTCGCGTGGAGTTCGTCGACCGCTTGAAGCACCGCGCGGTCGGCCGTGTCCCAGCAGTCGTCCGCCGGGCCGCCGGTCGCGAGTGAGCTGATCTGCGCGGCGCTGAGCTGCGCCTTTTCGGCGAAGGTGGCGATGTGCACGCTCCACTCGTAGTCGGCGCCGCACAACGCCGTGGTCCGGTCGATGACCAGTTCCCGCTGCCGGAGCGTGAGCGTGGCACGGCGGGAGAAGTAATACTGCCCCCAACTCGCGACGCCGCGGGCGAGTTCGGGCCGCCGGGCCCACACGCGGAACAGCTGGATCGGCGGCCCGAGCAGGTCGAGCGCGGCGCCGGTCTCCTCGTCGTACGGTGGCTCGAGCGGCTGGATCCGAGGCTGCTTCGATTTCAGAGGCATGCCGGGTACGGTAGCCTTGCTGCTTCGGAAAGGAAAGCAATGGCGAAGCACTCCACCCCGTTGCCCGGCAGGCGGGTCCGCGGCTCGGAAACCGGCCGCCCGATCATGGCCCTGCTCGATCTCCTCGGCAGGCGCTGGGCGTTGCGCGTGCTGTGGGAGTTACGTGACGGCGCGGCTCCGACCTTCCGCGAGCTCCAGCAGCAGTGCGGCGGCATCTCGTCCAGCGTGCTCGCGGACAGGCTGCGTGAACTCGGCGAAGCGGACCTCGTCGAACACGCCGACGCGGGCTATGGCCTTACCGCACAAGGAAAGTCCTTGCTCAAAACGCTCACCCGGCTCGACGCCTGGGCGTCGGGCTGGCGCCCGAAAGGCTAGAGCTTTCCGCCCAGCCGGGCCGAAAGCTCCGCAGCCCCTTCGCGCACGAGCTTCTCCCAGCGGGCCCAGGATTCGTCGGAATGCCGGGACGTCGGGATCGAAATACTCATCGCCGCGACCCAGGAGCCGCTCGCGTCCACCACGGGCGCTGCCACGCAACCGGCGTCCACATTGGACTCGCTGCGTTCGCTCGCTTTCCCGTTCGCGCGCACTTCTTTCAGCTGTGCCAGCAAAACCGAGCGCGAGGTGATACTGCGCTCGGTGAGGGCCGCGAGCTTGTGTCCTTTCAGCGCCGCGGTCAGCTCTGCCTCCGGCAGCCCCGCGAGCAGCACCTTGCCCACCGCCGTGCAGTGCGCCGGGAGCCGGACGCCGACCTCGGAGATCAGCCGCACCGAATGTGTCGAGTCTATTTTGGACACATAGACCACGTCGAGCCCGTCGAGCACACCCACGTGCACGGTTTCCCCGCACTGTGCCGCGACCGAGCGCGCGACGGTGTCGGCTTCGGCGGCGAACTCCAGCCGCTGCTGGTAACGCGAGCCCAGTTCGAGCAGCACCGGGCCCAGCCGGTACATGGTCTCCTCGCCTGCCTGCTTGTCCAGGTACCGGCGCGCGACGAGCGTGGTCAGCAACTCGTGCACAGTGGAGCGCGGGAGGTCGAGCCGCGCCGTGATCTGCGCGGCGGACAGGCTGGGCTCGGTGCCGAGGAACAGCTCGAGGACGTCAGCCGCGCGCAGCACGGCGGGCACGAGGCGGGGCATGGGGAAAACATACCCCGCCTCGTCCGAAATATCGGACGACTCAGCCCTTGCCGCGCCCGTGCAGTGTCTTGATCAGGCGGCTGACCAGCTGATCCGTCTTCTCCGTGCGGGAGAACGACGTCAGCTGGATCGGCACGGTGAACCGCTGCCGCGCCACCGCCTTCGTCCTGGCGAACTCGCGCAGCCCCTCCGGACCGTGGATCCGGCCGAAGCCCGAATCCCCGACCCCGCCGAACGGCAGCGTGGCCACCCCGGCGAACGAGAACGGCGCGTTGATCGAGGTCATCCCCGAGCGCAGCCGCTCGGCGATGCGCTGCCCGTTGTGCTTGGAGAACACCGTCGAGCCCAAGCCGTAGCTGGTCGCGTTCGCCTTCTCCACGGCCTCGTCCATGTCCTTGACCTTGGCGACCGTCATGGTCGGGCCGAAGGTCTCCTCGCGCACCGCCTCGGAGTCCTCCGGGACGTCGACCAGCACCGTCGGCTCCACGAACCGGTCGCCGACCGCGTCCTTGCCGCCGGTCAGCGCCCGGCCGCCCTTGGCGAGCGCGTCGGCGATGTGCCGCCGCACGACGTCCAGCTGCGAAGGCATGGTCATCGGGCCGTACTCGGTGCCCGGCTTGACCTTCTCGGTCAACGCCACCACCTTGCCGAGGAACGAGTCGTACACCCGCTCGTGCACGTAGACCCGCTCGACGCCGATGCAGGTCTGGCCCGAGTTGGAGAACGCGCCCCAGACCGCGGCGTCGGCCGCCGCGTCCACGTCCGCGTCGTCGTCGACCAGCAGCGCGTCCTTGCCCCCGGCCTCGATCACCACCGGGGTCAGGGTTTCCGCCGCCGCGGCCATGATCTTCTTGCCGGTGGCCGTCGAACCGGTGAAGGCGATCTTGTCGACCCCGGCGGAAACGAGCGCCGCGCCCGTCGCGCCGAAACCGGTGATCAGCTGGAACACCGGCTGCTCCGGGACCACCTCGGCGAAGGTGTCGACGAGCCACTTCCCGACGCCGGGCGTGTACTCGCTGGGCTTGAACACCACGGAGTTGCCCGCCGCGAGCGCGTAGGTGAGGGAACCCATCGGCGTGAACACCGGGTAGTTCCACGGCCCGATCACGCCGACCACGCCGAGCGGGAGATACTCCACGCTGGCGGTGTGGTTGCTGAGCAGCAGCCCGGCGGACCGGCGCTTGCGGCCGAGGACCTTGCGCGCGTGCTTGCCAGCCCACGCGACGTGTTCGATCGCCAGGACGATTTCCAGCTGCGCGTCGCCGCGCGGTTTGCCGGTCTCGCGGCAGACGACGTCGATCAACTCGGGCATCCGGCGGGACAGCACCGCGTTCCACCGGCGAAGGCGCTCCGCCCGCCCGTCGAAGCCGAGCGAAGCCCACCACTGCCCGGCCTTCTTCGCCCGGTCGACGGCTTCCCGGACCTGCTCCCCGGTGTGCACGGGATAGCTGCCGACGACCTCATCCGTTGCCGGGTTCAGCGAGTCGAAGGTCTCCTGGTGCACTGCCGGCTTGGGCTCCACCGCGGTCATGCTGCGCCTCCCTACTGGTCAGTACGGACAGCATGACACAAGCCGTGGCCGAGCTCACCACCCCGAGCAAAGGAGCAGCCCACAGCGGCAGCAGGCCGAGGCTCAGCGAGCCGAGCGCGAACCCCGTGCCCTGGACGGCGAACGAAAGCGAGAAGCCTTCCGCGCGACGGCCTTCCGGCAGCAAGCGCTGCAACTGCACCGAAGCGACGGTGACCAGCGGCCCGGTGCAGCAGCCGAGCAATGCCGCGCCGATGAGCAGCCCCGCCCAGCCGAGGTTCGCGGCGACTAGGCATCCGCTGACGACGAACCCGCAGAGCAGAAGAGTCGCCTGGCGGATGGGCGCCCAGCGCGGCGCGCGCCAGGCGTAGAGCGCGCTGCCCACGATGCTGGCGCCGCTGAGCACGGCGATGACGAGCCCGGCGGTTCCCGGCGCGGCGCCGAGCCGCTGCACCAGCGGCAGCGGTGCGACCTCGATCGTCGAGAGCAGGTGGCCGATCGCGAACTGGCAGGCGAGCCAGCGGGCCGCGGGCCCGATCGGCAGCCGGGCACCGGCGCGTTCGAGCTCGACTTCCTTGTGTGGCACCAAGATCGCCGACCCGAGATAGGCCGCCGCCATCACGCCGAGCGGGAGCAGCGCGCTCGCGAGCCCGCACACCGACACCAGCAGCGGCCCGGCGATCAGCACACCCTCCATGAGCATCGCGTCCACGGACACCGCGCGCGGCAACGCGTCCGCCGGAATCGTGCCGGGCAGCAGGGAACGGAATCCGCCGGAAAGGCCGCCGGTGATCGCGCCCGGCAGGACGACGAGCGCGAGCAGCACCGGTCCCGCCAACCCGGCCCACGCCGCGGCGGCGATGGCCGCGAGCGTGCCGCCCGCGCAGGTCAGCAGGAGCACGAGGCCGCGCGCCCGGCCGAGCCGGTCGAGCAACCGGCCGGACGGGACCGCGCCGAGCAGTTCGGCGGCCACGAACACGGCCATCATCACCCCGCCCAGCCGGTAGGACCCGGTGATCGCGGTGGTCAGCAGCGTGAAGGCGAGCGGTGCCATCGTCGCCGGCAGCCTGGCCAGCTGGATCCCGGCCGACCAGTGCCAGTACTCGCGGGTGAGCGCCATGCCCTCGACGCTTCTCCACAGCCGCCCGCGGTCGTACTATTTCGGAAATAGCCGAAAGAGACGCCACATGATCGAGCTCGAGCTGACCGCGCCGGGCACCCACCGGATCCGGTTCGCCATCTCCCCGCTGGAGGAGGCGCTGGGTGCGGTGCAGGTGGTGCTCGGCCTGCGCGGCCACCCCGCGTACCTGCCCTGGCTCGACGGTGCCCGGCGAACGGCGGCGCGGTTGCCGATCGACGGGCTGCGCCGGGTGCTGTCCGCGCGGCACTACATCACCGATTTCCTCAGCCCGCCGCCGGACAGCCCGGAAACCACCGCCGAGCTCCAGCTCGCCGCGATCCGCCGGACCCCGCCCGCCCAGGTCGCCGCCGAACTGGCCATGGTCGACGCCGATCTGGCGGAACTCCCGGCGGATCCCGGACTCGCGCGTGACCGGCTGGCCGAGGAAATGGCCATCGTGTGGTCGGAACTCGTCGCGCCGCACTGGACCCGGATGCGCGCGGTGCTGACGGACGACATCGCGTACCGCTCGCGGCGTCTCGCCGAGGGCGGAACAGCGTTGGTGCTCAACGAGTTGAGCCCGCGCGTCCGGCTGGCAGGCGACTCGCTGCTGGTCGAGAGCCGCAGCCGCGCCCGCGGGCGCATCGACGAACGCGGGCTCCTGCTCATCCCCTGCACCTTCGCGTGGCCACGCGTCGGAGTGATGTTGCTCGAACCGTGGCAGCCCGCGCTGCTGTACCCGGCGCGAGGGGTCGCCCGGCTGTGGGCGGCCGAGCGGAAACCCGACGCCCGGCTCGCCGCCGTCCTCGGCCGGACCAAGGCGGCTTTGCTTGTGGCGCTTGACGAACCGGCCGGCACGACGGCGCTCGCGCGGCGGCTCGGGCTCTCGGCCGGCACCGTCTCCGAGCACCTCACCGCGCTGCGCGACGTGGGCATACTCACGGCGACCCGTACCGGACTTCAGGTGCGATACCGCCGGAGCGATCTTGGCGAGTCTCTGCTCGCGGGCCTACGCTGACCTGGTCATCTGCACGAGGAGTGAACCACGATGCGCATTGTCCACTATGGACACGCCTGTGTGCTGCTGGAGACCGACGGCGAGCGGATCCTGCTCGACCCCGGCGCGTTCTCCGAAGGGTTCGAGAAAGAGCGCGAGCTGTCCGCGGTCTTCATCACCCACCAGCACTTCGACCACATCGACGCCGAGCGGCTGCCGGGCCTGCTGAAGGCGAACCCGGACGCGAAGCTGATCGTCGACCCCGGCACCGAGGAGACGGTGGCCAAGCTGGGCCTGGAGTTCCAGGTCGCCCGGCCCGGCGACGCGCTGGAGATCGGCGGCACCGCGGTGCACGCCGTCGGCGGCCAGCACGCGGTGATCCACCAGGACATCCCGGTCATCCCGAACGTCGGGTTCCTGTTCGGCCACGGCGCCTTCTACCACCCCGGCGACTCGTTCCACGTGCCGGAGCAGAAGGTGGACGTGCTCGGCCTGCCGACCGGGGCGCCCTGGCTCAAGGCCGGCGAAGCGGTCGACTTCCTGCGCGCCGTCTCACCGCGGCTCGCGGTGCCGATCCACGAGGCGGTCCTCGCGAACCCGGCGCTGCACTACGGGTTGTTCACCAACCTGGCGCCGGAGGGCACCGAGGTCCGCGTCGCCGCGAGGGGCGAGTTCGAGAAGGTTTCGTAGGTCGCGCCGAAGGCCCGGTTCTCCAGCGAGACGTCCACGGCGTCGAGCAAGGCCTGCCGGAGGCCGGGCCTGGCGAGGTCGGGAGCGTGCACGCCGAGCCGCACGAGCCCGCCGCGTTTGGCGATCCGGGCGGCGGCGAGCACCAGCGCGAAGCAACGCACGGTTTCGGTGCGCTGCTGGCTCGAAAACTCCTGCACCCTGGCGCGATGCAACGCGCCGGTGCGCAGGTTGTGCACGGCGGTGAGGCTCGCGCAGAGCCGGAAACCCTGCCCGCGCAAGGCATCCAGCGTGCCACGCGACGCCAGCCAGCGTGGCGGTGCGAAGCCGTCGGCGGTGAGCCCGGCCTGCTCCAGCGCGGCCTGCGCGGCGATCAGCCGGAGCCGCGCTTCGTGCGCGGGCAGCGCCGCGAACTCGGCGCGACGGCCGAAATGCGGCCGGTGCGACGGCGTGACCTGATGGTCGGAACCGTGCAACAGCAGTCCGTCACCCTTGTCCTGACGGGTGCGGATCCATTCGTCGACGGCGGGCGTCCTCTCCGTGCGCGGCGCGAACAGCAGCGACAACGGGACTTCGCGCCGGTCCAGCTCGGCGGCTAGGTCGGCACATCGATGGAGTGTCCGGGGACCGATGCCGGACAACGAGACCAGCAGACGGGCAGCCATGACCTCATTGAGACAGCCGAGTGTGACCTCACGTTGAACTCACAGCACCCGCGAGCCGAACAGTCGCTACAGGATCGGCTCCGGCACGTAGTTCGTGGCCTCCGGGAAGCGGGTCAGCACGTGCTCGACCTGCTTCGCGACCGCGGTGACCTGCGAAGGGGCCACGCCGGTGAACGAAAGCCTGTCCGCCAGCAGGCCGTCCAGGTCCTCCCGGCTCAGCGGTAGCCGCTCGTCCGCGGCGAGCCTGTCGAGCAGGTCGTTCTCGGTCAGGCCCTGTTCCCGCAGCGCCAGTGCGGCCGCGACGGCGTTCTCCTTGATCGCCTCGTGCGCCGTTTCGCGGCCCACGCCCGCGCGGACAGCCGCCATCAGCACCTTCGTCGTGCCGAGGAACGGCAGGTACCTGTCCAGCTCGCGCGCGACCACGGCGGGGAACGCGCCGAACTCGTTCAGCACCGTCAGGAAAGTCTCGATCAGCCCGTCGAGCGCAAAGAAGGCGTCCGGCAAGGCGACCCGGCGGACCACGGAGTCGGACACGTCGCCCTCGTTCCACTGGTCGCCGGCCAGCTCGCCGATCATCGACAGGTGCCCGCGCAGCACCACGGCCAGCCCGTTGACCCGCTCGCAGGACCGCGTGTTCATCTTGTGCGGCATGGCCGACGAGCCGACCTGCCCCGGCTTGAAGCCTTCGGTGACCAGCTCGTTCCCTGCCATCAGCCGGATCGTCTTGGCCAGGCTCGACGGGGCCGCGGCCAGCTGCACCAGCGTGGAGAGCACATCGAAGTCCAGCGACCGCGGGTAGACCTGGCCGACGCTGGTGAACGTGCGGTGGAAGCCGAGGTGCTCGGCGATCCGCCGCTCCAGCAGGTCCAAAGTGGACTGATCGCCGAGCAGGTCGAGCATGTCCTGCGCGGTGCCGACCGGGCCCTTGATGCCGCGCAGCGGGTAGCGGCCGATCAGCTCGTCGAGGCGCTCGAAGGCCACCAGCAGCTCGTCGGCGGCGGTCGCGAACCGCTTGCCCAGCGTTGTCGCCTGTGCCGCCACGTTGTGCGAGCGGCCCGCCATCACGAGGTCCGCATGCTCGACGGCGAGCGCCGCCAGCCGAGCGAGCACGGTGGCGACCCGGCCGCGCATGAGTTCGAGCGAACGCCGGATCTGCAGCTGCTCGACGTTCTCGGTGAGGTCACGCGAGGTCATGCCCTTGTGCACGTGCTCGTGCCCGGCGAGCGCGTTGAACTCCTCGATGCGGGCTTTCACGTCATGCCGGGTGACACGTTCGCGTTCGGCGATGGAGGCCAGGTCGACCTGGTCGAGCACGCGCTCGTAGTCGGCGATGACGCCGTCTTCCACCTCCACGCCCAGCTCCTGCTGTGCCCGCAGCACGGCCAGCCACAGCTCGCGCTCGAGGGTCACCTTGCGCTCCGGGGACCAGAGCGCGACCAGCTCCGGCGAGGCGTAGCGGGTGGCGAGGACGTTCGGGATGCTGGGCTTCTGCGTCACGGCCCAAGCGTAGACGGCCCGTGGTCAACCCTGCTGGGGTTGGTCGGCGGGCAGTGCCCGGCGCAACATCGCGCGGGCGGCCGCGCGCGGATCCGGGTCCACCTCGATCAGCGCGTTGACCACGGCCCCGTCGACCAACGCGATCAGTTCCTTCAGCCGGTGTTCGTCGATCGGCACGTCGGAGCGGCGGAAGATCTCGGCGAGCAGTTCGTGGAACTCGCCTTGCATGGCGCGCATCAGCGGCCGCAGGTACGGCCGCCTGCCGGTGGCGACCAGCTGTTCGTAGCGCAGCAACACGGCTTCGTACCGGGTGTCCACGCCGAGCAGCTGGTCCAGCACCAGCTCGACCACCGCCTCGCGGTCCCGGTGCTCGGTGCTCAGCTCGGCGAGCTGGGCCCAGCCCTCGTCCAGCTCCGCGCGGCCCTTGTGCCCTGCGGCCGCGGTGATCAGGTCGTCGAGGGAGTCGAAGTAGTAGGTGGTGGACGCCAGCGGCAGCCCGGCCCGCTCGGCGACGGCGCGGTGCCGGATCGCGTCGAACCCGCCCTCGGCGAGCAGTGCTGCGGCGGCTTCGATCAACGCGGAGCGCCTTCGCTCGCCTTTGGGCGTGCTGGCTGCGGTCATGCCTGGAGTTTAGAAATGAGCCGCCAGGTCCGCCGCGATGCGGGTCAGCTGGTCGGCCAGTGGGGCCGTGCCGCCGGGGCCGGGGACGCTGATCACCACGATCGTGCCGCCGCTGATCGCGGCCCTCTGCTGAGCGACGGCGCTGCCGGGCTCGGACGCGGCCGGGACGGCCGTCCCACGCGGGATCAATGCCGCCGTGACGAACCCCTGCTGCACGTGGAACTCGGCCGAGCGGGCGCCCGTCACACAGACCTGACCGGGGAACGGCCCGGTCCTGCCGGTCGCCGGAAGCTCGCCAGCGAGGGCAGTGGCGAGCTCCCGGTCGACCTTGTCGCACCCGGAGGTGCTGTCGGCCGAATGGCCGTCCTCTCCGGTTCCGGCGGTTCCCTGCGAGGCCGACGGAGCGGAGAGGATGCCTGGAGGACGTTCCGGCGCGTTCGCGGGTTGCGCGGAGGACGACTCCCCACCCCGAAAGTAGGTCAAACCGACGACCCCGGCAGTGCCGAGCAGCAGGACCAGGCAGGTTGTCACGAGCAGCGCGAACTGGTTGCGGCGCGCCTTGGCGCGGGCGGAGCCGCTCTTCACCGAGTCGAGGCTGAACCTCGGCGCCGGTGGCTCGCCGGGCGCGGACCGGAACAGCTCGGCCAGCTCCTTCTCATCCATGCGTCTCCACCTCCTCGCCGAGTGCCGTGCGCAGATGCGCCAGCCCGCGGGCCGTCTGGCTCTTCACGTTTCCTTCGCTGCAGCCGAGCACTTTCGCGACCCCGGCCACGTCCAGGCCCTCGAAGTAGCGCAGCACCAGCACCGCGCGCTGCTTCGGCGGCACCTCGCGCAGCCCGGCCATCAGGTCGGCGCGCGTGGCGACCTGCTCGTCCAACCGCACCCCGGTCGGCTCCGGCTCGGGCAGCCGTTCGGTCTGCTGCTCCCTTCGCCACGGCCGCCGCGATTCGTCGATCGAGGCCCTGATCAGCGTTTTCCGCAGGTAGGCGTCGGTCGCGTCGCGGTCGCGGATCTTGTGCCACCGCCGGTGCAGCGCGACGAACGCCGTCTGCGCGAGATCGTCCGCCCGATGCCAGTCACCGCACAGCAGGTACGCGGTCCGGCGCACGGAGTCCCGCTTGGCAGCGAAGTACTCCGCGAACTGGCGTTCCCCGTGCTCGTCCACCGGCCTCCCGAACGTCTCTCCTGTTAGACGGAAGGTGCGCACTTTACGGTTGCATAGCGGGTTGTAGATCAACTATTTCGTGTGATGTGATCTCCTCGTGACCTCTAACGACGGCGCCACGCTCGATTTCCGCTCGGACACTGTCACCCGGCCGGATGAAACGATGCGGAGAGCGATGGCGTCGGCGGAGGTGGCGGACAACGTTATCGACGTCGATCCCACGATCAGGGCCCTCGAGGAGCGCGCGGCCGCGGTGCTCGGCATGCCGGCGGCGCTGTGGACCCCGAGCGGGACGATGGCCAACCTCATCGCGCTCAGTGTGCACCTGCAGCGCGGCGACAGGTTCCTCGCGCCGAAGGGCGCGCACGTGCTCAACAACGAACTGGGCACGGCGGCCTGGCTCGCCGGCGGGATGCCGGAGCCGCTGGAGCACGACGCCGGCCCCGGCAGGCCCACCCCGGAAACGCTTTCCGCCGCCATCGGCGCGCGCGGCGGCCCGTACTACGCGCTGCGCACCACCCTGCTGTGCTTGGAAAACACGCACAACGCCGCCGGTGGCGCGGTGACCCCGCCGCACGAGCACGCCCAGCTGCTGTCCACCGCGCGGCAGGCCGGACTGCGCGTGCACCTCGACGGCGCCCGGATCTGGCACGCGGCGACGGCGCTCGGGCTGCCGCCCGCGGCGCTGACCGTCGGGGTGGACACGGTTTCGGCCTGCTTCAGCAAGGGCCTCGGCGCCCCCGTCGGTTCGGTGGTCGCGGGGAGTGTGAATTTCGTCGAGCGCGCCCGCCGGATGCGGCAGATGCTCGGCGGCGGCGTGCGGCAGGGCGGCATACTCGCCGCGGCGGGCCTCGTCGCGCTCGACCGCATCGCCGACCTGGAGCAGGACCACGAAAAGTCCCGCAGGCTCGCGGCGGGACTGGTCGAACTGGGGTGGGAGGTCAACGCCCCGGAGACCAATATCCTGCTCGCCCGCGTGGCGGACATTTCGGTCACGCTGGAGTCCCTGCGCGCGCTCGGCGTGCTGGCACTGCCGATGGCCGGGAAGGTACGGTTCATCACGCACCGGGACCTGTCGCTCGACGACATCGACGAAGCGTTGCGCCGGATCAAGGCTGGGGGCCATCCGTGACCAACTGGGTCGTTTTCGACTACGGCGAAGTGATCTGCGGTCGCAACGAAGAGCTGCCGGCGCTGGCCACCACGCTCGGAGTCGAACTCGCCCGGTTCGAGCCGGAGTACTGGGGCAGGCGCGACGTCTACGACCGCGGCGCCACGGACCTGGAGTACTGGAGCGCGATCGGCGCCGCGCTCGGCGTGTCCGTCGATCAGTCCACTTCGGACAGACTGACCGAGATCGACATCGCGGGCTGGTCGAACGTGCGGCCGGAGTCGCGGGAACTACTCGCCGCGCTGGACGACGCCGGAGCCGCACTGGCGCTGCTTTCCAACGCCCCGTCGTCCTTCGCGCGTTACGCGGAGAAACAGGCGTGGGCGGAGCACTTCCGCGTGCGGGTGTTCTCCGGGGACGTCGGCGTGGCCAAACCGGACGCGAAGATCTTCGAACTGCTGCTCGCCCGCCTCGGTGCCGAGGCGGGCGAGTGCCTGTTCTTCGACGACCGGCAGTCCAATGTGGATGGTGCGCGCGCGGTGGGGCTGCACGCGCACCGATGGCTCGGCGTCGAAGCGGCGCAGGCGCTCCTTTAGCGCAGCCGTTTCGGCTCGTTGCGGTTCTTGATGGCGCCGTAGGCTGCGGTGCCGAGGAAGACCGCACCCCCGATGATGGCGATCCAGACGACGGCCTTGAGCAGGAAGCCGATCACCGATCCGATCACCATGAACGCCAGCCAGGCGACGATGAGTGCCCCGACGATCTTCCAGAACATGGCATCCCTCCGGTGTTGCGTCGCGGACCATCCGGCCCGCTAGAGCAAGGTTGCCAGGTCCTGGCCAACGAAGCTCGTGTTCTGGCCAACGTTCAGGGGAAAGCCGGGGTTCCCCCTGAGCGGAGCCAGCCGCCGAGCCGCCGCACGCCTTCCTCGACCTCGGCCGCGGCACCGGCGAACGAGAACCGGACGAACTTCCCGCCGTCGACCGGGTCGAAGTCGATGCCCGGGGTGATGGCCAGCCCGGTGTCGGCGAGCAGGCGCTGGCACCAGCTGAGACTGTCCACGGTGTGCTCGGAAACGTCCACGTAGGCGTAGAAAGCACCGTCCACGGGTGCCACCCTGTCCAGCCCGATCCCGCGCAGGCCGTCCAGCAGCAGGTCCCGGTTCGCGCGGTAGTGCGCGACGTGCCCGTCGAGTTCCTTGTAGGACTCCGGCTCGAACGCCGCCACGGCCGCGTGCTGCGCGATCGCCGGGGCGCAGATGTTCAGGTTGCCGGTCAGCACGTCCACCGCCCGGTGCAGCCTGCGCGGCACGAGCATCCAGCCCAGCCGCCAGCCGGTCATCGCGAAGTACTTCGAGAACGAACCGAGCACGATCGACTCCGGCGAGCTCTGCCACGCGCAGCCGAGCTCGGTGTCGTACGAAATGCCGTGGTAGATCTCGTCGCTGATCAGCTGCACGCCGCGGCTCGAGCACCAGCCCGCGATCGCGGCCAGCTCGCCCGGCGGTAGCACGGTGCCCGCCGGGTTCGTCGGGCTCGCCACCACCAGCCCGGACAGCGGGCCGAGCTCGTCGAGCAGTTCGACGGTCGGCTGGAAGCGGGTGCTCTCGTCGGTGGCGAACTCGACGACCTCACAACCCAGTGCCGTCAACAGGTTCCGGTACGCCGGGTAGCCGGGCCGCGCCATCGCGACACGGTCGCCCGCGTCGAAGGCACCGAGGAACGACAACAGGAAGCCACCGGAGGAACCGGTGGTCACGATGACGTCCTCGGGGCTGACGTCCAGCCCGTACCGGTGCTCGTAGTGCCCCGCGATCGCCTCGCGCAGTTCCGGGATGCCCAGCTGCACCGTGTACCCGAGGTTCTGTTCCCGCAGCGCCCTTTCCGCCGCCGCGACGACCGGCGCCGGTGCCCCCGCCGTCGGCTGCCCGGCGGCGAGGGAGATCACGTCTCCGTGGGTGCGCTGCCGCGCCTCCGCCGCGGAAAGCACTTCCATCACGTGGAACGGCGCTACCTCCGCGCGCCTAGCCGGACCTGGGAACGCCGCGATATCGACCATGCATCCCAGGTTAAGTGGTGCGCTGAGTCACCCGGGCGGCATTGTGCGTAATCAGTAACCGACGTACCCGCCGCCATGCGACATCGACGCCAGGCCCGGCGTGTTCGCGATGCTGCCGTAGCGGCCGATCGTGTAGCGGACACCGGCGATGATGTTGTCCACCGGGTTGTAGATGTTGTCGTGCCCTGGCAGTTTGTTGGCGTTGAAGGTCGAGTCGATGCACTGCATGAGCCCCTTGGACGGGTGCCCGGCCTGCGCGTTGGAGTCCCACAGGTTGATGGCGTTCGGGTTGCCGCCCGACTCGTGCTGGATGATCGCCCAGATGTTCTTGACGTCGGCCTCGGTCACGTTCACGCCCGCCGCCTGCAGCTCCTTGATCGCCTCGTCGATCCACTGCTGCACGTTGCCCGGCGGCGCGCTCGTGGGCGGGCCACCGCTGGAGCCGAGGCCGCCGGCACCGCCGCCGCCCCCACCGGAACCGCCGCCGCTGGAGTGGTGCGAGCCGCCGCCGGTCAGCCCGCCGGTGCTGTGCGCCGCGGCCGGTGCCGTGCCCAGCGGCGGGACCGAGGAGTAGCCGCCCTCGACGTCCTTCTGCACCAGGCCCATCACGCGCTGGATCTCCTGGTTCGCCGCGTCGAGCTTGCCGCCGATCTGGCTCTGCGCGTCGTTCGCGATGCCCGTGGTGACCTCGAGGTTCGACGCGATGATCGCGTCCGGGGTCTGGGCGGGCATGGTGGCGCCGTCCTTGTGCGCGTTGGCCGCGTCCAGCTGCGCCTGCGCCGCGTCGGCCTTCGCCTGCGCGTCCTTGTTCAGCCCGTCGATCTTGGTGTGCGCGTCGTCCCGGAGCTGCTGCACCTCCTTCTGGGTGCGGTCTAGGAACGACTGCAGGTTGCCCAGTTCGGTGGCGACCTCGTCGAGGTGGTCGTTCACCTTCTGGCCGGCGTCCCCGATCTTCTTCACGTAGTCGAAGAACGCGTCGGCGGACGGGCCGGTCCAGGTGCCGCCGCCGAGGCCGGCCGTCGCGTTGCGCAGCGCCACCGTGTGGTCCGCGGAGTCCTTCGACGCCTGCTGGAACTGGTCGGCGACGCCCTGGATCTGCGCCGGGTTGACCTTCTCCACCTGCTGCGTCTTCGACTCGACGTCCTGCCAGTTCGGCGGAAACTCAGCCTTGGCACTCATGTGTCCAGACTTCCGTCCTTGACGGTCAGGCTGTCCTTCGCCGCGTTATCGGCTTCGCGCAACGCCTTCGCCGCCTCGCGCAGCGCGCCGCCCGAGGACTTCATCAGGTCCGCCGCCGCGTCGAACTGGCTGTGCATCCGGTCCTTGAAATTCCCGAGCGCCTGTACCGCGTGCTCCGAGGGGTGCGGCTCGCCGGGGCGGGTGTCGGGGTGCTTGATCTCGCCGAACGGGTTCTGCCCCGTCACCCCGGTCATCTTGGCCTTGGAGTCCTTGAAGTGATCGTGCAGGACTTCCACCTTGCCCGCCACGTGCTCCAACGAGTCCGGATCGCTCTGCTGCGGCACGCCTGTCATCCCCCTTCGCGCGGCTGCTTCTCTCAGCTCGGACGCTCCCGCGGGAGCACCGGTTCCGGACTCTTTCTAGCACCGGAAACGGGTGCTCACACCTCTTCCAGCAATTCCCACACCCGCGTCGCGAGCAGGTTGTTGTCCGCGGGCGCGACGGTCAGCCAGTCCTGCCCGTCACCGCCCCCGCCGAGCTGGACGAGGTACCGCCCGGCGTCGGTGTCGTGGAAGGCGATCACCCGGCCCGCCCGGTGCATCGCGCCGTCGCGGCCGAGGCGTTCCACCCCGAACTGGCCACGCGCGAGCACGCCGACCATCATCCCGGCCAGCTCCTGCGCCTGCCACAGTTCGACGCCCTTGTCCTCCAATGCCGTGACCAGCGCTTTCGGATCGCCCTTGGCCTCGGAGTCAGCCGTGCGCAGCAGGCCGTGCGGCAGGCTCACCGAATGGCCGACCCCGGGCGCCAGCTCCCCGGCGACCGAAACCGCGGACTGCGGCAGCGACGTGTCCCGCGCCGGGATCAGCCACACTTCGCCGCGATCGACCACGCCGAGCAGCGCCTGGCTGCCCGTGCTCACGGCCAGCCCCTTGATCTCGCGGTCGCTCCACACCCAGACGTCGATGCTCACCTTGGGGTTGGCCAGCAGGTTGAGCTGGTCGACCAGCTCACCGGAGGCCCTGTCCCCGCGGGCGAGCCCGCGCGCGCCGAGCGATTTCCACGCCTTGCCGACCAGCTCGCGCCGCTCGGTGTGGGTGCGGCCGGGGCTGAGCACGCGCAGCGCCGGATGGGGCGGCGGGAGTTTCGCGGACTCCCACAGCACATCGAATTCCAAAGTGGACAGTTTGGTGGTCACGGGCGGTCGTCCGGCACCGCGCGCTCACCGATCACGTCCGGCGAGACGCCCCGCTGGTCGGTGAACAGGTCCCGGTCGTCCACGCCGAACCGGCGGATGTGCTCACCGTCCTCCTCGCCGTCCTGCGTGGCGGCCGGTTCGAGGATCGACCTGGTGCGCTCGCGGCTCGGCGGCTCCGGGGCCGCCTTCTTCGCGAGCTGGGCCTCTTCCTCCTCCGGCAGGTCGCCGACCGGCAGTTTGTGCACCCGCTTGCCGGCGTCGGTGTTCTTGCCGAACCCACGGCCGGGCCGCTCGTTCTCGCCGCTGGTCGCGCCGCCCGCGCCAGCGGCACCGATCGCCGGGGCGCCCTCGGCGACGCTGCCGACACCGGCCGCGCGGACGTTGGTCAGGCCGGGGCCGACGTTCGTCGACGAGGAGCTGATCGGCGACGAACCGAACACCTTTCCCTTGCCCAGCGCGGAGGATTCCCCGCTGCCACCCGGCTTTCCTTCCACCGCACCGGGTTTACCCCAGGCCGATGCCGACCTGTCGCCGGCGGGCGCACCCCCGGGCGCGCCACCGGTGACCGGGCCGCCGGTGACCGGGCCGCCGGGCGTCAGCGTGCTGCCGCCCGGGCCGACCTGAGTGGCCCCGCTGCCCTGGGGAATTCCGCCTGGCCGCTGCGTTTCCCCTGTCGCGCCGGGCTTCTGCCCGCCGGACGTCCCGCTGATCGGGGCCGTGACCGGGGTGACGTTCGTGGAACTCGGCGCCGTGGACTGTGGCGCTGTCGCCGAGGAACCGCTCGACGGCGCGACGATCCCCATCGCCGGGGTCGGCGCGCTCGCCGCCGGGGCGGAGGACACCGGGGCCTGGTGGACGACCGGCGTGGAGTGCGCCACCGGTGCGTCCTTCGCACCCGCCGCGACCGTCGGCGACGTGTCCGGCACCGAAGAGACCGGCGGCACGGGCTGGATCGACGGCGTGCCAACGGATTGCGCGGCCGCGCCCGGCGAAGCGAAGGTCTCCATCGACTGTGGTTCGCCCACCGGCTGCGACGAAGACAGGTAGTCGCCGGTGTCGTGCGCGTAGTCGTTGAGCGCGTCGATGGCCTGCGCCTGCGCCTCGATACTGCCGCGCACCGCCTTCGCGTGGTCGGTCTCGAACCCGAACAGGCTGAACAGCGAATCCGTGGCCGAGTACGTGCCGCCGCCCTGGCGCAGCGCGTCCGGGTCCGGCAGCTTGTTCTTGGTACGGCTGAACGCCTCGCCCTGCTCGAAGATCAGCTGCGCCGCCTGCGCGACCTTCGTGTTGGCATCACTGGAAAATCCGGCCTGATCGGCGAGTACCGCGCTGGCCTGCCCGCCGGCCTTGCTCTCCCACGTGACGCCGAGCGCCTTCAGCTGGTCCCGCAACGTGGTGTCGGTGTGCGACAGCGCGCCCGCGATCTGCTTCAGCGCGTCCACCGCGTCGCCCATGCTCGCCGTGCCGCCACCGCCGCGGAACTTCTCGACCTCGCGGGCGAGGCTTTCGGCGTCGTAGCCGTCGAAGCGCTGGTCCCGCAGTTTGGCGATCAGCGTCGGGATGTCGTATTGGCTGCTGTCGAAGGTGGTCACCGCAACGTCTCCAAGGTCTGGACGGCCATTTTCGCCACGTTCGTGGCCATGTCGCAGAGCTGCTGCTGACTGAACGAACTGTCGTCCGGGGCGGTTTCGGCGCGCAGCGTCTGCCCCGGCGCGACCCCGACGAGCGCCTCGCAGTCCTGGATCCCGTTGCTGGGCGCGAAGTTCACCAGCGCCGGGAATCCGGGCACGGACACCGGCTGCTGGGTCATGCTCGTCTTGTGGTGACCGCCGGACAGCCAGTCCTCGATGTCGGCTGTCGTGACCGTCTCCAGGTAGTAGGTGTACGAGGGCGCCGTGGCGTCCACGTCGAACGCGCAGGTGGGCCCGTCGCGCTGGGGAGCCTGCCGCGGCGCGCCGTTCTCCTTCAGCTCGGTCAGCTGGGGCGCGGTGAGCAGCGTGCACGGGTCAACCCCTTGCAGCGAAAGGTCCTTCGTGCGCGCGGCCAATCGCGGCACGGCGGAAGCGGACGACGGCGGGTCGGCCACCCCGGCCACGCTCGTCGTGCAGCCACCGAGGGTGATCATCGCGAGCAGGCCAGCCGCGGCGGCCTCAGCCTTGGCTGCCATCGCGGTCCCCGAACGCCGCGATCTTCTCGTCCTCGCCCGCCTGGTAGTGCTGCGCCGCCTCGCGAAGCTGGCGGGACAGCTGCCGCAGGCCCCTGATGTAGTTCTGCACCCGGTGCGCGTAGGAACCGTCGCCGCGGGCGACCAGCCTGTTCCACGCGTCGGACGCCGTGGAGCTGACCACGTCCGTCGCCGGCGCGTCGATGTTCAGCTCGACGAGCAGCTGCCGGGTGCGGTCGTCGAGTGCGTCCGCCTCGTCGTTCACGATCTTGGCGACCTGCAGCAGGTGTTCGGGTTCGACCTTGATGTCCAGCAGTCCGGGGACCGCGGGCACGGCCGTGCTCAGCGCGCTGACGGTGTTCTCTGCCATTGCCGGACCCACCTCACGTTACCGACGGTAGCCAACCGGTTCCCGGGGAAAGGCTACCAACGCGAGCGTCAACGGGGGTTCAGTTCCGCCGAGCCGGGACGGTGACTTCGCCCTCGGCCGCGCGCAGCCCGATGTCCGTGCGGTGGTGCGAACCGGCGAGGTGCACCTTCGCGACCCGCGCGTACGCCTCCTCGCGGGCGGCGCGGAGATCCGGCCCCGCGCCCACGACGGACAGCACCCGGCCGCCGTGCGCGACCACGGCACCGTCGTCACGGCGGCGGGTGCCGGCGTGCAGCACGCCCTCGGCCTCGCCGCCGGTGATGACGTCCCCGGCGCGGGGGACGCCCGGGTAGCCGTCGGCCGCGATGACCACGGTGACCGCCGCGCCGTTGTGCCAGCGCAGCGGCGGCTGTTCGGCGAGGGTGCCCGTGGCGACGGCGTTGAGCAGCCCGGCCAGCGGTGTCTCCAGCAGCGCCAGCACCACCTGCGTTTCCGGGTCGCCGAAGCGGCAGTTGAACTCGATGACCTGCGAGCCTTCGGAGGTCAGCACCAGCCCGGCGTAGAGCAGGCCGGAGAACGGGGTCTCGCGCGCGGCGAGCTCGTCGACCACCGGCTGCACGATCTCGGCGACGATCTGCTCGACCAGGCCATCGGGCGCCCACGGCAGCGGCGCGTACGCGCCCATGCCGCCGGTGTTCGGGCCCGCGTCCCCGTCGCCGACACGCTTGAAGTCCTGCGCCGGCAGCAGCGGCACCACGGTGCGGCCGTCCACGAGGCAGAACAGCGAGACCTCCGGACCGTCCAAAAAGGACTCCAGGAGGACCGGGTGGCCACCGTCGAGCAGCGTCATCGCGTGCGCCCGCGCCTGGTCGTAGTCGGTGGTCACGACGACGCCCTTGCCGGCGGCGAGCCCGTCGTCCTTGACCACCCAGGTGGGGCCGAAGCGGCTCAGCGCCGCGTCGAGGTGGGCGGGGTTGTCGACGATCTCGCTGTGCGCCGTGGCCACCTTCGCGGCCGCCATCACGTCCTTGGCGAAAGCTTTCGAGCCCTCGATCCTGGCCGCGGCCGCGGACGGGCCGAAGCAGGCGATACCGGCCTTCCGCACCGCGTCGGCGGCGCCCGCGACGAGCGGCACCTCCGGCCCGATCACGACGAGATCGGCCTTCCAGCCGGTGGCCACCTCGACCACGGCGGCCGGATTCGCCACGTCGACGCCGAGCTGCTCGGCGACGGCCGCGGTGCCCGCGTTGCCGGGGGCGCACGCGATCGCGGTCACCGCCGGATCGTGAGCGGCGGCGAGGACAAGGGCATGTTCACGGGCACCGGACCCGATAACGAGAACTCGCACAGGGCCTAACCCTAGACGGCCCTGAACAGCACGTTCCGTTCACCTGCCGGTCGCCGGGGCGTCGGGCGCCCGACTGGCGCCGGTAGTGCGCGGCGGTGAGAGTGGCCCCCGACGTCCCGAAGATCCCCTATGCGGAGGTTGGTCGAGCATGCGGAAACGATGGGTGGTGGCGCTGTTGTCCGGGCTCAGCCTGCTCGGCGTGGCCGGTTCCTCGACGGCGGCCGAGGACAGCAGGCCCGCCGACGACGGCCCGGTGGTCGTCGGGCATCGCGGCGCGCCCGGCTACCGGCCGGAGCACACGCTCGCGTCGTACGAGCTGGCCTTCCGCCAGGGCGTGAACTGGGTGGACGTCGACCTGGTGCCCACCAAGGACGGGCAGCTCGTCGCCCGGCACGAGCCGGAGATCGGCGGCACCACGGACGTCGCGCGGCACCCGGAGTTCGCCTCGCGCAAGACCACCAAGGTCATCGACGGCGTGAGCATGACGGGCTGGTTCACCGAGGACTTCACCCTCGCCGAGCTGAAGACGCTGCGGGCGACCGAGCGCATCCCGGACGTGCGGCCGAACAACACGATCTACAACGGACTGTGGCAGATCCCGACCTATCAGGAGGTGCTGGACCTGACCCAGCGCCTCGGCCGCGAGCTGCACCGGACGCTGGGCACGTACCCCGAGGTCAAGCATTCCACCTACTTCTCCTCGATCGGCAATCCGACCGAGGAGAAGCTCGTGGACATCCTGAACCGCAACGGGTTGAACAAGAAGGACGCGCCCGTGGTCATCCAGTCCTTCGAGGTTTCGAACCTGCAGGCGCTGAGCAAGCAGGTGCGTGTCCCGCTGCTGCAGCTGACGTCGGCCGCCGGCGCCCCCGCGGACTTCGTTGCCAAGGGGGACAAGCGAACCTACGCGGATCTGGTCACCCCGGCCGGACTCAAGGAGGTCGCCACCTACGCCGACTACCTCGGCCCGGACAAGTCGCAGATCATCCCGCTCGACGCCGCCGGCAACCTGACCGCACCGACCTCGCTGGTGCGCGACGCCCATCAGGCCGGGCTGAAGGTGGCGCCGTACACCTTCCGCAACGAGAACAACTTCCTGCCGGCGAACCTGCGTTCGTCCGCCGACAAGACGCGGTACGGAAACATTTTCGCGGAGGAATCCGCTTTCCTGGCAACAGGTATCGACGGCTTCTTCGCCGATCAGCCGGACACGGCGTTGCTGTCGGTGAGCGGTTCGTGACCATATTTGCCGAAAGCGAAAAAAGGTGGCGCCGGGTTTTTCCGTTTCGCTAATCTCGGGACAGGTCGAGGGGGTTCTCGCGGGGGCAGCAGTGCTTCTTCGGCTGCCGTCTGCCCATCTTCCAGCGAGAAACGGACCTCATGACTACAGCCGAAGCCAGACCGGCGGATTCCGGCAAACTCGATTCCGCCGTGCTGAAGGTCGCGGGCGTGGTCGTCCTCGGCGCCGTCATGGCGATCCTGGACACCACGGTCGTGAACGTCGCGCTGCAGGCGCTGACGCTGCAGTTCCAGACCTCGCTCGACACGATCCAATGGGTCGTGACGGGCTATCTGCTCGCGCTCGCCACGGTCATCCCGGTCACCGGCTGGGCGTGTGACCGCTTCGGCACCAAACGGCCGTACCTGTTGTCCATCGGGCTTTTCCTGCTCGGTTCGGTGCTCGCCGGGATGGCGTGGAACATCGAGTCGCTGATCGCCTTCCGGGTGCTGCAGGGCCTCGGCGGCGGGATGCTGATGCCGGCCGGCATGACGATCATGACCAGGGCGGCGGGCCCGCACCGGGTCGGCAGGGTGATGGCCGTGCTGGGCGTGCCGATGCTGCTCGGCCCCATCGGCGGCCCGATCCTCGGCGGCTGGCTGGTCGACGCGGTGAGCTGGCGCTGGATCTTCTACATCAACGTGCCGATCGGCGCGATCGCGTTCCTGCTGGCCTGGCGGATCCTGCCGAAGGACGAGCCGCGCGCGGCCGAGCGGTTCGACTTCCCCGGGATGCTGATGCTTTCGCCGGGGCTCGCGCTGCTGATCTTCGGCGTCTCCAAGATCCCGGCCGAGGGCGGCGTCAGCTCGCTGAGCGTCTGGCTGCCCGGGCTGCTGGGGCTGGCGCTGATCGTCGCGTTCGTACTGCGCGCCACCCGGATCCCGAATCCGCTGGTGGACCTGAAGCTGTTCAAGGACAGGACGTTCTCGGTAGCGATGATCACCATGACCTTCTTCATGGTGGCGTTCATGGGCGCGATGCTCGTGCTGCCGACGTACTTCGTGCTGGTGCGCGGGGAATCCGCGCTGCAGGCCGGGTTGCTGCTGGCGCCGCAGGGCATCGGCGCGATGCTCACCATGCCGGTCGCAGGCAGGCTCGCCGACAAGATCGGCGCGGGCAAGATCGTGCTGCCGGGGATCGTGGTGATCCTCGCCGGGCTCGCGGTGTTCACCCAGGTCGGCGCGGAGACCCCGTATCCGGTGCTGCTGGCCGGGTTGTTCGTGATGGGGCTCGGCATGGGCATGACGATGATGCCGATCAGCGCCGCGGCGCTGCAGACGCTCACGCAGCGTTCGGTGGCCCGCGCGTCTACGTCGATGAACATCATCCAGCAGGCGGCGGGCGGCATCGGGTCCGCGGTGGTGTCGATCATCCTGGCCAGCCTGCTCGCCGGGAAGTTCGGAGTCCCGACGTCGCAAGGGCAGCTGACGGCGACGGTGGCGCTGATGAACCCGCAGACGCACGCGATGGCGGCCGGTGCCTCGGCGGACGCGTTCGCGAGCACGTTCCTGTGGGCGCTGGTGCTGATCGCGTTGTGCCTGATTCCGGCGTTGTTCCTGCCGAAGAAGCCGGTCGCGCCCGCCGAGGATCCCGAATTGGTCACCACTGAGACAGCCGCTTGACCCGCGTTCGTCCACCGGGCTAGGTTTCTCCGATTCCGCAATGGAACGTTCGGAGACCTTTGGGGTGAGCCCGGTGGACGACGACAGTGCGAGGCTTCATCAACTCGGTTACGCCCAGGAACTCAGGCGGACGATGTCGGCGTTCTCCAACTTCGCCGTCTCGTTCACCATCATCTCGATCCTGTCGGGCTGCCTGACCCTCTACGGGTTCGGCCTCAAGACCGGCGGCCCGGTGGCGATGATCTGGGGCTGGCCGCTGGTCGGGGTGTTCGTCATCCTGATCGGCCTCGGCATGGCCGAGGTCTGCTCCAGCTATCCCACCGCGGGCGGGCTCTACTACTGGGCCGCGAAACTCGCGCCGTCCGGCGGCGCCGCCTGGTCCTGGTTCACCGGCTGGTTCAACCTGATCGGCCAGGTCGCGGTCACCGCGGGCATCGACTTCGGCGCGGCGCTGTTCCTCAACGCTTTCCTTGACCTGCAATGGGGTTTCGCCGCGACGCCGGGGCACACGATCATCCTGCTGGCGATCATCCTCGCGTTGCACGGACTGCTGAACACCTTCGGCGTGCGGCTGGTGTCGGTGCTCAACGGGGTCAGCGTGTGGTGGCATCTGATCGGCGTGCTGGTGATCGTCGCGGTGCTGGTGTTCGTGCCCGCGAAGCACCAGTCGGCTTCGTTCGTGTTCGGCCATTTCGAGAACCAGACCGGCTGGGGCGCGGCGCCGTATGTGTTCGCGCTCGGCCTGCTCGTCGCGCAGTACACGCTCACGGGCTACGACGCGTCGGCGCACATGACGGAGGAAACCAGGCAGGCGGACCGGTCCGGCCCGCGCGGCATCATCAACTCGATCCTCGTCTCGCTGGTCGCGGGCTGGATCCTGCTGATCGGGATCACCTTCGCGATCCAGGACTACGACGGCGCGGTCAACTCGAGCACCGGGGTGCCGCCGGCGCAGATCTTCATCGACGCCGCCGGCGCCACCACCGGGAAGTTCCTGCTGCTGATCGCGATCGGCGCGCAGCTGTTCTGCGGCATGGCATCGGTGACGGCGAACTCGCGGATGATCTACGCCTTCGCCCGCGACGGCGCGATCCCGGGGTCCCGGCTGTGGCACCGGATCAACAAACGCACCCGGACGCCGACCAACTCGGTGTGGTTCGGCGCGGTGGGCGCGTTCATCCTCGCGCTGCCGTACTTGTGGAGCGCCACCGCGTACGCCGCGGTCACGTCGATCGCGACGGTCGGTCTGTATGTGGCGTACGTGATCCCGGTGTTCCTGCGCGTGCGCAAGGGCGACGCGTTCGAGCGCGGCCCGTGGCACCTCGGCCGCTGGGGCAGGCCGATCGGGATCATCGCCACGGTGTGGGTCGTGTTGATCTTCGTGTTGTTCATGCTGCCGCAGGTGTCGCCGGTGACCGTGAGCACCTTCAACTACACGCCGGTCGCGTTCCTCGTCGTGCTCGGCGGGGCCACGATCTGGTGGTGGGCCTCGGCTCGGAAGTGGTTCACCGGGCCCAAGGTGCAGGGCACGACGGCCGAGCTGGAGGCGGTGGAGGAAGACCTTCGCGCGGTGTGAACCGCTGGGCTGAGCGAAGATTGCCCGCATGGAGTTGCTCGTCCTGATGGGAGTGCTGGCCGCCGCGCTCGGCCTGACCGCCCTCGCCCGCCGGTACAACCTGTCCGCGCCACTGCTGATCGTGGTGGTGGCGCTGGCGGTTTCGTTCATCCCCGGCGTCCCGCGGGTCGAGATCGACCCGGAGCTGATCCTGACACTGGTGCTGCCGCCGCTGCTCTACTCGACGGCGTTGGAAAGCTCCTTCGCGCAGTTCAAGGCGGCGTCCCGGCCGATCATCGCGCTCGGCGTGGTGCTCGTGGTGGTGACGGCGGTGATCGTCGGGTTCGTGGTGCACCTGCTGCTGCCGCAGCTGCCGATGGCCTCCGCGCTCGTGCTGGGCGCGGTGGTGGCGCCGCCCGACGCGGTGACGGCCGTCGCGATCGGTCGCAGGCTCGGGCTCCCGCGCCGGCTGATGACCGTGCTCACCGGCGAAAGCCTCGTGAACGACGCGGCGGCGCTGACGCTGTACAAGATCGCGCTCGCGGCCGTGCTCGGCACGGCGGGCTCGATCGGGCACGGGTTCCTGATCTTCCTCGTGGCCGCGGTGCTCGGGATCGCCGTCGGACTGCTCGCCGGGGTCATCGTCGGGGCGATCCGGCGGCGGCTCGACGATCCGCTGATGGAGTCGGCGTTCGGGATCATCGTGCCGTTCGCGGTGTACGTGATCGCCGAGCACCTGCACCCGCTGTCCGAGGACTTCAGCGGTTCCGGGGTGCTCGCCGTGGTCGCGGCGGGTTTGTACCTCGGCAACCAGTCGCTGCACGCGGGCTCGGCGACCCGCGTGCAGGATTCGACGATCTGGGCCTCCTTCGACGTTTTGCTGGAAACACTGGTGTTCGCGCTGATGGGCCTGCAGCTGCCGTTCGTGCTGGAGGACACCGACAAGGCCGCCGCCGACAACGGCACGCTCGTCGTGTCCGCGCTGATCGTGCTCGTGGTGACGATCGCGATCCGGATCCCGTACGTGTTCCTGTCCGGGATCGCGCCGCGGGCGATGCGGCTGTTCGGCAAGGAACGCACGAAGATTCCATGGCGGTACTTCACTGTCCTGTCGTGGACCGGGATGCGCGGCGTGGTGACACTGGCGGCGGCCACCGGTGTGCCGTTGGTGACCCACGACGGGTCGCCGTTCCCCGGCCGCGAGGAGATCCAGCTGTTCGCCTTCGTCGTCGCTGTCGGCACCCTGCTGATTCAGGGCCTCACCCTGCCCGTGCTCATCCGCAAGCTGGGTGTCAGCAGCGACGCCGAGGCCGAGCGCGACGCGGCCGAGGAGATGCACGCCCGCGAGGCGGCGATGGAGGCCGCGCTCGCGAAACTGGACACGATGATGCCCGATCTGCTGTCCAAAGTGGACATCACGCCCGAGCGCGCGGAACGGCTGACCTCCCGGCTGCGCGGTCTGGTCGAGACGCGCTACCGCGGTGCGATAGCGGCGATCTCGCTCTCCGCGGACGAACGGGAGTCCAGCCCGCACGCCGCTTTCGTACAGGCGCGCCGGGAACTCCTGCTGGCGCAACGAGAAGCCGTACTCGCCTGCCGCGACGAAGGCGAGCTCGACGACGACGTGCTCCGGAAGGTGTTGCGGGAGCTGGATCTCGAAGAGCTGGCGCTGTCGGACACCCTCACGTCGCGACTGGCCTGAGCGGGACGAGCATCTCCACCCCGGTCGAGACCATGCTCTGGATCTCGTCGGCGCGGGGCCGGAACTTCCTTTCGTACTCGGCGAAAGCGGTTTCGTGGTCGGTGTGCTCGGCCAGAGCTTCGGCGAGCGCGGCCGCGCCCAGCATGGCCGCGCTCGTGCCCATGCCCGTCAACGGCGACGGGCAGGCGGCGGCGTCCCCGATCAGCGCGATCCGGCCCCGCGACCAGCTCGGCAGGTCGACCTGGCTGACCGAGTCGAAGTAGAAGTCCTCGGTGTCGAGCGCGCCGTCGAGCAGCTGCGGCACGATCCAGCCGTGGTCGGCGAACGTTTCGCGGAGCAGGTTCTTCTGCCGGCCGATATCGCGGTAGTCGTAGTCGAGCCGCGGGGCGCGGAACATGAACGCCGCCTTCCCGGTGCCGCGGAAGCTGTACACGCCGACCAGCCGGCCCGGGGTCTGCCGCATCAGCCCCCAGTCCGGTTTCCCGAGCGCAGGGTCGCAGGGGAAGATCGCGACATACACCCCCACGTGCCGGAGGAACTCCTGCTCCGGTCCGAAGGTCAGGCGGCGGACCTGTGAGTGCAGACCGTCGGCCCCGAAGACGAGGTCGAACCTGCGCGGCGCGCCGCGGGCGAATTCGACGTCCACCCCGGCGCCGTCGTCGTGCAGCGCGGTGACGCCGTCACCGTAAATGTATTCGACCTCGTCCTTCGTGGCGTCGGTCAGAATGCGCACGAGTTCGCCGCGATACAGCTCGATGTCGTGGTCGTCGGTGTTCGGGATCGTCTGCGCCTCGGCGCCGTCGGCGTCGACGAACACGATGCCCCGCGTGTTCCCCCGCACCGCTTCGACGGCATCGAGCAGGCCCATTTTCGCTGTCAGTTCAACGGCTTCCGCCCGGATGTCGATCGGTGCGCCGCCGAGTCGCCGCCCGGCGGCGCGCTCCACCAGCGTCACCTCCGTGCCCTGGCGGGCCAGCCAGTACGCCAGCGAAGGTCCCGCGATACTCGCCCCGGAGATCAAAATTCTCATGTGCCCCTCCTTGTTTACTGACCGTCGGTCAGGCAATTTCGAAGGTAGTCGACTGACCAGTGGTCAGGCAACGGTAAGCTGAGAGAATGCTGAACACTCGGGCGAGGATCCTGGACACCGCGCAGCGGCTGTTCGCCGAGCAGGGTTACCAGCACACGTCGGTGCGCCAGATCGCCGAGCGGCTCGGCCTGACGAAAACGGCCGTGCTGTACCACTTCCCGGCGAAGGTGGACATCCTGCTCGCGCTCGCCGAGCCCTTCCTGGCCGACCTGGAGGCGGCGGTGGGGGTGGCCGAGGACAGGTGGGGCGCGATCGAGGGGCTGCTCGAGGCGCACCTCAAGCACCGGCATCTGTTGCACAACAACGTGTTGCAGGACCTGGCGATGATGGCGCAGGAGTCGGTCGCGCGACGGTACGCGCGGCTGATGCTGGAGGCGAACCGGCTGGTCGCCGGGCCCGGCCCGGACTTCGCGACGAAAGTCCAGGCCGCGCAGGCGATCGCGATGCTGAGCGACCCCGTGATCATCTACGCCGACGCGCCGATCGACGACCTTCGTGCCGCGGTGCTGGCCGGGGTCAAGGCTTTCTATTCAGACGATTCAGAGTGAGCCGAGCAGTTCGAAGGATCGTTGCTGGTCCTCGGGGCCGTTGATTTCGGTCGTCGAGACGATCACCTCGGTCGCGCCGGCGTCGTAGTAGCGCCGGACGGTGTCGGCGAGGGTCTTCTCGTCGCCGATCGCGGCGAGTTCACCGGCGCGGGTCGCGCCCTCGGCGGCGATCACCCGCTGATACGAGGGCACCTGCTCGTAGAAAGCCATGTTCGACACGGCTTTCTCGCGCACCGCTTCGACGTCGGAGGTCACCACACCGGGCACGAAGGCGACGATCCGTGGCGCCGGGCGCCCGGCCTTCTCGGCGGCTTCGGTGATCGCAGGCACGATCTGCTCGCCGAGCGTGCGCGGCCCGGCGAGGTACGGCAGCGTCCCGTCGGCGAGCTCCCCTGTCACGCGCAACGCCTGTGGGCCCATCGCGGCCACGAGCACCGGCACCCGCGGCTCCGCACCGGGCACCTTCGCGGGCAGGTTCGGCGCGGCGGTGAGCAGTTCGCCCCGGAAGTCGGCGGCGCCCTCGTCGAGGAGCGGGCGCAGCGCGGTCAGGAACTCGCGCAACCGTTTGATGGGCCGCTCGAACGGAAGCCCGAAGGAGTTCTCGACGATGAACCGGGCGCCGAGCGCGAGCCCGAGGTGGTAGCGGCCGTGCGTGGCGGCCTGCGTCGTCTGCGCCTGCGAGGAGACGAGCAGCGGATGGCGGCCGAAGATCGGGATCGCGGAGGTGCCGACGTGCAGCCCCGGCACCTCCCGCCCGACGATCGCGGCCAGCCCGGCCGAGTCGTAGTCGAGCCGCTGCCCGAACCAGGCGGACCGGAGGCCCGCGTCGGCCGCCTTCCGCGCCAGCTCGACCGACGAGTCCACGTAGTTGGTGGTGTCCGGAACCGTGAGCGCTACCCCGATGGTCATGATCACGCCAACCCGGCGCGCGTGGCCCGCATTTCCGCTCCCACGTTCTGGGAGGACTCGCGTGTGGCGCGCCGCGGTGGCCACTGTGGACGCGTCGAGTCGCCGAGCACGAGGAGCGCCGGGAATGTCTCTGAACGACGTCATCGAAGGGACCCGCGCGGCCGTCGCGGTCGACCCCGCCAACGCCGCGGTGTCTTTCAGCGTCGGGCACGAGCTGCGGTCCGGCACCGCGACCGTGGTCGAGGTCAACGTCCGCGAGCACTCGTTCACGGTGGACGAACCGGGCGCGCTCGGCGGCACCGACGTGGCCGCGAACCCCGTCGAGTACGCGCTCGCCTCGCTCGGCTCGTGCCAGGTGATCACGTACCAGTTCTGGGCCGCGAAGCTCGGCGTCCCGCTCGATGCGATCAAGGTGACGGTGAACGGAGACCTCGACCTGCACGGGTTCTTCGGGTTCTCCGACACCCGCCCCGGCTTCACCGGTGTGCGGGTGGACGTGGAGCTCACCGGCCCCGCGGGCGCCGAACGCTACGCGGAACTCAAGCGCCAGGTCGACGAGCACTGCCCGGTACTCGACCTCTTCCGCAACTCGACGCCCGTCAGTACCTCACTGACCTAAGTTTTTGTTCCCAAGTGGCGGAGCCGCTTGCTGTGGGCCGTCACCTTGCACCGCCGGGGGTTTGAATAGCGGAGGCGCGAAGCGTCCGTTGAGGGTGGTGGTGGGTGACGGGAGGGGGTTCCTGGCGAGGACAGCGCCGACGAGGAGAAGGCGCGGTCGCGCGGAGCGCGTCCACCTGGGGTGGTGGTCGGGCTGGCGGGTGGGCATTCGTGAGGAGGCGATCCCACAGCCAGGGACGTCCTCAGGTTCCCCTACCGGCACCGCCACGCAAACCATATTTGAAACACTTTTAGGCGAACTCGTGGCGGACGATTGTCTGGTCGCGCCCCGGCCCGACGCCGATCGCCGACATGCGGGCGCCCGAGAGTTCCTCCAGGCGCTCCACGTAAGCGCGCGCGTTGGCGGGCAGCTCCTCGAACGTGCGGCACTCCGAGATGTCCTCCCACCAGCCGGGGAGCTCCTCGTAGATCGGCACGGCGTGGTGCACGTCGGTCTGCGTCATCGGCATGTCCTCGGTGCGGAACCCGTCCACCTCGTACCCGACGCAGATCGGCACCCGGTCCAGGCCCGAGAGCACGTCGAGCTTGGTCAGGAAGTAGTCGGTGATCCCGTTGACGCGCGCCGCGTAGCGGGCGATCACCGCGTCGAACCAGCCGGTGCGCCGCGAGCGCCCGGTGGTGACACCGAACTCGCCGCCCGCCTTGCGCAGGTGCTCGCCCATCTCGTCGTGCAGCTCGCTCGGGAACGGGCCCGAGCCGACGCGGGTGGTGTACGCCTTCAGGATGCCGAGCACCGTGGTGATCCGGCCCGGCCCGATGCCCGAGCCCGCGCTGGCCCCGCCGGAAGTCGGGTTCGACGACGTGACGAACGGATACGTTCCGTGGTCGACGTCGAGCAGCGTGCCCTGTGACCCTTCGAGCAGCACGGTCTCCCCGCGCTCGAGCGCCTTGTTGAGCTGCAGCCGGGTGTCGGCGATGCGGTGCGCGAACTTCTCGCCCGCCGCCAGCACCTCGTCCGCGACCTGCTCGGCGTCCAGCGCCTTGCGGTTGTAGACCTTGACCAGCACCTGGTTCTTGAACTCCAGCGCGGCCTCGACCTTCTGCCGGAAGATCTTCTCGTCCAGCAGGTCCTGCACGCGCACCCCGACCCGCGCCACCTTGTCCTGGTAGCAGGGCCCGATGCCGCGGCCGGTGGTGCCGATCTTGCGGCTGCCGAGGTAACGCTCGGTGACCTTATCGATCGCCACGTGGTACGGCATGATCAGGTGCGCGTCCGCCGAGATCAGGAGTCTGCCGGTGTCGACACCGCGCTTCTCCAGCCCGTCCAGCTCGTCGAGCAGCACGGCAGGGTCGACCACCACGCCGTTGCCGATCACGTTGGTGACCCCCGGCGTGAGGATCCCCGACGGGATCAGGTGCAGGGCGAAGTTGTCCCCGTTGGGGAGCACGACGGTGTGCCCCGCGTTGTTGCCGCCCTGATAACGGACGACCCACTGGACACGGTCGCCGAGCAAATCGGTGGCCTTGCCCTTGCCCTCGTCGCCCCATTGGGCGCCGATCAGCACGATGGCCGGCATGTGACACTCCAGGTAATCGGCAAAGAATGGAAAGCCGATGTATGAGCGTAACGGAGGGGCACAGGGTGCGGGCACAGGTACTGGTTTGCGGAGCGTCGGCGCCGCCACTGCCCGAGGTCGACGGGCTCTCCGTGCACCGGGTCGGCGAGCGCCCGGGGAAGGCCGAGATCGACCCGCTCCTCGACGACGGGCCGCTGATCGTCGAGGGTACCGACGCGGACCTCGCGGCGGTGGTGATCCGCTTGCTGCGCAAGGAAAAACTCGGCAGCACCCCGATCGGTTTCGTGCCTGCCGACCCGGCTTCGGAGGTGGCCGCGATCTGGGGTCTGCCGACCGATCCGGCACGCGCGCTGGCGGTCGCGCTGAACGCCGAGGTGGACCCGGTGCCGTTGATCAGGGACGACAACGGCGGCGTGATAGTGGGAAGAGGCACATTCGGACCTGTCCGGGGCGTCGCTTACTGCGATGACGAGATCGCTCTTCGTGGCCCTGCTCGCTCGATCGAGGTGTCGCCGGATCCCGACGGCGGGCCCGGGCTGGTGGTCCGGGTCGTGAAGGGCCTGCTGTTCAAGCGCCCGGTGATCACGGCGGGCCGGGCCTTCCAGATCGGCTGCATCCCGACCCGGCCGAGCCTGGACGGGGTTCCCTTCCCGCGCGCGATCACCCGCTGGACCTGGTACCGGCATACCGCCGACCTGAGGCTGATCCGCGGTCTCGGCTGAGACAACGGTCACTCAACGTTAACCTACTGTCGTCGGTAAATCACTCACAGGTATTGCTATCGCCATGTTCGTCAGCAAGGGTCGGGCACGTCCTCCACAGCTCACCCGAAGGCGGCAAAATGCGTCGTTCGTTGACTGTCCTGGCCGTGTCCACCCTCGTCGTCGCCGGCTTCGTCGGCACCGCGTCCGCTACTCCGCCCGGTATCCCTTCGGAGACCGCCGCCCGTTCCGAGCTCGCCGAATTGACCGTCGCGGCGGACGGTAGCCAGGACGGTTACTCCCGTGACAAGTTCCCGCACTGGATCGACCAGGGGAACTCCTGCAACACCCGCGAAGTGGTGCTCAAGCGGGACGGAACCAACGTGCAGACCGGCTCGGACTGCGCGCCGACGTCGGGTACCTGGGTCAGCCCGTACGACGGCGCCACCTGGACCGCGGCGTCCGATGTGGACATAGACCACGTCGTGCCGCTGGCCGACGCGTGGCGCACCGGCGCCTCGAAGTGGACCACCGCGCAGCGGCAGGCCTACGCCAACGACCTGAGCGACCCGCAGCTGATCGCGGTCACCGACAACGTCAACCAGGCCAAGGGCGACGCGTCGCCGGACCAGTGGAAGCCGCCGCTGCAGACGTACTGGTGCACCTACGCGGAAATGTGGATCGCGGTGAAACACAAGTTCGCCCTCACCGTGAACGACGCCGAGAAGTCCGCGCTGACGGACATGCTCGACCACTGCTGAGGTCCACGGACTGAGACACGGGATCACGGGCCGGAATTCTGCCTACCGTGATCCCGTGTCTTCCCGTCGTAGCGCGAAAATCGTCCCCGCCGCCGCGCTGGCCCTGCTCGCCGCCGCCTGTTCGTCCACGGCCGCGACCGGTGCCGACGCGGGCCCGCCGCGGCCCGGCGGCACGCTGACCATCGCCGTCGGCTCCAACCCCGACTGCCTCGATCCCCAGCAAGCAGGCACCAACGCCTCCCTCAACGTCGGCAGGCAGCTGGTCGACTCGCTCACCGACCAGGACCCGAACACCGGTGAGATCAAGCCGTGGCTGGCCGACAAATGGGAGAGCAACGCCGATTCCACGAGCTTCACCTTTCACCTGCGCTCCGGCGTGACCTTCTCCGACGGCACCCCACTCGACGCCAACGCGGTGAAGACCAGCTTCGACGGGGTCAAGGCGCTCGGCGCGAAATCCTTGCTGGGCCTGGGATATCTGGCCTCCTACACCGGCGCCACCGTCGTCGACCCGCAGACCGTGCGGATCGATTTCTCCGTGCCCAGCGCCCAGTTCCTGCAGGCCAGCTCCACGATGTCGCTGGGCATCCTCGCCCCGTCGGCGTACCAGAAGACGTCGGACCAGCGCTGCCAGGGCGATGGCCTGATCGGCTCGGGGCCGTTCGTCTTCGACAGCTTCAAACAGAACGCCGACGTCGTGATCAGCAAGCGCAAGGGCTACGCGTGGGGCTCGTCGCTGTGGCAGCACCAGGGCGCGGCCTACCTCGACAAGGTCGACTACAAGATCGTGCCGGAGCCCGGCGTGCGCACCGGAAGCCTCCTGTCGGGCCAGCTGGACGCGACCACCGAGGTGCAGCCGGTGGACGAAGGACAGTTCCAGGGCAACGGGTTCAGCGAGAACACCCGGCCCAACCCCGGCATCGTGTTCAACCTGCACGCGAACACCACCAAGGGCGTGCTGACCGACGAGAAGGTGCGCCAAGCGGTGTCGAAGGGGATCAACCGCCAGGAGGTCACCGACACCGTGCTCAGCCCGAACTACAAGCCGGCGACCAGTATCCTCGCCTCCACGACCCCGCTCTACGCCGACCTTTCGAAGGAGCTGGCCTACGACCCGGCGGGCGCGACGGCACTGCTCGACGCCGACGGCTGGGTGCCGGGACCGGACGGAATCCGGGTCAAGAACGGGCAGCGGCTGACCGCGAGCGTGGTCTTCGCCAGCGTGTTCAACCAGAGTCAAAGCGTGCTCGAACTCATCCAGCAACAGCTGCGCAAGATCGGCTTCGACCTGCAATTGCAGCTGCACACGAACACCGAAACCCTGCAGCTCCAGCAGAGCGGGAACTACGAGTTCCTCTGGTACAACGTGACCAGGGCCGATCCCGACATCCTGCGCAACAACTTCTCCACCAAGGCCGGTAACCGCAGCAAGCTCCAGCCGGGCAACCCGCTCGACGCGCAGCTGGACCAGGAAGCGTCCACTGTGGACAACACGGTCCGGAAGCCGGCGGCGGAGCAGGCGCAGCGGCTGATCGTCGAGCAGGCGTACGCGATTCCGGTCTTCGAGCTGACACAGGTGGTCGCGGTCGGCGAGAAGGCGCACGCGGTGAACTTCGAGGCGTCGTCGCGGCTCCAGCTGTTCGACACCTGGGTCTCATGACCGGCTATCTGATCCGGAGAGTCCTGCAGGCGGTGCTGGTGCTGTGGGCGGCGTTCACGCTGTCCTTCGTCATCCTCTACCTCCTGCCGGGCGACGCGGTGCTGGCGAAGCTCTCCGGCGGTGACGGCGCGACCGCACTCACCGCCGACCAGGTGGCGCAGGCTCGCGCCGCCTACGGGCTCGACGATCCGTGGCCGGTGCAGTACGGAAAGCGCTTGCTCGGCGCGCTGCACGGCGATTTCGGCCGCTCCATCGCCACCGGCGATTCGGCCACGCACCAGGTGCTGACCGCGTTGCCGCCGACGCTCGCGGCGGCCGGGCTCGGCCTGCTGCTCGCGGTGGTCTTCGGTGGCGGGCTGGCGCTGCTGGGCACCTTCACCCGGCTGCGCTGGCTGGGCACGTTCCTGCTTTCCCTGCCGTCGCTGGGGATTTCACTCCCGGTGTTCTGGGTCGGGCTCGTGCTCGTGCAGGTGTTCTCGTTCCAGTTGCGGCTGTTGCCGGCGTTGGGCAACCAGGGCTTCCAGTCCCTGATCCTGCCCGCGATCACGCTCGCGCTGCCGACCGGCGCGGTGATCGCGCAGGTGCTGGCGAAGAGCCTGCGCACGCAGCTCGGCGAGCCGTACACGGAGATCGTGCAGGCCAAGGGCGCGAGCCGGGCGCGTGTCCACTTCGGACACGCGCTGCGGAACGCCGCGATGCCCGCGCTCACCCTGACCGGGGTGGTCGCCGGGCAGCTGCTCGCCGGTTCGGTGGTGACCGAGACGGTGTTCTCCCGCGACGGGCTCGGCCGCGTCACCGCGAGCGCCGTGACGCAGCAGGACATTCCCGTGGTGCAGGCGGTGATCGTGCTCGCCGCGCTGTTCTTCGTGGCGCTGAACCTGATCGTCGATCTCGTGTACCCGCTGTTCGACCCCAGGGTGGCGAATCATGGCTGACCTCGCGCTCGAAAGCCGGACACGGTTCGTCGTCCGGCGGCCAGGGCTCATCCTCAGTGTGCTGCTGCTCGCGCTGGCCGTGGGTTGGGCGTTCGTGCCCGGCCTGTTCACCAGCTACGACCCGATCGCCGGGGTCCCGCGCCAGAAACTGCAGGCCCCGTCGGCGGCGCATCTGTTCGGCACCGACGAGACGGGGCGCGACGTCTACGCCCGCGTGGTGCACGGGGCGGCGCTTTCGTTGTGGGCCGCGGTGCTCGCCGTCGTGATCGCGCTGATCGCCGGTTCGGCGCTCGGCCTGCTCGCCGGGCTGCGGCCGGGCTGGGTGGACTCGGTGATCATGCGCGTCGTCGACGTGCTGCTCGCGGTGCCGTCGATCCTGCTGTCGCTGGCGCTGGTCACCGCGCTCGGCTTCGGCACCACGAAAGTCGCGGTCGCGGTCGGTGTCGCGAACGTCGCGCATTTCGCCCGGCTGATGCGCGCGGAGGTGCTTCGCGTGCGCACCGGCGTGTTCGTGGAGGCGGCGCGGGCGAGCGGCGTGCGCTGGTTCGGCGTGCTGTACCGGCACGTGCTGCCGAACTCGCTGGGGCCGGTGGTGGCGCTGGCCGTACTCCAGTTCGGGGTCGCCGTGCTGGAGATTTCCTCGTTGAGCTTCCTCGGTTTCGGGGCGACGCCGCCGACGCCGGAATGGGGCTCGCTGGTGGCCGGCGGCCGGTCGTACCTGGCCACCGCCTGGTGGATGACGACCCTGCCCGGCCTGGTCATCGCGGCGGTCGTGCTCGCCACGAACCGGGTTTCCCGTGCGCTGGAGGAGAGGACGGCATGACCGAAGAACTGCTGCGGATCCGCGGGCTCGCGGTTTCCTACCGGGGCCTGCCCGCGGTGCGGGGCGCGGACCTGACCGTCCACTCCGGACAGATCGTGGCGGTGGTCGGCGAGTCGGGCTCGGGCAAGAGCACGACGGCGCACGCGGCGATCGGGCTGCTCCCGCGCGGTGGGCGCGTGGACAGCGGGTCGATCACCTTCGCCGGACGTGAGCTGACCGGCCTTTCGCCGCGTGCCTGGCGTTCCGTGCGCGGGCGGGAGATCGCGCTCATCCCGCAGGATCCGACCGTGTCACTGGATCCGGTGCAGCGTGTCGGGCACCAGGTCGGCGAAGTGCTGCGCATCCACGGGCTCGCGGACAAGCGTTCGGCGCCCGGGCAGGCCGTGGAGTTGTTGCGGCGGGCGGGGATCGACGAGCCGGAGCTGCGCGCCCGGCAGTACCCGCACGAGCTGTCGGGTGGCCTGCGGCAACGCGTGCTGATCGCCGCCGCCCTCGCCGGACGGCCGAAACTGATCATCGCGGACGAGCCGACGAGCGCGCTGGACGTGACCGTGCAGCGGCAGATCCTCGACCACCTGGAGCAGTTGGCCACGGAGTCGAACACCGCGGTCCTGCTGATCACCCACGATCTCGGCGTGGCCGCCGACCGGGCGTCGCGGATCGCCGTGATGTCCGAGGGGCAGGTGGTCGAGGACGGGCCGAGCGGGCAGTTGCTCGCGGCGCCGGAACACGAGTACACACAACGACTCCTGGCCGCGGCGCCGAGCCTGTCCACCGCGCCGTTGCGTCCGAGGCGGCCCGAAAGCAGCCCGCTCGTCAGCGCACGCGGGCTGACCAAGGACTTCGCCGGGCGGCGTGCGGTGGACGAGGTCAGCTTCGACATCCCACGCGGGCAGACGCTCGCGCTCGTCGGCGAATCGGGCTCCGGCAAGACCACCACCGCTCGCCTGCTGCTTCGGCTGACCGAACCAACGGAAGGCGGGATTTCCTTCGGTGGCAAGGAGATCACCGGCATCCGCGGCCAGGAGCTGCGCCGGTGGCGGCGCCGGATGCAGCTGATCTACCAGAACCCGTACACGTCACTGAACCCGAAGCTCACCGTCGAACGGATCGTGTCGGAACCCTTGCGCGCCTTCGGGTTGCCGAATCGGTCGGCCGAGCTGCTCGACCAGGTGGCGCTACCGGCCGCGATGCTCAAGCGCAAACCGGCGGAGCTGTCCGGCGGACAACGGCAGCGGGTCGCGATCGCGCGGGCACTGGCCCTGCGCCCGGAGTTCGTGGTGTGCGACGAGCCGGTGTCGGCGCTCGACGTGTCGGTGCAGGCGCAGATCCTGGAACTCCTGGTGCGCCTGCAGGACGAGCTGGGCCTGACGTACCTGTTCATCTCGCACGACCTCGCCGTGGTGCGGCAGGTCGCCGACCGCGTGGGCGTGATGCGCGCGGGACGGCTGGTCGAACTCGGCCCGGCGGACGAGGTGCTGCACAACCCGCGAGACGAGTACACCCGCGAACTGCTCGCGGCTATCCCTGGCCGGGAGATCGAGGAGGCCGCGTGAGTGTCCTGAGGATCTCCCTTGCCGTGGCGTCGTTCTGGCGGAACGAAACGGCGTTCGTCCGTGGCCGGGTGAAGGCACCGGCCGAGCGCGCGCTCGTGTGGGGGCCGAGGGAAAACCAGCGCGGCTGGGGCGTGCCGTCCGGCCGCACCACCCGGCCGTCGGCGACGCGGGTGTGGATGCGCCCGGACGGGATGCCGCGCACGAGTTCTTCCGCCAGCTGACCGGTTTCCAGTAGCTGCCGGAGCAACCCGTCCGACGCTCGGGACAGGCTCGCCGCCGGCAGCCGGGCCTCGATCAGCGTGGTGGCCCCGACCTTGCCGGGGTGGCTCGCGCTGCTGCCGACGAACCGGCCGTCCTCCAGCGTCACGTCCATGTCCGCGCCGAGGAACGAAACCACCCCGGCCTGCTCCAGCGCGAGCAGCTCGTCCAGCCGCCGTGGTGGCGGTCCGCTGGCGAAGTAGCTGAAGAACCCGTGGAACCATCCGTCCAAATCGGACACTTGCGAGCGCGGGTCGAGCCGCCCGGTGGCGACGAGCCCGGGCAGCCTGCCGTAGACCGAAAGCAGCGCCATGAAGGCACCGAGGTCCGCGCTGAACGCCGGGTTCGCGCGGCGCGCGAGGTCGGCCTCGATGTACTCCCGCAGGTGTTTCCCGAACGCGTCCGCGGAGTCGAAACGCTTGTCCGCCAACGGTTTGTCGAGCCGCTCGAGGTCGAGCCGATCCTGCTCACCCGGCACGGACTCCTCGATCAGCTCGTGCATTTCCGTGCTGTCCCAACGGTGGTCCGCGAACCTGTCGGCGAACTCCCCGAAGCCGAGCCGCACGCGTTCGGGGTGGCCGTTGAACAGCTCGTGGTAGTAGCCCCAGGCGAGCTCCTTGGCGATCAACGGCCACAGCTGCGCGTAGAAGTCCAGCTCGCCCGGGATCTCGTAGATGGCCTCCGGGGTGAAGAACTTCGGCAACGGCGGGCGTTCGGCTTGCAGCTTGTAGCCGGGCTTCGCGTGGTACGGCACTCCGCGGCGCGAACCGACGTGGAGCACGGGCTCGCGCCCGCTCGGCTCGTAATGAAGTCCTCCGCACAGCTCCGTGAAACGCCCGCCGCGGCCTTCGGTGAGCAGCAACATCAGGTCCACGAACGCCAGCCCGAAGCCGCGCACCAGCACGTGCTCGCCGGGCGGGACAGCCGTGTAGTCGACATCGGCGGTGTAACCGGCCGGGTAGTAGGCCAGTCCGTGCGCGGCGGCCTCCTCGGCCAGCCTCGCTTCGGCGGGATGCGGTTCGGCGTCCAGGTGGCCGACGGTGAGCACCACGATGTCGGCTCGGATGCTGCCGCCGTCCGCCAGCCGCACGACGTCGTCGGAGATGCCGGTCGCGCGCGTGTGGTGTTCGACCACCTCGATGCCGTGCGGAAGATCGGCCAGCACCTGGTGGTAAAACCAGGCGAGATAGGCACTCTGCAGCCGCCGGGTCGGGAAGTCCGTACTGGCCAAGGAGTTCAGCTCGTCCCCCAGATCACCGGCGAGCGCGTGGTCCACCTCGCCTGCCCGCAGCCGCTCCACCCACTCGAACAACGAAGGCCCCGGCCCGATCGGCCCGTCGATCCGCACCGTCTCGTCGGTGAACATCGTGACGTCCTCGGTCATCGAGTTCATCCGCAGCAACGGCGACTGCTCGTACCGCCAGATCCGCCCCGGCCCCGGCGGGAAGGGGTCGATCAGATGCACGACCAGCCGCCTGTCGCCGAGCAGCTCCGCCGCGTTCGCGGAAAGCCGTTCCAGCACGCCGACGCCGCGCGGGCCCGCACCGATGATCGCGAGCTGGGCAGGCGGCATAACTTCGAAGCTACGACTCGATCCGCCGCGCCGCCGCTGTGTCCGCGATGTGGACGGCTACCGCATCCGCTCGATGACCCCCGGGGTCTGGCTGTAGAGCCGCAGCACGCCGCCGATGGTGAACTCGGTGAGCAGGTCGATGAGCGCTTCACGGTCCGGCGGCTCCTCCGGCCAGCTCAGGTTCACCAGCGCCTCGGTCATCGCGAAGTACATCGCGACCAGCGCCGTATCGGTGCGGCCCGGCTCGACGCCGTACGCGGCCCAGCGCTGCCCGCTGGCTTCGGTGTAGATCTCCGCCAGCCGCGCCCGAAGCCGGGTCAGCGCTCTGTTCCCCGCGCGCTCGGCTTCCTGCAGGACCGGGAACGCGTCGGGGTTCTCGGCGACGAAGCCGAACAGGTTCGCGTAGTTCTTGCGGGCCCAGGACCTCAGGTCCAGATCGGCATCGCCCGAACCGCGCTCGGCGATCGCCGCGTACGCCTGCTCCTCGATGTCGGCGACAGTCTGCTCGAAGAGCTCCTGCTTGTCGCCGAACAGTTCGTACACGGCCTGCCTGGTGAGTCCTGCCTGTTTGGCGATCTCCTCGATCGTCGCGCCTTGGGGACCGTGAAGAGCGAAGACGTGCCGGGCCGCGGCCAGTGTCTGCGCGCGCTGTTCGGCGACGGGCAGCTTCCGCGGCCGCCCCGGACCACGCTTTCGGGGCATTGACACCTGTACAACTCACCTCGATCCTTTTTCCGACAGTGTTGTCGGAAATTAACCCATCGGGGAAGCGGCTATGCGTCAGACACACCGTCGCCGGCTCACGGCGACCATCATCTCGGTCCTCGGCCTGGTCTCGCTCACCGTCGGCGCGGTACCGGCAGGCGCGGCCGACTTCTACGACCCACCCTCGCCGCTGCCCGCTGGGAACAACGGCGACATCATCCGGCACGAGGCCACCCAGTTCTTCCTCGACCCGGTGAAGCTGATCGCCGCACCGGCGAACGCGCAGAAGATCATGTACCGCTCCACCGACACCCACGGCGACCCGGTCGCGGTGACCGGCACCGTGCTCACCCCCAAGACTGCCTGGGCCGGCCCCGGCGAGCGGCCCATCGTCAGCTACGCCGTCGGCACGCAGGGCATGGGCGACCAGTGCGCTCCGTCCAAGGCGCTGATGGGCGGCTACGAGTACGAAGGCCCCTTCATCGCCGGCCTGCTGGCGCACGGCTACGGCGTCGTGATCACCGACTACGAGGGCCTCGGCACGCCCGGCGTGCACACCTACGTCAACCGCAAGGCCGAGGGCTACGCGGTGCTCGACGCTGTCCGCGCCGCGCAACGGCTCCCCGAAGCGAACCTGCCGGACACCGGCCCGGTCGCCATCGCCGGCTACTCACAGGGCGGTGGCGCTTCCGCCGCGGCGGCCGAACTTCAGAGCAGCTACGCGCCGGAGCTTGACCTCAAGGGCGCGTACGCGGGTGCCCCGCCCGCCGACCTCGCCGCTGTCGCGAAGAGCCTCGACGGGCAGTACGCCGTGGGCTTCCTGATGTTCGCCGTCGCGAGCATGAACGCCGCTTACCCGGAGCTGAACATCCCGGACCTGTTGAACGACAAGGGCAAAGCGCTCGAGGCCAAGGTCGAGAACGAGTGCACCGCCGACGGCCTGATCAACAACGCGTTCACCAAGACCTCGGACCTGACCGCCGACGGCAGGCCGATCACCGACTACCTCGCCGAGGAGCCCTACGCCTCGGCCGTCGCCGAACAGCAGATCGGCCGGACCGCGCCCACGGCCCCGGTTCTGGTCGCGCACAGCGCTTTCGACGACATCGTGCCCTTCGAGCAGGGCCGCCAGATGGCGCGTTCCTGGTGCTCGGAAGGCGCCGCCGTGCAGTTCGACACCGTCCTGGCGCCCACGCACGTCGGGGGCTTCGTCGCCGCGTACCCGAGCGCGCTGGCGTGGCTCGACGGGCGGCTGCACGGCGACCCCGCCCCCGACAACTGCGGAGCATTCTGAGAAATGGTTCGACTTACGGTCTACTTCAGCCCGGTCGCCTCGGCGGCGGCCGGGTCGGAGTCGGCGATGAACGTCCGGCAGCGTTCGAACTCCTCGGCTTCGCCGATGCGTTCGGCCGCCTTGCCGAGCACGGCGAGCGCGCGCAGGAAGCCCTGGTTCGGCCGGTGGCTCCAGGGAATCGGGCCGAAGCCCTTCCAGCCGGCGCGGCGCAGCTGATCGAGGCCGCGGTGGTACCCGGTGCGCGCGTAGGCGTAGGCGGTGACGGTCTCGCCGGCTTCCAGTGACTTCTCGGCCAGCGCGGCCCAGGCTTCACTGAAATCAGGGTGCTCCGCGGCGACCTCGGCCGGATCGGTGCCCGCGTCGAGCGCGGCCTCCGGGCCGCTGCGTTCGGGCAGCAGGGTCGGTTCGGGGCCAAGCAGGTTGTGCGTCATGCCGCCATCCTCCCTCTTCTAGAGGAAGAGGCTCGCCAGTACCCCGCTGCCCAGCAGCACGAGGCAGGCGACCAGAACCGCGGCGACCATCCGTTTCGGCATCACGGGCGGACACGATGCCGAACCGTGCCCCGTCCGCGCAAATCACTCACACCTCGGGGTGAACCCTGATTTTCGGACATACCCGCCCAACGGCTTGTCCCGGCCGTGTTTGATGAGCGCATGACGATGGCGGTGGCCGGCGGTCCGGTCGCGAAGACCAAGCAGTTCTTCGCCGAGCACTGGGAACGGGGCGCGCCAGGTACGGCGACTCCGCGGTGGGTGCTGCGGTTCGCCTACGGCATGTGGCTCGTCGCGTTCGCGTTCAAGCTGCTGGGTTCCTCGTGGGACGTGTCTTGGCACTTCAAGTTCATCCGCGACGATTTCGCGCCGCCGCATCTGATCAACACCGTGGGCACCGGGATCGTGATCGTGCTGGTGGCGATCCACAGCTACACCGGGCTCGGCTGCGACCGCCGCTCGCTGCGGCTGATGCAGGCGGGGCTCGGGCTGTTCCTGCTCGCCGCGCCGCTGGACGTGATCAACCACCGGGTCAACGGGCTCGACCTGACCGCGTGGAGCCCGACGCATCTGCTGCTCTACATCGGCACCGGCGTGATGCTGGCCGGGGTGCTCGACGGCTGGCTGAAGCTCGCCGAACCGGGCCGGTTCCGCACTCTCGTGCTGACCGGGCTGTGGGTGTTCTTCCTGGAGAACACTTTCTTCCCCAACGGCCAGCAGGAATACGGGATTCTCGGCCTGCGCGCGTGGGAGCGCGGCGCGCCGGAGGCGGAGCCTTCGCTGCTGAGCTTCGCCGCCCAGCAGATCGGGCATCCGGTGGACCGCACCGCCGTCCTGCACTTCACGATGCCGATCCCGGACTGGGTCTATCCCTTGTGGGGCATCGGGGTTTCGGCGCTGGTGCTCGGGCTGGCGCGGCACACGCTGAAGCACCGCTGGGCGGCGACGAGCGTGGCCGCGCTGTACGTCGCGTACCGGATGGTGATCTGGCCGCTGCTCGTGGCAGGCACCTTCCCCGCGTCGACGATCCCGTTCTACCTGGTGTTCGTCGGGCTCGCGGTGGACCTGGCACGCGGGCAGTGGGCGACGACAGCCGCGCTCGTGGCCGCCTTCGGCTACGGCGTGCTGTGGGTGCAGAGCCTGTTCGGCGCCGCGCCGCCGTTCGCGTGGTGGACCTTGCCGATCGTGCTCGCCGCCGTCGCACTGGCGTACCGGGCGACGGCGGCGAAGCAGTGGATCAGAGCTTCTTACCGGCGGACTTGAGGTTTTCCGCGGCCTGCACGACGCGGGCCGCCATGCCGGTCTCGGCCTTCTTGAGGTAGCTGCGCGGGTCGTAGGTCTTCTTGTTGCCGACCTCGCCGTCGATCTTGAGCACCCCGTCGTAGTTCTTGAAGAAGTGGTCCGCGATCGGCCGCGAGAACGCGTACTGCGTGTCGGTGTCGACGTTCATCTTCACCACGCCGTACGACAGCGCCTCGTGGATCTCCTCCAGCAGCGAGCCGGACCCGCCGTGGAACACCAGCTCGAACGGCTTCGAACCGGCGGCGAGCCCCAGCTTCTCCGACGCGACGGCCTGGCCGCGCTTGAGCACGTCCGGCTTCAGCTGGACCGCGCCCGGCTTGTACGCGCCGTGCACGTTGCCGAAGGTGGCGGCCAGCAGGTAGCGGCCCTTCTCGCCGGAGCCGAGCGCGTCGATCGTCTTCACGAAGTCGCCCTCGGCGGTGTACAGCTTCTCGTTGATCTCGTTCGAGACGCCGTCCTCCTCACCGCCGACGACGCCGATCTCGACCTCGAGGATGATCTTCGCCGCGGCGGCCTGCTCCAGCAGCTCCGCCGCGATCTTCAGGTTCTCGTCGAGGTCGATCGCCGACCCGTCCCACATGTGCGACTGGAAGAGCGGGTTCTCGCCGCGCTTCACCCGCTCTCGCGAGATCGCGATGAGCGGGTTGACGAACCCGTCCAGCTTGTCCTTCGGGCAGTGGTCGGTGTGCAGCGCGACGTTCACCGGGTACTTGTCCGCGACCACGTGGGCGAACTCGGCCAGCGACGACGCGCCGACCACCATGTCCTTCACGTTCAGCCCGGACAGGAACTCCGCACCGCCCGTGGAGACCTGGATGATGCCGTCGCTCTCCGCGTCGGCGAAACCCTTCAACGCGGCGTTGAGGGTTTCCGACGAGGTCACGTTGATGGCCGGGTAAGCGAACTCGCCTCCCTTGGCCCTGTCCAGCATCTCGGCATAGACCTCGGGGGTGGCGATGGGCATCGTTGGTCCTCCTAGCAGCGGGTACGCCTTGTTGCCCGAATCGTACGAGGTCCGCCGTCAGACCACTATGAGAGCAGGACCTCCGCCACAGCGCGGTAGCCCGGCAGCGGGTCTTCGCCGAGCACCTGGATGCAGACCTGGTCCGCGCCGGCGTCGAGGTGGGCGGTGATCCCGGCGGCGATTTCGGCCGCGGTCCCGTGCAGGACGAGCGCGTCGATCAGCGCGTCGCTGCCGCCGTCGGCGATGTCGGCGTCGCTCCAGCCGAGGCGCTTGAGGTTGCTCACGTAGTTGGTCAGGTGCAGGTACGGGTTGTTCACCTTCGGCCTGCCGATCGCGCGGGCCCGCTCGGGGTCGGTGTCGAAGACCACCTTGTGCTCCGGCACGAGCAGCGCGTCCGGGCCGAGGATTTCGCGGGCCTGGCGGGTGTGCTCCGGCGTGGTCAGGTACGGGTGCGCGCCTGCCGCGCGCTCGCCCGACAGCTTCAGCACCTTGGGCCCGAGTGCGGCGAGTACGCGCGCGGAGACGGGAACACCGGCCTCGTCGAGCCCGTCGAGGTACTCGACGATCTTGTCGTAGGGCTTCTGGTAGACCTTCGTCGCTTCGGGATGGCCGATGCCGACGCCGAGCAGGAACCGGCCGGGGTGCTTGGCGCTGATTCGCCGCCAGGACGCGCCGACGGTGGCCGCGTCGTCGGACCACATGTTCACGATGCCGGTTGCCACGACGATCCGTTCGGTCGCGTCGAGCAGGTCCTCGACGATCTTCAGCTCCCCGTCCGGCGAGCCGCCGACCCAGATCGCGCCGTAGCCGAGCTGCTCGACCTCACGCGCGAGTCCGGGGTTCAGCGCCGGCGCGCCCTGCCAGATACCGATCTTCCCGAGTGCGTTCACCATGCTCGTCCCAACAGGCGGCCACGGTGGATTCATTCCTCTATTTTGGGGACATGGCCAAAATCGGTGACAGCGAACTGGACGTGTACGGACTCAACCTCGGCGGCAACGTCTTCGGCTGGACCGCGGACGAGGAGCAGTCCTTCGCCGTGCTGGACGCCTATGCCGCGGCGGGCGGCAACTTCGTCGACACCGCCGATTCCTATATGGCGCGCATTCCGGGCAATTCGGGTGGCGAGTCCGAGACGATCATCGGCAACTGGCTCGCCGCACGCGGAAAGCGCGACGAGTTCGTGATCGCCACCAAGGTCGGCAGCTGGGCGAAACGGCCGGGCCTGTCCGCGCGCAACATCCGGGAAGCCGCCGAGGATTCCTTGCGGCGCTTGAAAACCGACCACATCGACCTCTACTACGCGCACCGCCCCGACCCCGAGACCCCGATCGAGGAGACGCTCGGCGCGTTCGACGAACTGGTGCGGGCGGGCAAGGTCCGCTACATCGGCGGGTCCAACTACACCGCCGAAGGGCTCGCCGAAGCACTGTCCACTTCGGACAAGAACGGGCTGGCCAGGTTCGTCGCGCTGCAGCCGCACTACAACCTCGTCGAGCGCGAGTTCGAGCAGGAGCTGGCGCCGTTGCTGCAGGAGGAAGGCCTGTCCTGCCTGCCGTATTTCTCGCTGGCCAAGGGATTTCTGACCGGGAAGTACCGGTCGCGCGAGGCCGGTGCCGCGAGCCCCCGTGCCGAGGGCGCGGTGGCGTACCTCGATCACCGCGGTGAGCGCGTGCTGGAGGCGCTGGACGAGATCTCGGCCGCGCACGGCACGTCGCCCGCGGCGGTTTCGCTGGCGTGGCTGGCCGCCCAGCCGACGGTGGCGGCGCCGATCGCGAGCGCTCGCAACACCGAGCAGCTGACCGCGTTGATCGACTCGGTCGAGCTGCGGCTCAGCGGCGACGAGCTGGCCCGGCTGTCCGCTGCTTCGTCCCCGAACTGACCCTACTGGGGAGTAGCTTACTGACGGTAGGGTGCGGTACGGTGCGGGGTATGGCCAACGTAAAGGGCAAGGTCGTGCTCATCACCGGAGCTGCGCGCGGCATCGGCGCGGGGCTGGCCGAACGGCTCGCCGCGCAGGGTGCCAAGGTCGCGCTCGTCGGGATCGAAGCCGAGGAGCAGCAGAAGGTCGCCGACCGGATCGGCCCGGCGGCGCACGCCTGGGAAGCCGACGTGACGGACTGGGACGCGCTGGAGACGGCGACGGCCGGGGTCGTCGAGCACTTCGGGCGGATCGACATCGTCATCGCGAACGCCGGCATCGCGACCACCGGATTCGTCCGCTCCATCGACCGGGCCGCCTTCGAGAAGGTCCTCGAGGTGGACCTGCTCGGCGTCTGGCGCACGTTCCGCGTCACCCTGCCGCACGTGATCGAGAGCAAGGGCTATCTGCTCGCGATCTCTTCACTGGCCGCGATCACGCACGCGCCGGGGATGGCCAACTACGCCGCGGCCAAGGCCGGGGTCGAGGCGTTCTGCAACAGCCTGCGGGCGGAGGTCGCGCACCTCGGCGTGAAGGTCGGCGTCGCGCACCCCACGTGGATCCGCACCGACCTGGTCGAAAGCGCCGACGCGCACCCGGTCTTCGGGAAGGTGCGCGGCAGCATGCCCGGCCTGCTCGGCAAGACGTACCCGCTGAACGTGGCGCTCGACCACCTCGAGGCCGGGGTGCTCAAGCGGGCGCGGACCATCCACGTGCCGAAGTGGGTCGGCGCGCTGAAACTGCTGCGCGCGTTCCTGCCGCCGATCATCGAACTCGGCTCGCGCACCCGGATCCCGGCCGCGGACAAGGCGGCGATCGAGGACATCAAGGCCCGCGGGGCGCGGGAATCCGCGATCACCGGGCACGGCGGGCGCGCCGCCACCCGCTGACGGCTACGGCACCCAGGAACCGAGGACGGGCGAGAACTCGCGCACGGTGCGCTCCGCGAGCGCGCCTTCGAGGTGGTACGGGTCGGCGTCGAGGATCTTCCCCAGCGCCTGCTCGTCCTCGGCCTGGAAGATCATCACACCGCCGCTGCCGTCGCCGAACGGACCGGCCACGGCGCAGGCGCCCTCCTCCGCCAGCTTCGCGAGGTACTCGCGGTGCCGCGGCCGGACCGCCGCGAACTTCTCCGGCACATAACGGGTTTGCACCAGGAACCAGGCCATCGAACGCCTCCCGAGCGACTGCGGATGTCTGCCCGCACGCTACCGGTCGTGACCTCTGGGCCGACCCGGTGCAACCCGATACCCTTGGCGCGCGTTGAAGGATTGACGACGGGCGAGGGACGGGCAGGACATACATGCCGGAAGGCAGTGCGGAACGCAGTGTCGAGGCCACACTGGGACATTTGCGCACCATCGACGGGCTCGAACAGGCGCCGAGCCAGCCCGCCGCGCCGCTGACACTGGAAGATCTCTACCGCACCCACCGCATGCGGCTGGTGCGGCTGGCGATCCTGCTCGTGGACGAGCCCGCCACCGCGGAGGACGTGGTGCAGGAGGCGTTCACCGGGCTGCATCGCAACTGGGGAAGGCTGCGCGACGCGGCGGCCGCGGTCGGCTACCTGCGGACGGCAGTGGTGAACGGGTCGCGGAGTGTGTTGCGCCGCCGGAAGACCGCGCGCGAGTACGTGCCGCCGCACGCGGTGAACGCCCGCTCGGCCGAAAGCCTGGCGATGTTGTCGAGTGAGCACCAGGCCGTGGTCAGCGCGCTGGGCAAGCTGCCGCCGCGGCAGCGCGAGGTGCTCGTGCTGCGCTACTACGGCGGGCTGAGCGAAGCCGAGATCTCCGAAGCGGCCGGGATTTCCAAGGGGACCGTCAAATCCACCGCGAGCCGGGCGCTTGAATCGCTACAGAAGGCGATGGGCGGCTGAGTTCACCGCTGTTGGTCCAGACCAATATATGCTGGGTCCCGTGACGGACCTCGTGCTCACCGGCGGCAAGCTGGCACTCCCCGAAGGCCTGGTCGATGACGGCTGGTTGTCGGTGTCCGGTGCGCGGATTTCCGGCGTCGGCACCGGTACCCCGCCGCCCGGAACGACGGTCGAACTGGACGGCGCGCTCGTCGTGCCGGGTTTCATCGACACCCACTGCCACGGCGGTGGCGGCGGCTCGTTCTCCAGCGGTGACCCCAAGGAGATCCTGCGCGCGATCCACGCGCACCGCGGGCACGGCACCACGACGCTGCTGGCCAGCCTGGTCTCGGAGCCGATCCGCGCGCTGGTGAACCAGCAGGCCGCGCTGCGCGAGCTGGTCGAAGAGGGCGAGCTCGCCGGGATCCACCTCGAGGGCCCGTTCATCGCCGAGGCCCGCTGCGGCGCGCACGACCCGGCGGTGCTGCTCGAACCGGACGCGGCCGCCGTGGACGCGCTGCTGCGCGCCGGGCACGGGGCGGTCCGCATGGTCACGCTGGCGCCGGAGCTGACCGGTGGCGTGCGCGCGGTCCGGCAGCTCGCCGAGTCCGGGGTCATCGCCGCGATCGGGCACACCGACGGCACCGAGGAGCAGATCCGGCCCGCCATCGACGCGGGCGCCACCGTCGGCACGCACCTGTTCAACGGGATGCGCCCGCTGCACCACCGCGAACCGGGCCCGATCGGCGCCCTGCTCGACGACGAGCGGGTCACCGTCGAACTGATCTGCGATCTCGTGCACGTCCACCCCACCGTGCTGCGCCTCGCCGCCACCCACGCCGGGCGCGGGCGGACGCTGTTGATCACCGACGCGATGTCGGCCACCGATGCCGCCGACGGCCGCTACCACCTCGGTCGGCTGGAGGTCGACGTCCGGGACGGTGTCGCCACGGTCGCCGAGACGGGCGCGCTGGCGGGCAGCACGCTGACCATGGACGTCGCCTTCCGCAACCTCGTCCGCGGCGCCGGGCTCACGGTGCCCGACGCGGTCCGCGCCACCTCGGCCCGCCCGGCGGAATTGCTCGGCCTGGCCGAGGAGACGGGCGCGTTGGAGGCCGGGCTCGCCGCCGACCTGGTGGTGCTGGACCAGGACCTTCGCCCGCTGAGAGTGCTCCGCCGCGGCGAATGGGTTTGACTTGATGCTAGTTACCGCTAGCATCTGCTGGCATGAGCGACGAGGTGCTCGACTGGGTCGAGCGGGTCTCGGTCTTCCTCGCTGAGCAGTACGGCCAGCCGCCGATCGCGGGCCGCATCCTCGGCTGGCTGATGATCTGCGATCCGCCCGAGCAGTCCGCCGCGCGGATCGGGGCTGCGATCGGCGCCAGCCGTGCCTCGCTGACCACCAACATGCGCCTGCTCGTCGGAGCCGGCCTGGTCAGCAAGCGCACTGGGCGCGGGGAGCGCACCACGTACTTCCGGATGGAGTCCGACGCCTGGGAACGGATGATCCGCCGGCGCATCGAGAGCCTCGCGTCGTTCCGGCAGATCACCCAGCGCGGGCTCGAACTCGCCGGGCCGGACCAGGAACGGCTGCTCGACGCCGACCGCGCTTTCGGCTTCATGGAACGGATCTTCGACCAGAAGGATCAGCGAGATGCCTGAAGCCGTGGTGGTAGGCGGCGGGATCGGTGGGCTGACCGCGGCGATCGCGCTGCGGAAGATCGGCTGGGCGGTCACGGTTTTCGAGCAGGCGCCCGAACTGCGCGAGGTCGGTGCCGGACTTTCCTTGGCGGCCAACGCGATGCGCGCGCTCGACGCGGTGGGCATCGGCGACCGGGTGCGTGCGCACGCGGCGGCTTCACAGGTCACCGGCAACCTGCGTCTCAAGTCCGGGAAGTACCTGCGCAGGTTTCGAGAGGGGCGAGACGTCGCGCTCGCCGCGTTCCACCGCGCCGAGCTGCACGGGGCGTTGCGCGCGGAGCTGCCGGAGGAATGCATCGAAACCGGAAGGCACATCAGCGAAATCCCCGAGGCCGATCTGGTCGTGGCGGCGGACGGGGTGCACAGCACGTTCCGCGAGTCCGTCGTGCCGGACGCGCCGCGCCCGGCCCGGCGGTATGTCGCGTGGCGCGGCGTCACCGAGCCGGGGGTAAAGGTCGACGGGAGCTTCACCTTCGGCCCCGGTGGCTACTTCATGATCCATCCGTTGCCCGGCGAGCGGGCCTGCTGGGCGTACGGCACGCGGACCGGCACGCTCGACGACGTGCGCGACTGGCACGCGCCGATCCCCGAACTGCTCGACGCGTCGCCGTCGGTGCTGCGCAACGAAATCCTCGACCTCGACCCGCTCCCGACCTACGTCCGCGACAACGTGGCGTTACTCGGCGACGCGGCACATGCGGTCACCCCGGACCTCGGCCAGGGCGCGTGCCAGGCGATCGAGGACGCGGTCACTCTCGCCGCCGCGCTGCGCACCCGATCGGTCCGGGCCGCGCTGGCCGTCTACGACCGCGAGCGGCTCCCGCGCACCCACCTCGTCACGCGGATGGCACGCAGGAAAGGGCAGGTCGGGGTGTCTTCGAGCCGTCTCGTTTTCGGGCTCGTCGCCGCCTCGACACGACTTGTTCCGGATACCGCCGTCCGGCGGAGTACGGCTCGGCTCTGGGATTGGACGCCGCCCCGACTAAGCTGAAAGGGGTGAGCGAGCTTCAGGATCCGGAGCGTCTGCTGGCCGAGGCGCTGAAAGCGCAGGCGCGCAGCGCGCCGCCGCCGGACCCGGCAGCGGCGCCCAGCCAGCTGCCGCCGCAGTACGGGCTGCTCTCGGGCGCCGACGGCGGAGCGCTCGAGCGGGAGCGGGCCGCGCTCGGCCCGCCCACGACGCGTCAACCCACCACCAAGGCGAAAACCACGCCGGGCGGCCTGCCCGCGTACTGGGTGCTGGCGCTCGCGGTGCTGCTCGGGCTCGCCACGGGTGCCGTCATCGGGCTCATCACACTGCTCTGACGGCGGCCTCAGCCGCGACACAGGGTGACCCTGTACCGTTTTATGGCGTGATGCTCGCCGAGACGACGACCACGCTCGCCCTGATGCCGAAGTGGTTCAACCCCGAGTACCTGCTGACCCAGTTCGGCGCGTACGTCATCGTCGGGTTGTGCCTGGTCATCTTCATCGAAAGCAGCATCTTCCCGGTACTGCCGGGTGACTCGCTGCTGTTCACCGCGGGCCTGTTCGTCGCGCAGGGTTCGATCCACGCGCCGCTCTGGCTGGTCTGCCTCCTGGTGAGCGTCGCCGCGCTGCTGGGCAACGCGGTCGGGTACTTCCTCGGCTACAAGGTGGGCCCGAGCCTGTTCAAGCGGCCGGACTCCCGGTTCTTCAAACAGGAGTACGTCGACAAGACGCACGCGTTCCTGGAGAAGCACGGCCCGAAGGCGGTCGTGCTGGCCCGGTTCGTGCCGTTCGTGCGGACGTTCATCACGTGGATCGCCGGCGTCGGCCGGATGGACCCGAAGAAGTACTTCACCTACACGATCATCGGCGGCATCCTCTGGGCAGGCGGCATCACCGCGCTCGGCCACGTGCTCGGCAACATCTCGTTCATCAAGAACAACATCGAGGCGATCTTCATCCTGATCGTGCTGGTCTCGGTGGTGCCGCTGGTGGTCGAGTACGCCCGCAACCGCCGCAAGCAGAAGCTCGCCCCGGAGCAGGACCCCGAGGCGACGCAACACATCCAGGACGTGGAAGCCACCCAGCAGATCCCCCGGATCGACCGCTAGTCCAGCGAGAACATCGACCCGGGGTTGAAAAGGTTCTCCGGATCGAGTGCCTGCTTGAGCTGCCGGTGCACGCGCATCGCCACCGGGCCCGCTTCGCGTTCCAGCCAGTCCCGCTTGATCTTCCCGACTCCGTGCTCCCCGGTGACGGTGCCGCCGAGTGCGAGCCCGAGGTCGAGGATCGCGTCGAAAGCCTTGCGGGCGCGGGCGAATTCGTCCGCCGAGTCCGGCGCGTAGACGATCGTCGGGTGCATGTTGCCGTCGCCGGCGTGCCCGACCACCGCGATCCGCAGACCCACCTCCTCGCTGATCCGCTCGCAGCCCGCGATCAGCTCGGCGATCCTCGTGCGGGGCACGCTCACGTCGTCGGTCAGCCACACGCCGTACTGCTCCAGCGCCGTGAGCACCACCCGCCGTGCCTGCAGCAGCATCTTCCCCTCGGCCACGTCATCGGTCGCGTAGGCCATGCCCGCCCCGCAGTCGAGGCAGATCTGCTCCAGTGCCGCCAACTCACTCCGTGCCGCTTCGCCACCCGCATCCGACTGGCACAGCAGCAAAGCCTGGCAGTCCGAGCCCGCGCCGAGGTCGGTGTTGAGATAGGACTCCGCCGCCTTGATGGAACTGGCGTCCATGATCTCCATCAGTGACGGGACGAGCCCTTCGCGCACGACGCGCGCCACGGCGTCGCCGGCCTGCTCGGTCGAGTCGAAGCCCGCGACCAGCGTGCCGGGCGCCTGCGGCAGCGGTCGCAGCGCGACGGTGGCCTCGGTGATGATCCCGAGCGTGCCCTCGCTGCCGATGAACAGCTTCGTCAGGTCATAGCCCGCCACGCCCTTCACCGTGCGCCGCCCGGTGCGCAGCACCGACCCGTCCGCGAGCACGACTTCCAGCCCCAGCACGGAATCCGTGGTGACCCCGTACTTCACGCAGCACAGCCCGCCCGCGTTGGTGGAGAGGTTCCCGCCGATGGTGCACCAGTCGTAGCTCGACGGGTCCGGCGGATAGAACAGCCCGTGCTCCTCCACCGCGGTACGGAAGTCCAGGTTGACCACGCCCGGCTGCACGACCGCCAGCCGGTTGCCGGGGTCGATCTCCACGACCCGGTCGAACTTCGTCATCACCAGCACGACGCAGCCGTCGATCGCGTTCGCCGCGCCGGAAAGCCCGCTGCCCGCCCCGCGCGGCACGATCGGCACCTTCGCTTCGGCGCACGCGCGCACCGTCGCCTGCACGCCGGCGACGTCCGTCGGCAGTACCACGGCGAGCGGCTTTCCGTTGGGGGCCAACGGCATCATGTCGCGCGAGTAGCTCGCGACGACGTCGGGATCGGTGAGTACGGCGTCTTTGCCCAGGGCGGCACGGAGTTCGGTCAGCAGCGCGTCCATCCCGCCATCGTAGGCGGGTTATCCGCAGTGTGGAAGATTCTTTCCGTATGGCGTCAGCGGACGAAACCGAGGATCCGCTCCACCGGGATCCGCAGCACGAGCCGCCGGTCCTTGACCATCGCCGCGCGGTAGTCGTCCCAGTCCGGGTGCTCGCCGGCGATCTTGCGGTAGAGGTCGATCAGCTCCTCGACGGCGTCGTCGTGCGGGTCCGCCGCCACCGGCGAAAGTTCCGCGGTGCCCTCGACGACCGCGTAGGACCAGCCGTCGGGCGTGCTGACGTGGTAGGTCGCGCGCGGATCGCGGCGCAGGTTCCGGGTCTTGGCGCGGCCGTCCGTGATCGAGACGAGGATCTTGCGTGTTTCGCCGTCGTAGAAGTGGCTGACGTTCGAGAGTTGGGGCCTGCCGTCCTTGCGGATCGTGGCGAGCACGCCGAACGGCCGGTCGGCGAGGAGTCGGAGCAGGGCGTCATCGGTCATGACTGCGGCAACGGCGGCCGCTGGGACGGGCATTCCCGTCGCCGGAAATTGTCGTACCCCCGGGCTAGTGTCCTGGGCATGGTTGCGGGCTGAACGGTACGAACCGGACAGACTACCCGCGGTTATTCAGTTGCTCTGGGCAACTAAAGTGTTTTGTGACACAGGGGTAGTTATTTGAGTGGCGCAACCAACCTCTTCGGGTGCATCCTTGCTTAAGGCAACTAGTTGCAGCCGCCAAACAAGCGAAGGTGATGATCCTGATGCCGTCTGCCGCACCGGAAGAGGTGTTCTCCGCGGCCGAGCTCGACGTCGCGGACGAGCTCGGCGTCCAGCTGGTCCGCTTCATGCGCCTCATCACCAAGAGCAAATCGCAGGTGGCGGCTGCGGGCCCCGACGGGATCGAGCGCGCCGCGTACGCGATCTTGTTCCACCTGATTCACGAGGGGCCACAACGCACCAGCAGGCTCGCCGAAGCGCTGCATGCCGAGATCTCCACCATCAGCAGGCAGAGCAGCTCACTGGTGCAGCACGGCCTGGTCGAGCGCCAGGCCGACCCGGAGGACGGCAGGGCCTGCCTGCTCGCCCCCACCACGGAGGGGTTGCGGGTCTTCGAGGAGAACCGCAAGCAACGCAACAAATGGCTGGCAGCCGTGCTGGCCGACTGGCCGGAGAAGGACCGGCAATCCTTGAACGAACTGCTGGACCGGCTCAACACCGGCATCGAAACGAACATTCCGAAAGTCGCCGACCCGATGTCGGCTCAGGGCAAGGGGGCTGACGCATGACGAGTTCCACCCGACAACAACCGGCCGCGGCGGGGGGTGCGCCGGCCGATTTCGAAGGGCCGAAGCTCACCCACAAGCAGATTCTCACGATCCTGTCGGGCCTGGTGCTCGGCATGTTCCTGGCAGCGCTGGACCAGACGATCGTGAGCACCTCGATCGTCCGGATCGCCAACGACCTCAACGGTTTCGACCTGCAGGCGTGGGCGACCACGGCGTACCTGATCACCGCCACGATCGCGACGCCGTTGTACGGCAAGCTTTCCGACATCTACGGCCGCAAGCCCTTCTTCCTCACCGCGATCTCGATCTTCGTGGTGGGCTCGGCCGCGTGTACGTTCGCCAACTCGATGTACATGCTGGCGGCGTTCCGTGCCTTCCAGGGTCTCGGCGCCGGTGGTCTGATGTCGCTGGCGCTGACGATCATCGGCGACATCGTGCCGCCGCGTGAGCGTTCGCGTTACCAGGGCTACTTCATGGCCGTGTTCGGCACCTCGACGGTGCTGGGCCCGGTGCTCGGTGGCCTGCTCTCGGGCCAGGACATGATCGCGGGCATCGCGGGCTGGCGCTGGGTCTTCCTGATCAACGTCCCGATCGGCATCATCGCGCTGTTCGTCGTGGCCAAGGTGCTGAACGTGCCGCACGTGCCACGCAAGAGCAAGGTCGACTGGTTCGGCGGTATCGCGCTGGCGGTCGCCGTGGTCCCACTGCTGATCGTGGCCGAACAGGGGCGCACGTGGGGCTGGGGCTCCACCGGAGCGGTGCTCTGTTACGCGGTCGCTGCCTTCGGGGTGGTGCTGTTCCTCTTCGTCGAGTACGTGATGAAGGACGCCGCGCTGATCCCGCTGCGGCTGTTCAAGAACGGCACCTTCGCCGTCGCGATCCTCGGCGGTGTGATCGTCGGTGTGGCCATGTTCGGTGGCCTGTCGATGATCCCGCAGTACTACCAGGTCGTCGGCGGATACACGCCCACCGAATCCGGGCTGCTGATGTTGCCGCTGGTGCTGGGCATCATGTCCGGTTCGCTGATCTCCGGGCAGGTCACCGCGCGCACCGGCCGGTACAAGTTCCTGCCGGTCGTCGGCACGCTGCTGATCACCGCCGGGATGGTGCTGTTCGCCACGCTGATCAAGTACGACAGCCCGCTGTGGCAGCCGATGGTGTTCTCGCTGGTGATCGGCCTCGGTCTCGGTGGCTGCATGCAGACGCTGATCATCGCGGTGCAGAACGCGGGCCCGCGTCGGGACATGGGTGTGTCCACCGCGGCGGCCACGTTCTTCCGGCAGATCGGTGGCACGCTCGGTGTCGCGGTGTTCCTGACCATCCTGTTCAACGCGCTGCCCGGCAAGCTGACGGACGCGTTCGGCGGGAAGCTGCCCGCGAGCTTCAGCGGCGCCGGTGATCTGGCCACGAACACCAGCGGTATCCAGAGCCTGCCGGATGCCCTGCGGATCCCGGTGCTCACCGCGTTCACCAACTCGATGATCGTGGTGTTCTGGGTCGCCGCCGGTGTCGCGGCGCTGGCCTTCCTGGTGCTGCTGTTCATGAAGGAGATCCCGCTCAAGGGCAGTGGCTCCGCGCAGGAGACCGCACCGACGGAGGGCGCCGACGCGTCCCCGCAGGTCACGCAGAACAGCGCGGCGCTCGCGGCCGAAGCCGCCGAGAAGGAGGACTGGGCCGAGATCGACGCCCAGCTGGACGACCGCGAGCCGGAGCTCGTCACGGCGGGCAAGCACGCCCGGCCTGGCGAGAACGGGCACGGTGTCTTCGAGCCCGCCGCCCAGACCACGCCGTTCGCCACGGCGACGGCGGGGATGAGCAGCCCGGTGGACACCGACGGCCAGCCCATCACCGGGCACATCCGCCGGCAGGACGGCTCCTCGGTGCTCGGCGCGGCGCTGACCCTGATCGACCAGCGCGGCCGTCAGGTCGCGCGGGCCAACGCGGGCAGCGACGGCGGCTACACCATCGGCACCCCGGGGCCCGGCACGTACGTGCTGATCGTCTCGGCCGGTGGGCACCAGCCGCAGGCCTCCAGCGTGGTCGTCGGCCAGGGCCCGGCCCGGCTGGACCTGACACTGGTCGGTTCCGGCGAGCTGTCCGGCTTCGTCCGGGTGGCGGGCAGCGGCACTCCGCTCAGCGGCGCGACGGTCACCCTGACCGACTCGCGCGGTGAGGTCACCGGGGCGTCCATCACCACCGCGGAAGGCGCGTACACGTTCAACGGCGTCGGCGCGGGCACGTACACGCTCGTCGCCAGCGCGGAGCGGATGCGCCCGGTCGCCACCCTGCTGACGGTTCCGGACAGCGGCGTGCTCCGGCACGACGTGGAGCTGACCTCGGCCGTGGTGCTGGCCGGTACGGCCCGCACCGACGGGGATCGGGCAGTCCCGGACGCGCGGATCACGGTGCTCGACGTGGAGGGCAATGTCGCGGCGGTCGCCAGGACCGACAGCGAGGGCCGCTACCTGGTGAGCGATCTGCCCGAGGGCGATTACACGGTGGTCGCCAGTGGGTACCCGCCGGCGACCAGCCAGGTGAACCTGTTGGGCGGCGGCGAGATCACGCACGACGTGAGCCTCGGTTACGAGCAGGTGATCGACCAGTTCGCCGGGCACGGCGACACGGAGACGGAGCAGGCATGACAGGGCTGCGTGCCCAGATCCGCACGGCCGAAGGCTGGGCGGTGGAAAACGCGGTGCTGACGGTCACCGACATGGGCGGCCAGCAGGTCGCCCGTGCGGTCACCGACGCCACGGGGGCGGTGGACACCACGCCGCTGCCCCCTGGCGTCTACACCGCGGTGCTGACGGCCGCCGGGTACAGCCCGGTGGCCAGGACGGCGCAGATCGGTTCGGACGGCAGCGGCTCGCTCGGCGAGATCCCGCTGGCGCCGATGGCGGGAGCGGTCGAGCTCCCGCCGCCGGGGCCGTGGACGATCGACCCGGTGCACTCCACGGTCGTCGCCACCGCACGCCACCTCGGCATCGCGAGCATCAAGGCCCGCTTCGGCGACGTTGGCGGCCGGATCAACGTCGGCAGGCCGATCGAGCAGTCCTCGGTCGAGGCCGAGATCAAGGCGGCCAGCATCGACACCGGCATCCAGATGCGGGACGACCACCTGCGCTCGCCGGAGTTCCTGGACGTCGAGGCGTACCCGACGATCGCGTTCGCCAGCACCGGCCTGCGCCAACGCGGCGCGGACAGCTGGACGATGGCGGGCGAGCTGACCTTGCACGGTGAGCGTCGCGCGGTCGAGCTCGACCTGCGGTACGGCGGCTACGGCCCCGACCCGTGGGGCGGGGTGCGGGCGGCGTTCCACGCCGAAACGCAGCTCCACCGCAACGACTTCGCGATCAACTACAACGCGATGGTCCGGGCCGGGGTGGCCGCGATCGGCACCACGGTCAAGATCGAACTCGACATCGAAGCAGTTCAGGGCGAGTCTCTACCGCAGATGTAGCACCACCGGCGCCCGGGCGGGCGCGGGATCCCGGCCGGGTTTTCCCGGCGGTTCCGCGCTGGTCCGGGCGCCGGTGATTGACAACAGATATCGCAAATCCCCCCTTCGGATGGATGCGCTTCGGCGGGGGCACGTAGGCTTCGCCGGGTGAGTGTCGTCTACTCCGCGTCCGAATCACTCGGCGTGAGCTGGTTGGATACAGCCGGTCCACCCCTGGTGTGGGTGATCGTGCTCAGCTTCGTGTTCATGGAATGCGCGCTGATCATCGGCCTGTTCCTCCCAGGAGACTCGCTCCTGTTCGCCGCCGGCGTGGTGCTCGCCGCGCACGGTGCCGACGCCAACGCCTGGCTGCTCTCGCTGGCCGCGCTGGTGGTCGCGGTGGTCGGGAACCAGGTCGGGTACTACATCGGCAGACACACCGGCACCAAGTTCATCGCCCGCCGTGGCGGGCGGGTGCTCAACCGCGGCAACCTCGACCGGGCCAGGGCCTTCCTGGACCGGAAGGGTTTCTTCGCGATCGTCGCCGCCCGCTGGATCCCGTGGGTGCGCACGCTGGCCCCGCTGATCGCGGGCGCGGCGCGGATGGACCCGCGGCGGTTCCTGGTCGCCACCACACTCGGCGGGCTGCTCTGGGTGCCGACGCTGGTGCTGCTCGGCTACTACGGCGCCGGCCTGCTGGACGCGCTGCCCTGGCTCAAGACGGCGATGGTGTGGATCTCGGTGGCGTTCTTCGTCGGCGGGACGGGCTACGGGATCGTGCGCTACCGGCAGGAGATGCGCCGCCCCGTGGACGAGGACAGGGACGCCGACGACCCGGAACTCCGCAAGGCCGCCTGACGGGGTTGATCCTTGGGGCGGTGGGGTTCCTGGCCTTGCCGCAGCCGAATCCCCGCAACAGAGCGGGCTCAGCTTTCCGGGTCGGCCCAGACCTCCAGCTGGATGCCGTCGGGGTCGCGGAACACCACTACGGCCGAGCCGGGCAGGGTGCGGGACGCTTTCGCCGGGCTGTAGGTCACCCCGTAGTCGGCGAGGCGCTGCTCCCATTCCTTCAGCTCGAGGTACGTGTTCACCTTGAACGCGACATGGTCGAGCCCGGTGCGCCGCTCGTCGAAGTCGCCGCGTTCGGTGTCGGGGTGCTGGACGAGGATCACCGAGAACGAATCGGCCAGCGCCCGCATGAACACCTTGCGGATCCCCGTCTCCGGGTCCTCGCGGCGGGCGACCTCCTTCAGCTCGAGCACTCGCTCGTACCACGGCACGCTGCGATCCACGTCCGTCACCGTGAGTGCCAGGTGATGCACGCTGGTCAGCGTTGACATATCGGCAGGCCGTCCTTTCTCCACCCCAGCGCAAGGCTACCTACCCGCGCTGGGAGAAAGCGCTTTCTCCAGAATCTGTGGACAACTGGGCGAATTACTCACATGCTGTGGATAACTCGGCGTCCACGTGGCTGCGGGTCACGCTCGCAGGCCCGAGGTGAGGCGCCGATGAGTTCGCACCCATGTGGTTGCGTTCGTCACGGCCCCGGCCTGTGGACAACCGCGTCGCCAAGCCGACCGCCGCCTCCCGCCGCCAAGTCGCCAAGTCGGCCGCTGCTGCCAGCCCGCCGCCAAGGCAGCCGCCCCCCAGCCCGATCGCGGCCAGCCGCCGCCAAGCTGGCCGCCCCCAGCCCGACCGCCGCTGCCAGCCGCCGCGGCCGCGCGGCCAAGCCGACCGCCGCCAAGCTGGCCGCGGCCAGCCCGCCACCAGCCCGCCGCGGCCAGCCCGCCACCAGCCCGCTGCGGCCGCGCCGCCAAGCTAGTCGCCCCCAGCCCGACCGCGGCCAGCCCGCCGCAGGCCAGCCGCCGCGGTCGTGCCGCCAAGCTGGCCGCCGCCTGCCGCGTCCAGCCCGCTGCCAGCCCGCCGCTGCCAGCCCGCCGCCAAGCCCGCCGATGCCAGCCCGCCGCCAAGCCCGCCGATGCCAGCC
>NZ_VMNW02000189.1 GCF_007713735.2 Amycolatopsis acidicola | reverse complement strand
GAGGAGGGGCGACAAGGTAAGGGGCAGCAGGACACGGGGCGGCAAGGAAAGGGGCGGCCGGACCGAGTACGGCAGGACCGGGTACGGCAGGACAGAGTTCGGCAGGGCGAGGGGCGACAAGGTAGGGGCCAAGAGGGCACGGGTCGGCAGGCGCAGGGCAAGGGATCGCGAGACAGGGGCTGGCAGGGCCAACGCTGGCAGGGCCAACGCTGGCAGGGGAAGGCCGGTGGCGTGGTGGCCACCGTGGTGCAGTTGGGCGCGTTGATGTCGGTGGTGCTGCTGCTCGTGGGCGGGCACCGCGGGTTCTACCACTGGACTGTCACCGTGTTCGGGCTGCTGAACATTCCGGCGGACGCGAACATCCTGATCGCCCTCGTGCTGACGGTGCTGGGCGCGGCGCTCCGGCGGCGGAAGCGGGCGGCGTTGAACACGCTGATCCTCTTCCAGGCCGGCGGTTTCCTGATGGCCGTGGCCTTCCACGCGACCGTGGCCTGGGCCCCGTGGCTGCTCAAGACCGACCGCGAGACACGCCCGCCCGCGGCGACGTCGTGGACGCACGTCGTCGCGGAGGCGGTGTCTGTGGCGCTGATCGTGGTGCTCGTCGCGCTCCGGCCGGCGTTTCCTGCGCGGCTGGCCCCGGGTGCGTGGCGGCGCGCGCTCACCGTGGGCGTGACCGGGACACTCGTGGTGATCCTCGCCGGGTGGCTGCTGCTGGAAGCGTTCCCCGGCACGCTCACCGGCGCCGGAGACAAGATCCTCTGGGCGGCGAACCACGCGACCGGCGAGCTCCTGCAGTTGCGGCGGCTCGGGGTGCGGGAAGGGCCGCCGTGGATCGACCTGGCGCTTGACCTCGCCAGCGTGACCGTCGCCGCCGCGACGCTGTCCACCTTCTTCCGGGGCGTGCGCTCGCGACGGCGGCGCAGCGACGACGAGGAACTCCGGGTGCGCTCGCTGCTGGCCCGGTTCGGCGAGGACGATTCGCTGGGGTACTTCGCCACCCGCCGCGACAAGAGCGTGGTGTTCGCGCCCAATGGCCAGGCCGCGGTGACCTACCGGGTACTGGGTGGCACGAGCATCGCGAGCGCCGACCCGGTCGGTGATCCGGAGTCGTGGCCGCAGGCCATCGCCGCGTGGCTGGCCGAGGCCCACACCTACGGCTGGACGCCCGGAGTGCTCGGCGCTAGCGAACAGGGCGCGAAAGCCTACACGCGGGCGGGTTTGAAAGCCCTCGAACTCGGCGACGAGGCCGTGCTCGATGTCCGCGACTTCCGGTTGTCCGGCCCGGAACGGCGGTCCGTGCGGCAGGCGGTGCGTCGCATCGAGCGTGCGGGATACACCGCGCAGGTCCGCCGGCATGCCGACGTCCCACCGTCCGAAATGGATGATCTGTTGGCGAAGGCCCAGCAGTGGCGTGGCGCGGGCACCGAACGCGGGTTCTCGATGGCGCTGTCGAGGCTGGGTGACCCGTCGGACGGGCGGTGCGTGATGGCCGAGGCCTACGATGCCACCGGGCAGTTGCGCGGGCTGCTGTCCTTCGTGCCGTGGGGGCGGCGCGGGCTTTCCCTGGATCTGATGCGTCGCGATCGTGACGCGGAGAACGGGCTCACCGAATACCTCGTCGCGCAGGTTG
>NZ_VMNW02000188.1 GCF_007713735.2 Amycolatopsis acidicola | reverse complement strand
AGGTCCATGACTGAGGAGTCGGCGAGGGTGGTGACGTCGCCGATGGCGCGGTTTTCCGCGACGTCGCGCAGGAGGCGGCGCATGATTTTCCCGGAGCGGGTTTTGGGGAGTTCGGGCACGACCATGATCTGGCGGGGTTTGGCGATGGGCCCGATTTCCTTGGCCACGTGGTTGCGTAGGTCCTGCACGGCGGTGTCTCCACCGTCGATGGCGTTGCCGCGCAGGATCACGAACGCCACGATCCCCTGCCCGGTGGTGGCGTCGGAGGCGCCGACCACGGCGGCTTCGGCGACGGTGGGGTGCGAGACGAGCGCGGATTCGACTTCGGTGGTGGAGATGCGGTGCCCGGACACGTTCATCACGTCGTCCACGCGGCCCAGGAGCCAGATGTCGCCGTCGGTGTCGTATTTGGCGCCGTCCCCGGCGAAGTAGAACCCCTGCTCGGCAAACCGGGACCAGTAGGTTTCCCTGAACCGCTCGTCATCGCCCCAGATCCCGCGCAGCATCGAGGGCCACGGCTTGTCCAGCACCAGATACCCGCCACCCCCGTGCGGCACCTCCACCCCGCCGTCATCGACCACCTTCGCCGAGATCCCCGGCAGCGCCTGCTGCGCCGATCCGGGTTTGGTGGCGGTGACACCGGGCAGGGGGGAGATCATGATGCCACCGGTTTCGGTCTGCCACCACGTGTCCACCACCGGGGTCCTCCCGGCCCCGATGTGTTCCCGGTACCACATCCACGCCTCCGGGTTGATCGGCTCACCCACACTGCCCAGCACCCGCAGGCTGGACAGGTCGTATTGGGCGGGGATGTCATCGCCCCACTTCATGAACGTGCGGATCAGCGTCGGCGCGGTGTAGTAGATGGAGACCTTGTGCTGCTGCACGATCTCCCAATGCCGGCCCTCGTGCGGGGTGTTCGGGGTGCCCTCATACACCACCTGCGTGGCCCGGTTGGCCAACGGCCCATACACGATGTAGGAGTGCCCGGTCACCCACCCGATATCCGCGGTGCACCAGTACACATCCTCCCCCGGCTTGTGATCGAACACCACATGATGGGTGTAGGACACCTGCGTCAGATAACCCCCCGAGGTATGCAGGATCCCCTTCGGCTTCCCCGTCGTCCCCGAGGTGTAGAGGATGAACAACGGATGCTCGGCATCGAACGCCTCCGGCGTGTGCACCGGGGACTGGGCCTCGACCAGATCGTGCCACCACACATCCCGGCCCTCGGTCATCGGCGTGTCCCCGCCGGTGCGGCGCACCACGACCACCTTCTCCACCGACTCCGCCCCCTGCAGGGCTTCATCGACGTTGGCCTTCATCGGCGCGGCCTTCCCCCGCCGATACTGCCCATCCGAGGTGATCACCACCTTCGCCGCCGCGTCATCCACCCGCGACCGCAACGCCGTCGGCGAAAACCCCCCGAACACCACACTGTGCAGCGCCCCGATCCGGGCACACGCCAGCATCGCCACGATCGCCTCAGGCACCATCTGCAACTGGATCGCCACCCGATCCCCCGACGACACCCCCAACGACAACAACGCGTTCGCCGCCCGGGACACCTCGTCCTTCAACTCCGCATACGTGATATCGCGGCTATCACCCGGCTCACCAACCCAATGGATCGCCACCTGCGAACCATGCCCCGACTCCACATGCCGATCCACACAGTTATAAGCCACATTCAACTTCCCGCCCACGAACCACTTCGCGAACGGCGCCCCCGACCAATCCAGCACCCGGGACCACTTCGTATCCCACGACAACCGCTCCGCCTGCTCCGCCCAAAACGCCTCACGATCGGCGTCTGCCCGGCCGTAC
>NZ_VMNW02000187.1 GCF_007713735.2 Amycolatopsis acidicola | reverse complement strand
AAAGTGATGGTCTGGCGGATGGTGGTGCCGGTGAGCATCATGATCAGCCGGTCGATGCCGAGCCCGAGCCCGCCGGTCGGGGGCATGCCGTGTTCGAGCGCGGTGAGGAAGTCCTCGTCGAGTTCCATCGCCTCGATGTCCCCGCTCGCCGCCCGCAGGCTCTGCGCGTGCAGCCGCTCGCGCTGGTCGAGCGGATCGGTCAGTTCCGTATAGGCGGTACCGATTTCGGCCCCGAACGCGATGAGGTCCCACCGCTCGGCCAGCCGCGGATCCTCGCGGTGCTGCCGGGTCAGCGGCGAGGTCTCCCTCGGATAATCGGCATAGAACGTGGGCCCCACGGTGTAGGGCTCGACGAGATGCTCGAACGCGGCCACCACCACCTCACCCGGCCCCGCGTCCTCGCCCACCGGCACCCCAGCCTGCCGGCACAATCGTTGCAGCACAGGCAATTCCGTGTCGGGCGTGACCTGCTCACCGAACGCGTCCGACACCGCGTCGTGCACCGTGATCACCGGCCAGTCACCGCTGAGGTCGTACTCGCCGTCCGCGCGGCGGGCGACCGGCGCACCGTGCGCCGCGACCGCTGCCGCCTGGATGAGTGAACGCATCAACTGGCGCATCGAGTGGTAGTCGCCGTATGCTTGGTAGGCCTCCAGCATCGAGAACTCAGGGTTGTGCGTGGCGTCCACGCCTTCGTTGCGGAAATTGCGGTTGAGTTCGAACACCCGCTCCACCCCCGCCACGCACAGCCGTTTCAGATACAGCTCCGGCGCGATCCGCAGGTACATGCGCTGATCGTAGGCATTCAGATGCGTCAGGAAAGGACGAGCGTGGGCACCACCATGCACCGACTGCAACATCGGGGTCTCCACCTCGAGAAATTCCTTGGCGTGCAAAAGATCCCGCACCGCCCGCACCGCGCGGCCGCGCACCCGCACCAGCTCCCCCGCGGACGGGTTCACGATCAGATCCAGATACCGCCGCCGCACCCGCGTCTCCGGATCAAGCAAACCCTTTCGCTTGTCCGGCAACGGATGCAGGCACTTCGCCGTCACCGTCCACTCCGCCACCCGCACCGACAACTCACCCCGCCGCGAGGTGACCACCTCACCCGACACCCCCACCTGATCCCCCAGATCCACAGTGGACCGCCACAACGCGTCACCACTGAGCATCACCTGGACCTCCCCCGACGCATCCCGCACCCGCGCGAACACCAGCCCACCCAGATCACGCACCGCGACCACCCGCCCAGCCAACCGAACCCGATGGCCCGTATGCGAGTCCGGCGGGAGTTCTTCGTGCCGAGCACGGATCTCGGCCACGGTCGTATCCCGGCTGAACCCCGGCGGATACGGGTCGATACCCGCTTCCCGCAGACGGTCGAGTTTCGCGATACGCACCCGGACCTGCTCCGGGCGCCGCAACGCCGCCTCGGGCGGCTCCTCCGCCTCGATTTCCCGCACTCGCGCAACGAAATCCTCGTCGACCCGATCGTGCGCGAACGCCCGGCGCGAGGGGCGCAGGCTCGTGGGCAGGAACCCTTCCAGCGCACCAGCGACCGAGCCGACGCGCGGAAGGCGACGGGCCGAGGTGTAGCAGACGTACCTCGGTACCCACTCCGGACCGTACTTCGCATTCGACCGGTACAACGACTCCAGCTGGAAGAAACGGGAGAACACGCCCAGCACCGCACGCCAGGCGCGCAGCACGGGCCCGGCTCCGATCCGCTCACCCGCGGCGAACACCGCACGAAACATCGCGAAGTTCAAGGAAATTCGCTGCGCCCCGAATCGGCCTGCCTCGGCAACAACCTGCGCGACGAGGTATTCGGTGAGCCCGTTCTCCGCGTCACGATCGCGACGCATCAGATCCAGGGAAAGCCCGCGCCGCCCCCACGGCACGAAGGACAGCAGCCCGCGCAACTGCCCGGTGGC
>NZ_VMNW02000186.1 GCF_007713735.2 Amycolatopsis acidicola | reverse complement strand
GGGTCGGAGGGTGCCGGGGTGCGGCCGGGGTGCGGGGTCGGCGGTGGTGGGGAGTCAGCGTGGCGCGGGGAGTCAGCGGTCGCGCGGGGCCAGCGGTCGCGCGGAATCAGCGGCGGCGCGGGGCCAGCGGTCGCGCGGAGCCAGCGGCGGCGCGAACCCGAGCCACCGTGCGAAGGCAGCCGTGGCGTGACCCCAACCATCGCGCGGAATCAGCCGTGGCGCGGGGTCGGCGATCGTGCGGAATCAGCCTGGCGCGGGCTCAGCGATCGTGCGAAGCCAGCAACAGCACGAACCCAGCAACCGCGCGAAACCAGCCGCAGCACGAACCCAACCACCGCGCGAAACCAGCAACAGCACGAACCCAGCAACCGCGCCGGAGTCAGCGATACAGCGGGGCGTCGGCCACAGGTGTTGCCGCGCCGAACAAATCGATCGCCGTGCGCAGGACTTCGCCGTACCGGCGCGCGCCGTCGACGTGTTCGACCTCGCCGTACGTGGGGCGGCGCGAGTCCTCCGCCGCGATCAGGCGGACCGCCTCGGTGAGCACGTCCACTGCCGCGACACGGGCCCAGCCCGGGGCGAGGCCGCCGTGGGTGCAGGCCGCGGCGAGCCGGTTCACCAGCTGCGGCCCCGGATCACCGCCGGACTTGATCCGCGCGTACATGGGCCGCGCCGTACCGCCGTGGGCGAGCAGCACAGCGCGGACGTTGCCCAGGAACATCAACGGCCAATGCCGCCAGCTCGCCACGTCTTCACTGTCGGGCTCGGGCATTCCCTCCAGCGTTCTGCCCGCGATTCCCTTCAGCACCAACGCGATCAACTCGTCGTCGGTGGGAACGACGCGGCGCAGTTCGGCCACGGTCAGGCGCAGCACCGCGGAAACGCCGAAGAACGTGCACGCGGCCAGCGACGAAGTCCGCGCCAACTCGACGGCGGCTTCGGTGACCTGGTCGACCGTGGCCCGCACGGCGGGCTGTTCAGGCGACACCATGCGCCGTCGCCACCCCCGCCGTCACCGGTTCGCTCACCAAAGCCAGTACCGACAACAACAACTCGCTGTCGCCCTTGGGCACCACGCGGATCAGCTCCGCCCACCCCGCGGGCCGAGTTCGGTCGGCAAGCGAGTGGATCAGCCGCGCGATCGGCGCGACGAGATCGCCACCGCTGGAAGTGAGGCGGCGCAACTGGATCGCGACGCGCTCGGTGAGGAGCCGGCGACGGTCGACGAGGCCGGCCAGCACGGTGGCCGCGGCCGGATGCTCCGGTTTGTCCAGTTCGCAGTCCAGGGTGCGGAAGAAATCGAAGCCCAGCCGCGCGTCGAAACCGTCGCCAGGACCGGCGCGGCGCCAGCCGATGGCGATCAGCCCGGTCAAGGATTCGGCCAATGCGGGGACACCCAGCCGGGTGGCGCAGGCGCTGACCGCGGCGCGAGCGGCGAGGTAATCCGACGGGCGCCGGCCCTCCGCCATGGCTTCGCTGATCGTCTCCAGCATCGCCACCGCGGCAGCCTCGCGATCGGCGTGCCTGCCCGCCGCGATCATCGCGAAATCCTCCAGCAGCGCGGGATCCCGCCCGTACCAGTAATCCGAGAACGCGTCGGTGATCGCGATCCGGCCAGGCCGCTCGTTCCGGACCCGCTTGAAGAAGCCCGTGGCCAGCGTTTCCGGGACCGTAGTGGCCAGCAGCCGTCCCCCGACGCGGAACAGGTCCTGCCAGGTCACGTCCTCACCCCAGGCGCCCGGCGTCAGCGTGCCCGTGGCGCGCGCCAGCACACGGTCGGCCAACCGGCCGGCATCGGTGCCCGGCATGACGATTCCCTCCCCCAATCCGCTCAGCGAAACACCTGGCCATGCTTCGCGAGTGGTCCCATGGTGCCCCGCCGGACGGGCCGGCGCAATGTTGCGCTGAGGCCCGCAGGCCCTGGTAGAAGCCTTGACGATCGTTCAAATTCCTGGGCAGTCGTCCAAAATTCGGCGAGGGTCTGGAATTCGGCGAACCCGCCGCCACCTCATTCTGTGCCATCCCACTGCGCCCCGCGGTGGCGATACTGTCCGTTTCTCGGCCGCGCCGTCGAATACCTTGTGCGGCAAGGGGTTCAGTTCCTCGATCTCGGCAATGTGCACGAGGTCGCTCAGGCGGGCGCTGCACGTGTTGGGTTGCATTGGGGCAGCGGGGTGCGTTGCGGGAGCAACGGACGCGCGTGGCCGCGCTGGGTGCACCCCTCCACCGCCCCGATCTGTGAGTGTTCGCGATCTTGTCACTGCGTCAAGGCGGGAAAGATGCCTTGACCCAGCGCCAAGATCGCAAGGGACGGCTGGGGATCGGGGCGGTGGAGGGGTGTGGTC
>NZ_VMNW02000185.1 GCF_007713735.2 Amycolatopsis acidicola | reverse complement strand
GGCCAAGACAGGCGCGGGAGGGGCGGCAGGGGCTGGAGCCAGTCGCGCTGGCGGGGCCGTGCCCGGTGTCCACAACGGACACCGGGCACGGTCGGCGGTCAGGAAGCCGCGCCGAACCAGCGAGTGAGCCTCTCTGACAGCTCGCGCGGGTCTTCACCGGCCCACGCCACGTGCCCGTCCGGCCGGAGCAACACCGCGGGTTCGGCCAGCTCCTCGCTGACGTCCACCACGTGGTCGACCCGGTCTTCCCAGCCCGCCACCGAAAGCCGTCCGGTCTGGTCGAGCAGCAGCCCGCGGCCCTCGTGCGTCAGGTCGTACAGGCTGCCGCGTTTGAGCCGGATGTCCTTCAGCCGCCGCCCGACCAGCGGGTGCTCGTCGCCGAAGTCGTAGCGGATGGCGATGGCCGTGATCTTCTCGATCAGGTACCGGTGCACCTCCTCGAAATCCATCAGCTGCGAGAAAAGCCGGCGCAGCGCCTGCGGGCCCGGCTCGGTGGACATCAGCTCCATCTGCGCGCGGGTGTTGTCCAGGACGTCCGCGGCCACCGGATGCCGCTCGGCCTCGTAGGTGTCGAGCAATCCCTCCGGTGCCCGCCCGCCGAGCCGCGCGGCCAGTTTCCAGCCGAGGTTGAACGCGTCCTGGATGCCGAGGTTCAGCCCGTGCCCGCCGACCGGCGGATGGACGTGCGCTGCGTCGCCGGCCAGGAACACCCGCCCCTCCCGGTACCGTTCGGCCTGCCGGGTGGCGTCGCCGAACCGCGAGAGCCAGCGCGGCGAGTGCACCCCGAAGTCCGTGCCCGCGACGGCCCGCAGCTGCCGCTTGAACTCCTCGAAGGTCGGCGGCACGGCACGGTCCTCGGCCAGCCCGTCGGCGGGCACGATGACCCGGTAGATCCCCTCCCCGAACGGCCCGATGCCGAACCGCTTCTGCGTCTCGCGGACCTTGAGCATCCTCGGCATCAGCTCTTCCTGCGGCATGGTCACTTCCATCTCGCCCAGCAGGGTTTCAGCCTTGCTGGGCTCGCCGGGGAAGCCGATGCCGAGCAGCTTCCGCACCGTGCTGCGGCCGCCGTCGCAGCCGACGAGATACCGCCCGCGCAACTCCGTGCCGTCGGCCAGGACCGCCGTCACCCCCTCGTCGTCCTGGCTCAGCCCGGTGACTTCGGTGCCGCGTCGCAGCTCGGTGCCCGCTTCGAGCGCGTGCTCGGTCAGCAGCCGCTCGATGACGGGCTGCCGGAGGCCGAGCACGTAGGCGTGCGCGCTGTCGAGGCGGACCGGCGTTTCCTTGGTGATGCCGGCGAAGAAGCCGCCGACCGGATGCTGGGTGCCGAGTTCGAGATACGGCTCCAGCAGGCCGCGCTGGGCCAGCACCTCGATGCTCCGCACGTGCAGCCCGAGCGCGCGCACGAATTCCGGCGGCTCCACCTCCTTTTCCAGCACGGTCACCCGCAGGCCGTGCAACCGCAGTTCGGACGCCAGCATCAGGCCGGTCGGCCCGCCCCCGGCGATGATCACGTCGATCACGAAGATCCCCCTTCACCTGGTACGACGCGAAAGTGTGCGGCATGACCCGGGTCTTGCGGCAAGCCCCCGGGTGCGCTATATGTTGAGAGTGGCAGGGAGAGTGTTTTCTCCCGGCCTTTTTTGTTGCCTGTTCCGCGCGGGGTGCGCCCGGCTCCTGACTTACGTCGAGGCGTTGCGGAGGATTTCCTCCGCGGGGCGCGGCCAGTCCGCGTACTCGCGCCCGCCGAGCCGTCGCGGCGCTGTCTCGGGCAGCCAGCGCAACGCGATCAGGCTGATCAGCACGAGCGCGCCGACGTACACCGCGACCAGTCCGAACCCGCCGTCGGAGGCGGCGAGCAGCGCGGCCGCGACCACGGTGAACGGACCGCTCGCGATCATGGAGCCGAACTGCCAGACGATCGACACCCCGCTGTAGCGCGCGTCCGACGGGAACAGCTCCGGGAAGAACGAGGCCTGCGGGGCGTACGCGCCGCCGTGCCCGAAGGCCAGGCCGGCGACGAGCAGCACCGTGATCACGACGCCGTTCCCGGTCTGCACGGCCAAAAAGCTCGGCACGACGAGCGCGAGGTTCAGCACCGTCGCGGCGAGGTAGACCGGACGGCGGCCGACGCGGTCGGTGAGGCGCCCCCACAGCGGGAGCAGCACGAGCTCCGCGACGATCCCGATGATCACCGCGTCCAGCACGATGCTGGTGTCCACGCCCTGGCTTTTCGCGTAGGAGACCAGGAAAACCGTGTAGAACGGGAAAACCGCGGCCTCGACGAACTTGGCGAGCGTGCCCGCGACCACCTCCGTGCGCGAGTCGCGCAGCAGGGTTTTCAGTGGCGCGCGGTGCTCGTCGAGGTTCTCGCGGACCGCGCGGAACGTCTCGGATTCCTGCACCCGCAGGCGCACGTACAGGCCGATCAGCACCACCAGCAGGCTGAGCAGGAACGGGATCCGCCAGCCCCACGAGACGAACGTCGCCTCGGACATGTTCGCGTCGAGCACCGCGAACAGCGCGCTCGGGATCAGATACGCGGCGGGGGAGCCGAGCTGGACGAAGCTCGTGACGAAGCCGCGTTTGCCGGGCGGCGCGACTTCGGCGGCGAGAAGGACCGCGCCGCCCTGTTCGCCGCCGACGCCGAAGCCCTGGATCAGCCGCACCAGCACGAGGAACACCGGCGACCAGAACCCGATCTGCGCGTATCCCGGCATCAGCCCGACGGCGACCGTGCCGAGCCCGGTGAGGAGCAGCGTGTAGACGAGCGTCTGGCGGCGGCCGACGCGGTCGCCGATGTGGCCCCAGACGATGCCGCCGAGCGGGCGCGCGAAGAAGCCGACCGCGTAGGTCGAGAACGCCGCCAGGGTGCCGAGGAGCGGGCTGACGGAGGGAAAGAAGACCTTGTTGAAGACCAGCGCGGACGCGGTGCCGTAGATGAAGAAGTCGTAGTACTCGGCCACGGTGCCGATCACCGAGGCGGCGACCGTGCGGGGCACGGACGCGGGGGCGGGGCCGGTCTTCATCGACGCTCCTCAGGCTCGCTGCACCGCGGCGACCGCCGCCGTGGCAGAGCTACCATACAAGTTCTGGTATGGCGGTTTTGTCAAGGGGTCGTGGGGAAAGTGGTGCGTGCGTGTGGGGGG
>NZ_VMNW02000184.1 GCF_007713735.2 Amycolatopsis acidicola | reverse complement strand
CCCCCAAGCCCCACCCCACGAAAGAATTGCATTCTTCCGAGCGAGAAGGATATTCTCGCCAGGGAGAGGAGGCCACCGATGGCGTGGGACTTCGAGACGGAGCCGGACTACCAGCGGAAGCTGGACTGGGCCGACGAGTTCGTGCGCGAGGAGGTCGAGCCCCTGGATCAGCTCTGGGGACAGGACACCTTCGTGCCGCGGGACGAAACCAAGCGCAAGATCCTCGAACCACTCAAGGACGAGGTGAAACGCCAGGATCTGTGGGCGACGCACCTCGGCCCGGAACTGGGCGGCCAGGGCCACGGCCAGCTGAAACTGGCGCTGCTGAACGAGATCCTCGGCCGTTCCCCCTGGGCGTCGCACGTGTTCGGGTGCCAGGCGCCGGACACCGGCAACGCCGAGATCATCGCGCACTACGGCACGCCCAGGCAAAAGAAACAGTACCTGCAACCACTTCTCGACGGTGAGCTGTTCTCCAGCTACTCGATGACCGAACCGCACGCCGGCGCGGATCCCACCCAGTTCACCACCCGCGCGGTCAAGGACGGCGACGGCTGGGTGATCAACGGCTGGAAGTACTTCTCCTCCAACGCGAAGACCGCGTCGTTCCTCATCGTGATGGCGGTGACCGATCCCGAGGTGAGCGCGTACCAGGGCATGTCGATGTTCCTGGTCCCCACCGACACCCCCGGGGTGCACATCGAACGCAACGTCGGGCTGTTCGGCGAGCCGGTCAACGAGGGGTTCCACGCGCTGATCCACTACGAGGACGTCCGCGTGCCCGGCGATGCTTTGCTCGGCGGCGAGGGAAAGGCTTTCGCCGTAGCGCAGACACGGCTCGGCGGCGGGCGCATCCACCACGCGATGCGCACGATCGGCCTGGCCCAGAAGGCGCTGGACATGATGTGCGAACGCGCCCTTTCGCGCCACACCCAGGGAAGCAGGCTCGCCGACAAGCAGTTCGTGCAGGGGTACATCGCCGACTCCTACGCGCAACTGGTGCAGTTCCGCCTGTTCGTGCTGCACACGGCATGGAAGATCGACAAGTACAACGACTACCGCAAGGTGCGCAAGGACATCGCCACGGCGAAGATCGTCATGCCCACCGTGTTGCACGACGTCGCGTGGCGGGCGATGCAGGTGCACGGCGCGCTGGGCGTCACCAACGAAATGCCGTTCTTCCGGATGATCCACGGCGCCGGGGTACTGGGCCTCGCCGACGGCCCCACCGAGGTGCACAAGGTGACCGTGGCCAAACAGGTCCTGCGCGACTACCAGCCCGCCCCCGACCAATGGCCCTCCGAATGGCTCCCGCGCAAACAGGCGGCGGCGAAAGCGAAGTTCGCCGAACTCCTCGAACACGAAGTGGGGAACCTGTGATCGACTTCGACCGGCTCGCGGACTGGATGGACGAACGCGGGCTGCCCGGCAAGGGCGCGCCGCTGGAGCACAGTTTCCTCTCCGGCGGCACGCAGAACGAAATCCACGAGATCCGCCGCGGCGACGAGCGCTGCGTCATCCGCATCCCGCCGCCCGAAGCACCGGCCGACCGGGACAAGGGAATCCTGCGCGAATGGCGCATCGTCGAGGCGCTCGACGGCACGGAAGTCCCGCACACCAAGGCCGTCGCCGTGTGCGAGGACGCCGCCGTGCTCGGCAGGCCGTTCTACCTCATGGGGTTCGTCGAGGGCTGGTCGCCCATGGGCCGCAAGAGCTGGCCCGCCCCGTTCGACACCGACCTCACCGCGCGCGCCGGGCTCGGCTACCAGCTCGCGGAGGGCATCGCCCTTCTGTCCAAAGTGGACTACAAGGCGCGCGGGCTGCACGATCTCGGCCGCCCGGAAGGGTTCCACGAACGCCAGGTGGACCGCTGGACGTCGTTCCTCTCCCGGATCAAGGGCCGCGAGCTGCCCGGGTTCGACGAGGCCGCGGCGTGGCTGCGCGCGCACCGGCCGCTGGACTACCGGCCCGGGATCATGCACGGCGACTACCAGTTCGCGAACGTCATGTTCGCCGACGGCGCGCCCGCGAAACTGGCCGCGCTGGTGGACTGGGAAATGGGCACGGTCGGCGACCCGAAGCTGGACCTCGGCTGGATGCTGCAGAGCTGGCCGGAGGACACCGAAGCACCGGAGGCCGCCGACGCCAGCTACAAGGACCTGCGCGGAATGCCGTCACGCGAGCAGCTCCTGGCGCACTACGCCGAGGTGTCCGGCCGCCAGGTCGACGACATCGACTACTACCTCGTGCTCGCGAAGTGGAAGCTGGGCGTGGTGCTGGAACAGGGTTTCCAGCGCGCGGGCGGGGATGAGAAACTCCAGGCGTTCGGGCCCATCGTGCTCCGGCTGATGCGGGAAGCCGCGCAGCTGGCCGAGTCGAGCGGATATCGATCATGAGCGAACTCGTCACCGAACGCCGCGGCGCCGTACTCGTCGCCCGCCTGAACCGGCCCGAGGCGCGCAACGCGCTCAACGGCGCCCTCATCGACGCGATCGGCAGCGCCGTCACCGAGGCGGAAAGGGACCCGGAGATCAGGGCGATCGTGCTCACCGGCACCGGGGACAGGGTTTTCTGCGCGGGCATGGACCTGCGCGCCTTCGCGGCCGGCGAAGGCACCGGCAGCGCGGAGGGCGGGGCCGCGTTCGGCAGGCTCGTGCAAGGTGAGCTGGCGGTGCCGGTCGTCGGCGCGGCCAACGGCACCGCGGTCGGCGGCGGGCTGGAACTGCTGATGGGCTGCGACGTCATCATCGCGGCGGACACCGCGAAATTCGGGCTGCCGGAGGTGAAACGCGGGCTGTACCCGGCGGGCGGCGGCACGAACATCGGCACCAGGGTCCCGCTGGCGGTCGCGCTGGAGATGACGATGACCGGTGACCCGCTCGACGCCCGGCGGGCCTACGATCTGGGCCTGGTGAACGCCGTCGTCCCGCGGGAGGAAGTGCTCGGGGCCGCGCTCGCGATGGCCGACCGGATAGCGGAGAACGCTCCGCTCGCTCTGGCCGCGATCAAGGAGCTGGTGCGGCTCGGGGTCACCGACTCCGCCCGCGCGGCCGAGCGCAACAAGGTGCTGCAGAAGTCGGTGTTCGGCAGCGCGGACGCGAAAGAGGGGGCGCAGGCGTTCGTGGAGAAGCGGAAACCGGTGTGGAAAGGGCGGTGAACCGGCGTGCGCGCCGCGATCTGTGAGGCCTACGGTCCGCCGGAGAACGTCCGGGTCACCGAGATCGACGCGCCCGCGCTGGCCGCGGGCAAGGTCAGGGTGCGGGTCGGCGCGGCGGCGGTGAACTTCCCGGACGTGCTGGTCGCGGCCGGCACGTACCAGGTGAAGGTGCCGGTGCCGTTCGTCGTCGGCAGCGAGTTCGCGGGCGTGATCACCGAAGTCGCCGAGGACGTGCGCGAGTTCGCCGCCGGGGACAGGGTGACGGGCACCGGCATCACCGGCGCGTTCGCCGAGGAAGTGGTCGCGGGCACCCGCGGGCTGGTCCGGATCCCGGACGGGATCACCGACCGGCAGGCGGCCGCGTTCGGCGTGGCCTACCGGACGGCGTACCACAGCCTCCGATCCATGGCCGGGCTGCAAGTGCTGGACCAGCTGGTCGTCCTCGGCGCCGGTGGCGGGGTCGGATTGGCGGCGGTGCAGCTCGGGGCCCGGCTCGGCGCCAAGGTGACCGCCGTGGCGTCCACGCCGGAGAAGCTGGCCGCCGCCGAGTCGCACGGTGCCACGAACCTGATCGACCACCGCGCGGGCGATCTGCGGGAAGCCTTACGGGAAGCCATTCCCGACGGCGCGGACGTGGTGCTCGACCCGGTGGGCGGCGCGCTGTCCGAGCCCGCGCTGCGCTCGATGCGCCGCGGCGGCCGGTTCGTGACGATCGGCTACGCGTCCGGCGAGATCCCGCGGATCCCGCTGAACCTGGTGCTCATCAAGGGAGTCCGCATCCTCGGCTTCCAGTTCCAGGACGTGCCGCCGCCGGAGTTCCGCCGCAACGAAGCGGAGCTCGCCGCGCTGCTGGCCGAACAGCGCGCGCTCCCCCACATCGGCGCGACCTACCCGCTCGCCGACGCGGCGAAGGCGTTGCGGCAGCTCGCGGACGGCAAAGCCGTGGGCAAGATCGTGCTCGACGTGTCGGGCTGAAAGCGCTTTCCGGAGCGGGGGGG
>NZ_VMNW02000183.1 GCF_007713735.2 Amycolatopsis acidicola | reverse complement strand
CCCTCGCGCTCCCGCCCATTCCCGGCAAAGGTGGAGTCATGACCACGAGCACACTGCCGGACGGCAGGATCCGGATCACCCTCGAACAGCCCGGGCAGATGATCGTCGCGCTGCCGCATCTCCTCGGCTTCCGCCCCGAAAACTCTTTGGTGGTAGCGGCTATCGGCAGCGAGAGCGGCCAAAGCCTCAGCCCGTTGATACGCCTCGACCTGCCCCCGCCCGAACACGAGGAGGCGGTGGTGGCGTATCTCGAGGAGACGTTCGCGCGGCACCCCGGCGACGGGGTCGCGGTTGTCGCCGTCGGCGCGCATCCGCAGCACCCGCCCTGCGAGCTACCGCACGGCAGGCTCATCGAGCGCCTCGGCATCGCGTTCGAGAAAACGGGCATCCCCATGCCACATCCCGTCTGGACACCGGAAATACGGGGCGGCGCGCGGTGGCGCTGCTACACCGACGAATGCGAAGGCGTGCTGCCGGACGAAAAAGCCACGGAATTCGCTGCCCTATGCGTGAGTCAGGGGCGCGTCACGTATGACAGTCTCGAAGAAATGGCCCGCACACTAGCCCCCGATGACAAGGCTGCGGTCGCGCGGCGGGCCAAGCTCCTACGGAAGAGGCGCGAGCCGATGCCGCTCGGCGCGTGTTTCGACGAGGTCCGGCGCGCGCTTTTGCAGGCACGCAAAGGAGAACTGGGTCTGAGTGACGACCAGGTGGTGCGCCTGGCCGATGCACTGGGTCATTCGCGGGTGCGGGATACGTGCTTGTCCACGGCCACTGAATCGGTCGCGGGCCTCCCGACGGATGCCGAAAAGCTGTGGCTGGAACTGGTGCGCCGCATGCCCCCACCGGAAAGGGCCGAGTGCGCCGCTCTGCTCGGGTACGCGGCCTACGTGCGAGGCGAAGGCGCATTGGCCCGGATGGCATTGGATAACGCCCTCGAAGCCGATCCCGGGCACGTCCTTTCGGGCCTTCTGCTCCGCTGTCTCAAAGCCGGTATTCCACCGGAGAGGGTGAAAGCAGTCGGCGATCCCGGACAGCTCGGCCGACTATCGACGCGATTCGCCGGGTGCTGAGAGCGGATTGCTTGCCCACCAATACTTTTCCACGACGAAGGGGGTGGAATTCAGTCACCTGCCCAACGAGCCGGGAAGCCCAGCATTGGCCCCGCACAAAGAAGACGGCGGGGCGGTCGGGCTTGTGGCCCGGTGCCCCACCGATGTCGCGTCGCTCCGCAGGAGTCAGCGGCGTTCCTGGGTGAACCGCCACGCGTCACTGACGATGCCGTGGAGGTCGGCCCGCTCGGGCTTCCAGCCGAGTTCCGTTCGAGCGCGGTCGCTGGCGGCCACGAGGGTGGCCGGGTCACCAGCTCGGCGCGGGGCTTGCGCGGCCGGAATCGGGTGCCCGGTCACCTGACGACACGTGTCGATCACCTGTCGCACCGAGAAACCGGTGCCGTTGCCGAGGTTGTAGATCCGGTGCTCGCCTTCGGTGGCGTGGTCCAATGCCAGCAGATGCGCGTCGGCGAGATCCACCACGTGGATGTAGTCGCGCACGGCCGTGCCGTCGTCGGTGGGGTAGTCGTCGCCGAAGATCTTCACCTCTTCGCGGTCACCGGTGGCCACCTGCAGGACCAGAGGGATCAGGTGGGTCTCGGTGGTGTGCCGCTCGCCGTAGCGGCCGTACGCTCCGGCCACGTTGAAGTACCGCAGGCTCACCGCGGCGAGCCCGTGCGCACGGGCGTAGCTGGTGATGGCGTGGTCGATCGCGAGCTTCGAGGCGCCGTAGGTGTTGGTCGGCCGGGTCGGCGCGGTCTCCGGGATCGGGGACCCTTCCGGCTCGCCATAGGTGGCGGCGGTGGAGGAGAACACGAGGCGCGGCGTGCCGTGCTCGTGCATGGCGTCGAGGAGCCGGATGGCGGTGAAAACGTTGCCGCGCCAGTACTTCCCGGGATCCTGCATGGATTCGCCGACGAGCGACTTGGCGGCGAAGTGCAGCACCCCGTCGAAGCCCTCGCCGAGCAGGTCCGCGCTCGCGTCGGCCGCGTCGCCCTCGACGAACCGCGCGCCCTCGGGTACGGCGTCGGCGTGCCCGGTGGACAGGTCGTCCACCACGACGACCTCGTGGCCGGCTTCCAGCAGCCGCGCCACGCAGACGCTGCCGACATACCCGGCACCGCCGGTGACGATCAGTTTGAGGGCTTTGCGGTCGCTAGCGGTGGCCATAGGTAGTCAGGGGCCTTTCTGCTTCAGGACGAAAGGAGGTGATGGCGCCAGTGTGGACCATCAAGCTGTGAGCGGCGCACAGACTCGCGCCGCCGCTGCGCTTCAGGCGTCGCGGCCCGCGCCTGCGGACGGCACGGCGACGAACGTGCGCGGGGGCCGCCAGCCCTCGCGTTCGTAAGCCGCGGTGACGGCTGCTTCGACCTTGGGCACGTCGTCGGCTGCCACGAGGGCGATGGCGGATCCGCCGAAGCCGCCGCCGGTCATGCGGGCGCCGAGCGCTCCCGCGGAGCGGGCCGAGTCGACAGCGGTGTCGAGTTCGGGGGTCGAGATGCGGTAGTCGTCGCGCATGCTCACGTGGGAGGCGTCCAGGAAAGGACCGATTTCGGGAAGCCGCCCGGCGTGCAGCAGTTCGACGACGTCCAGCACGCGCTGGTTCTCCGTCACGACGTGCCGCACCAACGGCACGAGCTCGTCCGGGAGCCGGCGGAGTGTGGCGTCCAGGGCGTCGAACGGTACGTCGCGCAGTGCCTTGATGCCCAGCAGGTCGGCCGCGCGTTCCGTGCCGCGACGGCGTTCGCCGTAGCCGCCGTCGGCGTGGGAGTGCTTGGTGCGGGAGTCGATCACGAGGATCCGCAGGCCGAAGGCGGCGGTGTCGAACGGGACCTGCTCGGACTCGCCGGAGCGCACGTCCAGGAAGAGCACATTGGCCTTGGTGCAACAGAGGGAGGCAGTCTGGTCGAGCAAACCGGTGGGAGCGCCGACGAAGTCGTTCTCCACGCGCTGAACCCAGCGGGCGATTTCCTGCCGCGTCGGTGACTCGGGCTGGTCCAGCTCGTGCCCGGCCAGGCCGAGCAGCGCCAGCGACACCGCGCACTCGAGCGCGTGGGAGGAGGACAGTCCGGCGCCGGTGGGCACGTCGCCGGCCAGCACCACGTCGGCACCTCCGGTGATGCCCTGGTCGCGCAGGACCCACGCCACTCCGGCGGGGTAAGCGGCCCAGCCGTCGATGCTGCGCGGCTTGAGGTCGGTGATGCGCAACGGGTCGGCTTGCTGGATGCGCCCGTCGGAGCCGAGCGTGGCGACGCTCAGCATCCCGTCGTCCCGCGGCGAGGCGGCCGCCGCCAGCCTGTGCGGCAGGGCGAACGGGAGCACGAACCCGTCGTTGTAGTCGGTGTGCTCACCGATCAGATTGACCCGCCCTGGCGCGGACCACACCCCGGCGGGTGACCTGTCGTGCACGGAACGGAAAGCTTCCGCGGCGGCCTCGTGTGCCTTGTACGGGGCGGAACCCTCCGCGCCTGCCAGGCTCTGCCTCTCGTCCAACACTCAACCCAATCAGTACACGCCCGCCATCGGACGCCTTTTCACTCGTGGCCGCGCTTCAGCGCGCCCACACTCCGGACGCCCGTAGGTGCGAGCGCGTTGCCTGGAACCCGGGCGTGTCGAGCAGGCACACCCCGCCTCGCCGCCCGACGACTCGCCGCGTGCTGAGCTGATGCTTGCCGCGCTGGCGCTTGCCGGGCTGCTGCTTGCTGCGCTGGCGTTGGCTGTCCGTCGCGGCGCTGCTTGCCGAGTGGACTCGGGTCGCATCGGTGCCTGTGGGGGCCAAACCTGCGGGCGCCAAACCCTGCGGGGCCGCGCATGTCGCGCCAACGCTGGCTGCACTCGCCTCCGCGGAGGCCGCGCTTGCCGAGCGAAGGCCAGTAGCCTCGGCGTGCCCCGAGCCACTGCCGACCGCAGAGCCGTTGCCGACCAAGGTGAAACCACCGCCCGCGCGGCCCGCGTCGACCGAGCCCGCGCCGATCGAGCCAGCGCCAGCCGCCGAGCCAGTGTCGATCCCGACAGGAGCGCCGCTCTGCAAACCGCTGCCGTTCGCCCGGCCGCCGCCCACCAAACCGCCGTTCGCCACTCCATTGGCCGTCCAGCCACTGCCCGCCAATGCACCGCCTGCCAAGACGCTGCCCGCCAAATCGCCGCCTGCCCGGCCGCTGCCCGCCAATGCACCGCCTGCCCGGCCGCTGTCCGCCAAATCGCCGCCTGCCCGGCCGCTGTCCGCCAATGCACCGCCTGCCCGGCCGCTGTCCGCCAAATCGCCGCCTGCCCGGCCGCTGCCCGCCAATGCACCGCCTGCCCGGCCGCTGTCCGCCAAATCGCCGCCTGCCCGGCCGCTGCCCGCCAA
>NZ_VMNW02000182.1 GCF_007713735.2 Amycolatopsis acidicola | reverse complement strand
GGCTCGCGCGGAGCGGGCGCTCGCGTAGCCGGGGCTCCGTAGCCGGGACGCCCGCGTAGCCGGGCTCGCGTGGTGGGGCCGCCGACGTGGAGGGCGCCCCGTGGTGGGGACTCGCGCGGTGGGGACTCGCGCGGTGGGGGCGCTCGCCCAGCATTCCGGCGGGAGCGGCGAACTCGCGCCCCGCTCCGGCCAACACGGCAACCGGAGCGGCCAACACGCCAACGGGAGTCGCCAACACGCCCGCGGGCTACCCCGGGCTCGGTGTGTTGGCCGCGCCGGTCGGCGTGTTGGCGGGCAGTGCGCGTGTGTTGGCCGCTCCCGGGCGGCGCGCGAGCCCCGAACGGCGGGCGCCCGCGTGCCTCAGTTCTTGTTGTGCGTCAGGACGGGCGGCTCCAGGTCCGCGACATAGCGGCTGCCGCGGAAGGCGCTCGCCCCTGCGGCGATCAGGCATGCGGCGATGGCGAACCCGAACGCGATGTGCAGGCCCTGTTCGAACGGGCCCGAGATCAGGTTCGGGAAGAACGTGTTCCCCGTCAGCGCGGCCGAGTCGGCGGGCGGGAGTTGCGAGATCACGTTGTCGCCCAGCAGGTGCTGCATCGGGTTGTAGCCGAGGAACGCGGCGAACAGCACGGAGACCGGCGGGCTGTCGGCGACGGCTTGCGCGGCCGCGGCGGGGACGTGGTGTGCCTCCAGCCCACTGGTGAGCGTGCCCGGCAGTGCCGCGGCCAGCCCGGTGATCATGAGGGTGAAGAAGATGCCGATGGAGAACACCTGAGCCGAGTTCTGGAAGGTGGAGTTCATCCCGCCGCCTGCCCCGCGGTGCCCGGCCGGGAGGCTGTTCATCACCGCCGCCCGGTTCGGGGACGCGAAACACCCCATCGCGAGCCCGTTCAGCAGCAGGATGGCCGCGAAGGCCGGGTACGGGAAGTCGATGGGCAGCATTTCCAGCAGCACGAACGTGAGCGCGGCGGCGAGCATGCCGGACGTGGCGAACGGGCGCGCGCCGAACCGGTCCGACAGGTATCCCGAGAGCGGGCCCGCGAGCAGGAAGCCGACGGTGAGCGGGAGCATGTAGATCCCCGCCCACAGCGGGGTTTCCTCGAAGTCGTACCCGTGCAGGGGCAGCCAGATCCCCTGCAGCCAGATGATCAGAATGAACATCAGCCCGCCGCGGCCGAGCGCGGACAGGAACGTGGACAGGGTGCCGAACGTGAACGCCCTGATCTTGAACAACGGCAGCCGGAACATCGGGTACCGCACCCGCGTCTCGATGATCCCGAACGCGATCAGCAGCACCACGCCCGCGCTGAGCGAGCCGAGCACCACCGGGCTGGTCCAGCCCATGGTGTGCCCGCCGTAGGGCTGGATGCCGTGCGTGATGCCGATCATCACCAGGATCAGCCCCACCGCGAAGGTCACGTTGCCGAGCCAGTCGATCGGCTCACCGGAGCGGGCCGACAAATCGTGCAGCCTGCGGTAGGCCCACACGGCGCCGAGGATCCCGAACGGCACCGAGATCAGGAACACCAGCCGCCAGCTGACCGGCGCCAGCAGCCCGCCGAGCACCAGCCCGATGAAGGTTCCGCTGATCCCGGCGACGTTGTTGATGCCCAGCGCGAGCCCCCGCTGCCGGGCCGGGAACGCGTCGGTGAGGATGGCGCCGGAGTTGCCGACGAGGAAGGCACCGCCGATGCCCTGCACGATCCGCCACGCCAGCAGCCAGATCGCGCCGGCGTGCCCGGTCATCCAGTCGATGGTGAGCATCAGCGAGGCGAACGTGTAGATGACGAACCCGAGGTTGTACATCCGCACCCGGCCGAACAGGTCACCGAGCCTGCCGACACTGACCACCAGCACACTCGAGGTGACCAGGTAGCCGAGGATCATCCAGAGCAGATAGAACGAGTTCTCCGGGAGCAGCGGGTCGAGCTTGATGCCGCGGAAGATGTCGGGCATCGCGATCAGCATGATCGACGAGTCGATGGTGGCCAGCAGCACGCCCATCGTCGTGTTCGTCAGCGCGACCCATTTGTACCTGTCACCCCGGGTGTCCGGGTTCGCAGCACGCACGCCACGTCCTTTCCCACCGCACCAGCGCGGATTCCGATCCGGTTCGATTCGACCCGACGCATGGTGGCCGGGGCAAGAGGCTCAAAGGGGGACCTTCGCCACGCTAACTAACTCGAATTCTAAAATCAGGCTCGGTCTTCGGAACGGAGTACGGACATGGGGCGCAAAGCAGGCACCGCCGCGTGGCAGTGGAGCCGCACGGCCGAAACGCGCCGGGTGCTGCTCGCCGCGGCCCGTGACGTGTTCGCGGAGCGGGGGTTCGCCGAGGCGAGCGTGGCCGAGGTCGTCCAGCGGGCCGGCTCCAGCGTCGGCAGCCTCTACCACCACTTCGGCGGCAAGTCGGAGCTGTACCTGGCGTTGTGGGAGGACCACCAGGCCAGCCAGGAGCACAACGCGACCGGCGCGGTCGCCGAAGCGCGGGCCGCGGGCGAAGAGGACCCGCTGGCGCTGCTGATCGTCGGCGCCCGCGCGTATCTGGAGGGTTCGTGGCAGCGCCGGGACCTGGTACGCCTGTTCCTCGACGGGGACGGGCCGCCGGGGTTCGAGGTGCTGCGCCGCACCCGCACCCGCGAATGGGTGCGGCAGAACGCGGTGCTGCTCGGGGCCGGCGCGGATCCGGTGGACCGGCTGACCGTCTCGGTGATCACCGGCGTCATCGGCGAGGCGGGCCGCGAGATCGCGAACTGCGGCACGAAACGCAAGGCCACGAGCCTCACCGAGGCGGCGGTGGAGCTGATCCGCAGGCTCGATCCGCTCCGCCCGGCCCGGTGAACACCTCCCCCGACGAAAGGATTTCGCCCGTGCCGCAAGCCTTTTTCGCCCCGTCCGGCGGCCGCCTGGAGCCCGCGCCGCATGCCCGCAGCTGGTGGGTGCCTTCGATGACCCACGGCAGGCTCCTCGGCGGGCTGCTGGCGCGGGCGCTGGAGGCGGAGCAGGGCGCCGAGGGGATGCGGTTCACGCGGCTCACGGTGGACCTGTTCCGCAGCGCTCCCCTGGCCCCGCTCGAGGTCGCCACCACGCGGATCCGCGATGGCCACCGGATCCGCGTCACCGAGGCCACGGTGCACTCCGGGGACGGGGTGTTCGCCAAGGCGACGGCGGTACAGCTGCGAGAGGGCGAGCAGCCGCCGGACCCCGCGCCCGCCACGCCGCCGTGGGACGCGCCGGGCCCGGAGACCATGGCGCCACACCGGGTGGGCGCGACGCCGGAGCGCTGGCATCTGGAGGGCCGCCGGACGTGGGTGCGCGAGACCTGCGAGCTGGTCGAGGGTGAGCCGATGAGCCCGTTCGTGCGGGCCGCGCTGGCGGCGGACACCGCGAGCCCGCTGGCGCACGCCGGGGAGAAGGAGCTGGAGTTCATCAACGCGGACTACAGCCTGTACCTGAGCCGGATGCCCGAGGGCGAGCACATCGGCGTGGCCGCTGGCGGGCATTCCAGCGGCGAGGGCATCGCGGTGGGGCACTGCACGCTGCACGACGCGCGCGGCCCGATCGGGTACTGCATGACGGCGGCGGTCGCGAACCCCGGGGTGCGGCCGAACACCCGGCCGCGGGCGCGCCGCGGTTCGTCCGTCTAAAAAGGACTCTGCTCGACGCGGACCAGTTCGCGGCCGTCGAAGCGGTAGCCGACGCCGCGGATGGTGGTGATGGCCGAGCCGAGGACGCCGATCTTGGCGCGCAGCTTGCGGATGTGCACGTCGATGGTGCGCCCGCCACCCCGCTCGCCGGTGTGCCACACGTGCCGCAACAGCGACCGCCGGTCGCAGACGCGGCCGGCGTTGCGGCACAGGAACAGCAGCAGGTCGAACTCCAGCCTGGTCAGGGTGATCTCCGCGCCGGCGGCGAACACGCGGCGCGGTTCCACTTCGATGCGGGCAGGCGGCTCGGCGGCCGGTTCGAGTACCTCCGCGAGCCGCGCGGCCACTTCGGGCCGCCATTGGGCGCCGGGCACGACGATGCGCAGTTCGACCGCGCCGTCGTCGTGCTCCAGCCGGGTCAGTGTCATCGTCATGCGCTCCAGCATCGCCGATCCGGCGGGTTTGTCCACGCGTTCCCGGATCCTGGAAGCCCTGCTGGTCAGTCCACTGTGGAGACGACCGCGTCGACGCTCTCGCCGAGGGTGGCGCTCGCCTCGGCCGGTGCCCGGCGGACGAGGTCGCGGTGGCGGGGTTCGTCGACGGGGCTGGCGAGGTCGGCGCGCATCATCGGGATGCCGGATTCGATGCGGTAGAGGCGTCTCAGGCGCGGGTTGTAGAGGATCTGGTCGTCGGCGAAGTAGAGCAGGGCGTGCTTGTCGATGGCGCACGCGAGCACGGTGAGCAGGTGGCGGTCGAGTGTCAAGGGTCTTTTCCTGTCCTGGGGCGGGGGTTGGGGGTC
>NZ_VMNW02000181.1 GCF_007713735.2 Amycolatopsis acidicola | reverse complement strand
ACCTAACCCCACCTGCGGAAACGAGCAAGGTGCGTTTGCTCCAACCCGCCCGCGACCACCTCGCGCCCGGACGGGGAGCAAGGAACGTTTGCTCCAACCCGACGACGACGCCCGACTTGCCCCACGACTCGGAGCAAGGTGCGTTTGCTCCAACCCCCGAAGCAAGGAACGTCTGCTCCAATCCGAAGCAAACATCCCTTGCTCCCGACCGCCGCCGCCCCTACCCGGCCGCCCCCTACCCGGCCGCCGTCGAACTGATCGGCGCGTTCGCGTGCGAAAGCCCGAGTTCCAGCATCACGGCCCCCTCGTTCGGCTGCCGCGGCGGAACCTGCATCCACACCCGCACGAGCGTCTGCGGCTGACTCTGCGTGACCCAGAACTTCACGTCGACATCGGAAGTGATTCCCGGCAAGAGCCCGGACACGACGCTCTTCGCCACCTGCCCGGTCACGCGGTACGTCTCCACGCCCTGGACATCTTCCTTCGTCTCCGTCTTGAGCCCCGTGGCCGCGCGAAGCAGCGAAGGCACGCCGTGTTGCGGATCCAGCAGCGCCACGATGTTGTACTCGGCCGGCACCGGCTCGTCGGTCCGCGTCCCGTGCTGGTCGGTGAGCCGCAGGGTGTCCCCGTCGATCTCGTACTGCAGCTCGAACCGATTTGTCGATTCCTGCATGTCGGCCTGGCCCACGGCCGTCCCGTACCGCCCGCCGTCCCGGCTGGCCTGCCCCTTGACCTCTCGCACGTCCAGCCCGGGAATCGTGCCGCTCACGCTGAAGTCGAATTCGATGCTGTGCAGTTGTTCGAGCGCGGTCGCTGCATCGTGGACCATGGTGGTCCCGTCGGGCAGGGGGCCTCGGGTGTCCGGTGAAGCGCTGCAACCGCAGGCGAGCGCCAAAAGCAATACGAGGACACCGGCGGTGCGGCGGCGGAGCATGGCAGTAACCGTAGCGCTGCGGGTCACGGGCTCGAGAAGGTGCGCCGGTACGCCAGCGGCGAAACCCCGATCGACGCGCGCAGATGTTGCCGGAGCGAGGCCGCCGTCCCCAGACCCGATGCCGCCGCCACCCGGTCCACGGCGAGGTTCGTCGTCTCCAGCAGGTGCCGCGCCCGCAGCACGCGCTGCTGGTTCAGCCACGTCCGCGGCGACAACCCGGTCTCCGCCCGGAATCGCCTGCTGAACGTCCGCACACTCATCCGCGCATGCCGTGCCAGCGTGTCCAAGTCCAGCGAGTCGTCCAGCCGTTCCAACGCCCACGCCCTGGTCGCGGCCGTGCTGCCCGCGCCGGATTCGGGTGTCGGGTGGTCGATGTACTGCGACTGACCACCATCCCGCCACGGCGGCACGACGCAGTACCGCGCCGCGGTGTTCGCCACCGCGCTCCCGTGGTCGGACCGGATCACGTGCAGGCACAAGTCCATCCCCGCCGCCAATCCGGCCGAAGTCAGCAGATCCCCGTCGTCGACGAACAACACGCCCTCGTCGAGTTGGACCCGCGGGTAGAGCCGCCGGAACGTTTCGGCGTGCGCCCAGTGCGTCGTCGCCCGCCGCCCGTCGAGCAGACCGGCCGCGGCGAGCACGAACGCTCCCGTGCAGATCGACATGATCCGTGCACCGGCCGGAATCAAGGCCAACGCGTCCGCCACGTCATCGGGCAGCGATCCGCGTCGGCGCGGCCCTTCCAGCGCTGTCCCGGGGATGATCACGGTGTCGGCCGTGGCCAGCGCTTCGGGCCCGTGGTCGAACTTCGCTGTGTACCCGTGCGCGACCCGCACCGGCTCGTTGTCGACCCCACAGAGCTTCACGTCGTAAAGCCGCCGCCCGTCCCGCTCGGCCGCGGAGAAGACCTGCGGCGGGATGGCCATGTCGTAACCGATCACCTCGGAGATCGCCAACACGACGACGCTGTGCATGGCCGAATTCTTGCACATATTGGCGCGTCGGCCACTCGTCCAGGTCGGCGCCCATCCGGAAGCTGTTCAGGTGACTACTTCCGCCCCGTCCCGCCCGCGTCTCCACCGCGCGTGGCTGGTCGCCTTCGCGGCCTTCGTCGCTCTCGTCGGTGCTGCCGGTTTTCGCGCGGCGCCCAGCGTGCTCATCGATCCACTGCACGACGAGTTCGGCTGGTCCCGCTCGACGATTTCGGCTGCGGTGTCGATCAACCTGATCCTGTACGGCCTGATCTCGCCGTTCGCGGCCGCGCTGATGGAACGCCTGGGCATGCGACGCGTGGTCGCCGGAGCGCTCGTCCTGGTCGCCGCGGGTAGTGGGCTCACCGTGTTCATGACCGCCAGCTGGCAGCTCCTGCTCTGCTGGGGAGTGCTCGTCGGCACCGGCACGGGTTCGATGGCGCTGGCGTTCGTCGCCACGGTGACCAGCCGCTGGTTCGTCCGGCACCGCGGCCTGGTCAGCGGGGTGCTCACGGCGGCGGGCGCGGCAGGCCAGCTCGTCTTCCTGCCGATCATCGCCGCGCTGGCCACGAACCACGGCTGGCGATCGGCTTCCCTGACCGTCGCCGGCGCCGCGATCGTCGTCGTCCCGATAGTCCTGATCTTCCTGCGCGACCACCCGAGCGATGTCGACACGACGGCCTACGGCGCAACCGAGCCCGAAGCGAAGCCGGCCCCGACCCACGGCACCGCCCGGCGAGCCCTCACCGTTCTCCGGGATTCCATGCGCAGTCCCGTTTTCTGGCTCCTCGCCGGTGGCTTCGCGATCTGTGGTGCCTCGACGAACGGCCTCGTCGGGACCCATTTCGTGCCGGCCGCGCACGATCACGGCATGCCGCCGACCACCGCGGCATCCCTGCTCGCGCTCGTCGGGCTTTTCGACGTCGCGGGGACGATCGCCTCGGGCTGGTTCACCGACCGGATCGATCCCCGCTGGCTGCTCGGCGGGTACTACTTCCTGCGAGGGGTTTCGCTGCTGCTTCTGCCGCACCTGTTCGCGCCGACGACCGAACCCCCGATGTGGGCGTTCATCATCTTCTACGGACTGGACTGGGTGGCCACCGTCCCGCCGACCGTGGCGCTGTGCCGCGAGCGGTTCGGGCTGACCGGTCCGATCGTCTTCGGCTGGGTGTTCGCCTCCCACCAGATCGGCGCCTCGATCGCCGCGACCGGCGCCGGCCTGATCCACGACCACTTCGGTGGTTACGACCTCGCGTGGTACCTGGCCGGCGGATTGTGCGGTCTCGCTGCGGTGATGTCGATCTCCATTCCCTCGGCCGGGGTACGGGGCGGGCCGCGAAACATGGCGTTAACACGTCGCCCGTAGGGTGCGCTCATGGATCGCCAGCAGGAGTTCGTGCTGCGCACGCTGGAAGAACGTGACATCCGCTTCGTGCGCCTGTGGTTCACCGACGTCTTGGGTTTCCTCAAGTCGGTGGCCGTCGCCCCGGCCGAGCTCGAAGGTGCCTTCAGTGACGGCATCGGCTTCGACGGTTCGGCCATCGAAGGCTTCGCGCGCGTCTACGAATCGGACATGGTCGCGAAGCCCGACCCGTCCACCTTCCAGGTGCTGCCGTGGGAGACGCCCGAGGGCGGGCACTACTCCGCCCGGATGTTCTGCGACATAGCGATGCCCGACGGCTCGCCGTCCTGGGCGGACCCCCGGCACGTGCTGCGCCGCCAGCTTTCGAAGGCCGGGGAAGCGGGGTTCACCTGCTACGTCCACCCGGAGATCGAGTTCTTCCTGCTGTCCACGCTGCCCGAGGACGGAACGGAACCCGAGCCTGCGGACAACGGCGGATATTTCGACCAGGCCAGCCACGCGACCGCGACGCATTTCCGCCGGCACGCGATCGAGACGCTCGAGGCCATGGGCATCTCGGTCGAGTTCAGCCATCACGAGGGCGCGCCCGGCCAGCAGGAGATCGACCTGCGCTACGCCGACGCGCTCACGATGGCCGACAACGTCATGACCTTCCGGTACGTGATCAAGGAAGTGGCGCTCACCCAGGGGGTCCGCGCCACCTTCATGCCCAAGCCGTTCACCGCGCAGCCCGGTTCCGGGATGCACACCCACGTGTCGCTGTTCGAGGGTGATCGGAACGCGTTCCACAACCCGGAGGACCCGTTCGAACTGTCCGACACGGGCAAGGCGTTCGTGGCAGGCCTGCTCTTCCACGCGCGGGAGATCTCGGCGGTCACGAACCAGTGGGTCAACTCCTACAAGCGGCTGATCAGCGGGGGAGAGGCGCCGACAACGGTCTCCTGGGGAAGGGCGAATCGCTCCGCACTGGTGCGCGTCCCGAACTATTCGCCGGGCAAGGCGTCTTCACGTCGCGTGGAGATCCGGACCATCGACTCGGCCTGCAACCCTTATCTCACGTATTCCGTCGTCCTGGCCGCCGGCCTGAAGGGCATCGAGAAGGGGTACGAGCTGCCGCCACCGGCGGAGGACAACATCTGGTCGCTGACCGACGCCGAGCGCAGGGCCGCCGGGTACGACCAGCTGCCGCAGAACCTCGGCGAGGCGCTGACGGAGATGGAGCGTTCCGAGTTGCTGCCCGAAGCTCTGGGCGAGCACGTCTACGACTTCTTCCTGCGGAACAAACGAGTGGAGTGGGACAACTACCGGAGCGCGGTGACGCCGTACGAGCTCCGAACCCTGCTGCCCGTGCTCTGACCTGCGCTTACCCAGTTAGGGGACCCCCCTGTTTCAAGGGGGTTTCGGGACATGTAATCTTCTCTTCGTCGCCAGGGAGACCGGGCCGACGGGGTGAAAACTCCGGCGGACGGAACCAGGGTCGGGCGGTTGACACCGCGAACCGAACCGGGTAATGTACTGCGACGGCCCTGAAGTAGAGGTCGCCAACCACCACTACGAAATCGGTAGCGGTAGAGGCTTCTCTTCATCAGGGAAACACAAAAGCTTTGAATCCAGTTGCGGCGGTTGTCGCGTGTTGTTTGAGAACTCAACAGTGTGTTTGATGAACTAAGCCAGTAGAGCTTATTTGAACCCTTTGTGGGTTCCTTTGAGAAATTACGATCGAGTCGATCGAACTTGTTCATTGTTGGAGAGTTTGATCCTGGCTCAGGACGAACGCTGGCGGCGTGCTTAACACATGCAAGTCGAACGCTGAAGCCGCTTCGGTGGTGGATGAGTGGCGA
>NZ_VMNW02000180.1:2500-5178 GCF_007713735.2 Amycolatopsis acidicola | reverse complement strand
AGTTCGGCGGTGTCCTACTCTCCCACAACCCTTCGGTTGCAGTACCATCGGCGCTGGCGGGCTTAGCTTCCGGGTTCGGAATGGGACCGGGCGTTTCCCCGCCGCCATGACCACCGAAACACCACGAAACAACACGCGGTGCTCGACAGAACAATGAAATTATCCTGGAACAACCTGTGTGGTGTTTCAGAGCTGTAGAGTGGATGCGTAGCATGTTTGTGGACAAGTCCTCGGCCTATTAGTACCAGTCAACTCGAAAACACATTACTGTGCGTCCATTTCTGGCCTATCAACCCAGTAGTCTGCTGGGGGCCTTAACCCATCAAGGGTGGGAGACCTCATCTAGGAACAGGCTTCCCGCTTAGATGCCTTCAGCGGTTATCCCTTCCGAACGTAGCTAACCAGCCATGCCACTGGCGTGACAACTGGCATACCAGAGGTTCGTCCGTCCCGGTCCTCTCGTACTAGGGACAGCCTTCCGCAAGTCTCCTACGCGCGCGGCGGATAGGGACCGAACTGTCTCACGACGTTCTAAACCCAGCTCGCGTGCCGCTTTAATGGGCGAACAGCCCAACCCTTGGGACCTACTCCGGCCCCAGGATGCGACGAGCCGACATCGAGGTGCCAAACCATGCCGTCGATATGGACTCTTGGGCAAGATCAGCCTGTTATCCCCGGGGTACCTTTTATCCGTTGAGCGACACCCCTTCCACCAGGAGGTGCCGGATCACTAGTCCCGACTTTCGTCCCTGCTCGACCTGTCAGTCTCACAGTCAAGCTCCCTTGTGCACTTACACTCAACACCTGATTGCCAACCAGGCTGAGGGAACCTTTGGGCGCCTCCGTTACTCTTTAGGAGGCAACCGCCCCAGTTAAACTACCCACCAGGCACTGTCCCTGAACCGGATCACGGTCCGAGGTTCAGATTCCCAATCCGATCAGAGTGGTATTTCAACAACGACTCCACCACCACTAGCGTGATCGCTTCACAGTCTCCCACCTATCCTACACAAACCGAACCGAAAACCAATACCAAGCTATAGTAAAGGTCCCGGGGTCTTTCCGTCCTGCCGCGCGTAACGAGCATCTTTACTCGTAATGCAATTTCGCCGGGCCTGTGGTTGAGACAGCCGGAAAGTCGTTACGCCATTCGTGCAGGTCGGAACTTACCCGACAAGGAATTTCGCTACCTTAGGATGGTTATAGTTACCACCGCCGTTTACTGGCGCTTAAATTCTCAGCTTCACCCCACAAGGGAGTTAACCGGTCCTCTTAACGTTCCAGCACCGGGCAGGCGTCAGTCCATATACCTCGACTTACGTCTTCGCATGGACCTGTGTTTTTAGTAAACAGTCGCTTTCCGCTGGTCTCTGCGGCCACTGCTCCCTAGCCCGCGAAGGGCTTCAAGAGCCTTGGCCCCCCTTCTCCCGAAGTTACGGGGGCATTTTGCCGAGTTCCTTAACCACAGTTCACCCGATCGCCTTAGTATTCTCTACCTGACCACCTGTGTCGGTTTGGGGTACGGGCCGCACATGTTCTCGCTAGAGGCTTTTCTCGGCAGCATAGGATCACTCTACTTCACCACAACGGCTACGCATCACGTCTCAGCCTTCGATGTCACGCGGATTTACCTACATGACGGCCTACACGCTTACACCAGTACAACCACTCACTGGCGGAGCTACCTTCCTGCGTCACCCCATCGCTTGACTACTACACACTCAGGTCCCACGCTCCACCACTCGGTTCCGAAGAACCTCCTGGCTTCGGGTGGTTAGTCTCATGCGCCTCATCAGGGGCGAACATACGCGGGTACGGGAATATCAACCCGTTGTCCATCGACTACGCCTGTCGGCCTCGCCTTAGGTCCCGACTCACCCTGGGCAGATTAACTTGACCCAGGAACCCTTGGTCATCCGGCGGCAGAGGTTCTCACTCTGCATTCGCTACTCATGCCTGCATTCTCACTCCCACACCCTCCACCACTCGCTTACGCGGCGGCTTCACTGGGCGCAGGACGCTCCCCTACCCACCACACCCTCCGTTAGAAGTAATAGTGTAGTGACACGGCTTCGGCGGTGTGCTTAAGCCCCGCTACATTGTCGGCGCAGGACCACTTGACCAGTGAGCTATTACGCACTCTTTCAAGGATGGCTGCTTCTAAGCCAACCTCCTGGTTGTCTGGGCAATCCCACATCCTTTCCCACTGAGCACACACTTCGGGGCCTTAGCCGGTGTTCTGGGCTGTTTCCCTCTCGACGACGAAGCTTATCCCCCGCCGTCTCACTGCCACGCTCTCACATGATGGTATTCGGAGTTTGGTTGACTTCGGTAACCCGGTAAGGCCCCTAGGCCATCCAGTAGCTCTACCCCCACCATGAAACACGCGACGCTGCACCTAAATGCATTTCGGGGAGAACCAGCTATCACGGAGTTTGATTGGCCTTTCACCCCTACCCACAGCTCATCCCCTCAGTTTTCAACCTAAGTGGGTTCGGGCCTCCACGACGTCTTACCGTCGCTTCACCCTGGCCATGGGTAGATCACTCCGCTTCGGGTCTAGACCACGCGACTCAAACGCCCTCTTCAGACTCGCTTTCGCTACGGCTACCCCACACGGGTTAACCTCGCCACGCAGCACTAACTCGCAGGCTCATTCTTCAAAAGGCACGCCATCA
>NZ_VMNW02000017.1 GCF_007713735.2 Amycolatopsis acidicola | reverse complement strand
ACGGGGTGTTCTGGGTTTGCGGGGCCGGCCCGCGCCAACGTTCCGGCCCCGCGGAACTACGTGTTCACTGATTTACGGGAGTGGATCAGACCAGCCAGCCGACGAAGTGGGCCAGCGCCGCGGCGGCGCTCGTCAGGATGTCGTGGGCGTGGTGGAAGTGCGCGGAAAAAGCGTGCATGGAGATGACTCCCTCTGGATTCGAAATTGCGAATGATGCTGCTTTCGAAAGCGAGGACGAGATTTCCACCGGAACGGATCGGCTGTCAACGCGCATTCGCCGTGAGCGGCACTCGCGCCGTTGGGCGATGAAATCCCTTCAGCTTAAACACGTGCCACCTTCGGGTTTTGCCGAGGGGGTGTCACCGGTTCGGGCGTCGACCAGCAGTAGTCCTCTGTGGACGGGCGACCTGGGCCGATGGTGATCTTGATGCGGCAACCGGGCGCCACGCCCTCCCGAACGGGTGAAGACGTTGCCACGAATGGTGATCTCGGCAGTACCACGCGAACGGGTGACGGGAGGCCGGGTCCGGCTCCCGTCACCCGCGTGGTCGAGGTCACTCCGCCCTGGCGAACGAGAGAGTCTCGCCCTCCACTCCGCGCAGCCAGAGGTCCTGCGCGGCGGCCGCCATTTCCGGCAGGCCCTCCACTATCGTGGCGAAAACGTTACCGGGAACCCAGCCGGCGTCCCCGTTGATCAGCAGATTGTTCCGGCCGTAGAAGATGGCCAGATCCGTCGCGCCCTGATCGCCGTGCGCTTCACTGGAATCTTCGTACCCATAAGCCGGATTTCCGATTTCCCATGCTTCGAAGCCGAAATAGCAGACGTCGCCGGGAATGGGGGTGATGGTCGGGTTTTCCCGGCCCGGTTTCGGGTCCGCGAACGGCGGGACCAGCGTGTACACCTCGTTGCGCGCGTATTTGGCGTGATAGGCCGAGCCGCTCTGCGGGAGCGCGTCCCACACCGCCTTGCAGGTGCGGGGCGCCTCCTGGTCGAGCAACACGGCACGGCAGGAGACGCCGCGCTTGTCGAGGGAGATGGTGATGTAGCGGGCCAAGGAAGTTTCCCTTTCAGCTCTTCGTAACCGCGGAAACCGTGTCCGCCCAGATGCGGAGCGCGTCGTCGACCTGCTCGGCGGTGACGACCAGCGGCGGGATCATCCGGACCACGTTCATGTACGCGCCACAGGTCAGCATCAGCAGTCCGCGCCGTGCCGCCTCCTGCTGCGCGGCCTGCGCGGTCGCGTTGTCCGGCTTGCCGTCGGCCGTGGTGAACTCGGAGCCGACCAGCAGCCCCAGCCCGCGCACGTCCCCGATCTCCGGCGTCTTGTCGCCGATCAGCCTGGCGCCTTCGAGAAGTTGCTGACCCCGCGCCGCCGCGTTCGCGACCAGACCCTCCTCCTCGATCACGTCGAGGGTGGCGATCGCCGCCGCGCACGAAACCGCGTTGCCGCCGTACGTGCCGCCCTGCGAACCCGGCCACGCCTTGGCCATCAGCTCCTTCGACGCCGCGATGCCGGACAGCGGGAAGCCGCTGGCGAGCCCCTTCGCGATGGTCACCACATCGGGCCGGACGTCGAAGTGGTCGTGGCCCCAGAACTTCCCGGTGCGGCCGAACCCGGTCTGGATCTCGTCCAGCACCAGCAGGATTCCGTGCTCGTCGGCGCGCCGGCGCAGGCCCTGCAGGAACTCGGTGTTCGCCGGCACGTAGCCGCCCTCACCGAGCACGGGCTCCACGAAGAAGGCCGCGGTTTCGTTGGGAGCGCTCATGGTCGCGAACAGGTAGTCCAGCTCGCGCAGCGCGAACTTCGTGGCGGTTTGCTCGTCCCAGCCGTAGTGGTACGCGTACGGGAACGGCGCGACGTGCACCCCGCCCATCAGCGGCGAGATGCCCGCGCTGAACCGGGTGCCGGAGGTGGTCATGGTGGCGGTGGCGACGGTGCGGCCGTGGAACCCGCCCTGGAAGACGACGACGTTCGGCCGCCCGGTGGCCTGCCGCGAAAGGCGCAGTGCCGCTTCGATGGCCTCGCTGCCGGAGTTGGCGAAGAACAGCGAGTCGAGCCCGCTCGGCAGGACGTCACCCAGTCGTTCGGTCAGCTTGAGTAGCGGCTGGTGCATGACCGTCGTGTACTGGCCGTGCACGAGTTTGCCGATCTGTTCCTGCGCGGCGCGCACCACCTTGGGGTGGCAGTGGCCGGTGGAGGTCACCCCGATGCCCGCGGTGAAGTCGAGGTGACGGCGGCCGTCGACGTCGTAGAGGTAGGCACCCTCGCCGTGATCGACGACGACGGGCGTCGCTTGCTTGAGCAGAGGTGACAGTTGTGCCATCGAGGCTCTCCTAGCGCGGTTGTAGATTGTTGACAATATGCATAGCATGGACCCCGGAGCGGTGCAATGACAAGGAGGCGAGCGTGAGCGAGACCAGCGTGGTCGAGTCCGTGGACAAGGACCTGTTCATCGGCGGGAAGTGGGTACCGGCCGCGGGCGGCCGGACGTTCGGGGTGGAGGACCCGGCCACCGGTGAGGTGCTGTGCCAGGTCGCCGACGCCACCCCGCAGGACGGGATGGCCGCGCTCGACGCCGCCGTCGCCGCGCAGCAGGAATGGGCGGCGACGGCGCCCCGCGAGCGCAGTGAAATCCTGCGCCGCGCGTACGAACTCCTCAACGCGCGCAACGAGGATCTCGCGCTGTTGATGACTTTGGAGATGGGTAAGCCGCTCGCCGAGGCGCGTGGCGAAATCTCCTACGCCGCCGAGTTCTTCCGCTGGTTCGCTGAGGAGGCCGTGCGGATCGACGGCGGCTACCAGACCGCGCCCAACGGGGCCGGCCGGTTCCTCGTGACCAAGCAGCCGGTGGGCCCGACGCTGCTGATCACGCCGTGGAACTTCCCGATGGCCATGGGCGGGCGCAAGATCGGCCCGGCGATCGCGGCAGGCTGCACGATGGTGATCAAGCCCGCCGCGCAGACCCCGCTGTCGATGCTCGCGCTGGCCGCGATCCTCGCCGAGGCCGGGCTGCCGGCCGGGGTGCTGAACGTGGTGACCACGAGCGACGCCGGCGGCGTGATGGAGCCGCTGATCAGGGACGGCCGCGCGCGCAAGCTGTCGTTCACCGGATCCACCGCGGTCGGCCGCAAACTGCTGGAGCAGTGCGCGGACAAGGTGCTGCGCACGTCGATGGAACTCGGTGGCAACGCGCCGTTCCTTGTCTTCGACGACGCGGACCTCGACGCCGCGATCGAGGGCGCGATGCAGGCGAAGATGCGCAACATCGGCGAGGCCTGCACGGCGGCGAACCGGTTCTACGTGCAGCGCGGCATCGCCGACGAGTTCGCGCGGAGGCTGACCGAGCGGATGGAGGCGCTGCCGCTCGGCCGCGGCACCGAGCCCGGCGTCGTGGTGGGCCCGCTGATCGACAACGCCGCGGTGGAGAAGGTCAAGACCCTCGTGCAGGACGCGGCCGACCGCGGCGCGAACGTGCTCACCGGCGGCGCGACGGTCGACGGGCCCGGCCACTTCTACCAGGCCACCGTGCTGACCGGAGTGCCGCTCGACGCGCGCATGGCGAGTGAGGAGATTTTCGGCCCGGTGGCGCCGATTTCGGTGTTCGACACCGAGGAAGAGGCCGTCGCCGCGGCGAACGACACCGAGTACGGCCTGGTGAGTTACGTCTACACCAACGACCTCAAGCGCGCGCTGCGAGTGTCGGAAACCCTGGAGGCCGGGATGATCGGGCTGAACCAGGGCATCGTGTCCAACCCGGCCGCGCCGTTCGGCGGGGTGAAGCAGTCCGGCCTCGGGCGTGAAGGCGGCGCCGTGGGGATCGACGAGTTCCTGGAGATCAAGTACATCGCCGTCGCGCTCTGACCCGTCCGCGTCCGCGGCACTGTCCATAATGCACAGTGCCGCGGACGCCTACCTCGACAGCAGGCTCGTCCCGGGCGCCAGCCGGCGCACCGCGTCCTCCATGTGCGCCTCCAGAAGGGAAAGCGCTTTCTCCTGGTCGCCCTCGCTGATCGCCTCGGTGATGTTCTTGTGCTCGGTGACCCGCTCTTCGTCGCTGGCATACGTGAGCCGCAACGCCGACAGGCACATCCGTGTCTCGATGAGGAGCGTGCGCGACATCCGTTCCAGCCGCTTGCTGCCGGACGCCGCCACGAGTACCTCGTGGAACCGGATGTCCGCTTCGGACACCGCGCTCCAGTCCTCGCCTTGGGTGGCCGCGGCCATGTCGCCCACCGCCTCCTCCAGGCCGGCGACGGCTTCGTCGCGCGGGCCCTGCAGAATCCGGATCACTGCGGCGCCCTCGACGGCCAGTCGCGCCGCGTAGATGTCGCGGATGTCCTCGGCCTCCAGCTCGATGACGAACAGCCCGCGATGCCTTTCGCTGCGCAGCAATCCCTCGGACACCAGCCGCTGCATCGCCTCCCGCAGCGGGCCGCGTGACACCTGAAACCGGCCTGCCAGCTCGGTTTCGCCGAGCTGCGAGCCCGGCGGCAGCGACCCGTTCATGATCGCCTCGCGCAGCTGGCGGGCGATGATCGCCGCCGTGGACTCGCGGTTGACCGGTTCGATCTCCGTCAATGGCATCGGAACAACGCCCCCAGTTCGTCCGGCTCCGGGACCGCGCCCACGAGCCGCAGTCCTTCCCAGATGGTCACCTGGTTCGCGGTGAGCACCGGTTTGCCGAGCCGCTCCTCGATCGTGCCGAGCACACCGAGGGTACGCATCGCGGTGTCCGGGATGAGCACCGCGTCGGCGTCGGGATGGTCGTGGCTGACCGCGAGATCCACGACGGCTTCGGGGCTGAGCCTGCCGACTTCGGCGGCCGTGTCGATGTCTTCACTGGACATCGACACGACCTCGATCCCGCCGTGGCCGAGGAACTCGACGAACAGCTTCGCCACGTCGTCCGGGTAGCTGGCGGCGACCGAAACCCGCTTGAGGCCCAAGGCTTTCGCGGCGTTGACGAAGGCGAAGGAGGTGCTCGACGCAGGCTTGCCCGCCGCCGCGGCCAGCTTCGCCACCTGCTCGTGCGCGCCGTCCCAGCGGTAGACGAAACTGCCGCTGGTACACGCCCACACCACCGCGTCCGGTTCGTGCCCGGCGAGCAGCGATGCGCCTTCGGCCAGCCGGTGCTCGCTGCCGAGGTCGAGCAACTCGGGCACCGCGTGCAGGTCGGTGCCGTAGATGTGCGCGACGGGCAGGGCGAACCGGTCACCCAGCAGCCGTTCCGCGAACGGGTAGTCGTCCTCGGCGGCGTGGTCCGGGTAGATGAAACCGACGGTCGGCATACGCTGCACCTCCAGGGTTGTAGACAATCCTACGATACGTCCTTGAGCCATTTGCCCGGTCCGACGATCGGCAGCTCCATCCGTTTGAGGCAGGCCCACATGGTCAGCTGGTTCGCGGTCAGCACCGGTTTCCCGAGCGCGATCTCCAATGGCTCGATCAGGTCGTAGGTCGGCAGGTTCGTGCAGCTGACGAAAATCGCCTCGGCGTCGGGATGGTCGGCGTTGAGGATCCGCTCCGCGATGGTGCGATAGCTGACCTTCCAGATCCCGCCGCCGAGCCCGAGGTGCTCACTGGACATCGTGCGCACCTTCATCTCGGCGAGGAAGTCGTGCAGCTTCCCGGTGAGGTCCGCGTCGTACGGGGTGATCACCGAGACCCGGTGCACGTCGAGCTGGTGCAGCACCTCCGCCAGCGCGCCCGAGGTGGTCACCGCGTCCGGCGCGCCGGCGTCGCAGATCGCCTTGCGCAGCGAGCGTTCGTAGTCGATGCCGTTGACGAAACTGCCCGAGGTGCACAGGTACGCGACCACCTCGGGCTCCACGTGGAGCACGTCGCGGGTGGCCGCCGCGAGGTGCTGACTGTTGCTGACGAGCTGGGCCATCTCCATGCTCACCGGGACCGGTTCGTACGGGGTCCGGGCCAGGTGCAGGGAAACCTCCATCGGCACCCAGCGCCACAGCTCGCGCTCCAGCGCGAGGTCGAAGGGCGCGATGACGCCGATCCCGCGCTGGGCGAGTGGGCCGTCGAAGGCGAGGGTATCTAAATCCAAGGCTTGGGCTCCCTGGCGCTGTGGAAGGAAAGCCTCCGGGGTGGCTCCTCGGATTGTTGACAATCATACGAGAGGCTCATACCGTGTCAACGGTGATCGGCACGGAGAGCCCGGTGCTGGCTGTGCTCTGTGGAGATCGACAGCCCCCGGATATGGACGACATCGAATCTGCGGCGGAAGTTCGTTACACCGGCGAAAAAGGCCTCGAGGACGCCCTGCGCGGGGCGGATGCCCTGTTCGTCTACGACTTCCTGTCCACCGCGGTCCCGCGGGCATGGCACGCGGCCGACCGGATGCGCTGGGTGCACATCGCCAGCGCCGGGGTCGACCCGGTGATGTTCCCGGAACTGCGCGAAAGCGACGTGGTCCTGACCAATTCGCGCGGCGTGTTCGACGACTCGATCGCCGAGTACGTGCTGGGCGTGGTCATCGCGTTCGCCAAGGACCTGCCGCGCTCCCTCGAACTGCAGCGACAGGTGCGCTGGCAGCACCGCGAGACCGAGCGCGTCGGCGGGAAGCGGGCGCTCGTGGTCGGCACCGGCCCGATCGGGCGGGCGATCGCGCGGATGCTGCGCGCCACCGGGATGTCCGTCGCGGGCATGGGCCGCCGCGCCAGGGAGGCCGACCCGGACTTCGGCAGCGTGCACGCCTCGGCCGAGCTGACGCGGTGGCTGCCGGAATTCGACTACGTGGTCGCGGTCGCGCCGCTGACCGGGCAGACGAAGAACATGTTCGACGCGCCGGCGTTCGCGGCGATGAAACCCGGCGCCCGGTTCGTCAACGTGGGCCGCGGTGAGCTCGTGGTGACCGCCGACCTGATCGCCGCGCTGCGCGGCGGCGAGCTGGCGGGTGCCGCGCTGGACGTCTTCGACACCGAGCCGCTGCCCCCGGACAGTCCACTGTGGAGCATGGAGAACGTGCTGATCTCCCCGCACATGTCCGGGGACTTCGTCGGCTGGCGCAACACGCTCGTCGAGGTGTTCGCGGAGAACTTCCGGCGCTGGCACACTGGCCGCCCGCTTCGTAATGTCGTGGACAAACAACTGGGCTATGTGCCGTCGGGGCAGTAGAGGAGCAGCATGGGCACCCTGTTGACGGCGAGCGAGCTCGTCGCGGCGTACAACACCGGTGAGATCTCCCCGGTGGAGGCCACCGAGGCCGCACTCAGCGCGATCGAAGCGCGCGACGGCGAGTGCAACGCCTACTGCCTTGTCGACCCGGAGGTTGCCCGCGAAGGCGCGAAGGCCTCGGAGACCAGGTGGCGGGAGGGCAACCCGATCGGCTGGCTGGACGGGGTGCCGACGTCGATCAAGGACATGTTCCTGACCCAGGGCTGGCCCACGCTGCGCGGCTCGAAATGCATCAGCCCGGACCAGCAGTGGGACGTGGACAGCCCGGTGAGCGCGCGGCTGCGGGAGAACGGGCTCGTGCTGCTGGGCAAAACGACCACGCCCGAGCTGGCATGGAAGGGCGTCACAGACAGCCCGCTCACCGGCATCACGCGCAACCCGTGGAACACGTCGGTCACCGCCGGCGGTTCCAGCGGCGGCAGCGCGGCCGCGGTGGCGGCGGGGATGGGCGAGCTTTCGGTCGGTACCGACGGCGGTGGCTCGGTCCGGATTCCGGCGGCGTTCTGCGGGATCGTCGGGCTCAAGCCGACGCACGGCCGTATCCCGCTGTACCCGGCGAGCCCGTTCGGCCCGCTCTCGCACGCCGGCCCGATGGCGCGCTCGGTGGACGACGTGGCGCTGATGATGGATGTGCTCGCGTTGCCAGACCACCGCGACCCGGCGGCCTTGCCGCCGATGATGAGCGCGTACCGCGAAGCCGTGCGGCGTGACGTGCGCGGGCTCAACGCGGCGTTCTCGCCGAACCTCGGCTACGCGAAGGTGGACCCGGAGGTCGCCGAGATCGTGCGCTCCGCGGTCATCGCGCTGGACGAGGCGGGGCTGCGGATCGAGGAGAGCGACCCGGGTTTCACCGACCCCAAGGAAGCCTTCGACGTGCTGTGGTCCACCGGCGCGGCGCAGTGGCTGAACACCTTTCCGGCCGGTTCGGAGGAGCTCGTCGACCCCGGGCTGCGGCGGGTCTGGGAGCAGGGCAAGACGTATTCGGCGGCGGATTACCTTGCGGCGACAGGGGAACGGGCCGCGCTGGGCATCCTCATGGGCGAGTTCCACACCCGGTACGACGTGCTGATCACGCCGACGGTCGGGATCGCGCCGTTCGAGGCCGGGCACGATGTGCCGCCGGGCAGCGGGATGACGGGCTGGCCGGACTGGACGCCGTTCACGTACCCGTTCAACATGACCCAGCAGCCGGCGATCAGCGTGCCGGCCGGGCTGACGTCGGCCGGGCTGCCGGTCGGGTTGCAGATCGTCGGCCCGCGCCACTCGGACGACCTGGTGCTGGCAGTGGCGAAGCTCTTCGAGGAGGTCCGGCCTTGGCCGGTGAGCAGGCTGGCGTCGGGGGTTTAGTGGACGAGAAGCCGGAAACGGAGTCGGCGGCCGACGACGCGGTGGTGTCGGAGGCCGCCACCCAGGTCGCCGATATCAGCCGGGAGCTCAACGAGCGACTGGCCCGCTAACTCGCCGGCTCCGGCGTTTTCCGCCGCAGGGTGCGGATGTCGCGGCTCAGCAGGGCGCCCGCGGTGGCGAGCACGATCAGCGCCGCGCCGCCGAGGAGGGCCGGCTCGATGCCCACTTGCTCGGCGAGCGGGCCGGCGACGGTCGCGCCGAGCGGGATGGTGACCAGCGAGCCGAGCAGGTCGTAGGAGTACACCCTGGCCAGCCGGTCGGCCGGGATGTGCTCCTGCAGCGAAACATCCCAGGCAACCACGAACAACTCGATCGCGATCCCGTTCAGGAAACCGGCCACCAGCAAGGGAACCAGGTACGGCGCGTGCGCCAGCAACAGCAGCGGCACGGCGTCGACGAACGTGACCGCCACGCCGATCAGCAATGGTCGCCTCGGCTGCCAGCGGACGACGAGCACGCCGCCGCACAGTGAGCCGATCGTCTGCGCCCCCAGCACGAAACCCCATGCGGCGCGGCCGATCCCGTGGTCCGCGACCAACGGCCCGAGCACCTGCACGGCCCCGGCGTTCACCGCGTTGATCACGCAGAACTGCGCCACCACCGCCCACAGCCAGGTCCGCGACGAGAACTCCCGCCAGCCTTCGGCCAGTTCGGCCAGGGGGCGTGCCGCGGCCGCCGGGCGCGCCGTCGTCCGGATTCCCCGGTAACACAGGGAAGCGCAGAGGAAGAGCGAGGCGTTCGCGGCGATCGCCCAGCCCGTGCCGAGCGCGCCGACGAGGATGCCGCCGAGCGCGGCGCCCGTGAACCGGCCGAGGTTCGCGCCGATCCGGACCGTCGCGTTCGCCTGTGCCAGCAGGTTCGGCGACACCGTCTGCGGGGTCAGTGAAGACGCGGCGGGCAGCGAAACCGCGGCGACGGCGCCGTTGACCACGCTCAGCGCGATCAGCAACGGCAGCGAAGCGAATCCACAAAGGATGCTGACGGCGATGGCGGCCTGGCTGAGCGCGGCCGCGAACTCGGTGCCCTGCAGGATGACCGAACGCGGCAGCCGGTCGGCCAGCATCCCGCCGAAAAGCACCAGCAGCACGTTCGCCAGCGACCGGGCGCCCACGACGAGACCGAGGTCCACAACGGACCCCGTCACGTCCAGCACCGCGAAGGCGAGCGCCACGGGCGCGACGGCGTTGCCGAGTTCGGCGCAGGTCCGCCCGCTCAGCAGCCAGCGGAAATCCCTGCCGCGCAAGGACTTCATCAGCTGTCCAGGACGAACAGCGCGACCGTGGCGCTGACCCGCACCGTGCCTTCGCTGCGCGGCGGTCGCGCGCCATGGTGCAGCAGGCGGCCCAGCTCGCGGGCATGCTCGACGGCCTGTTCCCACGTCGATCGGTCCACCCACAGCTCGGCGTCGGTCAGGGAGGTCCGGCCGTCGGCAGCACGAAGTTCGGACCGGCGGCGGAGTTCTCCGGCCAGCGCGGCCAGGAGCAGACGTTCCTCCTCCGGCTCGTCGCGGGTGAAGCGCGGCCCACTGTCCGGATCGTGCCGGTACCGCTTCGCCTGCCCACCGCGGATCCGGACCTCCTCGGCCACGTCGAGCAGACCCGCCTCGTGGAGGCGCCGGAGGTGGTAGCTCACGTTCGCCTGCGTCTCGCCGAGTTCGCGCGCGGCCTCGGCGGCGCTCATCGCCGCGCCCGTGAGCAGCGAAAGGATCCGCACGCGCAGCGGGTGGGCGAGCACGCGAAGGCTGTCCAGGACGGGCTTTTCCGGCATCGCGCCAGTTTGCCGACACCCCTGCCAGACCGTCAAACAGTTATTTGGGGGTAGTGTGCTGCGTCCTCCGGGAGACTGTGCTGTGCTGGGGATCATGCGGACGACGACTTTGGGCAGGAGTGGACTGGACGTTTCCCGGATCGCCTTCGGCACCTGGCAGCTCGGTGGCGACTGGGGTTCGTTCGACGAGGACGCCGCGATGGCCGCCATCCGGCACGCGCGCGAACTGGGCGTCAACTTCTTCGACACCGCGCAGGCCTATGGCTTCGGCAAATCCGAAGCGCTGCTCGGCCGTGCGCTGCGCGAGGAACTGAAGCGGGACAGGGACAGCGTCGTGATCGCCACCAAGGGCGGGATCAACCCTGGCAGCGAACGGCCGCGCGACGCGCGCCGGGCGTGGTTGCGCCAAGGCGTCGAGGAAAGCCTGCGGTACCTGGAGATCGACCACATCGACCTGTACCAGGTGCACTGGCCGGACGAAAACACCCCGGCGGAGGAGACGGCCACCGCGCTGCAGGAGCTGGTCGACGAGGGCAAAATCCGGCACGTCGGCGTTTCCAACTACAACTCCGCGCAGCTCGCCGAGTTCGACCGCACGCGCCCGGTGGAGACGCTGCAGCCGCCGTACCACCTGCTCCGGCGCGAGATCGAGGAAGACCCGCTGCCGTACTGCCGCGAGCACGAAATCGGCGTGCTCGTCTACAGCCCGCTCGGCAGCGGGCTGCTCACGGGTTCGCTGACCGCCGACGCGAAGTTCGAGGCCAGCGACTGGCGGTCGAACTCCAGCGCGTTCCAGGGCGAGAACCTTCGCCGGAACGTCGAAGTGGTGGGGGAATTGCAGGAGTTCGCGAAGGACAGGGGCGTGACTGTCAGCCAGCTGGCGATCGCCTGGACGCTGCACCAGCCGGGCGTGCATGTCGCGATCGTCGGCGCGCGCCGGGCGAAGAACATCGAGGACAGCCTCGGCGCGGCCGACGTCGACCTCACCAGGGACGAACTGGCCGAGATCGAACGGATCACCGCTCGCGGCGTCCAGGTTTCCGGCGCTTCACCGGAGGGCATCGCCTGACGCGAACGGGGCCCGTTCGCGTCAGACGTGCGCCGCGGCCTCCAGTTCGGCCAGCGCCGTGTCCAGGTGCAGCAGCAGTCGCTGCAGGTGCGGCACGCTCGCCCGGCAGCCGGTGATGCCGAAGTCGAGGCTGTCGCCGTTGTTGGTCAGCGTGATGTTCAGCGCCTGGCCGTCGAGCAGCACCGAAGCCGGGTAGATGCCGTCGAGTTTCGCGCCGTTCCAGTACATCTGCTGCCTCGGCCCGGGCACGTTGGAGATCACCAGGTTGAACGGCGGCCGGGTGTTCGTGACGACACCCGGCACCGTGGAGATGCCCAGCTGCGCCACGTTGATCCCGGACAACAGCAGTGCCTGCAGCGGCGTGAGCTCCTTGAAGATCCGCTTCGCGTCGCGCATCGAATGGTGGATCGTGCTCAGCCTGGTGGCGGCGTCCTGCCGGTCGGTGGCGAGATTGCACAGCACCGCGCCGATCTGGTTGCCGCTCGACACCGTGTCGGTCTGCTTGCCGCGCATCGACACCGGGACCATCGCGATCAGCGGCGCGTCCGGCAGCGCCTTCTGCTCGATGAGGTAGTCCCGGAGCGCACCGGCGCACATCGCCAGCACCACGTCGTTGCGGGAAGTGCCGGTGGCCGTGGCGATCGCGCGGACGCGCGCGAGGGGCCACGACTGCGCGGCGAACCGGCGGGCGCCGCCGATCGGCACGTTGAGCATCGTCTTCGGGGCCTGCATCGGCAGCGTGAGGGTGTGCTCGCGGAACGCCTCGTTGGCCACCTTGAACGCGGCCGGTGCCACGCCTGCCAGCTGTACCAACGAATTCTCCGCCGAGCGCAGCAGCTCGCGGGCGTTGCGCGACGGCTTCTCCCGAGGCGGGCGGCGGGAACCCCACGGCGGCGGGCAGTTCCGGTCGTCAGGGTCGTCGCTGAGGGTGCCCTGGAGATGCCGCAGCGCCGAAACGCCGTCGAGCAGCGCGTGGTGGATCTTGCTGTACATCGCGAACCGGCCGTCGCGCAGGCCCTCGACGAGGTGGATCTCCCACAGCGGCCGGTGCCGGTCGAGCAAGGTGCTGTGCCAGCGGGACGTCAGCTCCAGCAGTTCACGCACGCGGCCCGGTTGCGGCAGCGCGGAATGCCGGAAGTGGTAGTGCAGATCGACGTCGGCGTCACTGGCCCAGGCCAGGTATCCCGCCGTGTTCACCGGGCGCGCGGGGCGGCGCCGGAACAGCGGCGGAACCTCTTCGTTCTTCAGCAGATCGTCACGGATTCCGCGCAGGTAATCGGGATCCGCGCCGTCCGGCGTCTGGAACAGCTGGAGACCGCCGACGTGCATCGGATGCTCGCGGCTTTCCACCAGCAGGAACATCGAGTCGGTGAAGGGCATCAGCGCCATCGGTGACCACCTCTCGTACCGGAGCGTCCTGCGCCCGTGCGGGGATTTCGGGTCATGCTAGGTGGAGCGCCCGGTCCTACCCTGGTGGGATGACCATCCCGACGGATCCGGAAACCGGGAAATTCGAGCGCGCCCCCAATCATTTCGCCGCGCGGATCACGGCCGACGGCCGCGAAGGCTGGCCGGTCGAGGCGGGCCGCTACCGGCTCGTGGTGAGCCGGGCCTGCCCGTGGGCCAGCCGTGGTCTGATCGTACGCCGGTTGCTCGGCTTGGAGCAGGTGTTGTCGGTGGCTGTCGCGGACCCGATCCAGGACGAGCGCAGCTGGCGGTTCACGCTCGACCCCGGCGGGAAGGATCCGGTGCTGGGCATCGGTTTTCTCTACGAGGCGTACCAGGCGGCCGAGCCAGGATACGAAGGCGGAATCAGTGTGCCGGCGGTGGTTGACATCCCGAGCGGGAAGCTGGTGACCAACGACTACCCGCAGATCACCCTCGACCTGTCCACGGAGTGGACGGCGTACCACCGCGAAGGCGCGCCGGAGTTGTATCCGGAGAAGCTGCGGGACGAGATCGACGAGGTGAATCGCGCCGTGTACAAGGACGTGAACGCGGCGGTCTACGAAGCGGGTTTCGCGACCAAGCAGTCCGCGTACGACGACGCGTACGCCCGGTTGTTCGCTCGTTTGGACCAGTTGTCCGAGCGTCTTGCGGGACAACGCTTTCTCGTCGGGGACACGATCACCGAAGCGGACGTCCGGTTGTTCACCACCCTTGTCCGGTTCGACGCGGTGTACCACGGGCACTTCAAGTGCAACCGGCAGAAGCTGAGCGACCTGCCGGTGCTGTGGGCGTACGCGCGGGATCTGTTCCAGACGCCCGGTTTCGGCGACACCGTGGACTTCGACCACATCAAGCGGCACTACTACCAGGTGCACGAGCAGATCAACCCGACGCGGATCGTGCCCCGAGGTCCGGACCTTTCCGGCTGGGCCACCCCGCACGGCAGGGAGGAACTGGGCGGCCGCCCCTTCGGCGACGGCACCCCGCCCGGCCCGCCTCCGGCGGAGGAGCGGTTGCCCGCGCAGTGGTAGGTGGAGGGCACACCGAGACCGCGCACGCTGGGTGTGGGCCTAACCTGGGCGGGTGATGAAGACCGGGGCCCAGCATCTAGTCGACACGCTGACCGAGCTCGGGGCCGAGGTGGCCTTCGGGCTGCCAGGGGTGCACAACCTGCCGATCTGGGAAGCACTGGCGGAAAGCGGCATCCGGCTCATCGGCGTCCGGCACGAGCAGACGGCCGGGTACGCGGCGGACGGCTACGCCAGGGCCACCGGCAAACTCGGCGTCGCGCTGGTCACCACCGGGCCCGGCGCGGCGAACACGCTCGGTGCCGTGGGAGAGGCCATGGCTTCGGCCTCGCCGGTGCTGGTGCTCGCCACCGACATCCCGGCCAAGCTCCGCCGCCCCGGTGTGGTGCGCGGGGTGCTGCACGAGACCAGCGACCAGGCCGCGATGTTCGCGCCTGTCACCAAATCCGCGACGACGGTCGAGGTGGCGGAGGACATCGCGCCGGCCGTGGCCAGGGCGGCGCGCCTCGCCGTGCAACCGCAGAGCGGGCCGGTGTACGTCGGCGTCCCCACGGATTTCCTCCGCGAGCACACCACCCGGCTGTCCGCGCCGGACTCGACGGAACGGTTCGCCGCGATCAACCTGACCGACCTCGACGAGGCACAGCGCCTGCTTTCCGGTGCCGCGCGCCCGTTGATCTGGGCAGGCGGCGGCGCCGCGCGCGCCGAAGCGGGCCCGGTGATCGGCGAACTGGCCGAACGGCTCGCCGCGCCTGTGGTCACCACCTTCGCCGGGCGCGGACTGCTGCCGCCGTCGCATCCGTGCGCGGCGCCGAACCCCGTGCACGACCCCGAAGTCGGCGCGCTGTGGGACGAGGCCGACGTGGTGCTCGGCATCGGCACCGACTTCGACGGGCTGATGACCCAGAACTGGCTGATGCCCAAGCCGCCCAAGCTGATCGCCGTCAACGTCGACCCGCAGGACGCGGCCAAGAACTACCCGCCGGACCTGACCCTCGTCGGCGACGCGCGTGACGTGGTCAGCCAGCTGCTGACCGGCCTCACCCCTCGCCCGGGATTGGACGAGCTGACCGGCCGCCTGCGCGGGCTGCACGATTCGGTCCGCCGCCGGATGCGCGCCGACGAACCCCAGGCGGCGGATTTCCTTGGCACGTTAGAGGAAACCCTGCCCGAGAGCGCGGTCGTGGTGGCGGACATGTGCGTCGCCGGGTACTGGGCCGGTGGCTATCACCGGGTCAGCGCACCCAGACGGTTCGCGTACCCCATGGGCTGGGGCACCCTCGGCTTCGGCTTCCCAGCATCGCTGGGCGCGGCCGCGGCCGGTGCGGGACGCGTGGTGTGCGTCAGCGGGGACGGCGGTTTCCTTTACGGCTGCGGCGATCTGGCCACACTCGCGCAGGAGTCGCTACCCGTCACGGTGATCATCGTCGACGACGGCGGCTACGGCATGCTCCGCTACGACCAGGACCGCGAAGGCCTGCCGCAGCGCGGCGTCAACCTGCACACGCCGGATTTCGTCGGGCTGGCCCGATCCTTCGGCGTGCACGCCGACCAGGTCAAGGGCTTCGGCCGGGCGTTCCGCCGACGGCTCGGCGAGTTCGTCCGCGCCGAGGAACCCAATGTGCTGGTGGTCCGCGCGAACCTCACGCCACCGCTCAATACGTCACCACGCTGGTACCGGGCTCATCGATAAGCCCCACCACCTTTCCTCTGGTCTGCCTTCATCTACACGTGATTCATCTACATGTGCGCGTCAGCGATCGCGGCCGGCGGGAAGACGCGGCCGAGGTGGGGCCGGCACACCTCCACCCCCACACGTCCCCGTCGGCTGTCCCGCCTGCTCGGTCTCAGGCTCTTTCGTTGCGTACGACCAAATCTCTCCCCCTCGAACTGGTTCAGGTCAGGCAGAACTCGTTGCCCTCCGGATCGGCGACCGTGACCCAGGTGAACGGCCCCTGGCTCCCGCGGTAGAGCACCTTCGCGCCGGCCGCGACCAGCCGCTCCACCTCGGCCTCGCGCTTTTCGTCCCCCACGCGCACATCGAGATGCACGCGGTTCTTCACCGTTTTCGCCTCGGGCACCCGCTGGAAGAGAATCCGCCTGCCGGACTCCGGATGCCTGATGGCCGCGCCGACGCTCCAGACCAGCCGCCCGCGATGAGTCGTGGTGTCCTCCTCGCGCGCCCGGCCCTCGGCGACCATGCGGCGGATGAACTCCTCATCGGCGGGCTCGACCGTCCACCCGATCGCCTCCGCCCACCAGTCGGCGAGCGGGTGCGGGTCGGCCGAGTCGATCGTGACCTGGAAGTCGTATGTCATGCGCGCAAAGCTAGCGCGACCCACCGACAGTTTCGGGCCGCGAGGCCCGCTACCTGCGGGAAAGGTGCTCCAGGATCAGCCCGGTGAGGATTTCCGGGTGCTCCTCGGGCACCCAGTGCGACACGTCCTCCAGCATCTGGAACCAGTACGGCCCGCTCACCCAGTTCTCCGTGTCCAGCGCAGCGGTGGAGCCGAGCGCGACGTCCTCGGTGCTCCACACGTACAGCGTCGGCACCTCCACCTTGCCGATTTTCGCGGCGGGCCTGCTTGCGCGGTACCAGTTCAGCGCGGCCGTGAGCGCGCCCGGCTCGGAGAGGCGCTGGACGTACTCGTCGACGCGTGTGGTGGAGACCTTCCACTCGAACATGCGGCGCAGCGCTTCGCCGTTGTTCGCCAGCATGCGGCGTTCGGTGCTCCTGTCTCGCCAGTCCCGCATGTACTGCGAGCGCATCGCCTGATCCTCGTCCGTGCGCAGCGCCTGCGCGAGCGCGCCGGGGTGCGGGGTGGAAACCGCTGTCAGCGTGCGCACCCGATCCGGGTGCTCCCACGCCGTCCACCAGCCGACCGCGGCGCCCCAGTCGTGGCCCACGAGATCGAACCGGCTCCAGCCGAACCCGTCCGCGATGGCGAGCACGTCGGAGACCAGTTCGCTCATCCCGTACTCGGCGACCGTTTCCGGCCGGACGCCGGGCGAGTAGCCCCGCTGATCCGGGGCCACGGCACGATAACCGCGGTCACCGAGCACCGCGACCTGGTCCTCCCACACGATCGCGGCCTGCGGAAAGCCGTGCAGCAGCAGGACGGGCCTGCCGTCGGCGGGCCCCGCGGCGATGGCGTCGAAGGAGCCGGCAGGGGTCGGGATGCTCAGGTGCTCGGTCACATCCGGCACCCTAGCCGGTGCCTACGACAAGCAGCGGCAGCCGAGCCGGCGCGCTAGTTCATTCCGTGGCCGGCCAGGAACTTCCGCACGCGCTCGGGTGTCGCGAGAATGTCCCACTGCTTGTCCGGCCAGCTGAAGTTTTCGGTGAACTCGTCGGCGACGGCCTGGTTCTGCGACATCGCCACGAACAGCTGCAGCAGATGCGGCGGCGGTGGCGTGCGGATCATCAGATTGGTCCAGTCGGCCGTCGCGTGCACGGAGTTGCGCCTGCGGTCGGCGACCTTCTGACAGAACCGCTCGTCGAAGTTGGGGTCCTCCAGTATCGCGTGCCCCAGTTCCCACGCGGAGTACGACGCGCAGTTCGCGCCCTGGCCGATGACCGGGTCGACGACCGTGTGCGCGTCCCCGACCGCCACGACGTAGCGGCCGTTGGGGAGCCTCGTGTAGTCCTCGCGCACCGACGGCAAAACCCCGCCCTGCAACAGATCCAGCGGGCCGGTGAGGTGGAAGTTCCCGGTGTCGATGCGTTCGAAGTTCGACGGGTGGTGCTGCCGCGTCTTCTCCAGCACGAGTTTCTCGAACCCGGCGGGGTCGTCGTCGTAACTCGTTTCGGCGAGCACCTCGAGGTCTCCGCCCGGCACGGTCTCGAACAGCAGCGCGGCGACGTGCCCGGCCGCGGAGTACATCGGGATTTCGAGCAGCTCCCCGTGCCCCGGCGAAATGCTCATCGTGACGCCGCGCGGTTCGGAGTGGGCGATTCCTTCGTACAGCCCGGCGCACAGCTTGCGTTGCGGGGTGTCGTACGGGGATTTGTCGGCCCTGCGCGGGAACATCGCGCTCATGTTGCCGCGGCCGGAGGCGATCACCACGAGGTCGTGCCGCTCCGACAGCTTCACCACGTCGGCCGCCTGTACCGGGCGCACCTCGAACTCGCCGCCGCGCGCGAGGTAGTCCTCCAGCAGCGTCGGGAGGTAGATGCGGTAGTCGATCGCGCGCGAGGGCGCCTTGAAGAAACCGGGAAATACCAACGGTTGTGGCCCGCCGGCGAGGTAGTGGTGGTGTCCGAAGTAGCCGAACTCCTCGACCGGCCAGTGGTCCACGCCGAGCGCCCGCTCCCGCTCGACCGTCGCGTGGTGGTGCGCGACGCTGTTGAGCATCCGGCCGCCCGCCATCTGCTCCGCGGTCCGGTCGCTGTAGATGGTGACCGGGACGTTGTGCTGGCGAAGCAGGAGCCCGAGGTGCAGGCCGGCGATGCCAGCCCCGACGATGCCGATCCCGTCCATGGCCGCTCCTTCTGGATCAGTAGGTGAACAGTTGCCCGGCTGTTTCGGCGTAGAGCGCGCGGTAGGAGCCGGTGAAGAACACGAGCGGTTCGCGATCGGCGCAGGCGAGGTGGGTGACCCTGCCGACGAACAGCAGATGATCACCGGCGCGGTGGATTTTCGTTACCTCGCAACCGATCTGGCTGATCGAACCGCGGAGGTACGCGATTCCGCCGACGTGGTCGAACTCGGGCACGAGCCCGGGCGCCGGGCGCCCGGCGAAGTGCTGGGACTGCAGCTGCTGGTCGTCGGCGAGCACACTCACGCCGTAACGGCGGGTGCGTCGCAGCAGCTTCGCCGTGCGAGAGGTCTTGCCGAGCGACACCAGTACGAGCGGAGGGTCGAGGGAGACGGACAGGAAACCGTTGGCAGTCATGCCATGCACGCGCTCGCCGTCGGCCGTGGTGATCACTGTGACGCCACTGGCGAACCGGCCGACGGTGCGGCGGAAGGTGCCTGGATCGACGGGAGGACGGTTTCGCGACGACATTTCTGCGCGGAAGCCCTCCCCATATTGGTTCTGGTATCGAGCAGCGACGACATTGTCGGCTCGATATCCGAGCAGCATAGCGTGTTAAAGTGACCCCGGCAACAGTGGGGGAGGTATCGGTGGAAGCGAAGCCTGGCGTGCGGGCGCAGACGCTGGACCGTGCCCTCGACGTGCTGGACATCCTGGCCGACGGCCAGGCCCGGTCGAGTCAGGACCTCGCGGCCGCGACGGGACTGCATCGCTCGATTGTCTACCGGATCCTGCGGACACTGGAAGATCGGGAACTCGTTCGGCGTACTGCCGAAGGCCGCTACACCATGGGCCTCGGCCTGCTCGTGCTCACGCGCACCATCCTCGGTGACGCGCAGGCGCACCTGCATGACGTCCTCGGCGAACTGGCGAACTCTGTTGCCGCAACGGCTTTCTTCGCGGTTCCCCGCGGCGGGCAGGTGGTCACGGTCGTCACCGTGGAACCGGACAGGGACAGGGCGCACGTGGCGTACCGGCCGTGGACGCGCGCGCCGATGGATCGCGGCGCGTGCGGCCTGGCGATCCAGTCGACGGCGTCACCGCGCCCGGACGAACGGCCCGAAGTGGGCTGGGCGCGGCAGACCGGCTATGTCCGCACAGTGGGCGAACTGCACGCCGGGCTCACCGAGATCGCCGCCCCGGTCCGGCTCACTGGAGGCGCGGTCGGTTGCGTGGCCGTGGTTTTCGTCGCCGGGGACCTCAGCGACGAAAAGGTGGCCGACGCGGTCCGCCGGACGGCCATCCGCCTGACCCGGCCCCCGGACGAGGTCTGGGAGATCTGACCGTCCTCAGTGGACTGTGCAGTGGGATCGGCCGGTTTGTTGCCGAATGGGGTCTTTGGGTGCCTGGCCGCCGCGTTCGCCCTTTTCGCTCAGGTGGGCGAATCGACGGCCCTCAGGCCGCTTCCGCGCTGCCGGTCAGTTTGTCCCAGTGTTCCTGGGCGGCGGGCCGCCATTCGACGTGCTTGCGGTGGAACAGTTCCGCAGCCTGCGCGCCGCTCCAGTTGTGGGGCAGCAGCCGGGCCGGCAGGCGTGGGTCGAGGAACGGGAACCGGCGCCATTCGTGGACCAGTTTGGCCTGCGCGTGCAACGCTTCGTCACCACAGGCCGGATGCACGCCGGTGAACTCGTCGATGAAGCCCTCGTACCGGCCCTCCAGCGCGCTCAGATCCCAGGCCTGCGCGACCATCGCGTCCTCGTCACCGATGGTGCCGTACGCGGCGACGAACGACATCGCCTCCTTGTCCAGACCGAGGTCGCGCACGATCGTGCCGGCCTCGTCCTGCCGGGAGGCGTCGGGGCTGATCCACACACCGGGCGTGGGCGAGCCGAACCCGGCCCAGGTCAGCCGGGTGCGCAGGCTGTGCCGCAGGTCCCGCTTCGTCTCCGGGACCGACACGAGCAGCATCAGCCACTTGCCGTCCCACTCTCCGCTGTCGCGGCCGAAGCCGTAAATCCGTTCCGCGCCTTCGGTGAGCAGCCTGCGCCCTGGCGGCGTCAGCGACCAGCGCACGCGCCTGCCGACGCGCTCGGACACGAGCCAGCCTTCGGCGGCCGTGCGCGCGAGTGCCTGGCGCGCCGACTTTTCCTCGACGCCGAAGGCAGCCAGCACGTCGACCAGGGTGGACGTCCAGACCGGGCGCCCGCGCGGCAGCACGTACTCACCGAGCACGGTCATCAGCAGCGAACGGGCACTCGTGTGGCTGACCTCGCGCCGCCTGCTCATCGTCGGGCGCGCGGCGGAGTCCCCCATCGGCTCCTCACCTCCCATTCCGGGCGTCAATCCGTCCACGGTACCGTGCGGCCGCGCCGGGTTGCCGGAATGGGGGGAATCGACGGGGTCAGGGCAGGAAATACGCGAGGTCCGGCACCGTTCGCGGCATCGGCTCCGGCAGCGGGAAAGTGTCCGGCCACGGTTCGTGGATTATGCACTCGTCGCGGGCGCATTGCCCGCACAACGGCCGGTCCTTGAAGTCGAAACACCATTCTTCGTCGTGGGGGGTCTGTTCCCGAGGGACGAGGCAGGAAAAGCAGATGTCGCCGGGCTCGAAATCAATGCGTGTTGCCATGATCGCATCCGGTTTCTCGTGAAGGTGCTGGCATCGTAAGCACGGTCGCAGGGGAGCCAGAAGCGTTGTCACCTTAATGTAGCAAACCCTTTGTCTCGGTGGCTGAAACTCCAGAAACTGCAATTTGCAGATTGCGTTTTCCTGCGTCCGTTGACCTGGGCGCGAGCAGCCGGGCGACGCCTGGCTCCCTGGGTGTCGACGAGATGATCTTTCGTCGCGACCCGGCCCGGGAATTCTGTCCCGCGGCGGCCGAATTGTACGTACCTTGTCGTGCCTGATCGTTATCCCGGCGCGCTGGAATATTCTGGCCGGCGCCTGCGTGACAGGAGCTGAGCTGCTTCTTTTGTCGTCCCGCGTCGGCGATTATTCGGGGAGCTGTCGATGGCGGGGCAATAGGTGATCTCCGGTTTAGTGGTCAACTTTTCGGTGCCGGCAGCTCGGCGATCAGGAGGCCGCTGCGTGGTTTCGGCGTGAAATAGGTGCTCTTTCGCGGCATTCGCCGACCTTGTTCGTGTACCGCGAGTACGTCGGCGAAGGGAACGGGCGCGAGTTGAAGCACGGCGTCGACATCCGGGCCCGGTGGATGTCCCGCGGGCAGCGCGCGCACGTGCGGCCCCTCCGGATCGATGCCGAGAGCCTGGCCGATGAGGAGTCGCTCCACGACGTCGTGATCGATGCGCGGCAACGGTTCCCGCGGCTCCGGGAGCTCGACGACCAGGCCGGACGGCACGGTGACGAGCCCCGGTTTCGCCGGTGGCTCCGGCGCGCGCGTCTCCCGCACGACGAGCCCGGCGCGACGCCAGGCCGCGGCGAGTTGTCCCGTGCGCAAACCCGTGCCCACCAACGCCCGGTGGATCGCCCCGATCCGCAGCTCCGGCCCCGCGGTGACCAGCGCCAGCAGACTGGACCGGGCCGCCGCCACACGGTGGTTCCCGTCGGCGACCAGCAACGGCCCGCGGCGCACCAACGCGAGCAACTCCTCTTGTACGGGCCCGGGGCCGATGAGCCACAGTCTGTGTCCACCGCTGACGACATCGGGTTTCTGCCCCGCGACCGCGCGCTCCACCGATTCGGTGAGCGCCGGACCGTCGCGCAGTGGGACGAGCATCGCCGCGCTCGTCGCCCGGCCGAGCCCATCGAGCATCGCGGCGCGCTCGTCGACGATCCGGGGGTAGATCTCTTCGCTGTGCCGCACACCTTGCGCCGGGTCGACAAGGCAGAACACGCCGACCGCACCATCCACCCGGTATGCCGCGACGAAATCGTGCGCTTCGCGGTAGTGCGTGGCGAGCAGCCTGTCGAGCGTTCGCCGTGCCTCGGGCAGGGCTTGGGCGAGCGAGAGGCCGCGGGCGCGCGCCCGCGGAGTGCGGTGTGGGTGCTGGACCGCGAGCAGCGTTTCGCCGCGCGTGCCGGCGAGTGCGTCGACCACCTCGCTCGGCTCGGCGAACTCGTCCACGTTCGGCCCCGGCACGTCGCCGACGACCACCCAGCCGGTCCGGATCGCGTGTGCGGACTGGTTCATACCCCGATCCTGCCTGGATACTGGCCGGGTGGCTGTCCCAGTGCGGCCGTCGGCCGGTCTCGGCCCGCGGCGTTCGGTCTACCGCGAGTTCGCGTCGTCCGTGCCGGGCGTCGCGTGCGCCTGGTACGGCCGCCCCGGCTGGGAACGAAATCTGCGCGTGCTGCCGGACGGCTGTGTCGACGTGGTGTGGAACGGGCAAGAGCTGACGGTGATGGTCGCGGTGGACGAGCCCGTGCGGGTCCGGCTGCGGCCGGCGGGGCAGACGGTGGGCTTGCGGCTGCGCTGCGGGGCAGCGGGTTCGCTGCTGGGCTACTCGATCGCCGAACTGCCGGTCGGCGGAGTCCCGCTGCGGGAGCTGTGGGGGCCGTCGACGGTCGAGGAACGGCTTGCCGAAAGCGCGGATTTCCTTGCCGCGCGGTCGATCCTGGAGTCGCTGTTCGTAGATCGCGAGGCGGATGGGCTGCCCGCCGGGGCAGTGTCGGCCGGAGCACGCGTGCCCGAAGTCGCCGCACAGCTGGGGATCAGCGAGCGCGGGTTGCGTCGCCGGTTCGCGTTCGAGGTGGGCTGCAGCCCCAAACAACTACACCGGGTCCTGCGGTTCCAGCGCTTCCTGGCGCGCCTTCCCAGAGTCGCATGTGGACGGACATCGCTCGCCGACGTCGCTTTCGAGACAGGGTACGCCGATCAGTCCCATCTCGGCCGGGAATGCCGCGCCCTCGCCGGATCGTCACCGGCCGGGCTGGTGCGCACCTGGGCTGGCCGAAACGTTCCAGACAACCGCCCCACCACAGGGCATCGTGCGCGGCATGACGTTTCGCACCACCATCGGCGTCCGCAGTGACGACCTGGACGTGAACGGGCACGTCCGCGGCCCGGCCTACCTCGCCTACGCCGACCACGCGCGCTGGGAATGCCTGCGCGCGGCCGGTATCGACCCGAACGAGCTGACCGCGCGCGGGCTCGGGCCGGTGAATCTGGAGACCACGCTGCGCTTCCGCCGCGAGCTGCGGATGGGCGACGAGATCACGGTGGTCAGCACTTTCCATTGGGGCACCGGGAAAACCTCGCGGGTGCGGCAGGAGATGCTGGTGCGCGGCGAACTCGTGGCCGAGGTGTCGAGCGTGTCCGGGGTGCTCGACCTGCGCACCCGGCGGCTGGTCGAGGACCCCGGCAGGCACTGGCTGGAGATCGCGGCCGAACCGGAGCTGCTCGGCCTGTCCTGATTCAGCGGAACAGCGGCACGGTGTCCAGCAGTGCGCTCAGGTCCGCGCCGGAGTGGATCTCCGCCGCGGCCGAACCCCGCTGGAACAGCCGGGCGCCGGACTCGTCGCCGCCCAGGGTGAGCGCGTCGCCGGAGCGGTGCAGCCAGGTGCCTTCGCGCATCCCCAGCACGGGCACGTCGTTCTCCTCCAGGAACTGCTCCAGCCGTTCCTCCCGCGTCTCGCCCATGTGCGGATCGCCCGCGACGGGGTCGAGGTAGTGCGGGTTGATCTGGAACGGGACGAGCCCGCTGGCCTCGAACGCGGGCGGCTGCACGATCGGCATGTCGTTCGTGGTGCGGATCGTCGGGCAGGCCACGTTCGTGCCCGCACTCGATCCGATGTAGACGGTCCCGTGCGCCACCCTGTCCCGGATCGGGGCGAGCAGCTCACGCGCGTACAGCTCGCGCAGCAGCCGGAAGGTGTTGCCACCGCCGACGAACACCGCCTGCGCGCTGTTGAACAGCTTGATCGGATCGTCCGAATGCGCGCCGGCGACCTCGACCCCGACCGGCTCCAGCGCCTCGGCGACCTTGGCCGTGTAGCCCTCGTGATCGGCGAGCGCGAACGGGACGAACACCAGCCGCTTGACGCCGTCGAGGATCTCGCCCAGCACGTCCAGCGCGTGTTCGAGGTACTGCTTCCCCGGCGCGGTCGAGTTGGACAGCAGCAGCAGACGCATCCGGAATGCCTATCACGAGCGATCAACACTGATGTGCCGAGAGTGGGCGGTGTAACACCGCGGTCCGCGCGCCGACTCCTGAAGCGGACGACTCCCAGGGGGGTGGGGCATGGCTGACGGGAAACCGGTCGACCTCGTGCTCGAAGGCGGCGGGGTGAAGGGGATCGGCCTGCTCGGCGCGGTGCTGGTGCTCCACGACCAGGGCTACCGCTTCCAGCGGATCGCGGGCACCAGCGCCGGGGCCATCGTGGCCGCGCTGGTCGCGGCGTACCAGAAGGCGGGCCGGGATCTGCACGAGCTCGAAGACGTGATGCACGGCTGCGAGTACCGGAAGTTCCAGGAGGACAGCCTGCTGCACCGCGTGCTCGGCAAGGCGGGCGACGGTATCGAGTTCCTGCTGCACCGCGGCGCGCACACCGGCGACTACCTCTACGAATGGCTGGGCCCGCTGTTCGAGGCCGTGGGCGTGACGAAGTTCGGCGACCTCCGCCTCGACGACCCGAACACCTCGCTCCAGGACTACCAGCGCTACTCGCTCGTCGTGCACACCAGCGACCTGTCCCGCCGCGCGCTCGTGCGGCTGCCGTGGGACTACGCGGAGTACGGCCGCAAAGCCGATGACGAGCTGCTGGTCGACGCCGTGCGCGCGTCCATGTCGATCCCGTTCTTCTTCCGGCCCGTGGAGTTCGAGACCGGCGAACGCAAGAAGGTCACCTGGGTCGACGGCGGGCTGCTGTCGAACTTCCCGATCACCGTCTTCGACCGCACGGACGGGGTGCGCTCGCGCTGGCCGACCTGGGGCGTGAAGCTGTCCGGCCGCCCGCGCGGGAATCACGACTCGCCGATCCGTTCGCCGCTGGGCATCGCGACGGGTTCGCTGCAGACGCTGATGGCGGACTGGAACCGGTACCGGCTCGACGACGAGGGCGTCAACCAGCGGACCATCTTTGTCGACACCGGCGGGATCTCCGCGACGGATTTCGGGCTGTCGCCGGAGACGCAGGCGACGCTGTACTCCAGCGGGCAGGAGGCCGCGCGCAGGTTCCTCGCGCAGCTGCCGTCAGCGGTCGTCGAGTAGCTCGGCGGGGTGCACCCCCAGCGCCTCGGCCATCCGGAACAACGTGTCGAGCGTGATGTTGCGGGGCGGGCGTTTTCGCGGATCTTCCTTGCGCCGCGGCTGATCGAGCCGGGAACGCTCCAGCTCCGCGACCACCGACCGGGAGACGCCGGCGCGGTCGGCGAGCTCGTCCTGCGTGAGGTCCCTTTCGCGCCGTGCGCGGCGCACGCGGGTGGCCAGCGCGCGCAGCCGCGCGTCCAGCGCCTCGTCCAGCTCGTCCTCGGTCATCGGAAGTGCAGCTTACTGTGGGCGGATCAAGCGACATTTTGTCGTTTCTATGCTACTTTTCGTCCTGTGAGTCTTGATTTCGAAGCACCCGGTTACCTCTACGAGTCCGTCGCGAAGCGCATCGCCGAACGGATCGAGGCGGGCGAACTGGCGCCGAACACGACGCTGCCCGCGGAGGGCCAGCTCGCTCGCGAGTACGGGGTGTCACTGGGGACGGCCAGACATGCGACACGACTGCTGCGGGAATGGGGGTTGGTGGTGACGGTCCGCTCGAAGGGCACGTACGTGCGTCGGCGTGAGAAGACGCCGGAGTTCTGCCTGTGGAGCGCCCCCTAGCGGTGCTTGGCGGTTAGGTTGGTGGCAGTCGGCTGGTGGGTGCACCCGCATCGAACGGCTGATGACCGACAACGCCTGGGCCTACCGTTGGCGACGCGCACGGTCTCGCGAGTACTTGCACGACATGGCGTGCCGCCACGATCGGCGCTCGACCCGGTGACCGGCACGGTAATCAAGGCCAGCAAGACCACAGCGGTGCGCTACGAGCGAGACCGGCCGGGCGAGAAGGGCCCGACCTGCGCCGCTTTCCTCACCCGGGCGATCACCTACTTCGCCGACCACGGCATCCCAGGCGTGCCCCGATTCCCGCAGGCCTTCCTCGCCTTCGTGCGCATGCCGGTCCAGCCACGTTCTCACACATTTACCCAGCCCGGTCAGACGACCTGCCCGCGCACGCGGCGCAGCACGGAGGTGTCCACAATGGAGGGTCCGGCGGCGAGCCAGCCGCCGATCTCCTGTACGAACTGGTCCGGGGTCATCGGCGGGGCGGGCACGGTGAAGTCCGCCTCGGTGGTGATCTCCCCGGCGCGGCTCGGGTACACGACCAGCGCGCCCCGCACCTCCACGCCCGGCAGCAGGTTCCGGTAGGCCTCGATGGCTTCGGGGAGCCGGGTGGCGCCGCCGCGGAAAAGGCGGTCGTCGCGCCACAGTGTGCCGTCGTCGTCGGCTCCGTAGCGGCCGGGCAGCCACGTCTTGGATTCGACCAGCACCAGGCGTTTCCCGGCGAGCACGGCGTGATCCACGTCGGCGAAGACCGAGCCGGGGAGCGCGAGGCCGTGGAAGACGCGGACGTGCGGCAGGCGGGTGAGGTAGCGCTCGAGCAGTTCGGCGGTGAGCCGCTCACCCCACTGGTCGGCGTCGGCGCCCGGCCTGCCGAACACGGTCACCCCGCCGAATTCGGTGGCGAACCGCGCGCGGGCGCGCGCCAGTTCGAGGTGCCGCCGCACGAGCCAGATAGCCACGGCCGTCGCCAGCAGCAGCCAGACGGCGAACAGCAGCCAGTCCGCCGTCAGCGGCAGCACGACCAGCAGCAGCCAGGCGAGCAGGATCGCCGCCGGGGCGTGTCCCGGCGGGCGTGGCGAGGACGGGCCCGCGCATTCCGCCCCACGGTGCCACCAGGAAAGCGTTTCCGGGTCGAGCCGGGGAATCGTCGCGACGAACGACGGGTCCTCCCCGAAATCCCGCGGCCGCCGCCGCGTGCGCACCGGCGCGGGCACGAACCCGCGGTCGTAGTCCGCGCGGCGGCGCGGGTCGCTCAGCGTCTCGTACGCCTCGCGGAGCAGGTGGAACTCGCGAGGCGAACCGCCGGCGTCGGGGTGCATCGCCCTGGCTCGCGAGCGGTAGGCGGACTTGATCTCCGTCGCGGAGGCATCCCGCTCCACCCCGAGCAGCTCGTAGTAGCCGGGATCGTGCACGCGGTCACAATACAAGGGCACCGCGCGTTGCCGGGGTGTTGCTCCGGGCAAGGGAAAACCGGTCACTGGACCCGGTGAACCCGGTTAGTCTTGCGCGATGGCAGCTTCTCCCGCGGACGTCTTCGCCCGAAGACTCGGGTTGCGCACCGGCAGGCTCACGGCCGTGTGCGGGCTGGTGGCCATCGTGGCGGCAGCAGTCGTTTTCCTCCTTCCGCCGCACAGCACCATCGCCGCGATCGTGCTCGGCATCGCCGGGGTCGCCGCGTTCGGGCTCGGCATGGCGCGGCAGGCGGGCGGCCCGTGGTGGGCGCTGGTCACGTCGCTCATCGTGGCCGGGCTGCTGTTCGCGGCGCTCACGATCGCCGGGCGAGGCGTCGTGCTGCATGCTTTCGGGGTGGCCGAGAGCTGCGAAGTGACGCAACGGCAGGAAGTCGACACCCAGTCGCGGTACCAGCACTACGGTTTCGTGCACACGCTGAGCTGCCCGCGCGCCGGCACGCTCATCATCCGCACCGACTCCACCGACCGGCAGCGGCAGGGTAGCCAGGCGGAGGTGCTCGACGATCCCGGCGGTCTCCTCGAACCCGATTTCGCCGGCAGGCACGGACTTCTGGTCGACGTGCCGGCGCTCGTCGTCTCGATCGGCCTCGTCGCGGCGAACGTGGTTTTCGTCCGCCGCGTGGCGATCAGAGCAAAGAGCTAGGGTCCGCCGGCACGTCGGCGGCGTGCTCGCGCAACGCCTCCAGGCTCACCACTTCGAGCGCGCGCTCATGCGTGGCGGCCAGCACGACGGGCGCCGCCATTCCCGCTTCGTACGCTTCTTGCCAGCGGGAGGCGCAGACGCACCACCTGTCACCGGGACGCAGGCCCGGGAACTCGTACTCCGGGCGCGGGGTGACCAGGTCGTTGCCCGCGCGGAGCTGATGCGCCAGGAACTCCTTCGAGACGACCGCGCACACCGTGTGGTTGCCCAGGTCGTCCGGGCCGGTGGTGCAGCAACCCGTCCGGTGGAACCCGGTGCGGGGTTCGGTTCCGCAGGACTCCAGCTCGCCGCCGAGCACGTTGCGATCGTTGGTCATGGCTCAAGCTTGGCACTTCCGGCGTGTTGCCGCTGTGGGTCCACTGTGGACTCCCGGCCGGTGCGCGGTCAGTGATTCACCTGCTACCGACCGCAGTCCGCCGTCGGACCACGAACGCCACCGCACTTCTCCTCCGACGCGTGCTCCGGCGGGTCAGCTCGCCCCGGCGAGGAGTCGTGCTCCGTTGCGGGAGCGGGGCCGTCCGGGTTAATGTACCGTCCGGTTATGTACCAGATGGTGAGTTGTGGTCAAGTCGCCGTCAGGTAGTCGATCACCAGCTCACCGAGCATCTTCCGGTAGTGCTCGCGGCGGCCGGGGTCGAGCAGGTCGCGGTCGAAGATCGCGTTGAAGGTGTGCCGGTTGGCCGTGCGAAAGACACAGAAGGAACTGATCAGCATGTGCACGTCGAGCGCGTCCACGTCGTCGCGGAAGCGGCCCTCGGCGCGGCCGCGGTCGAGGATGCGGGACGCCACGTCCAGTGCCGGGTTGGCCAGCGTGGTCAGCACCGAGGACTTGAGCAGGTGCTCGGCGTGGTGCGTGTTCTCGATGCTGACCAGCCGGATGAAGTCCGGATGGGACTCGTGATGGTCGAACGTCAGCTCGGCCAGCTGCCGCAGCGCCTCGACGGGGTCGAGGTGCTCGACGTCGAGCTCCTGCTCCTGCGCGCGGATCACCGAGTACGCGCGCTCCAGCACCGCGACGTAGAGGCCCTCCTTGCTGCCGAAGTAGTAGTAGATCATCCGCTTGGTCGTCCGGGTCTTGGCGGCGATCTCGTTCACCCGCGCCCCGGCGTAGCCCTGGTCGGCGAATTCGTGGGTGGACACGTCGAGGATCTCGGCGCGCGTTCGGTCGGCGTCGCGCTGCCGTTCGGGGGTAGCTGAGGGCATACGCCGCACCGTAGAACTCACCGATTGGTCCGTCCACCGCGGAGGAGAAGACGTGCAGAGGAAGACGATCGCCACGGTGTGCCTGTCGGGCACGCTGGAGGACAAGCTGGCCGCGGCCGCCGAGGCCGGGTTCGACGGGATCGAGCTGTTCGAGAACGACCTCGTGGTCGCCCCGTTCTCGCCGGCCGAGGTGCGGCGGCGCTGCGCGGACCTCGGCCTGTCGATCGACCTCTACCAGCCGTTCCGCGATTTCGAGGCCGTGCCGCCGGACGTGCTCGCGGCCAATCTTCGCCGTGCGGAGCGGAAGTTCGACGTGATGGCCGAGTTGGGTGCCGACACGGTGCTCGTCTGTTCGTCCGTCTCCCCGGACGCGGTCGACGATGACGATCTCGCGGCCGAGCAGTTGCACGCGCTGGCCTCCCGCGCCGCCGACCGCGGGATGCGGATCGCCTACGAGGCGCTGGCGTGGGGCCGCTTCGTCAACACCTACGACCACTCGTGGCGGATCGTGCGGCGCGCGGACCACCCCGCGCTCGGGCTGTGCCTGGACAGTTTCCACGTGCTCTCCCGCGGCAGCGACCTCGCCGCGATCCGCACGATCCCGGGTTCGAAGATCTTCTTCCTGCAGCTGGCGGACGCGCCGCGGATGCACATGGACGTGCTGCAGTGGAGCAGGCACTACCGGCTGTTTCCCGGCCAGGGCGCGTTCGACCTGACCGGGTTCGTCGAGAAGGTGCTGTCCACCGGCTACTCCGGCCCGCTGTCGCTGGAGGTGTTCAACGACGTGTTCCGGCAGTCCGATCCGCACCGGGCCGCGGTGGACGCGATGCGCTCGCTGCTGTTGTTGCAGGAGCACGAGATGCCGGCCGCGCCGGAGCTGTCCGGGCACGCCTTCACGGAACTGGCCGTCACCGGTCCCGAGATCGCGAACGCGTTGGGCCGCATGGGGTTCACGCACGTCGGTCAACATCCGAGCAAGCCGGTCCAGCTGTGGCGGCAGGGCGCGGCGCGGGTGGTGCTCAACGAGGGCGCGGGGGAGATCAGCGCGCTGGCGGTGGAAAGCGCGGACCCGCAGCGCTCGATCGCGCGGGCCGAGGCGTTCCGTTCGCACGAGCTCTCGCGGGAGCAGGTCAGCCTGCCGTGGGTGGAAGCGCCGGACGGCACGGCGGTCTTCTTCTGCGGCGAGGGCTGGCAGCAGGACTTCGAGCCGACCGGGCGGGTCGACGACGGGGGCGCCGGGCTGACCCGGACCGATCATGTTTCGCTCAGTCAGCCGTTCGACAACTTCGACGAGGCCGCGCTGTTCTACCGGACCGTGCTGGGCCTGCGGCCGGAGTTGCCGACGGAGTTCGCCGCGCCCTTCGGCCTCGTCCGCAGCCGCGCGGTGACCAACGCGGCGCGCGATGTGCGGATCTCACTGAACGTTTCCCTGCTGCGCCGCGGCGAGTGGGCGCCCGGCGTGCCGGACCCGCAGCACATCGCCTTCGCGACGGACGACGTGTTCGCCAGCGCCAGTGCGATGCGCGAGAACGGCGCGCCGTTGTTGAAGATCCCGGACAACTACTACGACGACCTCGACGCCAGGCTCGCGCTTTCCCCGGAGCTGCTGGCTTCTTTGCGCGAGTACTCGGTGTTGTACGACCGCGACGAGGATGGGGAGTTCCTGCACTTCTACACGGAGTTGCTGGGTTCACGGGTGTTCTTCGAAGTGGTCCAGCGCGTAGGCGGCTATCTGGGCTATGGCGGCGTGAACGCCCCGGTGCGCATGGCCGCCCACCGGCGATTGCGGCTGGCTCGGGCCTGAGCGTTCGGCGGAGGAAGCATCAATACGGTGGGAGGCCCTCGGCGGGCGGGAGGTAGGGAGAGGCGCCGCCGAGGGACTCCCTGAGCCCGGTGGTGCACAGGAGGGGAAACGCCCGGGCTCGGGCCGGTCCGCCTTGAGGAGGGCGGCCGGTGCTTGTGCGCGACCATTTTCACTGCCGTACGCACAGCGGACAATACTCCGAATGGAGTAAAAACCAAACATGAGTTTCGTTCACTGAAACCGACTGCTGCGCCAATCCACAACCGCCGCCGCACCGAACAACCAGCAGCGAAGTACGGAAGGATCGGTGCATGGACGAGTCGGTGCGGGCGATGCGGCCGTCAGGCCCACCGGGGCCCTCCCCGGAAGACCTGCTCACGCAGGTCGCGCGCGGCAGCGAGGCGGCTTTCGAGCAGCTGTACGCGGTGGTCGCCACGCCCGTGTTCGGCGTGGTGCGGCGTGTCGTACGGGACGTGGCCCAGTCCGAGGAGGTCACCCAGGAAGTACTGGTCGAGCTCTGGCGCACCGCGACGCGCTTCGACCCGGCGCAGGGCGGCGCGGTGAACTGGGCCCTGACGCTGGCGCATCGCCGTGCCGTGGACAGGGTGCGCTCCGCGCAGGCCAGGGCGGATCGCGAGAAGCGCGCCGGTTCGGTCTCGCCGGGGCCGGACTTCGACCAGGTCTCCGAGGCCGTCGCCGCCCGGCTCGAACGCGAGCAGGTGCGCCGCTGCCTGTCCAACCTGACCGAGCTGCAACGTGAATCCGTGGTGCTCGCCTACTACGGCGGGCACACCTATCCCGAGGTGGCCGAACTGCTCGACAGTCCACTCGGGACGATCAAGACGAGGCTGCGCGACGGTCTCATCCGGCTGCGCGACTGCCTGGGGGTGGGCCGATGACAGCTCCGGACGTGCACACGCTGACAGGTGCGTACGCGCTCGACGCGCTCGACGAGCTGGAGCGACGCCAGTTCGAACGGCACCTCGCCGAATGTCCCGAGTGCCGCCAGGAGGTGGCCGAACTGCGGGCCACGGCGGTCCGCCTCGGTCTCGCCGTCTCGGAAGAGCCGCCTGCCACGATGAAACAAGCGGTGCTGAACAGGATCGCCGGTGTCCGGCAGGATCCGCCTCGCCCCGCGCGGCCCGAGAAGCAGCGGCGCGAGCGCAGCCCGTGGGCCATCCGGCTGGTGTCCGTCGCCGCTGCCGTCGCGGTCGCCGCGGCGGTGGGGCTCGGGGTGGTCGCGCTCAACACGCAGAGCGAGCTCGACCAGACCCGCGGCGAGTTGTCCCAGGCGCGGGGCCAGGCGAACGAGGTCGCGGAACTCCTTGCGGCACAAGACCTCCAGGCCATTCCAGGCACGGGCGCGAAGGTCGGCGAGGGCAGCGTGATGGTGTCGCGGCAGCTGAACCGCGGGATGCTGCTGGTGGCCGGGATGCCCGACCAGCCGTCGACCTCGACCTACCAGGCGTGGGCGATCGTCAACGGCACGCCGCATTCGATCGGCGTGCTCGGCCCCGGCGGCACGTCCACCGCGCCGCTGGTCTTCGACGGCATCCAGGGCGTCGACGAGATCGCGATGACGGTGGAACCGGCGGGTGGCTCGGCCAAGCCGACGACCGAGCCCTCGGTCTGGTTCCTGATGTGACCGCGATGGGCCTACCGCTTGCTCAGCCCGAACTGGTAGACGTCGAGGTAGCCGGCGCGGAACCCGGCCTCGCAGTAGGCGAGGTAGAACTCCCACATCCGCCGGAACGTCTGGTCGAAGCCGAGGTCCGTGATACGCGGCCACGCGGCCAGGAACCGTTGGCGCCACTGGCGAAGCGTGCGTGCGTAGTGCTGGCCGAAGCCGCGTCGCTCGTCGACGCGCAGCGATGTGTAGCCTCGGACGGCGTCCTCGAAAGCCCGCACCGACATCAGGTGCCCGCCGGGGAAGATGTACTTGTGCATCCACGTGTAGGACTTCCGCGTGGCCACCATCCGGTCGTGCGGCATCGTGATCGCCTGCACGCCGGCCCGCCCGCCGGGCGCCAGCAACCGGTCCAGCGCGGCGAAGTACGCGGGCCAGTACTCCTCGCCGACGGCCTCGATCATCTCCACGCTGACGACCGCGTCGTAGCTGCCGGTGGCTTCGCGGTAGTCGCGCAGCAGCACTTCCACGCGGTCCTGCATCCCGGCCTCGGCCACTCGTTTGCGCGCGAGGGTCTGCTGTTCCGCCGAGATGGTCAGGCTGGTGACATGCGCGCCACGCTTGGCCGCGCGCAGCGCGAGCTCGCCCCAGCCGGTGCCGATCTCCAGCAACCGCGTGCCTTCCCGCACTCCGGTGAGGTCGAGGATCGCGTCGATCTTGTTGCGCTGGGCGGCCGAGAGGTCGTCCGAGCCGGGCTCGAACAACGCTGAGGAGTAGGTCATCGTCTCGTCGAGGAACTCCGCGAACAGCTCGTTCGACAGGTCGTAGTGGCGGTGGATGTTCTGCCGCGCGCCCTCGACGGTGTTGCGCTCGCTGCCCGGTTTCGCGGCGTCCACGAAGCGCCGCAACGACTGCAGCGGTTTGGGCACCAGGTTCGCGAGCCGTTCGGCGAACGGGAGCAGCGCGTCCGCCGGCTCCGGGGCGGACCAGTCACCGGCCATGTAGGACTCGCCGAAGCCGATCTTCGCGTCCGCGCCGAGCCGGTGGAAGAACGCGCGCGGCCGGTCGATCCGCAACACCGGGCCGCCGCGGCCGAGCCGTTCGGCGCCGAGTTCGACCGTGACCGCGAGATCGCGCACGGCGAACCGGAACAGCTTCTCGGCCGCCCACGCCCGCCCGGGCGAGTTCGGCACGATCGCGAGTTCGGACCAGGGTTCAGTCATCGGTTCCTCTCCGATTTCCGCGGGACGATCGGGACACGGCGCATCCACAAAGCTATGCCGTGCCACCTGATCGACAAGGAGACGCGCTGCGGCGTCAACGGGCGTGTGAGCAACATCCTGAGCAGGGTGGCCGGAGTCGCGGGCAGCCGACGGCCGCGCACAGTGGCGGCGAGGCTCGTGCGGCCGTCCTGCCGGAGCGAGACCACCAGGTTCAGCTCCTCGTCCGGGTATGGCAGGTGCAGCCGGTACCGGCCGTGCATGGGCAGGAAGGGCGAGACGTAGAACTCCTTGTCCGCGCTCGCGCTTCCGGAGTCGTCCGGTCGCACTAAGTAGCGATGCATCCCGCGATAGGTGTTGCGCACCTCGGCGACGACGTACCCCGCTTCGCACCAATAGACCGTGAGCGGGTTGAACACGTACCCGAGCACTTTGGCCTGAGCGAGCATCGTGATCCGGCCAGGGCGCCGGATGCCTTGTAGCTTCAGCCATTCGCGGAGATCGCCGGCGCCTTCGAACCGCGCGAACGGGCGCAGCCACCATGGCAGTTCGGGCGGGGCGTCCGGGTCCACCAGCCACAGGTACATCCGGTGCGAGAACCGGCGGTGCGGCGCGCGCCGGGTGTGGGTCACCACGGCGTCGTAGATCGCGTTCACCAGCGGACACCCAGCGCGGCGGCGGCCCGCACCCCCGACGCGCAGCCGTCCTCGTGGAACCCCCAGCCGTGGTACGCCCCGGCGTACGCGGTCCGGCCGGTGTTCAGTTCGGGCAGCCTTCGTTGTGCGGCAAGGGCTTTCGGCGTGTAGACGGGGTGCTCGTAGACCATCTCCGCGAGGACCTTACCGACGGCGGGGCGGTTCAGGGAGACGAGGTAGCCGACCGGTTCGTCCAGGCGCATCAAGCGATTCATGTCGTACGTGACGAGCACGGGGCTCTCGCTGGTGTGGCAAACGGGCTTGAGGTAGTTCCACGAAGCGCGGGCGGCCCGCGCCTTCGGCAGCACCGACTCGTCGGTGTGGAGCACGGTTGTGTTGCGCGAGTAGCGGAACTCGCACAGCACTTCGCGTTCGGCGCGCGTGGGGTCGGCGAGCAGCCGCAGGGCCTGGTCGGCGTGAGTGGCGAGCACGACTTCGTCGAACTCGTGGCTGTCGCCGGCTTCATCGCGCACGGTCACACCGTCCGCGTGTCGTTGCACGGCGCGCACCGGGGTGGCGGTGTGCACGGCGGTGAGGTTCTTCGCGACCCTGTCCACATAGGACCGCGATCCGCCGGTGACGGTGCGCCACGTCGGCGAGCCGCTGACGGACAGCATTCCGTGGTGGCGCAGGAAAGTGAACAGGTACCGGGCCGGGTACCGCTTGCTGAGCTGCCCGCCCGCCGACCACACCGCGGACACCAGCGGGATCAGGAAGTGGTCGACGAAGTACGTCGAATAGCCGCCGATGGCGAGAAACGCGCCGAGCGTGGTGTCGCCGGCGTCGGGGTGGTCGAGCACGCGGTGCGCGTGCCGGTGAAAGCGCTTCACCTCGGCCAGCATCCGAAGGTACTGAGGCCGGAACAGGTTAGCGCGCTGGGCGAACACACCGTCGAGCCGGCGCGCGCCGGCGTATTCGAGTCCGCAGCCTTCGCAGCGCACGCTCATCGACATCTCGGTGTCCTGTGTGGACACTCCGAGCTCGCGGAACAGGCGCAGCAGGGTGGGGTAGGTGCGCTCGTTGTGCACGATGAACCCGCTGTCCACCGGGATCTCGCGGGCGTCGGGCGTGGTCACGTCGTGGGTGTGCGCGTGCCCGCCGAGCCTGTCGTCGGCTTCGAAGAGCGTCACGTGGCGGTCGTTGCGCAGCACGTAGGCGGCGGTCAGCCCGGACACTCCGGAGCCGATCACGGCGACGCGACGCTGGGCGGGGTTCGAGTGAGCTTGCACGTTCGGCATTCGGAGCCGCGCGTCATCCGGATGGGTCTCGGCAGCCGGTCGGCCACGCTTTGCCGGGATACGGGCTTGGGACGGTAGTTCCAAGCCTCAGGACGGGTGTCCTGAGGTGGTGGTGACGCGGCGGCTGCTCTGGAACCCGAGCGAGCTGGGACTGGCGAGGGCCGCAGGCCGAAGAGGCCCGGCCTGCCGGAGGCCTTCACCAAGGCCTTGATTTCCGCCCCGGAAAATTCATCGCCTCCGTACCGATGAATTAGCGGTCCGTGTCCGGTCTGTACTTCTGACGTGGGAGAAGGGAATCCTTATGACCATGACGATGACAGAACGGCCGGCGGACGAGGATTTCCTCCGTCAGGCCGACCCCTTCAGACGCGAACTGCTCGCGCACTGTTACCGGATGCTCGGTTCGGTGCACGATGCCGAGGACCTGGTGCAGGAGACCTACATCCGGGCCTGGAAGTCCTACGAGCGCTTCGAGGGCCGCTCCTCGTTGCGCACCTGGCTGTACCGGATCGCCACCCGGGTCTGTCTCACCGCGCTCGAGAACCGGGGCAAGCGCCCGCTGCCGACGGGGCTGGGCAACCCGGGCTCGCAGGCCGGCGACGAGCTGGTCGAGCAGCCCGAGGTGCCGTGGCTGGAGCCGGTGCCGGACGCGATGGTCGGCGCGGATCGCGCGGATCCGGCCTCGATCGTCACCTCCCGCGAAACCATCCGGCTGGCGCTGATCGCCGCGCTGCAGAACCTTCCGCCGCGGCAGCGTGCCGTGCTGATCCTGCGAGACGTCCTGCAGTGGCGCGCCGCCGAAGTCGCGGAGGTGCTCAACACGACCACCACCGCGGTCAACAGCATCCTGCAGCGGGCGCGCACCCAGCTGGAGCAGGCGACCCCGCGCGAGGACGAGGTGGTCGAGCCCACCGCCGCGGACCAGCGCGAGCTGCTGGAGAAGTTCGTGGCCGTGTTCGAGGCCAAGGACGTCAACGCGATGGTCGACCTGTTCACGAAGGACGCCATCTGGGAGATGCCGCCGTTCGTCGGCTGGTACCAGGGCAACGAGAACATCGCGCGGCTCATCGACGTCCAATGCCCGGCGCAGGGGCCCGGCGACATGCACCTCATCCCGATCGAGGCGAACGGCCAGCCCGGCTTCGGCCTGTACATGAAGGCGGGAGACGTCTACGTGCCGTTCAACATGCCGATCCTGACGATCTCGGGCGACCGGATCACGCACGTGTCGTGCTTCTTCGACACCAGCCTGTTCGCGAAGTTCGGACTGCCGGAGAGCGTTCCCGCCAAATGATCGAAGACGGCGCGGCGGCGCTCCTGGGTGGGATCGGCCTGCTGGAACGCGCGGTGAACTACACCTTCGGCAGCCTGCATCTCGTCCGGCAGGAGCACCTGCCGCGTCCGACGCCCTGCCGGGGCTGGGACCTGGCGACCCTGCTGGGGCACCTGAACGACTCCCTTCTCGCGTTGTACGAAGCCGCCGACATCGGGCGCGTCGACCTGGTCGCGCCCGATGCCGAAGGCGGCGACCCGATGGACACCCTCCGCGCCCGCGCCCGGCTGCTGCTCGGCGCGTGGACGGATGGCCCGGAAAGCGTGTCTGTCGGCGGAAATCCCCTGGCCACGAGCATCCTCACCAGCGCGGGCGCGGTCGAGATCGCCGTGCACGGCTGGGATATCGCGCAGGCCTGCGGCCATCCCCGGCCGTTGCCGGACAGACTCGCCGAGGAGCTGCTGGAGTTGGCGCCCCTCTTTCTCGTCGACGCCGACCGTCCCGGCCGCTTCGACCCGCCCTTGCCCGTGCGGCCGACCGCGGACGCGAGCGCGCGGCTCCTGGCGTTCACCGGCCGCCGGGCGACTTAGCACCGGCTGTCAACCAAATTGTTGACAATATTGGCGGGTATCTTCTACGGTCGTGGCAGAGCTTCGAGGTAGGGAGATGTCTGCGATGACTGTGACGGTGGTGCCGGTATGAAGAACGTGATCGTCACCGATCCTCCGCGGGCCGAGATCGAAAAGGTCGACAAGCTGGCCGGGTACGGCGTCGCCACGGTGCACGAAGCGTTGGGGCGCACCGGTTTCCTCGGCCCTCAGCTGCGGCCGGTGCACCTCGGTTCCCGGATCGGCGGCACCGCGGTCACCGTCGTGAGCTGGCCGGGGGACAACCTGATGATCCACGCGGCCGTCGAGCAGTGCCGGCCCGGTGACGTGCTCGTCGTGACCACCACGTCCCCCAGCACGGACGGCATGTTCGGCGAGCTGTTCGCCACCGCGCTGCAGGTGCGCGGCGTGCGCGGGCTCGTCACGGCGGCTGGTGTCCGCGACGTCGCGGAGCTGCACGAGATGGGCTTCCCCGTGTGGTCCGCGGCGGTCAGCGCGCAGGGCACGGTCAAGGCGACCGCGGGTGCCGTGAACGTCCCGGTGACCATCGGCGGCCAGCTGGTCCGCCCCGGCGACGCGATCCTCGCCGACGACGACGGCGTGATGGTCGTGCCGCGGGGGGACGTGGACCGCGGTCTGGAGAAGTCCCAGGCGCGCCTGGAGAAGGAGGAGGCCACCCGCGCGGCGTTCCGTGAGGGCGAGCTGGGCCTCGACAGGTACGGCCTGCGCGAAAAGCTCGCCGAGCTCGGCGTCGAGTACGTGACGGCGGAGGAGTACGGGCTGTGAACGGGGTGCGCTGCCTGATGATGCGCGGCGGCACCTCCAAGGGTGCGTACTTCCTCGCCGAGGACCTGCCCGCGGATCCGGCCGAGCGCGACGAGCTGTTGCTGCGCATCATGGGCAGTCCGGACCCGCGCCAGATCGACGGCATCGGGGGCGCGCATCCGCTGACCTCCAAGGTCGCCGTCGTGTCGCGTTCGGACCGTCCGGAGTCCGATGTGGACTATCTGTTCCTGCAACTCGGTGTCGGCGAGGCCACCGTGTCCACGCGCCAGAACTGCGGGAACATCCTGGCCGGGATCGGGCCGTTCGCGGTGGAACGCGGCCTGGTCGAGCCCGGCGGCGAAACCACGAGCGTGCGGATCTACCAGGTCAACTCGGACGCGGTGGCGACCGCGACCTTCGAAACCCCCGGCGGTGTCGTGAACTACGACGGGGACACGGCCATCTCCGGTGTTCCCGGCACGGCCGCGCCGATCACCCTCGACTTCACCGGTACCGAGGGTTCGTCGACCGGAAGCCTGTTGCCCACGGGCAACCTGCGCGACGTGATCGACGGCGTCGAGGTCACCTGCATCGACAACGGGATGCCGGTGGTCGTGGTGGCGGCCGGGGATTTCGGGCTCACCGGGTACGAAACCCTCGACGAGCTCAAGGATCCCGCGCTCGTCGAACGCGTGCAGTCGTTGCGGCTGCAGGCCGGGAAGCTGATGGGGCTCGGCGACGTCGACGGCGCGTCGATCCCGAAGACCACGTTCGTCGCCGCGCCGCGCGACGGCGGGACGCTGTGCACCCGCACGTACATTCCGCTCGAACCGCACACGTCCATCGGTGTGCTCGGCGCGGTAACCGTTGGTACGGCGGCATTGCTGGACGGCGCGGTCGGGCACGACCTGGCGCGGCCGTCCGGGAACCGGCTCGACATCGAGCACCCGACCGGCCACCTCGAGGTCGAAGTCGAGCTCGACGGAGCGCGGGTGCGCCGCGCCGGCGTGGTGCGCACCGCGCGGAAACTGTTCGACGGCACTGTTTTTCCCCGTAGCTAGGAGGATCGATGACGAGCCTGCTGCACGATGTCGCCCACATCGGGCACGTTGAGCTGCTCACCCCCGAGCCCGAGAAGAGCCTGTGGTTCTTCACGCATGTCATGGGCCTGACCGAAAACGGCCGCGACGGGGATTCGGTGTACCTGCGCACGTGGGACGATTACGAGCACCACAGCCTGAAACTGACCGGCTCGCACACTTCCGGGATCCGGCGCACCGCGCTGCGCGCGTCGAGCCAGGAGGCTTTGGACCGCCGGGTCAAGGCGATCGACGCGGCGGGCCGCGGCATCGGCTGGATCGATGGCGACGCCGGGATCGGCCCCACCTACCTGTTCACCGATCCCGACGGGCACGAATACGAGCTGTACTGGGAAAGTGAGCGGTACGACCCGCCCGAGGAGCTGCGGCCCGCGCTGAAGAACCAGGCGCAGGCGTACCCCGGCCGCGGCGTGTGCGTGCGCCGGCTCGACCACGTGAACTTCCTCGCCGCGGACGTGGAACCCAACGGCAACTTCGTCCGCGACCTGCTGGGCGCGCGGGCCACCGAGCAGATTCGGTTGGACAACGGCAATCTGGGCGCGCAGTGGCTCCACTTCGGACAGAAGTCCTACGACATCGTCTACACGAGCGACTGGACCGGCAGCAACGGGCGGCTGCACCACATCGCCTTCGCGACCGACACGCGTGAAGACATCCTGCGGGCGGCGGACATTTTCCTGGAGAACGGTGTCTTCATCGAGACGGGGCCGCACAAGCACGCGATCCAGCAGACGTTCTTCCTGTACGTCTATGAGCCCGGCGGCAACCGGATCGAACTGTGCAACCCGGTGGCGCGGCTGATCCTCGCGCCGGACTGGGAAACCGTCACCTGGACCGAAGCCGAGCGCGCGAAGGGCCAGGCGTGGGGCCTGAAGACGATCGAGTCCTTCCACACCCACGGCACCCCACCGGTCCCGGCCCCCTGACACTCCGGCATCCGGGTGACGAACATTCGGCATCCGAGTGTTCGTCCCCGGACGCGGTTTCCTTCGTGCACGGGTTCACGCCAAGGTCGACGGCTGAAGTCGATCGATGCTGGGGTGAGCTTTTGTGCGGTACGACCCGAATCAACCCAGAGACTCGCGCGGAAGGTGGACAAAGGCGACGGGCGGCGCTCTCGGGGCCGCGTTGGTCGCCAGTTTTGTCGCATTCGGCAGTAGTGGGGATGTCGTGACGTCGGTCGGCGCCGGTCTGGATACGGCGACCGGTGCGGACAGCGCCGCCGCCCGCACGGCGCGCGGCAAGACCGAGGCGAAGAAGGGCGATGAAACCCAGGCCTGGCAACGGATGTCGCTGAAGGAGATCGAGCGCGTGGTCAAACAGGACCTGCGTTGTGGGGTGCAGTCGTATGGTCAGGTGCAGCAGTTCTTCCTGAGCCATCCCTGCACCGATCTCGATCAGTTGCTGTTCGCGGTGAGCGATGACAACGGCGCCGTGATCGTCGGTTCCGTGGTGTGGGTGAAAATGCCGTCCGCGACCTCGGCCGCCGAACTGAAGAAGGTCGAAGATTCGTACGGCTCAGGCGACGTACGGCCTTTCGGCAGCGAGGTACTCGGACTGGGCGGCGTGCATTTCACGGGCCAGCACTATCGCTCGCGCTTGGACGGTTCGCTCTTCGTCATCACCGAGACGGAGGCCCTCCGGGGGCGCCCCTCCGATGATCAGCTCGACGACGTCGCGGCAGTGGCCGATGTGTTGCCCCCACCGTGAGTGCGCCCGGAGAGACTCGAACTCTCACTGGCACGGACCTAAACCGTGTGCCTCTGCCAATTGGGCTACGGGCGCGACGCCTGCCAGCCTAGCGTCCGGACCACACCGGGTTTCCGGCGTGGCCGGTACGCCCGGCCCATGGCGGTGATTTACGGTGGTGCCCTGTCAAGCTGAGGAGGACTGGTGGCCCGCGACCCCGACACCATCGAGCGTGAGATCGAGCAGGCCCGCGACGCGCTGGCTTCGACTCTGGACCAGCTCGGCGAGAAGGCCAACCCGAAGAAGCTGGCCGACTCCGCCAAGACCAGTGCGCTGGCGAAGCTCGAGGACCCCAAGGTGAAGTTCCCGCTCATCGGTGCCGGCGTACTGATCGTCGCGCTGCTGGTGCGCAAGCTGTTCCGCTGAGGTCAGCTACGGGCGGACGGGACCGTGGCCTTGGCCACGGTCACCGAGCCCGACGCGGCAGGCAGTTTCGCGCTCTCCATTGCGTCCCCGATGTCAGCGGTCAGCTTCGCTTTCCTGGCCGCCTTGTTCTTGGGTTTTCCCGCCGACTCGTCCTTCTGCTGCTCCGGCACGGCCTCACCCGACTCCGCCTTCTCGTCGGCGTCCTGCGCGGGCACCTCGAGCGGGGCCATCTCCGGCCTGGTCAGTCGCGCCGTCATGTAAGCCGCGGTGAACTCCAGCGCGCTCCCGTTGAGCAGGTGCACGACGGTCGCCCCCTTCGCCGTCGCCCCCAGTTCGTCCACGAGCTGGTCCACGCTGTCACGCGCTGCGATGATGCCCGGCGCGTGCCGCTTCAGCGTCTTGTCCCCACCCGAGACCGTGACGCTCCAGTCGTCGTCCTGCTGAACGTAAATGGCCGTGATCGGTTCCGCCATTGTCTCCACACCCCTGCCACTGGCTGCTGTTCCGCTGCTGAGAGCGGGTTACCGCCGTTCCGTGACGCCGATCGCTCTCACCCGATCAGGCGCACCTGAGCCGCCGTTCGCCGAACTTTTTGTCGACCTCTATCGATACCCCAATACGACTCTGTGTGACAAGCAAACGCACCAAGTGTGCTCAGGGTGACCATTGCAGGTGACGATGCACGTGCATTTGCACGGTTGACGCAAACGAGGTCACTGTGCGCGTTCGCGCAGCCCGGTCCAGAGCACGTCCATTGCGTAATCTGTCGCCCGATCAGGTGTCACTTCGGCATGCCGTTCGCACCACACGGCGAGCCGTTCGCACGCTCCGACGACGAATTCGGCGGTCGCTTCCACCCGCAGGGGGGACCCCACGCCGAAGTATCCCGTCATCAGCTTCGCGATCAGGTCCGTCTGCTGACGCCGGGTCTCCTCGATCTCGTCCGACGCGCCGGTGCCGATCAGCGCCATCTCGTGCCGCAGCAGTGACCACGCCTGCCGCCGCTCGCGGATGTACACGAAAAAGGCTCGCAAACCACGCCTGAGCGCCTCTTCAGCGGACGTGGCGCCCAGGACGGCCTCCTCGGTCGCCTCACGCAGTTCGGCGCGCGACTGGGCGATACAGGCCAGTAACAGCCCTTCCTTGGAATGGAAGTACTCGTAGAGCATCGGCTTCGACACGCCGACCCGTTCCGCGATCTCGTCCATCGACGCGGACACGTACCCCCGCTCGGCGAACACCTCTTCGGCGACCTGAAGCATCTGGCGTTCGCGCTCGGCCCTGGGCATGCGCTTCCGGGGACTGGGGGTGGTGCTCACGGGATTGACTCTACCGGAAGTAACCTACTTCAAGTAAGGTGGACTCGCGGTAACACCTAAGCGGCTCGATGCGGAGGAAGTAATGGGTGAGCGGACCGAGACGGGCGTGATCATCGTCGGCACCGGGTTCTCCGGTCTCGGCATGGCCATCCAGCTGCGTAAACAGGGACGCGAGGACTTCGTGATCCTGGAGAAGGCGCACGAGGTCGGAGGCACCTGGCGCGACAACACCTATCCCGGCTGCGCGTGCGACATCCAGTCGCACATGTACTCGTTCTCGTTCGAGCAGAACCCGAACTGGACGCGTTCGTTCTCCCCGCAGCCCGAGATCTGGGACTACCTGCGCGGGGTCGCGAAGAAGTACGACCTGTACCGGTTCATCCGGTTCGGCCAGGAGATGACCGGCGCGCGCTGGGATTCCGACGAGCACCGCTGGCACGTCGCCACGAGGGGCGGCGACGAGTTCGCGGGCACGCACCTTGTCAACGGCGTGGGCGCGCTGCACCTGCCGCAGACTCCCGACCTCAAGGGCATCGAGAACTTCGAGGGCGAGAAGTTCCACTCGGCGCGCTGGAACCACGACTACGACCTGCGCGGCAAGCGCGTCGCGGTGGTGGGCACCGGCGCGAGCGCGATCCAGTTCGTCCCGGCCATCGCGCCCGACGTCGAGCGGCTCACCCTGTTCCAGCGCACCCCGCCGTGGGTCATGCCGAAGCCGGACCACGCCATGCCGGAGTGGGCGAAGAACCTGTTCGACAAGGTGCCGGGCGTCCAGCGCGCCTACCGCAGCCTGCTGTACTGGATGCTCGAGGCCCGCGCGGTCGGGTTCAACGGGCATCCCGGCGTGATGAAGATCGGCCAGCTGCTGGCCAAGTCCAACATCGACCGCGCCGTCTCCGACCCGGAGCTGCGCGCCAAGCTCACCCCGGACTACGTGATGGGCTGCAAGCGCGTGCTGATCTCCAACGACTACTACCCGGCGCTGGCCAGGGACAACGTGGACGTGGTCACCGACGGCGTCGCCGAGGTCAAGGCGCACAGCATCGTGGACACCGCGGGCGTGGAGCACGAGGTGGACGCGATCATCTTCGGCACCGGCTTCCACGTCACCGACGCCTTCGACAACCTGGACATCATCGGCGAGGACGGCCGGAACCTGTCCAAGGAATGGGCCGGCGAGGGGATGCAGACGCACCTCGGCATCACGGTCGCCGGTTTCCCGAACCTGTTCTTCCTGCTCGGGCCGAACACCGGCCTCGGGCACAACTCGGTCGTCTTCATGATCGAGTCGCAGATCCGCTACATCGCCGAAGCGATCCGGCTGGTCGAGGAAAAGGACGCACACGCGCTGGTCCCGCGGACCGACGTGCAGACGAGGTTCAACGACGAGATCCAGCGCAAGCTCAACAAGGGCGTCTGGACCCAGGGTGGCTGCCAGAGCTGGTATCTCGACAGCAAGGGCGTGAACCGGACGGTCTGGCCCGGCTTCACCTGGCGGTACTGGCTGAACACCCGCAAGCTGCGCCCCGCCGACTTCGAACTAATCGGCAGCGCAGGCAACAAGTAGCGCCTGAGCCGGCGGGGCGAGCGGGGCCTTATCCGCCCCCGCCGGGATCCAGGCTCCCGGCGGCGGGCGCGGCCATCGATCGCAGTCTGGTCAGCAGATCCGCGACCTCGAGTCCGCACAGCTCGGCCATCCGCTCGAGGGCGGGCCGGTCGAGCTGAACTTCCGTCGTGCCGGTGGCCTGTCGCATCCGGCCGTCGGCCCATCTCCGCAGCGGCAGTAGTTCGTGCTGCCGGTCCGCGACGATCCGTGCCAGGTCGAGCCGGACTTTCCCCGGCTCGTCGGTGAAGACCCGCCGGTGCACTCTCGCCAGCAGATCCTGAGGTAGTTCGTCCATCGCCAGGCACAACTCAACGAGACGCACGACCGAGCACTGGCGGGTGCCGAGCTCGTAGGTCGCCAGCGTCTGCAGCGAGATGTCGCTCTGCAGGTGCTGGTTCAGCTCCTTGCGCGTCCAGCCACGCCGCCGGCGCAGCTTCCTGAGTTCCTCCCCGAGAACCCGTTGATAGACATCACTGTCGATGAGCACTCCTAGTCCCCTGCCTTGACCCTCGGTAGTACCGCACCCCTGCGCCGGTACTTCCGGTCGAACCCGAGCGGTGTCCACGCGTATGTAAGTCGCTGAGGGGCCCGCTCTTACGTCACTTCGGCCGAGTCGTTGGAGTTGATTCCCGGATTAGGCCGTTTGGGCTAACGCCGGTGGGCTGAACAGAGCAGGGTCAGTTCACGCAAGTGATGCCATCGGCGGTGATCGCCTGGTCATCGGTGGCCGGGGCCTGCGCGCTGGTGCTCGACGCGGCGGAAGACTGCGCGGCGGGCGCGACGTTTTCCGAGGTCGGCGGGCTGTAGTCGCTGCCGACCACCACGACCACGTGTCCGCTGGGCACCGAGGTGTCCTGCTCCAGCGTCGGTTTCGAGCCGAGCGCGGTGGCCACGCTCTGCGCGGCTTCCTTCGCGCCGGCCGGGTACCGGACGGTGGTGTGGCTGGTGCGCCCGGTCGCGTTGCCCGTCTCGCCCCCGGTGAAACCCTGCGCGGTCAGCGTCTGCGAAACGGTCGCCGCCAGGCCTTCCTTCGACGTTCCGTTGTGGACGTCCACGGTGGTGCCGGCGTTGGGGCTGGTGGTCGGTGCCGCGGCCTGCGCCGCCGGCGGCGGACCGGTCAGGCCCTGCACGAACTGGTGCACCTGGCTCGGGTCCACCTTGATCGCGCTGCCGTCCTCCGGCGTGCTGTAGTCCATGTTGACCACGGGGATGGTCTGGAACTGCAGCTGCCCGCCGGTGAGGTTCTTCATCTGCTGGGCGAACGCGAGGATGTCCCAGCCCTGGTTGAGCACCACCGATTTCTTGATGGCGGCGGTGAGCGAGCTGAGCTTGCCGGGGTCGGTCAGCGTCCCGGTGGAGAGCACCTTCTGCGCCATGCCCGCCATGAAGACCTGCTGGCGCACGACCCGGTCGAGGTCGCCGCGCGGCAGCCCGTGCCGCTGCCGGACGAACTCAAGCGCTTCGACCCCGGAGATCGTGTGCTTGCCCTTGGTGAACTTCGCGCCGGAGTAGCTGTCGTCGACGTTGTCCTTCAGGCAGACGTCGACGCCGCCGATGGCCTTGGTGATGTCGGAGAAGCCGAGCAGGTTGACCGAGGCGTAGTTGTCGATCGACGAGCCGGTGAGCTGCTGCACCGTCGCGATCAGCGTCTTCGCCCCGGCCTGGCTGCTCTTGAGCTCGATGTCCTTGGCGTCGGTGTCGCCCTCGCTCTGCAGTTTCGAGCGCTCGGCGGCCTTGGCCCGCGCGTACGCCGAGTTGATCTTGTGCTGGCCGAACCCGGGGATGTTCACGTACGAGTCGCGCGGCAGCGAGATCGCGACGGCTTTGCTCCCGTCGTTCGGGATGTGCACCATGATCAGCGTGTCGGTGTTCTCCTCACCATCGGAGACACCGGCCCGCAGTTCGTTCAGGAGCGATTCGGGCAGCGGGTTGCCCTGCGCGTCGACCCGGCTGTCCATGCCGACCAGCAGGATGTCCCTCGCGCCGTCGGCAGGCTGGTCCGCGCTGATCACGTCGGTGGTGGTCAGGCCGTCGACCAGACCCCGCATCGCGGCCCACGCGTAACCGGTCAGGCTCACCACGAGCAGCGAGACCACGGCCACCACGATCTTCGCGCCGAACTTGCGCCGGCGCGGAGGCGGCGGGGGAGCGGACGGGCGGCGCCTCGGCGGCGGCCCAGATTTCGGCGGTGGGGCGGACCTGGCTGTCGCCGGGGTCTGCCGTGCCGGCGGACGCTGTCCTCCGGCGGGGCGCCGGGCGGGGCCGACATATCGGGCGTCAGTGGGGCGTCCCTGCCGCGGTGCGGGCCTACGAGGCCCACGCTCGTTTCGCGGCGGATTGTCCACGCCAACGCCTCCTTCCCCGACGGGTGTCCAGACCATTGGACGTGTCAGCCTGTCACCCGGTTGCCGTAGCGTCGCATACCGATCTCCGAATGTGGTTCACAACACTCGTTTAAGTGTTCTGCACCACCGTTCTGGCCGGACGCAAGGTGCTGGCAGCGGCCGCGAGCGCGAAGACGGCGGTGAGCCCGTGCACCGCGATCGTCACCGTGTCCACGTCGTACCCGTCCGCGACGTCCATCAGCGGCGGCACGCAGGCCAGCGCCGTCACCACCCAGGTGCTGGTGGCGCCGCTGAGTCCGACCCGCACCGTGTGCAGCAGGAACACCCCGAGCAGGAGCTGGATCAGGTTCTGGATCGGGTCGAGCGGGAGTCCGAGAACCGATCCGCCTGCGTCTCCGCCGAAGCGGGTCAGGGCGAACCCGAACAGCCCGATGGTGGCGAACCCGGTGCCCAGCACCGTCGCGGCGTGCGCCAGCCAGCCGGTCGGCCGCTGATGGTGCACTACCAGGTACCCCTCCGAGTGCCGTTCGAACCACCAGAAGATGATCAACGCGGGGACCGCGAGCAGCGCCAGTGCCGTCAACGGGCGCGGCCCGGCGAGCCAGGCCAGCGCGTCGGCCGGGTTCACCGGCAGGTAGACCACCGTGACGAGCAACAGCACCGCGGCGAGGAAGCCGAGGTACAAGCTCATCGGAGCGCGCATCGCCAGCCGGACCACGCTGGAGACCACGGGCTGCGTGGTGATCCGGTTCAGCGGTTTCGCGAACAGGCCGAGCAGGCACAGCTGCGCCGCGCCGAGGAAAAGCACCGGCAGCGTCGGCGCGGCGAGCGCGGGCGGCGCTCCCGCGGCGCCCAGCAGATTCGGGTCCACACCGCCGATCGTGACGAGCAGCGCGAGCCCGGCCGCGGCCGTGATCCCGCCGATCACCAGCCGACTCCGTCCGGCGATGCGACCGAACGAGACCTGCTGTGCGAGCAGCGCGAGCCCGAGAGCGCCCGCATAGCGCGGAATTTCCGTACCCAGCCACCCCGCGGACAGTTCCGCCAGCACCACGAATGCCAGCAGTCCCACCGTGCTCGCCGCGGCGGCGCGGCGATGGAGCGCGAGCATCACCGGCGCCGCGACCATCGTCAACAGGTAGACAGCCAGCAGCCACAACGGATGCAGCGCTATCCGGACGATCGTCGCGTTCGTACTGTCCGGAATTCCCAGCAGTTCGAGCGCCAACGGCACCACGAGCGTCACCACGACGAAGATCAGCGCGGGCCGCAACAGCCAGCTCGCCCGGTGCGCGAGGTACTGGCGGTAGCCGCCACCGCTGTCGGCCACGGACTCCCAGCCTGCCCTGTTCGCCCGGCCGCCGGCGAAGAAGAAGACCGGCGCCAACTGGGCAAGCCAGGTGAACGGCCACAGCCACGACTCGTCGGCGCCCGCCCAGCGAGCCAGCGAGATCACCGATTCACCGAGGATCAGCAACACCAGGCTCGTCACGCCGAGCGTCACCCAGGACGAAGCGGGCGCGGGCGTGGGCTTCGGCTCGAGTTTGCGGGCCGGGCGCTCGCGGCGCGTACGCAGCCAGCCGCGTAACCGGAACACCAGCAGACAGCCGATCACGGCGACGCCCGCCAGCATCGGGCCGATCGGGTCGCCGACCGGCGGACCCCAGCGCTGGTGCCAGGAGTTGACCTTCAAACCCGCCGCGTACATGGACGCCACCGCCTGGCACAACCGCGGCGAGCCCATGGGATTGATGTCACAGGTGTGGTGCATGTCGTCGGACAGGCGCGCGTCGAGCGAGGCGCGCACCTCCGGGCCGAGCGGGTGGCCGACCTTGTCCGCGTAGCGCAACAGGTCGTAGCCGAGGTCGTGCGCCTTGCACGGGACCGCGTAGTCCCATTTGGTGTTGTCGTCGCCCCAAGGAGTCGAACAACCACCGTCCACGTGGACCGCGCGCATTGTTCCGTCGAGTGCGGGCATCGCGCCCGGTTTCACCCCGGTGACCTGGGTGAAGTCCGCGGGCAGCAGGTTCAGTGCGAGCGGTTGCGAGCCGGGGTGGGTCAACGCGTCGATCGCGCGTTCTGCCGCGGCGGCGCCGCCGGTGGGCGGGCCCTGATCGGCGGGAGTCGCCGCGCGCGACGCGACGAAACCGAATCCGACGAGTGCGAAGGTCAGCACGAGCAGCCAGGCCGAGGTGGACAAGGGCCGCCGCAGGCGCGGGGTCTCGGCTGGGGCGATCATGAACTCCAGGGTGGCAGGATCAACGGCATTCCAACACCGGGAAAACCCCCGGGCCGGTCCGCCACCCTAGTGGTTCACGGAGCGGTGCTCGGCCACCCGCACCTGGTTCCGGCCGCCTTCCTTGGCTTCGTACACCGCGGCGTCGGCCGCTTGCATGAGTTTCTCCAGGGAGTCGCCGTGCGCGGGGAAGACCGCGACGCCGATCGACGCCGTCCGGTCCGACACCGTCGTCTGGTCGCCGCGCTTGTCGGTGGTGACGATCCGTAGTTCCGCGACCGCCGACCGGATGCGCTCCGCGGCACCCGTCGCGGTCGCCTGGTCGGTGTCGGGCAGGAGCACGAGGAACTCCTCGCCGCCGAACCGGCCGACGACGTCCGAAGGGCGGGTCACTTCATCCAGCAGTTGCGCGAGGTTCCGCAGGACGTCATCCCCGGCGGGATGGCCGTAGGTGTCGTTGATCCACTTGAAGTGGTCGAGGTCGATCATCAGGATGCCGAGCCCGTCCTCGGACTTCGTGGCCCGGTTCAGCGCCCGTTCCGCCGACTCCGTCCAGCCGCGCATGTTGTACACCTGCGTCTTGGGATCGGTGCGCACGTCGTCCTGGAGCTGATCGAGCTCCGCGAGCCGGTTGAACACCACCGTCACCACGGCCATGATCGCGACCGTCGGCGGCAGCACGACGAGCAGGATCGCCGTGATGGCACCGAGTCCGACCGTGATCGCTTCGAGCAGGTTGTCCGCTTTGCTGCCGAGTACGGTCTGCACGCTCGGTTTGCCGGCGAGGCTGAGAATGCTGCCCACGTAAAGGATCTGGACCGCTTCGTAGACCAGTCCGACCAGGACGAGCTTGCCGAATTCGCCCAGCGAGCCCAGGACGGACAATGCCTCCCAATGCTGCCCGCCCAAAGCCACGAACACGGTGTGCGCCACCGTGGCCGCCAGCATGTGCGTGATCGAGGAGAACACGAAGTTGTGCGCCGGGCGCCGGGCGACGAACCAGTGCTGCGCGCGAATCAGCAGAACCAGTAGTACGGTCAGCGGCGCCGGAAGAATAATCGCGGCGGGAAACACCCAGACCGCGGTGAGGTCGATCAGCACTGTCCGAACGCGATTCCGTCGACGTTCTTCCTGGCGCCGGGTGAGCTGGATGTGCACCGTCGCGCCGACCGTGAGAATCGCGAACCGCAACCAATCGAGAGGTGCCAGAACGGGCGAGTTCGCGATTGCCGCCGCGAACCAGACAATGGCCACCAGTTCCGCGACGATCAGGAATGCGATGAATCCCTTCGGCCGCCGCCACAAAGCCCAATTGCGCGGGCTTAATGAGCGGCGAGTGCCCGAAGAATCACTCGACGTGTCCGAACGCGGGTTCGTGGCCTTGATTTGGCCGGAGCCGTTCGGACGCGGACCCTCCTGTCCGGCCTGCTCGCCGGGGAGCGTGTGCGATCCCCGCCTGGAGGGGGGCGGTCCCACTGGGTCACCTTCTCTCGACGAGCCCGGCCACGGCGGGGTAACTTTGCTGTGCCCGGAAGGACGCCGGGCACTTTCCTTCGACAGGTATCATCCCACCGCATACGAAGTGGCGTGCACGCGAGGACCTCGCCCATGCCGGCGCTTCGCAGCTCCCTTGCGAGCACCGATTGGAGGTGTTCTTCTTGACCAACCGTGACTTCTGATCCTGGTGGCTGGTTGATGTTCGATTGTTTGCGTGGTGCGTGGAGGTGGACCTCGGTGTCGAACCGTGACTTCTGAAAGCCGTCCCTTGAATCTTGTTCGTTTCGCTACCGCGGGAGAGGTGTACTCCGTGTCCAACCGCGACTTCTGAGCCGGCGAGTCGGTAAGTGGAAGTTTGTTTCGTCGGGAAAACTGGAGGTGACTGGTTGTGGCAAACCGCGACTTCTGATGAGGATCGGCGGGCGACCCGGCGGCGTTACTCATATCGCAGAGGTGGTTTCGGCAGCGGTTCGTTGCAGACGGGCCCAGGAGACCGCCAGCGGTATTCCGAGCACCACCCCGGCCGCGCCCGCGATGACGATGGCACCGGTGGCCGAACCGAGCAGCTGTGCCACGACACCGCCGATCGCGACGCCGACGCCCTGCGCGACCCGTAGCCCGGTGCGGTACAAACCACCCGCACCGCCGCGCAGTTCGTTGGGAACCCACGTGATGAACGAAGCGCCCACCGTGACGATGTAGGCACCGGCCGCACCCGCGGCCGCCAGTGCGACCAGGGCAAGCACGAGATCCGGTCGCACGGAGAACACCAGCAGAATCGCCGTCGGCAGTATCGCCAGCACGCCCAGCGCGCGTTTGCGCGCTTCCGCGGAGACGTAGCGCGACATCAGGAAAACCCCGATGACGAAGCCGAGCGGATCCGCGGCGAGGAGCCAGCCCACCGCCTGATCGGGGGCGCCGATCTCCTGCACCAGCGGGGCCACGAGCCCCTCCGGTACGACGGCGAGGCCGACGAGCCAGGAAAAGCCGAGCAGGACGCGCAGCCGCGGCTGCGTCGCGACCCAGCGGATCGCGCCGAACCAGCTGCCCTGCCCGCCGTCGGCGGCGGGTCGTGGTTTCACCCAGCGGTGCAGCGCCACCGCGCTGACGGCGAAAGTCGCGGCGTCGATGGCCAGCGCGAGCGAAGGCCCCGCCGTGGTCACGAGCAGGCCACCGCCGGCCAGTCCCAGCAGCATCGCCGTGTTCGTGGTGATGCCACGGATGTCCTGGCTGCGCAGGTACAGCTCGTCGTCGACGAAGATCTCCCTGGTCAGCGCGTTCTGCGCCGCATTGGCGGGCGCGCCGGCCAGCCGTCCGCAGACCACGAGCACACACAACGGCACCAGCGGCATCCCCGGTATCGCCATCACGCCGACGAAACCCGCCTGCACCGCGGCGGTGACGACCAGCACCGTCCGCCTGGGGTACCGGTCCGCCAGCTGCGAGAGGCCCAGCCCGCCGGCCAGCGCCGGCAGGAAGGTCAGGGCGTAGGCCACGGCCGACCACAGCGCGGATCCGGTGCGGTGATAAACCAGCAGGGCCAGCGCCACGGTGGTGAGCTGGTCGCCGAGGGTGGACTGTGCCTCCGCGAGCCACACCGTGCGGAACTCCCCGTTGGCCAGGGCAGCACGCATCGATGGCCGGGCCTCAGTCCTCACCATCCGTCCCTACTCCCCCCTACCGGGTGAACGCACCGCGTCCACGCATTCTGTCGTCTGCCGTGGGGTACCGGGTATGGGCACTCACCCAACCGACAGGAAAGACAACAGTCAGTATGCCGCTTACAGCCCGGAAGCGAACAGTCACAGCACGACGGTAGCCCGGGTTTGGGCCCATCCGGTGGTAAAAGCAACGGTTCGGGCTACGACGAACGGCGGATACCGGGAGTGCCGCTGACCGGTCGGAGAGTATGTCCCACTGGTCATCGCTCACTCGTTCGGCGCAACGAGCTGACCGCTCGTCGTCAGCTCCGTCTCAACGGTGTGGGGAGGGCGAAGACTGGGGCCGAGGCCGGTGGAGCCGAGGACAGGGCTGCGTCGGGGCCGGCCAGTGGGGAGTGGACACGATGAATATGGAGCTGGCGGGCCTGAACGGGCGGGCAGTGGTGGTGACGGGGGCCGGGCGTGGCCTCGGCGAATCGTTCGCGGTGCACCTGGCCCAGGCCGGCTGCCGGGTGGTGGTGAACGATGTCGATCTCGAACTGGCGGAGCGCACCGCCGGCAACATTCGTGCTTACGGCGGTTCCGCTGTCGCCAGTGGACACACCGTGACCGATCCAGCCCAGGCGTCCGCGCTGGTCCAGTTGTGTGTGGACGAGTTCGGCGCGATCGACGGGCTGGTCAACAACGCGGGCCTCAACTACGAGGCGCTGCCGTGGCAGGAGGAGGCCGAACAGGTCCGCGAGCTGGTGGAAGTCAACGTGCTGGGAGTGATGTACACCGGCATCGCCGCCGTCAAGGCTATGCGGGAACAGGGACACGGCGGAGCGATCGTCAATGTCTCTTCCGGAGCGTCGCTCGGCCAGCGCAAGCTCGGCGTTTATTCGGCGAGCAAGGGCGCGGTGGCTTCACTGACCTATTCCTGGGCGCTGGACCTGGAGGAGATCGGGATCAGGGTCAACGCGATCTGCCCGCTCGCGCACACCAGGATGGTCTGGAAATCGGAGCGGTCCCTGCGCAGCTGCCCGCCGGATCGGACGCCGTCCCGGATCGCGCCGCTGGTCCTGTTCCTGCTTTCGGACAATGCCGAGGGAATCACCGGGCAGCTGGTTCGGTGCAACGGACCGCAGCTGCACATCATGGGCCAGCCCTATTTGAAGGCGCCGATACTGGAACGCCAGACCTGGGACACCGAAACCGTGCGGCGCGCGTTCGACGAAGTCTTTTCCGCGCATCTGGAGCCTTATGGTCTGGAGAAGCGCGTCCCGCCCCGGTTGCGCAAGTGGACGGAAAGCACGTCCAGTCCGCTTCGCACCGCCTGACCAACCCCGGACAGCACGGCTTCCGGGTCCGGGGATCGTCCGGAAACCGGCTGTCCGGGGTTGCGGTTATCCGGGTTCGCCTTGTTTGTCAAGGCTGAATTGCGCTGCCTGTGGACAACTCCGGGAACACGGCGTGTTGTCCACAGGCGGCGAAAAAGTTGTGCGGTCGGGGCTCCGTTGTGGCCACGATGGATCTCGTGAACCCCGTCTTGCGTGCTCCCCGCGGCGCCCGGAGCTGTCTTCGTCCTTTGTGGACCCTGCTGGTCCTGGTGGCGGCACAGCTTTTCCAGGCGATGCGGGAATTATTTTTGGTACAGCGCGGCGATCTCCGTGCCGTACCGGTCGTTGATCACGCGGCGCTTGAGCTTCAGCGTCGGGGTCACCTCGCCGGACTCGGGCGTCCACGGCGTGGTCACCACGTGGTAGCGCTTGATCTGTTCCACTCTGGACAGTCGGTTGTTCGCCGCTTCCACGGCGCGCTCGATCTCCTCCCGCACCGCGGGATGGTCGGCGAGCGCCGCGGGGTCGGTTTCGCCGAGGCCCTGCGCGGCGGCCCAGCCGGGCAGGATCTCGTCGTCCAGCACGATCAACGCCGTCACGTACGGCCGGTCGTTGCCGATCGCCACCGCCTGCCCGATCAGGGGGTGCTCCTTGAGCAGGCCTTCGATCGAGGTGGGCGCGATGTTCTTGCCGCCGGAGGTGATGATCAGTTCCTTCTTCCGGTCCGTGATCCGGACGAAGCCATCGGCGTCGATCTCCCCGACGTCGCCGGTCGCGAACCAGCCCTCTTCGTCGGTCGCCGACTGGATCGTCCCGTCTTCCTTGAGATAGCCCAGGAACACGAGCGGCCCGCGCACGAGCAGTTCGCCGTCTTCCGCCACCTTCACCTCGGTGTCCGCCACCGGGCGGCCCACGGTGCCGGCCCGGAAAGCGCTGAGGGAGTTCGACGTGACGGCGCCGCTGGTCTCGGAAAGCCCCCACACCTCCTGGATTTCCAGGCCCAGCCCGGCGACGAAGTAGAGCACCTCGAGCGGGAGGGCGGCGGCGCCGCTGGAGCAGAAGATCAGCTTGTCCAGGCCGAGCATCTGGCGGACGGGGGCGAGTACGGTGCGGTCGGTTTCGGCGATCTGCTCCGCCAGCTCCGGCGGCACTTCCTCGCCCGCGTCGCGCAGTTTGTAGCCGCGTTGCAGGAGTTCGTTCGCCTGCAGCAGTACCGTGCGCCGTTCCTCGGGGGCGGCGGCGAGCATGTTCTTCAAGCCGGCCACCAGTTTTTCCCAGACCCGCGGCACGCCGAAGAAGCCTTCGGGGTGCACCCGGCCGAGCGCGGGCACGATCGTCGTCGCGTCGGCGAGGGTGTGCACGTGTCCGGCGTAGACGATCGGCATGTAGATCGAGATCTCGCGTTCGGCGATGTGCGCCAGCGGCAGGTACGCGATGTTGTTGGTGTGCATGGGGGTGTCGTGCAGCGCATGCACCGCGTAGGCCTCGTGGATCACGTTGTGGTGCGAGAGCACCACGCCCTTGGGCTCGCCGGTGGTGCCGGAGGTGTAGATCATGCAGAGCGGGTCGTCCGGCTGGATGCCGGCGGTCGCCCGGTCCACGGCGCCGGGGTCGGCGGCGAGCAGTTCGGCCCCGCGGGCGCGGAGATCGGCCAGGCTGACGAAACGGTCGTCGCCCGCCGGGATGGCCGTCGTGTCGATCATCACGATCCGCCGCAGCGCGGGCAGGTCGCCGAGCGCCGGTTCCCAGCGCTTCAGCTCGTCCATGCCCTGCAGTACCACCACCGGGGCGGCGCTGTGCCTTGCCACGTAACCGATCTGGTCCGGCGAGAGCGTCGCGTAGGCAGTGCACGAGATGGCGCCGACGTGCGCGGCGGCGAGGTCGGCGATCAGGTGTGCGGGGCTGCTCGGAGCCATGATGAGCATCCGGTCGCGGGGGCCGAGGCCGAGGTCGGCGAGCCCCCGCGACACGGCGGTGACTTCTTCACGCAGTCCGGCCCAGGTCAGTGTGGGCTGGCCCGGATCGTCCAGCGAGCTGAGCGCGGGCAGCTCCCCGTATTCGGAAGCGTTGCGCTGCAACAGTTTTACGATGGTCTGGCCCTTGGCCTGTTCCGCGACGGACAGCTGGGTGGACACCTTTGGCCTCCTGGAGTCGGCACTGGGTTTCCAGCCTATGTGACAGCGGACACAGGCTGGAAGGTTCCGGTCCGGAGAACCCTGGGCTCAGCCCACGATCGGCAGTGGATTGCGCACCGCGGCAGCCACCCCGTCACTCAAGCGGGCCGCGGCGACACGTTCCGCGCTCGGCCTGCCGTAGGAAGTCGTGCGCTGCACCAGCTGACGCCCGAGCGGCTCCACCATCGCTTCGAGATCGCTGATCGTCTTGTAGGAGCCGTTGCCAGCGCCGGCCATCCGGCTGATCGTCTCTTCCATCAGCGTTCCGCCGAGGTCGTTGACGCCACCGTTCAGCACCGCGCGACACGTGTCCTCGCCGAGTTTCACCCACGAGCACTGAATGTTGTCGATCAGACCGTGCAACAGGATGCGCGCGAGCGCGTGCACCGCACGGTTCTCGCGCACCGTCGTGCCCGGGCGGGCGAGGCCCGCCAGGTAGATCGGCGCGTTCTGGTGGATGAACGGCAGCAGCACGAACTCGGTGAACCCGCGTTTCCCGGTCCGTTCCAGCGCCCGGCGCTGCAGCTGCGCGATCAGCTTGATGTGGCCCACCCAGTGCGCCGGCGTGTCCACGTGCCCGTACATCATGGTCGACGTGGTCGGGATGCCGAGCTCGTGCGCGGTGCTGACCACCTCGATCCAGCTGGATGTCGGCAGCTTGCCCTTGGTGAGCACCCAGCGGATGTCGTCGTCGAGGATCTCCGCGGCGGTGCCCGGCAGCGAGTCCACACCGGACTCGTGTGCCTTGGTCAGCCAGTCCCGGATGGACAGATTGGTCCGCGAAGCGCCGTTGACGACCTCCATCGGGCTGTACGAGTGCAGGTGGATGTCCGGCTGCCGCCGCTTGACCTCCTGCGCGAGGTCGAAGTACGCGGTGCCCGGCATGTCCGGGTGGATACCGCCCTGCATGCAGATCTCCGTCGCCCCGGCTTCCCATGCCTGGTCCACCCGGTCGCCCACCTGGGACAGCGAAAGGGTGTAGGCGTCGGCGTCGGTGCGGCGCTGCGCGAAGGCGCAGAACCGGCAGCCGGTGTAGCAGACGTTGGTGAAGTTGATGTTCCGTGTGACCACGAAGGTCACGTCGTCGCCCACCGTTTCCCGGCGCAGCCCGTCCGCGAGTTCGGTGAGCGCGTCGAGTTCGGCGCCGTCGGCGTGGAGCAGAGCGAGAGCGTCCTCATCGGACAGTCCGGCCGGATCCTGCTCGGCGCGGCGCAGCGCGGCCGCGATGTCCGCGTCCATCCGCCGCGGCGCGCTCGGCACCTTCTCCGCGAGTTCGTTCCAGTCGCCGTAGACGGAGTCGAAGTCACTGCGGCGGTCCCCGGTGCGGCCGATGGTGTCCACCTCGACGTGCAGCTCGGTGCGGCCCTGCTCCTGCCAGCCGCCGTCCGGCTCCTGCCATGGGCTGCCCTGTGGGTTCACGTCGTTGGCGAGCCCGGTTTCCGGATCCGCCAGCGCGGCCACGTGCCCGGCCACCCGCGGGTCCAGCCAGGGTTCGCCGGCCAGGATGTACTCCGGATAGATGGCCAGCCGCTCACGCAGCTCGAAGCCCGCGGCCGCGGTCTGCCGGGCCAGCTCGTCGATCTGCGGCCAGGCGCGCTCCGGGTTCACGTGGTCCGGGGTGAGCGGGGAAACGCCGCCCCAGTCGTCGATACCGGCCCGCACCATCTGCTCGTACTGCCGGCCGATGAGGTTGGGCGGGGCCTGGATCCGCATCTTCGGGCCGAGCACGAGCCGGGCGACCGCGATCGTGGCGGCCAGCTCCTGGAGGTCGGCGTCGGGGGTGGCGCGCATCTTCGTGTCCGGCTTGGCACGGAAGTTCTGCACGATCACCTCCTGGATGCCGCCGTAGGTCCGCGCCGACTTCCGGATGGCGAACAGGGCGTCCGCGCGTTCCTCGTAGTTCTCGCCGATCCCGATGAGGATCCCGGTGGTGAACGGCACCGAGTTGCGCCCAGCGTCCTCGAGCACGCGCAGCCGGACGGCCGGGTCCTTGTCCGGCGAGCCGTAATGCGGTCCGCCGCGCTCGCTCCACAGCCGGGTCGCCGTGGTCTCCAGCATCATCCCCATCGACGGGGAGACCGGCTTGAGCCGCTGGAGGTCCTGCCAGGTCAGCACACCCGGGTTCAGGTGCGGGAGCAGTCCGGTCTCTTCCAGCACCAGAATCGACATGGCGCGCACGTAGGAGAGCGTGTCGTCGTAGCCGTGGGCGTCGAGCCATTCGCGCGCGGCCTTCCACCTGTCCTCGGGACGGTCGCCGAGCGTGAACAGCGCTTCCTTGCAGCCCATCGCCGCGCCCTCCCGGGCGATCGCCAGCACCTCGTCCGGCGAAAGGAAAGGCGCGTCCACCTTGCCGGGAACGGTGGCGAAGGTGCAGTAGCCGCAACGGTCGCGGCACAGCCGGGTGAGTGGGATGAACACCTTGCGGCTGTAGGTGATCACGCCTTCCCTGCCGACCGCGGCGAGGCCGGCGTCGCGGATACGGGAAGCGTGCTCGGAAAGCGTGTCGAGATCTTCGTCGCGGGCGTGCAGCAGGACGGTCGCCTCGGCGATGTCCAGCGCCTTGCCGTCGCGTGCGCGGGCCAGCGCGCGGCGCATCGCGGAGGCTGTCGGACGGTCCTGCTGATCAGCGGAAGCCATGCAGCAAACGGTAGGTCCGCCGAGCGGGGCATCTCCATGACCGCTCAGGTGATCCTGTCCGCGCGCCCCGGCTGTCGCGGTGTTTCCGCAGCTCAGCGATATCGATCTCGTTGCGCCGGGAGCCGGGCATGTGTATTACCTAAAGTGTGGGATCGGTGGTCGGCAAGCGGATCAACGGGCGGACCTACTACTACTTCGTCGAGTCGGCGAGGGTGGACGGGCGGCCCCGGATCGTGGCGCAGCGCTACCTCGGTTCGGCCGAGGAGATCGCGGCGGCGGTCGACGGTGGCGGCGGGATGCCGGAGTCCACCCGGCAGCTGACCTTCGGTGATTCGGCCGCGGTCTGGGGCACCCTGGAGCGACTCCAGGTGGCGCCCGCGATCGACGAAATCGTGGGACGGCGCAAGGTTTCCGTCGGCAGGTACCTCGCGTTGGCCGTGCTGCAGCGGGCCGTCGCGCCGTGTGCGACGTTGGCGGACTGGTGGGCCGAGACAGCGGCGGAGCGGTTCATCCGGCCGAGGTTCGCGGCGGAAACGGTGCGGGATGAGCAGTTCTGGCAGGTGACCAGAAGGCTGACCCGGACCCAGCTGGAGCGGATCGAGGAGGAGGTGGTCTCCCACATCCGGCTCGACGCGCCGGTCACGCTGGCGGTGGACATCCCGAACTTCGCTACCTACGCCGAATCGGACACCGCGGACGCGGCGCTGGCCGGGCTCAGCGCGGTGGTCACGAGGGATGGCGCCATCCCGCTCGTGTCCCATGTCTACCAACGAGGTGTGCCGTTCGGGGTGGCCGCGTCGCGGCTCGCGGCACGGCATCGCGGTGAGGTCACCGTGGTGTTCGACGCCGGGCAGCAGGCGCAGCTGGACCTGGACGCGGGGCGCCATTTCGTCGGTGCCTTGCCACTCGCGGACTTTCCGGAGCTGCTCGTCCGTCCCGCCTCGGTGCGGCGGCCGGTGGATCCGGACCGGTTCGCGGGGCTGACGGCGCTCGACACGCACGCGACGGTGTCCGGGGTGCGGCGGCGGGTTGTGCTCACCCATTCAGCGCGGTTGCACGCCGCTCAGGTTCGGGGGTTCGCGCAGGCGTTGAGCACGGCCACCCGGCAGCTCGACGGTCTGGCGCTCGCACTGGAGGCGGGCACCAACCGGCGCACCAGGGAACAGCTGCTCACCGAGCTCGCCCGGATCACGCGGGTGCGCTGGGTGGACAGGGTTCTGACAGCGCGGCTGACCGGCGGTAAGCCCGGTGAGCTGCGGTTGGAGTATCGGATCGACGAAGCCGCCCGCGCGCGGCTGGACGAGGAGCTGTTCGGAAAGCAGTTACTGGTGACTGATCACGACGACTGGTCGGTGCTGGACGTGATCACCGCGTACCGGGCGCGCTACCACCTGGATTCGACGTTCCGGATGTTCCACGGTTCGTTCGTCGCCGCGCCGGCGCCGCGGTGGGACTGGACGGAGCAGCGGATCGCCGTGCACTCGCTGGTGAGCACACTGGCGGCGGCGGTTACCCACCTCATGCGGCAGGAGGCCGACCGCGCCGGTCTCGACCTTTCCGTGCGGGAGCTGCTCGAGCAGCTTTCGCGGATCGGGGAGACGGTGCTGCGGTATCCGTCCACCGGCGGGCGCCCGCGGACGCGGCGGGTGCTCACGTCGCTGAGTGGGAGTCAGCGGCAGTTGTTCGAGTTGTTCAACCTGGAGGCATATGCGCCGTGACCCGCGGCCCGACGAAGGCACCGGCGGCCACGAGCACACTGCCGACGAGCACCAGCCAGGCGCCCGCGCCGATCAGGCTGAGGTCCTTGTGGAACAGGCCGATCACCCCGGCCACGTGGATGCCGAGCATCAGCGTCGCGCGTGAGCCGAAGACGGTCCGGTACCACCAGAGGTTCTCGCGAGTGAGGTCCTTGCGCCGGATCCCGCTGAGCAGGAAGGCCGATTTCTTCCCGCGCAGGGCACCGAGCGTCCATGGCAGCGGGTTGACCAGCTGCACGAACACCACGAGGTAACCGAGGAAGATCGCGTAGGTGCTGCTCCAGCCACCAGAGCCGGTGCTGTCCGCGGCGAGCTGGGTGATGTCGGTGAAGTAGTCCGTCTGGCCCATGAGCGTCAGCCACGGCAGCGCGAACAACCCGACGAGGATCAGGACGATCCCGGCAACCGCCGGGATCGCGCCGAGCCCCGGCAGCGTCAACGGCCCGGGTTTGAACGGCATGCCCTGCCCCGGGTAGCCCTGTGCCGCATAGCCCGGTGCCGGATAGCCGAGTCCTGGAGCACCCGGTGCCGGATAGCCCTGCCCAGGGGAGCCCTGCGCGGGGAAGCCCTGCGGAGAGCCATGCGCGGGGGAGCCCTGCGGATAGCCCTGCGCGAGGGAGTCCGGCGGCGGATAGCCCTGCGCGGGGGAGTCCGGCGGCGGATAGCCCTGTCCAAGGGAGCCCTGCGGCGGGTAACCCTGCGCGGGGGAGCCCGGCGGCGGATAGCCCGTTCCTGGAGAACCCTGTGTCGGGTAACCCTGCCCCGGAGAGCCAACACCGGGGGAGCCCTGCGGATAGCCCTGCCCGGGGAAACCCTGCGCCGGATAGCCCGTCCCTGGCTGGGGGTGCGCGGGATACCCCATCCCCGGCGCGGCTTGGCCCGAGTAGCCCATCCCCGGGGCGGCCTGCCCTGGATAACCCGGCCCTGCGTCACCGCCCCCGGTGGTGCCGGGTGCTGGGTTGCCCGGCCCTGCATAACCTGATGGGCCCGGGAAGGCTGGCGGCGCACCCGCACCCGCACCCGCACCCGCACCCGCACCCGCACCCGCACCCCCATCCGCGCTCGGTGCGGCGGGGTGAGAGCCCGTCCCCGGCTGGGGATAGGGCGGCTGCTCCTGTGGATAACGCTGTGGCTGTCCTTGCGAATAGCCCTGCGGCTGCCCGCCGTCCCCCGGAGTCGTCATGGTCGGGACCTTACCCAATCCGCCCCACGACACGACGGAAAAACTCAGGTCGCGAGCCACACGGTGGTGTCGGTGGGCAGCTTCCCGTTGTCGAGCGGGGTGCTCGCCAGGAGCACTCGCTCGTGTTCGGGCAACGGGTACGGGACCGGCGAAAGGTTGGCCACACACAGGAAACCCTCGCCGCGGCGGAAGGACAGCACGCCGTCCGGACTGTCCACCCAGGACAGTTCCCCGGTACCGATCTGCCGCCGCTGGTGCAGCGCCTCGCGGTACAGGGAGAGCATCGAGTTCTCGTCGGCGTCCTGGGCCTCGGCCGTCAACGTGCTCCAGTGCGCCGGCTGTGGCAGCCACGGCGTGCCGGTGCTGAACCCGAACGGCGGCCGCTTTCCGTTCCAGGGCAAGGGAACCCGGCAGCCGTCGCGACCTCGGTTCTGGTGCCCGGAACGTTCCCACTTCGGATCCTGGAGCACTTCCTCCGGCAGGTCCTCGACCTCCTCCAGGCCCAGCTCCTCACCCTGGTAGTGGTACACGCTCCCGGGCAGCGCATCCATCAGCAACAGCGCCGCCCGCGCCCGCCGGAGGCCGAGGTCCCCGCCGCCATACCGGGTCACGTGGCGGATCACATCGTGGTTCGACAGCACCCACGTCGCCGGCGCGCCGACCGACGACATCGCGGCGAGGCTGGTGTCGATCACCTCGCGCAGGCTCGCCGCATCCCAGGCGCAGCGCAGGAAATCGAAGTTGAACGCCGTGTGCAACTCGTCCGGCCGGACGTATCTGGCCAGCCGCTCGGGGGTCGCCACCCAGGCCTCCGCGACGAAAATCCGGTCCGGCCCATAGGCTTCGCTGATCCGGCGCCACGACCGGTAGATCTCGTGCACCTCCTCCCGGTCCCAATGCGGGTGGTCGAGCCGGTCGGTCGGCAGCACGAGTTCGGAAACTCCCAGCGCCGGCAACCCTTTCTGCTTCGCCAGGCCGTGCGCGACGTCGATACGAAAGCCGTCCACGCCGCGGTCCAGCCAGAACCGCAGGATGTCCTCGAACTCCGCGACCACCTCGGGATGCGCCCAGTTCAGGTCCGGCTGGGTCGGGTCGAACAGGTGCAGGTACCACTGGCCGTCCCCGACCTGTGTCCACGCCGGACCGCCGAACACGCTCCGCCAGTCGTTCGGCGGCTCATCGCCGTCGCGGAAGATGTATCTGTCTCGCTCCGGCGACCCAGGTCCCGCGGCGAGTGCGGCCTGGAACCAGCGGTGCCGGTCCGAGGTGTGGTTCGGCACCAGGTCGATCAGCACGCGCAGGCCGCGCCCGTGCGCCTCGCTGATCAGCGCTTCGGCCTCGCGCAGTGTGCCGAACAGCGGGTCGATGTCCCGGTAGTCGGCGACGTCATAACCCCCGTCGGCCATCGGGGACGGGTACCAAGGCGTGATCCACAACGCGTCGACGCCGAGTCTTTCCAGGTACGGCAACCGGGAGCGGATTCCGGCTAGATCGCCGACCCCGTCGCCGTCGCCGTCGGCCAAACTGCGGATGTAAATCTGGTAGATCGCCGCGCTGCGCCACCACTGCGAGCTGTCCGCCACGGAGGCCCCTTCCGCTTCGGCTGCACAGCCAAAGCGTAACGGGACGATCGAGGCGCGTAAGGGTTCTCGCGGGTTGTGCACCCAGGTGGCCCAACCATTCCCATCCGGCCACAGTGGACGGTCAGGGCGCCTTGCCTGGACCACAGCCTCGCACGCGCCCGCACGGAACCCCGTGCAGGTCGAACCGCAGGTTTGTCTTTCACGAAGTGCGGGTAAGCAAGATTCAGACTCAGGCCGGTGCCGCCGCTCCGGCCCTGCCGGGCGGCGTGACCGTAGTGCCCCCTCCGGTCACGCCGCCTCCGTCTTCACCGTTGCCGCTCCGCGTCCGCCCGGTCCGATTCGGACTCTTTCTCCTCACGGCTGTGTCGTCGCGGCTCGGCTTCCTTCCGCTCGGCCAGTGCCGGGCCGCCCCATTTGCGGTCTTCCTCGTTCTCGTCGAAACGATGCTTGCCCATCGCGCCTCCTGGGGTCACCGTCCGCCCGGAATTCCCGTCGGCGCCCGATTTGAAACACCTCCGCGCCGGGCTGTCACCCCGGCAACGACTTCAGCGCCTGCTCGATGTCGGCCCAGAGATCGTCGGGGTGTTCCAGTCCGAAGGACAGCCGCACGAGGTCCGGGGTCACGCCGGTCGCACGCAGGGCCTCGCCCCGCAGATGCCGGTGCGTGGTCGACGCGGGATGCATCGCGACGGTTTCGGTGCCGCCGAGCGAACCCGCGTTCAGGATCAGGCCGAGTTGGCCCATGAACTGCTCGGCGCCCGCCACTTCGAAGGACAACGTGCCGCCGTACCCGGACAGCAGCCTGCTCGCCCGGCGGTGGCTCGGATGTGACGGCAGCCCGGGGTGGTGCACCACCGACACGGCCGGATGGGCGGCCAGCCGGTGCGCGATGTCGCTCGCTGTATTCACCTGCCGCTGCACCCGCAACGGCAGCGTTTTCAGGCCCCGCAGGGTCAGCCACGCCGTGAACGGGTCGATCACCGAGCCGAGTTTGATCGCCTGCGCCCACGCCTTCTCGTACGGCTCCCGCTCGGCGAACACCGCCACCCCCGCGACCAGATCGTGGTGCCCGCCGAGGTACTTCGTGGCCGAGTGCACCACGACGTCGGCACCGTATTCGATCGGACGGCACAGCATCGGCGTCGCGAACGTGTTGTCGACGATCGTCGTGAGGCCGGCGGAATGGGCGGCGCCAAGCAGGTTCGGCAGATCGGGCACATAACCGGTGGGGTTGGCGATCGTCTCCAGCAGCAGGACGCGGGAGTTCGGCCGCAGCGCGGCGGTGAACTCGTCGAGGTCGTGCCCGGCGATCCAGGTGACCTCCACGCCCCACTGCGTCGCGAGGTTGTTCAGCAGCCCGGAAGTGCCGCCGTACACGGCTTTCTGGGCGATCACGTGGTCACCGTGGCGCAGCGCGCCGAACAGGCTCGCGCTGATCGCGCCCATCCCCGACGCCGTGGCGAGCGCGACCGTGCCGCCCTCCAACGCGGTGACGGCCTCTTCCAACGCGCGCGAGGTCGGGTTGGTGTAGCCGCTGTAGAAATGCGCCCCGGAGGGGCTACTCATCGCCGACGCCATGGCGGCCGGATCGTCGAAGGCGAAGTTGGCGGTCTGGTAGAGCGGCACGGTGACCGGACGGCCTTCGATCTGGTCGGGAACGGGCAGCCGGAGCGTTTCGCGATGCGTCATGCCTTCACTCTGGCGGCGGAAAACCGCTTGCCACAGAGCCAATCCCGGGATATTGGTTTGCCGGTGAGGCCACTTGACCTTGTCGCGCGCCTCGGCCGCTGGTCGGCCGGGCGCGGGCCCCTGTACGTGCTGCTGGCCGCCCGGCTCCGGCGGATGATCGACGACGGCGAGCTGCGTCCCGGTGACGCGCTGCCACCGGATCGCACGCTGGCGGCCGCCCTCGCTGTCGGGCGCACCACCGTGGTCGCGGCGTACGACCTGCTCAGCCAGGAGGGCCGGATCGTCCGCAAACAGGGCAGCGGCACCAGGGTCGCGCCGGCCGCCGTGCCGGGCGGGGCCTCGATGGAGACGTCGAACCCGCTGTTCCTCCACCTGCTCGAACCGCCGGACGACGTGGTCCTGTTGACCTGCGCTTCCCCGAACGCGATGCCGAAGGTCGTGGCGGACGCGTACGCCAAGGTGCTGTCCGTGCAGGACGGGATGGGCTACTACCCGGCAGGGCATCCGGCGTTGCGGCGCGCGCTCGCCGAGCGGTACACGCGGCGCGGGCTGCCGACGTCGCCGGAGCAGATCCTCGTCACGGCGGGCGCGCAGCAGGCACTGTCGCTGGTTGCCCGGATGCTGCTGACGCCGGGTGACCGAGTGCTGGTGGAAGCGCCGACGTACCCCGGCGCGCTCGAGGTCTTCCGCGAGTCGGCGGCGGTCCTGCGTTCGGTGCCGCACACCGACGCGGACGCGTTCGTCCGTGCACTCCAGGAGCGTCCCGCGCTCGCTTACCTGATCCCGACCCACCACAACCCGACCGGCGACGTGCTGCCTGCCCTGCTTCGCCGCCGGGTCGCCGAAGCCGCCGTCGCCGCCGGGGTGCCGGTGATCGACGACGAGGCGTTGGCCGACCTCGGGTCCGGCGACCTCCCGCCGCTGGCCGCCTTCGGCCGTGACGACCTGCTGCTGACCGTCGGGTCGCTGAGCAAGATCCTCTGGGGTGGTCTGCGCATCGGCTGGGTGCGCGCCGCCGAAGCGGTGGTCGCGCGGCTGGCCCGGTTCAAGGCCGTGCAGGACCTCGGCGGCGAAGTGTTCAGTCAGCTCGCCGCGGCCGAGCTGGTCGCGGGGTTGGAAGAGCACCGCGAGCGCCGGGTCGCCGAGCTGCGGGAACGCCACGACACGCTGTGCGCGGAGCTGACCAGGTTGCTGCCGGAGTGGCGGTTCCGGCCCGCGACGGGCGGCCAGACGGTGTGGGTGGAACTTCCGCGCGGGGACGGGATTTCCTTCGCCCAGCTGGCGTTGCGGCACGGCGTCGCGGTCCTGCCCGGCGGGGCGCTGGACGTCACCGGCGGCAGCACCCGCTGCCTGCGGATCTCCTTCCTCGCCACGCCGGAGGAGCTGACTGAGGCCGTCAGACGGCTCGCCGCGGCTTGGGACGCGTATGGGGTACCGGAGCCGTTGGCCGTGTAGCCGTCGCGCAAGGCGGGTACTTCCGGCATATGGGACCACTGCACGTCGCGCTCGTGGTGGACAGTGGCACCTTCGGCGCCGCCGAGCTCTACACCACCAGGCTCCTGCGACACCTGCCCGGCTGGGTGCGCCGCAGTCTCGTCGTCAACCAGGAGGTGGCGGGCCCTTTTCTCCGTGAGTTCGGCCCGGTGATGGACGTGAAGGTGGTCCCGCTCGCGAAGCACGCGTCGTGGGCGCCCGAGGCCGGAGCCGCGTTGGCGGACTTGGCGCCCGACGTGGTGCAGGTGAACCTGGCGGACCCGGCGAGCAACCTCGCGTTGGTGCGGGCGGCCGAATCGGTCGCGCCCACCGTCGCCACCCTGCACGGCGGCGGCGCGACGGACACGTTCCTGCCCGACGCCTGGCAGGCGTACCGGAACCTGGCGGGCGCGGTGGCGCCGACGAACACGCTGGTGGGCCTGCTGAAGAAGCTCGGCGTCCGCAACGCGCGCCGGATCCTGCCTGGCGTGGAGATCCCGGACGAGCCGGTGCCGCCGCGTCGCCGGACGCCGGTCGTGCTGGGGGCGATCGCCCCGCTGGTGCTCGAAGACGGGCTCGACCTGTTGGTGCGAGCCGTGGCCCAGCTACGCCGCCGCGGCCGTCCGATTCAACTGTTGCTCGCCGGATCCGGACCCGACCGCGCGGCACTGATCGAGCGCACCCGTGGCCTCCCGGTGCGGTTGCTCGGCCCGCTGCCCGACAGCTCGAAACTGTTGCGCCGCTTGGACATCTTCTGCGAGCCGGATCGGTGGGAAGCCCTGCCGTACCCCTTGCTGGAGGCGCTCGCGCACGGACTGCCCGCCGTCACCACCGCGATCGGCAGCACGATGGAGGTGCTCGCGGGCGCCGCGACGATCGTGCCGTCCGGCGACGCCGACGCGCTCACGGCCACGCTGGAGCGGCTTGTCTTGGACGACAAGCTGCGCGCGAAGCTGGCGCCGGCCGCGCGGGCGGTGGCGAGGCGGGAGTTCGACGTCCGGGTGAACGCCGCACGCACCGCCGAGGTGCTCGTCGAGTCCAGTGTGGACGGTGCGGCGATCGGTTCCGGCGACGGCTGAATCAGCGGTGCCGCACCGACTCCAGAAGTTCCCGCGCCACCTCGCGGAGCTTCCGGTTCTGCTGCTGGGACTGCTCGACCAGCCGGGCGAACGCGTCCTCCGCGCTCACCCCGTGCACCGCCATCAGCACGCCCTTCGCCTGGTCGATCTCGGCCCGCGAGGTCAGCGCGACCTCCAGGTGCCGCACCCGGTCGCGGGCGTGGTGCCAGCGGCGGGCGTTGCTGATCGCGGCCGACGCGGTGTTGGTGAACAACCGCATCAGGGTCTCGTCGAAGGGATCGAAGGCTGTGGCCGTGCGGCTGTACACGTTGAGCGCGCCGACCAGTTCCGGCTCGCCGTCGTGCGCGCTCTCCAACAGCAACGGCATCGACAGGTACGCGCGCACGCCCGTCGCCAGAGCCGCCTTCACGAACTCCGGCCAGCGTTCCTCGTCGTCGGCGACGACCGAGCGCACGGGCTCGCGCGTGGTGGCCGCGTGCAACGCGGGCCCGCTCTCGGCGGTGTACTGGGCGCCGTCGATGCCGATCATCTCGGAATCGGTGCTGGCCGCCGTGCGCGGGCCGCCGTCCGCGAGCACCGTCACACTGACCGCGTCCGCGTCGGAGATCCCCTTCACCGCGGTTTCCGCCAGCCGCAGCAACACCGCGTCCAACGGTTCCTCGCCGGCCACCTCGGCGCGCAGATCCTCCAGCGCGCCGGCGACTTCGTCCAGGCGGAGCAACGGCTCGGGCCGTTCGGGGGTGAGGCCGCTCATCTTCGATTCGCCATGTGTTCACGCCACTTTCGCGCCGTCCAACAGTTTCCGGCGCCGGATTCTTGACGCACGGAAAGCATACGTCGGGGCGCGCGTCGCCCGGCACGGACCTGCTCCCGGATGCTGGGAACGGATGCACTGTCCCGAGCACCTGCGGCATGGTGGCGTTTTGGTGCCCATTGCCGAGGAGTTGCCTGATGTCGCTGACTTTTCACTGGTTCCTGCCGACCTACGGGGACAGCCGGTATCTGGTGGGCGGCGGGCACGGCGTGGCGACGACGACGGCGGGTGGCTCCCGTCCCGCCACGCTCGGCTATCTCGGCCAGATCGCGCGCAGCGCGGAGCAGCTCGGATTCGTCGGCGCGCTGACGCCGACCGGCGCCTGGTGTGAAGACGCCTGGCTGTCCACCGCGATGTTGAGCGAGGTCACCGAGCGGCTGAAGTTCCTCGTGGCGTTCCGGCCCGGGCTCCTGTCACCGACGCTGGCCGCGCAGATGGCCGCCACGTTCCAGCGGCATTCCGGGCAACGCCTGCTGCTGAACGTCGTCACCGGCGGGGAAAGCCACGAGCAGCGGGCGTACGGCGACTTCCTCGACAAGAAGGCGCGGTACGAACGCTGCGACGAGTTCCTGTCGATCGTGCGGGCGCTGTGGCGTGGCGAGCGGGTCGATTTCGCCGGTGTGCATCTGCAGGTCGAGGGCGCGGAGCTGACGCGAACGCCCGACCCGGTGCCGGAGATCTACTTCGGCGGCTCCTCGCCCGAAGCGGGCGCGGTCGCCGCCCGGCACGCCGACGTGTATCTGACTTGGGGTGAGCCGCCGGCGCAGGTGGCCGAGAAGATCGAGTGGATCCGCGGGCTAGCGTCGGCCGAAGGGCGCAAGCCGCGGTTCGGGATCCGGCTCCACGTGATCGCGCGGGACACCGCCGAACAGGCGTGGGCGGAAGCCGAGCGGCTGCTGAAGGCGTTGGACGCGGAGACGATCGAGCGGGTACAGGGCGGGCTCGCGCGCAGCGAGTCCGAAGGGCAGCGCCGCATGCTCGCGCTGCACGGCGGTTCGAACGCGGACCTGGAGATCTACCCGAACCTGTGGGCCGGGGTCGGGCTGGTGCGCGGCGGCGCGGGCACGGCGCTCGTCGGCAGCCACGCCGAGGTCGCGGAGCGGATCGAGGAGTACCACGCGCTGGGCATCGACGAGTTCGTGCTCTCCGGCCACCCGCATCTCGAAGAGGCCTACTGGTTCGGCGAGGGCGTGCTGCCTTTGCTGGAGCGCAAGGGTTTGTGGCACCACCCCGCCGGCTCGTCGTCCGACGAACCGGCGGCGATCCCGTTCACCTCGTAGTCGAGAAGAACAGGTCCCGCTTGCGCAGCGCCAGCGTCGCGGCGGCACCGACGATGCCGGTGAGCACGAGGTAACCACAGGCCAGCCAAGGCGTTCCGCCGCCCGCCGCGAGCAGCGCGGTGACGAGCAATGGCGTCAGCCCGGACGCGTAGATCCCGGAAAACTGGTACACGAAAGACATCCCGGTGTAGCGCAGCCGCACCGGCGCGAGCTGCGCGTAGAGCGTGCCTTGCGGCGCGTAGAGCACCGAGTGGACCACACCGAGCAGCAGCACGAGCACGATCCCGACCAGTAGCGCGTTCCGTGTCTGGAAGGCGACGAACGCGGGGTACACCGAGAGCGCGTAGATGAGGGCGCCGATCGCGTACAACCGCCGTGGTGAAGCCGAATCGGCCACCCTGCCGAAGACCAGGAGCATCAGCGCCAGCACCACCGACGCGAGCATCACCTGCACCAGCACGGTGTTCCGCGGCAGTTTCAGCGTGGCCGTCGCGTAGGTGATGAAGAAAACGGCCCAGGTGTTGAACGCCGCGCCTTCGGACCAGCGCGAGAGCAGGCCCAGTATCGTGTTGCGCCGCGCGGTCCGGTCACGGAGCAGCTCCACGAACGGGATCCGCGCGGTGCCCTGCAGCCGCCGCATCCGCTCGAACGCCGGGGTTTCGTCCACCTTGAGCCGGATCACCAGCCCGACCACCACGAGCACCAGGCTCAGCCCGAACGCGATCCGCCAGCCGTAGGTGAGGAACTGGTCGTCGTCGAGCAGATTTCCCAGCAGGGCGAACAAACCCGTGCCGAGGCCCAGCCCGAGCGCGAGACCGAGCTGCGGCCAGGCGCCGTACCGGGCGCGTTTGCCGGGCGGCGCGTACTCGACCGCCATCAGCACCGCGCCGGCCCACTCGCCGCCGATCGCCAGGCCCTGGAACAGCCGCAGCAGCACCAGAAGCAGCGGCGCGAGGACGCCCACCTGCGCGTACGTCGGGAGCACACCCATCGCCGCGGTGGACAGGCCCATCACGACCATCGTGGTGATGAGCGTCCGCTTGCGGCCGATCCGGTCGCCGATGTGTCCGAAAAGGACACCGCCGATCGGGCGGGCGAGGAAGCCGACGAAGAACGTGACGAACGAGAGCATCGTCCCGACGAAGGCGTTCTCCGACGGGAAGAAAAGCTTGTCGAACACCACGCTCGCCGCGGTGCTGTACAGGAAGAAGTCGTACCACTCGACTGTGGTGCCGATCAGGCTCGACACCAGCACGGTACGCACGTTCGCGGTCTGGTCCGGGGCGGGGGCTTCGTCCAGATCGGTGGTCACCGCGCCGAACGTACCGGCGCTGTCTGTGATTTCCAGCAGCGTCCGCTATCTGGGAACTAAGTTTCCGTCCGGTCCACTTCCGCCCACAGGCTGGGCAGGTTCACCACGATGCCCTCCTGGCTGCTTCGGGCGATGATGACCACCGCGTCCTCTTCGCCGGGATTCTCCTCGCGGTGCGGGACGTACGGCGGCACGAAGATGTAGTCGCCGGGGCTGGTCTCCAGCCGGACCTCCTCGTCCCCCTCGGCGAAGACGAAGACCGGATGCCCCGATTTGACGTAGATCGCGGTCTCCGCCTCGCCGTGGTGGTGGTCCCCGGAGTTGGTGGCGGGGCCGACGTGCGTCTCGCCCATCCACACCTTTTCCGAGCCGACCGTCTTGCCGGACACCGCCTCCAGCCGCCGCATCCCGCTCGTCTGGTTCGTGTCCCCGCTCAACTCGCCGCCGCGGATGTGCCGCAACGGCTGGTGCCACTGGTCGCTCATCCGGCCATTGTGGCTCACGCGAAGGCGTTCACGCCCGTCAACTCGGCCGACATGGTCCACAGCCGGGCCGCCTGCTCCGGGTCGGTGGCCCAGTCGCGCACGCCGAGCCGGACCGCGGGGCGCGCGCCACCGATCCGCAGTTCCTCGTCGCCGGCGGGCTCGGCGATGTCGCAGTCCTCGCAGTACTGCCCGCCGAAGTCGTCGAGCTGCCGCGAGGTCGCGCACCAGACCTGGGTCGCGGCGCCTTGTTCGGGGGTCTTGAACGTGCTCTTCGAGTTGCCCTGCTCGTCGACCCACGAGCCGTTGGCGACCTGCTCGTCGGGCGGGAGGTAGCGCTGCAGCGGGGTGAGGATGCTGCCGGGGTGCACGGAGAAGGCGTGTACGCCGCGGTCGGCGAGCTTGTCCAGGTGCAGGGCGAACAAGGCGTTGGCGGTCTTGGCCTGGCCGTACGCCTGCCACTTGTCGTAGCCCTGCTCGAACCACGGGTCGTCCCAGCGGATGCCGGAGAAGTGGTGCCCGCGCGAGGAGACCGACACGACGCGCGCGCCGGGCGCGATGGCGGGCCAGAGGCGGTTCACGAGGGCGAAGTGGCCGAGGTGGTTGGTCGCGAACTGGGCCTCCCAGCCCGGGCCGACCCTCGTCTCCGGGCAGGCCATGATCGCGGCGCTGTCGATCAGGATGTCGATGGCGCGGCCGGAGGCGAGGAACTCGTCGGCGAACCGGCGGACGCTCTCCAGGTCGCCCAGATCCAGTTCGCGGACCTCGGCGTCGACCGCTTCGCGAGCGACGTCGGGGCGACGGGCCGGAACGACGACGTGCGCGCCCGCTTTCGCCAGCGCGCGGGTGGTTTCCAGGCCCAGTCCGGAGTAGCCGCCGGTGACGATCGCGAGCTTGCCGGACAGATCGATGCCGTTCAGGACCTCGTCCGCGGTGGTCTCCGCGCCGAAGCCCGAGCCGATTTTGTGCTGTGTCGTGGTCACGAAATCCGAGCCTAGGAGCTGGACCGCGCTCCAGGTCAAATCAGCGTCGGGCGGCGGGCACGGACGAACGCCGCCGGGGTGATGCCCTTCCACCGCTTGAAGGCGTGGATGAAGCTGGAGGCCTCGGCGTACCCGAGCCGGACTGCAACGTCCTCAATGGACAGTGCGCCGGTGGTCAGCAGCTCCTCCGCGAGCGCCTCGCGCACTTCGTCCTGCAGCGCGCGGAAACTGGTGCCGGACTCGTCGAGCTTGCGGCGCAGGGTCCGGATGCTCATGTTGAGCTCGCGTGCGACGCCGGGCATGCCCTCGGCGATCGCGCCGACGCGGGTGAGCTTCGCGCGAACTTCGTGCGCGATCCCGGCGCGGGCTCGCCGCCGGGACACCAGGTCCCGGCACTGCGCTTCGCACACCGCCACGGTCTGCGGGTTGGCCTGGGGCAGCGGCTGGTCCAGGTAGGTCGCGTCGAACGTGGCGGCGTTGGCTTCCTGGCCGAACAGCGGCGCCACGCCGAAGAACTGCTCGAGTTCGTCCGCTGTGGAGGGTTCGGGAAACCGGAAACCCAGGCTGGTCAACGGAACTCCGGCGGGCAGCAGCTCGCCGATCACGGTGTGGATGGCGCTGAGGTCCCGTTCGACGAGGAAACGGGACACGTCCGCGGGCAGTGCGCTGTCGTCGAGTTCGAGCAGGACCTGCCCGTCGACGAGACGCGCACGGGGGATGCTGAAGGTGAAGCTGAGGTCGAGGTAGCGCAGCGCGAGGTTGACCGCGTCGCGGATCGTCGTGCTGCTGATGAACGCGAACCCGAAGATCCCGAACGTGGTCGCGTGGTACTCGGTGCCCGCGGCCAGCCCGGCGTCCGGCAGCGCGGCCGCGAGGTTGCGGACCACCTGCAGCTCCTGATGCGCGTCGACCAGTGCCGCCGGGTCCGCGAGCTGGGCAGGCGTGAGCCCGCTGCCCGCCAGCAGCTGCTGCTCGGCGACGCCGTGGTCGGTGCCGAACCGGACCAGCAGGCACACGCTCGCGTTGCCCCTCGGGAAGTCCCAGTGCCGGACGACCGGCTCCGGTAGCTGCGTCATGGCCGAAATTATGGATCGTCTGACCGCTGTTGTCTTGGCCAGGGGCGGGGCGCCGCTCTACCGTCGTACCCGTGAGTAAGCCACGGACGTCTTACCGCCGCCCGACGGTCGCGATCATCGGCGCCGGATTCGGCGGGCTCGGGATGGCGATCACCCTGCAACGCGCGGGGTTCACCGACTTCAGAGTGTTCGAGAAAGCCGGGGACATCGGCGGGGTCTGGCGCGAGAACACGTACCCGGGCGCGGCCTGCGACGTGCCCTCGCCGCTGTACTCCTACAGCTACGCGCCGAACCGGACGTGGCCGCGTCGTTACTCGGAGCAGCCGGACATCCTCGAGTACCTGCGCCGCACCGCCACGAAGTTCGGCGTGCTGGACCGGGTGCGGCTGAACACCGAGGTCACCGGCGCGGAGTTCGACACGGACTCCCGGCGCTGGCGCGTCGAGACCGCCGACGGCGAGACCTTCGAGGCCGACGTGCTGATCCCTGCCGTCGGGCAGCTGTCGCGGCCCGCCGTGCCGGACATCCCTGGCGCGGACAGCTTCGCCGGCGAGATGTTCCACTCCGCGGAGTGGAACCACGACGTGGACCTGACCGGGAAGCGGGTGGCGGTGATCGGCACCGGCGCGAGCGCGATCCAGTTCGTGCCGAAGATCCAGCCGCTGGCCGGGAAGCTGACCGTCTTCCAGCGCACGGCGCCGTACGTGATCCCGAAGACCGACCGGAACTACACCCGCTGGCACCACCGCGTCTACCGCGCGCTGCCGGTGACCCAGCTGGCCGGGCGGGTCGGCACCTGGGGAATCGGCGAGCTGCTCACGATGGCGCTCACTTCCGTGCAACCACTGGGAAAACTGGTGCGGGCACTGTTCAGGTGGAACCTCGAGCGCGGCGTGCCCGACCCGGGACTGCGGAAGAAACTCGTGCCGGACTACCCGATCGGCTGTAAACGGCTGTTGTTCTCCAACGACTGGTACCCGGCGCTCGCGCAGTCCAATGTGGAGGTCGAGACCGGGGCGATCGAGGAGATCACGGCGGAGGGCGTGCGTACCGCGTCGGGGGTGCACGAGGCCGACGTGATCATCTACGGCACCGGGTTCAAGGCGACGGAATTCCTCGCGCCGATGAAGATCCGCGGCGTCGGCGGGCGCGAGCTGGCCACGGAATGGGCCGGCGGGGCGCACGCTTACCTCGGGATCAGCGTTCCCGACTTCCCCAACATGTTCCTCGTCTACGGGCCGAACACGAACCTCGGCGGCAACTCGATCATCTTCATGATGGAGCGCCAGTGCCGTTACATCATGCAGCTGCTGCGGCGCGGGTCCTGTGTGGACGTTCGGCGTGACGTGGCGGAGCGGTTCGACGCGGAGGTGCAGCACCGGCTCGCGCACAGCGTGTGGAGCGGGTGTTCGAGCTGGTACCGCGAGCCGAACGGGCGTATTTCGACCAACTGGCCGGGATTGGTGTGGGAGTACCACCGTCGCACGGCGAAGGTGGATTTCGGTGCATATCGTGAGGTTGCCTGATGGACTACGACGTACTGGTGATCGGCTCCGGGTTCGGGGGCAGCGTCAGCGCCTTGCGGCTGACCGAGAAGGGGTACCGGGTCGGCGTGCTCGAAGCCGGGAAACGGTTCGCGGACAAGGACTTCGCGAAGAACTCCTGGCATCTGCGCGACTATCTGTTCGCGCCGGGCGCCGGCTGCTACGGCATCCAGCGGATCACCATGCTGCGGGACGTGCTCGTGCTGACCGGTGCCGGGGTCGGCGGCGGTTCTCTGGTGTACGCCAACACGTTGTACGAACCGCCGGAGGCGTTCTACCGCGACTCGCAGTGGGGCCACATCACCGACTGGCGTGACGAGCTCGCGCCCCACTACGACCAGGCGAAGCGGATGCTCGGGGTCTCGGAGTACCCGCGCGTCAGCCCGTCGGACGAGGTGATGCACGGCGTGGCCGAGGACATGGGGGTCAGCGAGACCTACCATCCGGCGCAGGTGGGTGTGTTCTTCGGCGGTGAGCCCGGCGCGCGCGTCGCGGACCCGTTCTTCGGCGGCCTCGGCCCGGCGCGCAACGCGTGTACCCACTGCGGCGAATGCATGACCGGCTGCCGCCACAACGCGAAGAACACGCTGGTGAAGAACTACCTGTACCTGGCGGAACAGGCCGGCGCGACGGTGCACGAGCTGACCACGGTGACTGACGTGCGGCCGCGGCCGGGCGGCGGGTACACCGTGCACGTCAAGCGCACCGGCACGCGCGTCACGCGCACGTTCACTGCCGAGCAGGTCATCTTCGCGGCCGCTTCGCTTGGTACGCAACGACTTCTGCACCGGCTGCGGGACAACGGCAGCCTGCCGTTCCTGTCACAACGGCTGGGCATGCTGTCGCGCACGAACTCGGAAGCCGTGCTGGCGGCGAAAGCCCGTGGCGACGACGTCGACTACTCGGCCGGAGTTTCGATCACGTCGTCGATCCACCCCGACGCGCACACCCACATCGAACCGGTGCGCTACGGGCACGGCAGCAACCTGATGGGGTTGTTGATGACCGTGCTGGTGGACGCGAAGAAGGGGCGGCCGCGCTGGCTGCTCGGGTTGCGGGAAATGGTGCGGTACCGCAAGGATCTGCGCCGGCTGCTGAACCCGCGGCACTGGTCCGAGCGCACGATCGCGCTGCTGGTGATGCAGAGCCTGGACAACTCGCTGACGACGTACACCAAACGCGGGCTGTTCGGCAGGCGGATGACCACACGGCAGGGGATCGGCGAGCCGAACCCGGTGTGGGTCCCGGCGGGCCACGAGGCGACGCGGCACGTGGCCGAGCGGATCGACGGTATTCCCGGCGGGGCGTGGAGCGATTTCGTGAACATTCCGCTGACCGGTCATTTCATCGGCGGCTGCGCGATCGGTGACTCGGCGGAGTCCGGTGTGGTCGATCCGTACCACCGGCTGTACGGGAATCCCGGCCTGCACGTCGTGGACGGTTCGACCATCTCGGCGAACCTCGGCGTGAACCCGGCGCTGACGATCACCGCGCAGGCCGAACGCGCGATGTCGTTGTGGCCCAACAAAGGCGAAGCCGATCAGCGTCCGCCGCTCGGCGCGCGGTACGTGCGGCTGCGGCCGGTCGCCCCGAAGAACCCGGTCGTCCCCGAAGCCGCGCCCGGCGCGTTGCGGCTGTCCATCACCCCGAAGTGAGGCCTGCCCATGGATTACCCCGACGAGCCCTGGGACCTGCACGGGCACGGATACGTTTCGCTGTGGCTCGTGCCGGTGCGTTCGCTGCCCGCTTTGCCACCTGAGGTCACGGCTGTTTCGTTGTTCGGTAAGGCGATCGTCGCCACGGCGTTCGTGGATTACCTGCCGGGCAGCCTGTTGCCGTATCACGAATTGCTGGCCGGCGTGCTGGTGCGCCAGGGCAGGCGGGTGGGGCTGAGCATCACCGACATCTGGGTGGACAGCCCGACCTCGCGTGACGGCGGGCGTGAGCTGTGGGGGATTCCCAAGGAGCTGGCGGAGTTCAAACTCGTGCACGAGCCGACTTTCACCGGCACTGCCTCGGATTCGTCGTTGCTGGCCGAGGCCGAAGTGCGCCCGGTGACGCCAGGTTTGCCGCTGCCGTTCCCCGTGACCGGCACCGTGCTGCAGACGCTCCACGACGAGCTGGCCCGGACGCCGGTTCGCGCGCGAGGGCGGATCCGGTGGGCCAACGGCCGTTGGCGTACCGCGGGTTCCTTGTCCTGGCTGACCGGCAACCGTCCTTTCGCGACGGTCAAGGCGGAGGATTTCGAGCTGCGCTTCGGGCCTCGGGCCCGGTAGGGCCTACTGAGGCACCCCGCCCAGCCTGATCAACTTCGACCCGCCTGCCTCCACCGGCTCACCGCAGTGGGCGCAGACCATGCGGGTGTGCAGCGTGGCTCCGCAGGTGTGCTCCCACTCCGTGGGGGCCGGGCCCTCTGTCACGTGGCGGTCGCCCCAATCCATCAGCGCGTGCAGGATCGGGGCGAGTTCGCGGCCCGCCGCCGTCGGGACGTACTCGAAGCGCGGTGGGTGCTCCTCGTACTGTTCCTTCTCCAGCACCCCGGCCTCGACCAGCTTGCGCAGCCGCGTGGCCAGGATGTCGCGGCTGGCGCCGGTGTTCGCGGCGATCCGGTCGAACCGGCGGACGCCGAGCAGCACCTCCCGCAACGCGAGCAGACTCCAGCGTTCGCCGATCACGCCGAGCGCGTTGGCGATCGAGCATTCGCGGGCTGACATCGGGCACACCTCCTCGTCTTGTAATCCAACTTAGCACGTGAGACTGTGAGTTTGGTTTTCCAACTCATGGAGAGGTGTCCCCAGTGACCGAGCTTCCGCCGAAGATCGCCCATCACCCGTCGGTGCGCCGGGTGCTCGAACGCGGGCCGTCGCCCAGGCCCACGGTGATCGACTTCGCCTGGCTCCGCGAGATCGCGCTCGCTGCCGGCGCGGACGACGTCGCCGCCGTCTCCCTTGATCACCCGGAGCTGGCGGGCGAGGTGCCGCACGTGCTGAACGCCCTGCCCGGCACGCGCAGCCTGGTGTCGCTGGTGGTCCGGATGAACCGCGACAACGTCCGCAGCCCCGCGCGCAGCGTCGCGAACCAGGAGTTCCATCGCAGCGGCGAAATCATCAACGAGGCGGCCCGCGAGATCACCACGGCGTTGCAGGACGCGGGGCATCGCGCGATCAACCCGTCGGCCACGTTCCCGATGGAGATGGACCGCTATCCCGGCCGGATCTGGGTGGTGGCGCACAAGACGGTCGCCGTCGCGGCGGGGTTGGGCGTGATGGGGATCCACCGCAACGTGATCCATCCGCGCTTCGGCAATTTCGTCCTGCTCGCGACGTTGCTCGTGGACGCCGAAGTGAGCGAGTACGGCGAGCCGCTGGACTACAGCCCTTGCCTGGAATGCAAACTGTGCGTCGCGGCCTGCCCGGTCGGCGCGATCGGGAAGGACGGGGCGTTCGATCCGGCGGCGTGCTCCACCCACAACTACCGGGAATTCATGGGCGGGTTCACGGACTGGGTCGAAACGATCGCGGACAGCGAGAACGGCGCCGATTTCCGCGAGCGGGTGAGCACCGCGGAGAACGCCTCGATGTGGCAGAGCCTCTCGTTCAAGGCCAACTACAAAGCGGCCTACTGCATGGCTGTCTGCCCGGCGGGCGAGGACGTGCTCGCGCCCTATCTGGAGGACCGGAAGCAGTTCCTCGCCGACGTTCTGCGGCCACTGCAGGACAAGGAAGAGACCGTCTACGTCAAACCGGGCTCCCCGGCCGGCGAGTACGCCCGGCGGCGGTTTCCCCGGAAGAACGTCAAAGAGGTCTGATTGGATCACCCCCGGTCCGGGTACGCCGTGGTGCGCGACACCACAATCGAAGGACGGGAATCATCCGGGCCGGATGTGCGTTAATTCCCCGGCTGGTTTGCGACCGCCTCGTCTCCTCCTCCCTTTCGAGAGCAGACGGGGCGGAGCCATGTCCACGAAACGCCAGGAGAGGAGGCGGCACGAGATGAAGAGCGACCACGTCGAGTGGCAGCACCGGGCCGCCTGCCGGGACGAGGACCCCGAGTTGTTCTTCCCCGTGTCCGAGATGGGCCCGGGTGCCCGGCAGGTAGCGCAGGCGAAGGCCGTCTGCGCTCGCTGTCCGGTCCGCGCGGAGTGTTTGAGTTCCGCGTTGGATGCCGGTCTGGACTACGGAATCTTCGGGGGATTGACCGGAAGCGAGCGGCGCAAGCTGGTTCGCCGGTCCCCAGCCGGAGCGGCCTGACCGCTCCGGTCCTGGGCTGGGGAGTCCGGACGAGGCATGGAAGCGCACCGTGCGGCCCATCGGGTTCCGCGGTGCGCTTTTGCCTGTCCGGTCACTGATCGTGAGTATTCTCTCGGCGACGGCGAACTGCCTGGTGCCGTTACGCCAGGTGCCCCAGCCGGGCTGTACAGACCGTTCTGTCCATGCTAAACAGTGGCCAGAAGCGGTTGAAAGCACAGCCGCGGAGGTCTCGCTGGGTGTCCTGGCCCGCTGGCCCCGTCCGGAGGTATGTGCTGTGGTCGCCGTCGTCGAACATTCGTTGTTCCGGCCCGTGTCGCACGCTGCCGCCGACGATGTGGTCCGCGACGACCAGGCTCCCGCCGCCCGGCCGGAGCGTGTCCTGTTCCGGCGCGGCCGGGCCTCGCGCACAACCAGTCCGTTGATGGGAGTTGTCCCTTGAGCTGTGAGATATTTACGCCGTGAGTGAAGCCGATTCGACCCAAGCCGGTACCCAGAGCGGGCAGATCGTGCAGGTCACCGTGGAGAAGCACGGTGAGGCCGCGGTACTCGCCGTGTCGGGGGACATCGACATGGTCACCGCTCCGGAGTTCGAGAAGGCGCTGATGGCTGCGCTGCGTGACCGGCCGGAGCGGCTGGTCGTCGACCTGAGTGGGGTGGACTTCCTCGGCTCCGCGGGGCTCACCGCCTTGGTCGCGGCGCACCAGGAAGCCGGTGAGCGGACGTCGCTGCGCGTCGTCGCGGAGAGCAACGCCACGGCGCGTCCGCTCCAGCTGACCGGCCTCGATCAGGAGATCACCGTGTGCCGCAACCGTCCCGAGGCACTGGCCGACTGATCCGGCGCTGTCTTCGAGCTGTCACCGCCTTCGGGGCGGGCGCGCCAGTCCGCGTTCGTGGGCGGTGGCATCTCGGTTTGGGTGATGGCGTTCGAGGTGGGCGGCTCCCGTAGTTTCCGTTTCCGCGCGAGCTCTTCTTGCGGCGTCGGCCGTGCCTCTCCACCCGCTGCGGCGCGGGTTTTCGTGGTCATACTGCGGAGTCTTGCTCAGCAGTTGGCCGCGAATTGTCGGTGCTCGCTCAAGGTGGGGTGCTCTCGTAGCTTCGGTTCCGCGTGAGCTCTTTGTGCGGCGTCGTCCCCGAGGCACTGGCCGACTGATCCGGCGTGGTGGGGGCCGGGCTCGCGGCCCCCACCATCAGCCAGGTCAGTGCACGTTGAACGTGTCCGGGTCAGGGCCGGTGCGCTCGCCCCGATCCAAAGTGGACAGAGCGGCGACGTCGGCCTCGGTCAGGTCGAAGTCGAACACCGCGAGGTTCTCCCGGATCCGCGCCGGGGTGACCGATTTCGGGATCACCACATTGCCCAGCTGCAGATGCCAGCGCAGCACGATCTGGGCCGGGCTGCGGTCGTAGGACTCGGCGAGCCTCCGCACCACCGGGTCCGCGAGCAGGGCGCCGCCCTTCGCGAGCGGGCTCCACGCTTCGGTCGCGATGCCGTGCTCGGCGTTGTACTTCCGTGCCTCGACCTGGGTCAGGTACGGGTGCAACTCGATCTGGTTCACCGCCGGGACCACGTCGCCGCCGAGTCGCTCCAGGTGCGAGGGCTGGAAGTTCGACACGCCGATGGCGCGGACGAGCCCGTCGGCGTGGAGCTTTTCCAGCGCGCGCCAGGACTCGGCGTACTGGTCCAGCTCCGGCACCGGCCAGTGGATGAGGTACAGGTCGACGTACTCGAGGCCGAGCAGCTTCCGGCTGTTCTCGAAGGCGCGCAGCGCTTCGTCGTAACCCTGGTCGCTGTTCCAGAGCTTCGTCGTGACAAACAGCTCGTCGCGCGGCAGCCCGGACTCGGCGATGGCGCGGCCGACTCCGGCCTCGTTCCCGTAGACGGTGGCCGTGTCGATGCTGCGGTACCCGGCTTCCAGCGCGTTCCGGACGGCTTCCCGCGTCTCGGCTTCGGGCACCTGGAAGACGCCGTATCCCAGTTGCGGCATGGTGACGCCGTTGTTCAGGGTGATCGTATTCATTCGGGTGGCATTTCCTTTCAGTGCACAGTGGACAGAGCCGGTTCGGTGCGGCGGACCCGGTCCAGCAGACCGGAGATCACCGCCACCACCAATCCGGCGGCGGCCAGCACCGCGCCGATCCAGTTCGGCGCGGTGTACCCGAGCCCGTGTTCGATCGCGAGGCCGCCGAGCCAGGCGCCGCCGGCGTTGCCGAGGTTGAAGGCGCCGATGTTGGCCGCCGAGGCCAGCGCGGGGGCACCCTCGGCCTTGGCCATCACCCTGGCCTGCAGGGGTGGCACGGTGGCGAACCCGGCCATCCCGAACGCCAGGATGGTGATGGCGGCCGGCAGCTGAGAGTGCGCGGTGAACACGAATACCAGCAGTACCACGGACAGCGCGGCCAGGATCACGTAGAGGCTCGGCATGAGCGAACGGTCCGCGGCCCGCCCGCCCACCACGTTGCCGATGACGAGCCCGACCCCGAACAGCACCAGCAGCCACGTGACGGCGCCGCCCGGGAAGCCGGCGACCCCGGTCATCATGGGCGTGATGTAGGTGAACGACGCGAACACCCCACCGAAGCCGAGCGTGGTCATCGCCAGCGCGAGCCACACCTGCGGCCGCCGGAACACCGCGAGCTCCTTGCGCAGCCCGGCTCCCGCCGTCGTGGTCTGTTTCGGGACGAGCGCGGCGATGCCGATCAGCCCGGCGACGCCGAGCGCGCTCACCGCCCAGAACGTGGACCGCCAGCCGAAGGCCTGGCCGAGCGCCGTCCCGCCCGGGACGCCGAGCACGTTGGCGACGGTCAGCCCGGTGAACATCATCGCTATCGCGCTCGCCTGTTTCGACGGTGCGACAAGGGAAGCCGCGACGACCGAGCCCACGCCGAAGAACGCGCCGTGCGACAGGGCCGCGACCACCCGCCCGGTCATCAGGAGCCCGTAGCTCGGGGCCAGCGCGGAGATGAGATTGCCGAGGATGAACAAGCCCATCAGCGAGACCAGCACGGTCTTGCGGGGCACGCGGGAGCCCAAGGCGGTGAGCGTCGGAGCGCCGACCACGACGCCCAGGGCGTACCCCGAGATGAGCAGGCCCGCGGTCGGGATGGACACCCCGAAATCGCCCGCGACCTCGGGCAACAGGCCCATGATCACGAACTCGGTCGTGCCGATGCCGAAGGCGCTCAGCGCCAACGCGAACAGGGCGGCAGGCATGATCCCTTCCTTTAGGAGACGTTTGCAATAGTTGCACACGCGGGTAATTGCACGCGTCGCCTACCGTAGCATGCAATGATGAAGGGGCGAGGTGGATGAGCCGAGAGGAGCGGTGAACCGTGTCACTCGACGACGACGCCGTCGAAGCCCGGGCGCAGGGCTGGCGCACGCTTGCCGCGTTGCACGCGCGGATCGAGGACAAGCTCGAGCGCGCGTTGCAGCAGTCGCACAAGCTGTCCGTGAGCGAATACACCGTGCTTGACGTGCTCGCGCGGCAGGACGGTTTTCATCTGCGGATGAACCAGTTGGCCAATGCCGTGGTGCTGAGCCAGTCCGCCACGACGCGGCTGGTGGCCCGCCTGGAGGCGCGCGGTTTGCTGGAGCGCTACCTGTGTGCCGACGACCGGCGCGGCATCTACACCGAGGTCACCAAGGCGGGGCAGGCGTTGCTCGATGACGCGCGCCCGACCCACGACGGGGCGCTCGCCGGCGCACTGGCCGGGGCGGAGGAGCTGCCCGAGCTGGCGCCGTTGGTCGACGCGCTGGGGAAACTGGCGCTGCCGGCGGGGCAGTAGGCGCTGATCGCGATCGGGAGCGGTCGGGGGTCGCGCACATGGCCGGCCGACACGGCCGGGCCGGAGCGCCGGTCAGTAGCTTGAGCGGCATGGGCGGCGCATACGAACTGATCACGGGGTTGCGGGCGACGCGATGGTTCACCGGGGAGGCGGTCACCGAGGACGAGGTGACCGAGATCGTCGAGGCCGCGCGGCTCGTGGGGTTCGTTCCCCCTTGGCAGGCGCGGCATGCCGTCGCGCTGGGCTGACCTGCGGTCGCGGTCGCCGGGCGCTCGGCGGTGCCGACGGGGCGCAAAGCACTGGAAGAACTGCTGACGCACCTGGACTGACTGTCCGTTATGGACGCTTGTCGAGGCCGAGTTTCTCGAAGTCCTCGATGGTCCAGATCTTGACCTCCTCGATGTGCACCGCCAGCTTCGACGCCGTGGCCGCGGGCTTCCTGGCCAGCATCGCGTCCACGATCTCCAGATGCCGCCGCGTCGACCCCGAGATGCGGTGCGTGCCGGTGGCGCCGACGACGCGCATCCACTGCACGTAGGCCTCCACCGAATCACGCACGCGGATCAGCCGTTCGTTGCGCGAGTACGTCATGATCGTCTGGTGCAGGCGCTGGTCGCTCTCGAAGAAGGGCTCGTAATCCCCGTCTTCGGCCTTGCGCTCCGCCTCCGTGATCTCGGCCCGCAGCTCGTGCAGCAGGTCCTCCGGGATGTTCCGCGCCGCATCCGCGGCTGCGGCCCATTCGATCCCGCGCCGCAGGTCGCACACCTCGCGGATGTCCTTGGTGGTCAGCCGCGCGACGAAGGTGCCCGACCGCGGTTTGGTGCTGACCAGGCCGTCGATCTCCAGCCTGGCCAGCGCCTCCCGCAGCGGGGTCTTCGAAATCCCGAGCTCGGCGATCATCGCGGGCAGGTCGATCCGCTGCCCCGGCTCGAGCCTCCCGTGCACGATCCGGTTCCGCAGCAGGCGGTAGATCTGCTCGGACAACTTGTCCGTCACGATCTCGACGTCCGGCGCCATCCCGCCTCACCTCCTTGCGATCGACCCGCGCGATCTTAGTGTCCGCCGCCTACCCGCGTGCCTGCCATCGCCCATCGACGCGCCGCGGCACCCGGAATCGGTCCGCCGGCTCGTCCAGCAGTTCCGGCGGCAACACCGCCTCCGGCGCGTCCTGCCACGTGACCGGCCGCAGGAACCGCCGCACCGAAGTCATCCCCACCGACGTGTGCAACGCCGAAGTGGTGGACGGCCACGGGCCGCCATGATTTTGCGCCCAGGACACGGCGACGCCGGTCGGGTAGCCGTCGAACAGCACCCGGCCGCTGCGCGAACGCAGGGTCCGCACCAGCTCGGTCACGTCGTCCGACTGTCCTTTGTGCACCGTTGCCGTCAGCGAGCCGGGGACCTTCGCCAACGCCGCGTCCAGATCGTCTTCGCCCGTGTAGCGGACGAGGACGGTCGCGGGGCCGAAGCACTCGTCGGCCATCGGCTCCGTGAACTCCTTGGCGGACACCGAGAACAGCCGCCCGCCCGCCTCATGCACGACCTCGGCCACTCCCTGCGTGGCGAGCTCGTCCGCCCGGCGTTCGAACGCCTCGCGGATGCCGGGCGTGAGCATGGTCTGCTCCGGCCTGGTCCGGAAAACCTCGGCCATCCCGTCCGCGATGCGTTGCCCTGCCTCGGAATCCGGCAGGAACACCAGCCCGGGCTTCGTGCAGAACTGGCCGGCTCCTTGCAGTGCCGACCCGGCCAGGCCGCTCGCCAGCTGCTCCGAACGCTCCGCCGCGGCCGCGGCGGTGACGACGACCGGGTTGATACTTCCCAGCTCGCCGTAGAACGGGATGGGCTCGGGCCGGTTCGCGGCCAGCTCGCCCAGCGCGCGGCCACCGGCGGGCGAGCCGGTGAACGCCGCGGCCTTGATCGCCGGATGCGTGATCAGGTCGACCCCGGCCTGCTGCCCGAACACCAGCCCGAGCAACCCCGATGGTGCACCTTTCGCTTGCGCCGCACGGGAAAGCGCGTCGAAACAGCGCTGGGAGGTTTCCGGGTGCGCCGGATGCGCCTTCACGACGACGGGACAGCCCGCGGCGAGCGCGGCCGCCGTGTCGCCGCCCGGCACCGAGAACGCCAGCGGGAAGTTGCTCGCGCCGAAAACCGCGACCGGGCCGAGCGGCACCAGCATCCGGCGCAGGTCCGGGCGCGGCCCCATCGGCGTGTCCCCGGCGTGGTCGACGACCGCCTCGAGATACCCGCCCTCGCGGACGGTTTCACCGAACAGGCGCAGCTGGTATGCGGTCCTGGTCAGCTCGCCCCGTAGGCGCTTTTCGCCCAGCGAGGTCTCACGATCGGCCAGTTCGACGATCGCGTCGCCGTCGGCCTCGAGTTCGTCGGCCATCGCTTCGAGCAACGCCGCGCGGTCGTCCCGCGGGAGGTCTTCGGCCCAGCGCGCCGCCGAGGCCGCCGCCGTTACGACACTGTCCACTTCGGACGTCGTGCTCATTTTCCCTGCTCCGCCAGCAGACCCGCGGCCTCCAGTGCGGTGCTGATGGTCGCGCGCTCGGCGTCGGTGGCCGGGGTGAACGGGTGCCGCGGCAGCCCGCCCTGGCGGCCCTGCAGCTCCAGCGCCGCCTTGATGCGCGCGGGCAGGTTCGGCCCGTCGATCGCCGTCCACACACCGAGGATCACGTTGTGCAGGCGCAGCGCCTCTTCGTGATCACCACGCTGTACGGCATCCCACAGCTGCACCGAAAGCTTCGGCGTCACAGTCGGAATCGCCGCCAGCGCCCCGTGCGCGCCCATCACGAACGACGGGTAGTGGAGATCGTCCAGCGCGGCCAGCACGGTGATCTTGTCCTTGACCCGGTGCAGGATCTGCGCCAGCAGGTGGATGTCGCCACCGCTCTGCTTCACCGCGATGATCTCCGGGATCTCGGTGAGCCGCTCGATCACGTCCACGCCCAGCAGCGCCCACGGCACCACGTTGTACAGCACGATCGGCAGCCCGACCTCGGCCGCGATCTTCCGGTAGTACTCGACGCTCTCGTCCTCGGACGGCGAGAACACGTAGTGCACCGGCGTGACCTGCAGCGCGTCGACGCCCGCTTCCTTGAGCGCCTTGCCGTACCGGATGGCCTGCGCGGTCGAGTTCTGGATCACCCCGCCGATCACCGGCACCCGCCCGGCGACCTCCTCGACCACGGTGGCGCAGATCCGGGCGCTCTCCTCGGCGGAGAGGGTGTGCCCCTCGCCGGTGCTGCCGCAGGCGCAGATCGCCGTGACGCCGGAGTCGAGCAGGTACTTGATCTCGCCCCGCAGCAGGTCGTAGTCGACCTCGTCCTTCGCGTCGAAGGGGGTGACCACCGTGGCGATGATCCCCTGCAGTTCGAGCTTTGACATGGGTGGTTCTCCGTTCTCACGCGGTGCTTCAGGTGCATAGTATCAGAGATGAAAGATCTGATATTCTAGTTTGCACGGAATCAAAGGAGTGACCATGCCCGAAGCCGTTTCAACGGAGAACGACGGAGGCGCGCAGCCGGTGGACCGTGCCGCCGCGCGCCGGGTCGCCATCGCCAGTGCGCTCGGCACCACGGTGGAGTACTACGACTTCACCCTCTACGCGACCACTGCCGCGCTCGTCTTCAACAAGATCTTTTTTCCCTCGGTGTCCTCGGCGGTGGGGGCGCTCGCGTCGTTTTCGACCTTCTTCGTCGGCTATCTCGCGCGTCCGCTGGGCGGCGTGCTCTTCGGGCATTTCGGCGACCGGCTTGGCCGCAAGGCCATGCTGGTCACCACCCTGCTGATCATGGGGCTCGGCACGGTGCTGATCGGCGTGCTGCCCTCCTACGGCAGCATCGGCATCGCCGCGCCGATCCTGCTCGTGGTGATCCGCCTGCTGCAGGGCGTCGGCATGGGCGGAGAGTACGGCGGCGGCGTGCTGATGGCGATGGAGTTCGCGCCGCGCAACAGGCAGGGCTTTTACACCAGCCTCGTGCACATCGGCACCCCCGCCGGTGTGCTGATCCCGGTCGGCGTCGTGTCGATCCTCGACACCGTCATGACGGACGCGCAGTTCGAGTCCTGGGGGTGGCGGATCCCGTTCCTGCTCTCGGCCGTGCTGATCGCGGTCGGACTGTACCTGCGGCTGAAGATCAGTGAGAGCCCGGAATTCCGGCGATTCCGCGCCGAGGCCGACTCGCACAAGGTCCCGGTGGCCGCCGTCGCCAAGCACCACCTGCGCGACGTGCTGGCCTCGATCGTCGCCAAGATCGCCGAGAGCGGCCTGTTCAACGTCTACTACGTGGTCGCTTTGTCTTACGCCACAACACAACTGCACATGGCGAAGACCCCGGTGCTGCTGGGCATCCTGATCGCCTGCGCGCTGGAATGCCTGACCCTGCCGTACTTCGGGCGGTTGTCCGACCGCATCGGCAGGCGCCGCCTCTACATCGCCGGCGCGCTCTTCCAGCTCGTCCTTGCCGTTCCGTTCTTCCTGCTGATGGACACGCGCAACCCGGTGTTGATCACCGTGGCGATGTCGCTCGGGCTGGCCGTCGGGCACGGCGCGATGTACGGCGCGCAGGCCGCGCTGTTCGCCAACCTCTACCCGGTCGACGTCCGCTACACCGGGCTGTCGATCACCCAACAGTTCGGCGCCACCCTCGGCGGCGGGCTTTCGCCGCTGCTCGGCTCGGCCCTGATCGTCGCAGGTGGCGGCAGCTGGGGCTGGGTCGTGGTCTACATGATCGCGGTGGCGGTCGTGTCCAGTTTGTGTACCGTCCCGTTACGTCGTGGAGAAATCACCACCACGCCGAAGGTCACCACCACTACAGGAGCCGCTCGATGAGCTACTTCGCGAACTCGCCCGACGACCTGGTCGATCGTGCGCTCGCCGGGTTCGCCCGCGCGCACGCCGGCCTGGTGTCCCACACGCCCGATCCGGGTTACCTGAGCGCTGTCGCGCCGGCGCCCGGACGAGTGGTCGGGCTCGTCTCGGGCGGGGGCTCGGGGCACGAGCCGATGCACGCCGGGTTCGTCGGCCGCGGCCTGCTCGACGCGGCGTGCCCCGGCCGGATCTTCGCGTCCCCGCACAACCGCCAGGTTTACGAAGCTTCGCGCGCCGTCGCGAAGGCCGACGGGGTGCTGCACATCGTGAAGAACTACACGGGTGACCGGATCAACTTCGGCATCGCCGCGGAACGCCTGCAGCACGACGGGATCCGCTGCGAACGCGTGCTCGTGGACGACGACGTGGCCACCGACTCCGAGGACATCGCGGTCGGCCGCCGGGGCACCGGCGCGACGGTCATCGTGGAGAAGCTGCTCGGCGCGGCGGCCGACGAAGGCCGTTCCCTCACCGACCTGGCGGGCCTCGGCAAGCAGATCGTGGACGCCAGCCGGAGCATCGCCGTCGCCTCGGCGGCGCAGACGTCACCCGGCACCGGCCGCCCGGCGTTCGAACTGCCCGAAAACGCCGTGGAATACGGCGTCGGCATCCACGGTGAACGATCCGGTGAGGTACGCCACGACGCCGCGATCGACGGCCTCGTGCGCGACATGACGGAGGCGCTGATCTCCTCGCTGCGCCTCGAAAGCGGCGCGCGCGTCATCGCACTGGCGAACGGGCTCGGCGGGGTCACGCCGCTGGAGTTGTACGGGATCTTCGACCGGTTGGCCGTATTGCTGGCCGAACGCGGCGTGGTGCTGGAACGGCAGCTGGTCGGTTCCGTGGTGACCGCGCTGGACATGCGCGGGTTTTCCCTGTCGCTGACGCGCACCGACGACGAACTGACCGGACTGTGGGACGCCCCCGCGCAGTCCGCCGCCTGGCACAACGAGGAGGCCCGATGACGGACATCACCGCACGCCAATGGATCCTGGGCTTCGCCGACCGGGTCCTGACCAACGAGCCGCGGCTCACCGAGTTCGACCAGGCGGCGGGCGACGGTGACTTCGGCGCCAACATCGCGGGAGCCGTGAAGCTCGTGCAGGCGGAGCTGGCCGCCGTGCCGGACAGCGCGTCCGCGAACGAGGTGCTGTCCATCACGGCAACGGTGTTCCTGGACAAGGTGGGCGGCACCAGCGGCCCGTTGTTCGGGCTGCTGTTCCAGGCGCTGGCCAAGGCCGCGGGCGAGACGCTCACCGGACCCGCGCTCGCCGAGGGCACCGCCGAAGGGCTCGCCGCGATCCAGCGGGTGGGCGAGGCGCAGGTCGGCGACAAGACTCTGGTCGACGCGCTTTCCCCGGCCGCGGAAGCGTTGCGTGGCCTGGGTGACGGGGCCACACTCGAGGGGGCCTTCGAAGCCGCGGCGGCGGCCGCCGTCGACGGTGCCCGGCGCACCAAGGACATCCGGGCCCGCCGGGGCCGCGCGAGCTACGTCGGGGAGCACGCAGTCGGTGTGCCGGACCCCGGCGCGGCCACCATCGGCCTGCTCTTCGGTGCGTCCACAGTGGACTAGAAAAGGGAGCGGCCCCAGGTCACGTAGCTTGAAACCTGGGGCCTCGGGTCAGCAGGGTCCCCGGGAACCTCACGCCCGTCCTGCCGAGGTACCCGGTGTGGTGGGTGCGCCAAACCCCGGCGCGGCAGGCGCGTAGCACGACGATCTGCCAAGAACCATCCTCCACCTGGGGAAGCGACGGCGGCCACCGTGAACCGGCAGGATGGATTTCGCCGCAGTACTCGGCTGTTTTTCACGGGATGATTTCCTGGGGAACGGAGGCCGCGGTGGAGCTCGGCGAAATAGTGCGGTACCTGGACGGGATACCCGAGTTCGCGCAGCTGTGCACGGTGGACGAACAGAACGCCGCGGTCGACGCGCTGGCGGCGGAGTTCCCGGCGGCGCGGCTGCGGCGGATCGGCACGTCCCGTCTCGGCGAGCCGCTGCGGCTGCTGTCGATCGGAGCAGGCCCGGACCACGCGCTCGTGGTGGGCGGCCCGCACCCCAACGAGCCGATCGGGCTCCTCACCGTGCTCGTGCTGGCCAGGCTGGTCGCCGGAGATCCCCGGCTGCGGGACGGGGTGACCTGGGATTTCGTGCCCTGCATCGATCCCGACGGCACGCGGATGAACGAAGGCTGGTTCACCGGGCCGCACACCATCCGCCGTTACCACGAGGGGTTCTACCGGCCCGCCACCGCGGACCAGCCGGAGTGGACCTTCCCGGTCACCGACGAACGCGCCTGGTTCGACCGGATGCTGCCGGAGACGCAGGCGCTGGCCAGGGTGATCGACGAACTGCGGCCGAAGTTCCAGTATTCGCTGCACAACACGGATTTCGGCGGCGTCTTCTTCATACTGGCGCCGGAACCGCCCGGGACGGCGGAGGACCTCGCGACGGTCGCCGCCGCGGGCAGGGTGCCGTTGGCGCTGGGGCCGATCGACACGCTGGGCTGGGAAAGTCCCGGCCCCGGCGTGTATCTGATGCCGCCGGCCGAGTCGGTGATCGAGGCGAGCGCGCGCGGGGTGGGGGCCGTGGAGGCGCGGCACGGCGGTTCGAGCACGCACTACGCGAGCCGCCACGGCACCACCACGTTGATCACGGAGGTGCCGTTCTGGCGCGTGCCCCAAGCCGCCGACGCACGTGATTCGGGGCAGCCCTACGACGAAGTGCTGCAGCGGACGGCGGGCGAGATGCGCGCCGACGAGGCGAAGCTCGCGGAGCTGGCGCGGTGGGTGCAGCCGGAATTGTGCGTACCTTCGCCGGTGTTGCGCGCGGTACGGGATTTCCTCGTGTACCCGGTGTCGATGGCGGCCACCCACGATCTGGTCGCGAAGGCCGTGACAGGCCGGAACGCGACCGTGGCGGAGGTGTTCGGCGCGGCGAGTGTGGTGCACATGCTGCGGATGCGCGCGGCGAGTGTGCTTCGACGGCAGCTCGCGCTGGAGCTGGCGGCGGGAAACCACACTCCGCTGCTGCGGGAGGGTTACCGGGAGATCGACAGGCTGTTCGGGGCCTGGTGCGAAAGCGCGGCGGCGGAGTTTTCCGAGGAGCCGTACCCGTTGCGGGATCTGGTCGGGGTGCAGGTGACCGCCGCGCTCGCCGTCGTGCGGCGGCTGGGGCTGGTTTGACATTTGTCATGCCGGACCGGTGACACCGCGGCCCTGCCGGGCGGGAGTGGCGCTGGACGACGCCGAGCCTGCGCCGGGTGGCGGCGCGCCACGGATCCCTGCCCGCGAGCCGGATTTCGCCCTCACGGCAAGGAAACAGCCCGCTGATCAGATTGACGAGCGCGGCTGGCTCTGACCGGCCGCGCTCGGCGAGACACCATTGTGGACAGTCAGTCCGTGCGGCGTTCCTCGGCCAGCGCGGCGAGGGCGGAGATGCCCTGCCGCAGGTCCTCACGGAACGCGGCGCGGTGGCCGAGTCCGTTCATCAGCGCGTTTTCCAGCTCCTGCACCACCGGCGCGCAGTCGTCGAGCAGCTCCCGGCCCGCGTCGGTGAGCGTGGCGAGCAGAATGCGTTTGTTGGACTCCAGGCTGTGGCGCGCGATGAGCCCGCGCTTCTCCAGCGTCGTGACCATCTCGTGCATGGTCTGCGGGCGCAGGAACGAGCGCCGCGCCAGCTGCGCCGAGGACAGCGCGCCGCGGTTCCGCAGCACCGTCAGCGCGGTGTACTGCAGCGTGGTCAGGCCGCGGGGCCGGAGCGCATCGTCCATCAGCGCGCGGATGACCAGCTCCAGGCGCTTGACCAGGTAGAGGGTCAGCGGCGCCGGGTCACCGTCGTCGTCCCCGTTGGTGCTCACCTCGAACATCATGTCACGTGGGGTGAGCGGCACCACCCGCGGGAATTCCGGCGCGGCCGGACCGTTGAGGCCGGTATGGAGCTGGAATTCGGGCTGGACACCTTCGGCGACGTGACGGCGGACGCCGAGGGCACCAAGCTGCCGTACGCCCAGGTGATCCGGAACGTCGTGGAGCAGGCCGTGCTGGCCGACTCGCTCGGCGTGGACGCCTTCGGGGGAAGGACTCGGTGAACGAACCGCGCCCGAGCGCCGACACCGCGAAGTCCTCGCGGTGGTGCTCGCCCAGCCCGCTCTTCGGCTACGACCTTGCCGACTACGAGCAGCTCTTCGAAGAGAAGGTGGACCTGATGGCGTACCTGCTCACCGAGCGGGCGGTCACGTGGGAGGGTTCGGTCCGGGCGGCGCTGACGAACCAGCAGGTGTACCCGAAGACCGAGTCCGGCAGGCTGCGCACCTGGGTCGGCGTCGGCGGCAGCCCGGAGTCCGTCATCCGTGCCGCCAGCTACGGATTTCCCTTGGTACTGGCCATAATCGGCGGTGCGCCCGCCCGGTTCAAACCGTATGTCGACCTGTACCACCAGGCGCTGGACCAGCTCGGGCTGGAACGTCTGCCGGTCGCCGTGCACGCCCCGGGTTTCGTCGCCGAGACCGACGAGGAGGCCGCGGAAACCCTGTGGCCGCACGCGCGCGTGATGACCGACCGGATCGGCGCGGAGCGTGGGTGGCCGCCGTTGACGAGGGAGCGGTTCGAGGCCGACATCGCGCACGGCGCGCAGCACGTCGGCTCGCCGGAGACGGTGGCGCGCAAGATCGCGGACACCGTGCGCACACTCGGCATCCAGCGGTTCGACCTCAAGTACTCCAACGGGACCCTGCCGCACGAGGCCATGATGAAGGGGATCGAGCTCTACGGATCCGTGGTGGTGCCGCGGGTGCGGGAGCTGTTGGCCAGCGAGCCTGCCACGGCCGGAGCGTGATCACACGGCCGAGGCGCTTGTCCGGGCGCGCTGGATCAGGTGGTCCAGCAAGGTGAGCAGCACTTCCTTGCCCGCCTCGCGTTTCCGCGCGTCCGTGAGCAGCACCGGCACGTCCGGGTCCAGGTCGAGCGCGTCGCGGATCTCGGCGGGCCGGTAGTGCGGCGCGCCGTCGAACTCGTTGACGGCCACCACGAACGGCAGCTCCCGGCGTTCGAAGAAGTCGATGGCGGCGAACGAGGTGTCGAGCCGCCGGGCGTCGGCCAGCACCACGGCGCCCAGCGCGCCCTGGGCCAGTTCGTCCCACAGGAACCAGAACCGGTCCTGCCCCGGCGTGCCGAACAGGTACAGGATCAGGCTCGAGTCGATACTGATGCGCCCGAAGTCGAGCGCGACGGTGGTGGTGGTCTTCGCCTCCACACCGGTCAGGTCGTCGACTCCCGCGGACAGCTCGCTCAGCGTCTCTTCGGTGCGCAGCGGGGCGATTTCCGAGACCGAGCCCACCATCGTCGTCTTCCCGACGCCGAACCCGCCGGCCACCAGTATCTTGACCGCGGCCGGAACGGGCTCAGAGTTTCCGGATGCCATCGCGCACCGCCTGCAGGAGTTGGAGATCCACCGGCCCGGTCTGGGCCGGTGGCGGGGACCGGAAGATCAGGTAACCGTCCTCGATGAGGTCACCGACGAGGATTTTGGTCACTGCCAGGGGTAAGTGGACCTTCGCGGAGATTTCGGCCACCGACAGCGGGTACTGGCACAGCCGCAGGATGTCCTCGTACTCCGGCTCGAGCGCGTGCGCGCCCGACGGCGGGCGCACGGCCACGACGAGCGTGATCATGTCGAGGTCGTGCCGCCGCTCGCTGGTGCGGCCGCGGGTCACCGCGTACGGGCGCACCAGCGGGCCGGCGGCCTCGTCGAACCAGTGTGCCCGCCGGTCGTTCATGAAACCCGGGGATGCGGATGCTGCTCGAACAGGCCGCGCCGCGGCGCGGTCGCCAGGTACGCGCCGACCCGCTGCACCATCTGGTTCATCTCGTAGGCGACCATGCCCATGTTGGCCGTTTCGCCGGTGAGCAGCGCCAGGCAGGCGTTGTCCCCGGCCGAGGTCACGAACATGACCGCCCGGTCCAGCTCGATCACGGTCTGCCGGACGCCGCCGCCGTCGAAGTGCGTGCCGGCGCTGCGGGCGAGACTCTGCAGTGCCGAAGACATCGCGCAGAAATGCTCCGCGTCCTCTGTGGACAGTCCGGTGGAGCTGCCGAGCAGCAGGCCGTCCGTGGACAGCACGACGGCGTGCCGCACGCCGGCGAGCCGGCGCACGAGGTCGTCGAGCAGCCAGTCGAGGTTACGGTTCTCGGAGGTGGTGTCCGCCATTGCCTTCTCGTTCGTCGGGTGCTGCTGCCGGAGGTTGGTCTGGACGGGTGCGCCTGCCCTGCCGGGTGCCGTTTTCGATGGCGGACAACAGGTCCCGCGCTTGCTCGGCGGCCTGCGGGCGGCGCGGCGACGGCTCACGCGTCGGCTCGCGGGCGGGACGGGCGAGCTGCGGGGCGATGCTGGCCTGGCGCCTCCTGCGCGGCAGCACCGGCCGGTCGTCGCGTTCGGCCGGCGGGGTGCCGTTGTTCGCGGGCCAGGCCACCGGCGCGGGCTCCGGCGCGGGTGGCGGAGGTGGCGGTGGCGCGTGGTTTTCCCCTGCTGCCACGGGTATCCGCGCGCGCCGCTTCGGCACCGGCTCGGCGTTCGTGGCGTCGTCGGCGATCAGGTTCGTCGGCACCAGCACGATCGCGCGGACACCGCCGTAGTCGGATTCGACGAGCCGGACGTTCGCGCCGGTGCGGGCGGCGAGCTGGGCGACCACGAAGATACCCAGCCGCGAATCGCTGGAAAGCGTGCTGACGCTGAAGTCCGGTGCTTCGCGCAGCGTTTCGTTCGCCCGCGCCATGTCCTGCTCCGACATGCCGAGACCCTGGTCGGTGATCTCCACGACCACGCCCTTGCCGACGACGTTGCCCGACACCTCCACCCGCGATTCGGGCGGGGAGAAGGAAGTCGCGTTGTCCACCAGCTCGGCCAGCAGGTGGATCAGGTCGGCCACGACGCTGCCCACGATCGCGAGGTCGGGCAGGCGGGTGGTGCGGACACGGGCGTAGTCCTCGGTTTCGGCGACCGCGCTGCGCACGATCTCCAGCAGTGGCACCGGGTTCCGCCACTGCCTGCCCGGCTGCTCGCCGCCGAGGATGATCAGGTTCTCCGCGTTGCGCCGTTCGCGGGTGGCCAGATGGTCCAGTTGGAAGAGCAGCTCGAGCTGCTCCGGGTCCTCCTGTTTGTATTCGGCCTTGTCCAGGATCTCCAGTTGCCGGTGCACCACGACCTGGCTGCGGTGCGCGATGTTGAGGAACACCGCGTTCACGCCGTCGCGGGTCTTGGCTTCGGTGACCGCGGCCGCGACGGCGGCGTGCTGTGCGCGGTTGAACGCGTCCGCCACCTGGCCGATCTCGTCGGTGCCGTAGTCCAGTTGCGCCACCTCGGTTTCGAGGTCCACGGGTTCGCCGGCGCGGAGCCGGTCCATGATCTGGGGCAGCTGTTCGTCGGCCAGTGCCAGCGTTTCCCCGCGCAGGCGCTTGAGCCTGCGGATCACGCGGTTCGACAGGCGCAGCGCCACCAGGAAAGCGGCGATCGTCAGCGCCAGCACACCGGCCCCGCCCAGGAGGGAATTCCGCGCCGTGCGTTCCCCGTAGTCGGCCGCGAGCGCGTTGGTGTGGTCGGCGGCGCCGGTCAGGATCTTCTGCAAGCTCTGGTTCACCTCCGCGCCGGCGGTCTGGTACTCGGCGGCGGTGAGCGGCAGGGCGGCGAACCGGCTGGAAGTCTGCGTACCGCGTTGCGTGATCGCGCTTTCCATCTTCGACAGGCCGGTCCACGCGGGGGTCGCCATGAGTTGCTGGTACAGCTGCCGTTCCGTGGGCTCCAAGCCGGTGACGACGCCGGTCATAAGTGTGTGGTACGAGCCGACCTGGTTGGTGAACTCCTGCAGGCGGGCGGGATCCATCGTGCCCGAGGTGACGGCCGCGCCGCCGACCGCGATGCTCCGGGAAAGCGCTTCCACGACGCGGATCATCGTCTCGCCGACGGTGTTGGCGGAGGAGATTTCGGCGTCCGGCGCCGTGCGGCCGATCGCCTGCATGCCCACGGGGAGCGCGTCGAGCAGCTGGTTGAAGAACGCGTAGGCGTCGGTGCCGGAGACCGTCTTCGCGTCGATCTGCCGGCGCAGCGTCGTTATCTGCTCGCCGAGCTGCTGGCGTTGCGCCGCCGACTGCTCGACCGACTGGTTGCCGAACGCGTTGAACGAGCTCCCGATCCCGGCGAGCCCGGCCAGCCCCGAGTCGGTGCGTTTACGCTGTGCCGCAAGGGCTTGCGTGGCCTGTTGGTCACCAGCCAACGACAGCAACGTCAGGCGGCGCTCCTCCTGCAACGTGGAGGCGTAGAGCAGTCCGGCGTCCTGCGCCTGGGTCAGCTGACTCGACCAGGTGCCGGCCTGGAGGCCCTGGACCACCAGGATGCTCGCGCCGCCCAGACCCGCGCCGAGCAGCGCGATGCTGGGCACGAGCGCGATGGCCAGAATCCGGCCGCGGACACCGAGCTTCGGCTTGAACACCGGCCAAACCGTACACGAATACTCGATCGAGAAGAATCATCTTCTCGTATTCGCTCAGTTTCTTTGCGTGATCTGGTAACCGACCCCGCGTACGGCGTGGATCAGCTGCGGTTCCCGGAGTTTGCGGCGCAGTTGGGAGATCACGACGTCGAGCACGTTCGTGCTCGGTTCCGCGAACTCGTCCCAGGCGTGGCGGATCAGCTCTTTTCGCGACACCGGCCGTTCCGGGGACGTCATCAGCCTCTCGAGGACGAGGAACTCCTTGGGGGTCAACGTGAGCAGCACGGCCGCGCGGTGCACTTCGTGTTTGCTCACGTCGAGAGTCACGTCCGAATAGCGCAGCACCGTGCTCTGTTCGGCGGTGCCGCGCCGGCAAAGGCTGCGCACCCGCGCGACCAATTCCGCCATGGCGAACGGCTTCACGAGGTAGTCGCCGCCGAGCCGCAACCCGTCCAACCGGTCGGTCAGCCCGTCCCGCGCGGTCAGGAACAGCACGGGCACCGGCCATCCCGCGTCCCGCTTCGCGCGCACGTAGTCGAGCGCGTCCCCGGAAGGCAGCATCCGGTCGAACACGAGGCAGTCGTAGGCGTTGACGGAGATCTCGAAATCGGCCTGGGGGAGATCGGCGGCGGCATCCACCGCGAACCCCGCCCCGCGAAGGGACACCTCGACCGCCGTCCGCAGATCGTCGTCGTCCTCGGTCACCAGCACCCGCACTCCAGCAGGCTAGCGTGTCACGGCGGCCCGCACGTCGTCGAGGAGCAGCCCCCGCAGTTCTTCGAGCGCCGGCACGCGTCCGAGTGAACGCAGCCTGCCCGACTGGGATTTCCGCACGTCCTCGAACAACCGGCGCGCGTCGCGGGCGTTGCCGAAGTTCTCGCCCCCCGCGATCTGCCGGAAATGGTCCAGCAGCACGGTTTCCGTGGCCGGGTCCAGCGCGTAGTCCTCGGCCAGCGCCATCCGCCCGAAGATGCCGAGCAGCTCGGCCGGGGTGTAGTTCTCGAACTCGATCTGCCTGCCGAACCGGGACGCCAGCCCGGGGTTGGCCGCGAGGAAACCCGCCATCTCCCCGGTGTAGCCGGCGACGATCACGGCCACCTCGTCGCGGTGGTCCTCCATCAGCTTGACCAGTGTGTCGATCGCCTCCTGGCCGAAGTCGCCACCCGTGCCACCCGCCCTGGACAGGGTGTACGCCTCGTCGATGAACAGCACGCCGCCCTTGGACTCCTCGAAGACCAGTGCCGTTTTTTCGGCGGTGTGCCCGATGTACTGGCCGACCAGATCACGCCGCGACACCTCGCGGAAGTGCCCCTCGGGCAGCACGCCGAGTTCCCGCAGGATCTGTCCGTAGAGCCGGGCGACCGTGGTCTTCCCGGTGCCGGGCGCGCCCGCGAAGATCAGGTGGTGGCTCGCGGCGCCGACCGGCAGGCCCGCGTTGCGGCGCCACTCGTTCACCTGCAGTTCGTCCACCAGTGAGCGCACCTCGGCCTTCACGTCCGGCAGGCCGATCATCAGGTCGAGCTCACTGAGCAGCCCGTCGAGTCCGTCTCCGGCAGTCGCGCCGGAACCCGCGGCTTCGCGTATGTCGGGGCCGGCCCCTTCGGCGACCTCGAGCGAGGGTTCGGCGGTGTTGCCGAGCCGGCAGGCTTCGACGCTGCCCTGGCATCCGGTGCCGAAGGAGATGCCGACGCCACGCGTGTCATGGACCGAACATCCCCGCAACACGGGCGCGCTGTGGTGCGCCACCGCGACGCCTTCGTGCCCGGTGTGCGAGATTTCGCAGTTTTCGATGACCGGGCGACCGTATTGGTAGACGTACACCCCGCGCAGTCCGCAGCCGGTGACGGTGCAGTCGCGGATCACCGGCGTGGCACCGACCCCGACGACGATGCCGTCGCCGGTCGCGTTCTCCACGACGGTGCCTTCGAGTCGCCCTGGCGCGCCTTCGACCAGCAGGCCCTGCTCGACTCCCGCGATCGAGCAGCCGGTCACGTCGAACGGCGAAGTGCCCCGGATGCTGACCGCCGGACCGCGGCCACCGGTGATCACGCACCGCCGCAGTGTCAGTTCGGCGTCGTCGGAGGTGATCGCGGCCGAGGTGCCGGCGCGCACTTCGATTCCTTGCAGTGCAAGGAATCCGCCCCGCGCCTGAAGTACCGGGTGCGCCGCGTCGCCGCCGTCGAGCACCACCTTCGCCCCTGGCTCCGCGGTCAGCGTGACCCGCAGGCCCTCCAGGATGAGCAGCTCGGGATAACTGCCATCGGCGATGGTGATCACGGCGTCGTACGGGGCTTCGGCGAGCGCGTCGCCGACCGTCGGATAAGCGCCGGGCCGGTTCGCGACCAGCAGTTTGCGCCCGGTGCCCATCAGCCTGCCTTGTCCATCAGCCAGCCGCGGTCGGCCGCCTTGACCCCGGCCTGGAACCGGCTGCGGGCGCCGAGCCGGTTCATGATGTCGGCGACCATCCGGCGCACGGTGCGGACCGAGATGCCCAGCCTCGCCGCGGCGGATTCGTCGGTGCTGCCCGCGCAGAGCAGCGTCAGCAGGTCGCGTTCCCGGCGGTTCAGCGCCGTGTCGTTGGCGTCGGCCAGCAGGGGCACCGCGGTCGGCCACATCCGCTCGAACAGCCCGGTCGTCGCGGCCACCACCCCGGGCAACCGGAAGATCGCCACCCCGGTCGGTGAGCCGGCGCGGTCCGCGGGCAGGACCACGGCGGACCGGTCGATCACCACCGCCTCCATCGGCACCTCGGAGTCGGTCCGCACGTCCACCCCCGCCATCGACAGGCTGCCCAGTGCTCCGGACAGCCGTGCCGAATCAGGGCACAGCACGCGGTAACGCACCCCGGGCTTCAGCGACGAGCGGCCGAGCCTGCGGAGCACGTCGATCGGACCCGAGCCCGTGCCGGTGGTCATCACGAGCACCTCGTCGGTGGCCGACGCCAGTACGGAGTCGACCCCGGTGTGCCCCGACGCGGCGTGCCCGCCGACGAGGCTCAGCCGCGGTGTGGCCGGCTCCCGCTCCCGCAGTACTTTCCGTTGCGCCGCAACGAGTTCCGCCCCCGGTTCGACGCCGAGCTCGCGCAGCAGCGTGCGCCGCGCCCGGTCGTAGGTGGCCAGTGCCTCGGCCGGGCGGCCGGCCGCGTGCAGCGCGAGCACGAGCCTGGTCCAGACGGTTTCGCGCAGCGGGTGCTGTTCGCCGAGCTCGGTGAGCAGCACCGTCGCGTCGGTGGCCCGGCCCAGTTCGAGATAGGCGTCGGAGAGCAGGCAGCTCAACTCGCAGCGCGTTTCGGTCAGCCGGGCCGCGGCCGACTGCGCGGCGGGCAAGGCGAGCTCCTCGAACGGGCTGCCCCGCCAGAGCGCGAGCGCGGCGGTCAGCTTCTCGGCCGCGGTCGCGTACTCGTCCTGATCCATCGCGGCGCGGGCGGACTCGACGAGCGAGTCCAGCTCGTCGGTGTCGGTTTCGCCGGGCAGCACGGTCAGCCGGTAGGCGCCCGGCCTGCTCGCCAGCCGGTCGCCGAATGTCTTCCGGAGCTGCCAGACGTAGCTGCGCAGGTTCCGGACGGCGGACGACGGGACGGCCTGTTCATGCCAGATCGCGTCGATCAGCTGATCAACGCCGACCCAGGCGTTAGCGTGCAGGAGCAACACGGCGAGCAGCGCGCGGGGTTTCGCCGCGGCCGGCTCGACGGGGGTCCCGGCCGAGGTGCACGCCTCGATCGGACCTAGTACGTGAAACTGCATGCGCTAACTTTCCGTCGGAGCACATGAGGATTTGATGACACGAGGGCGGCGATGGACCAGGGCAACCGGGTGATGGTCGTCGAGGACGACGAGGACCTGCGGATAGCCGTCGCCACGCAGCTCAGGGCGGCCGGCCTCGAGGTCAGGACGGCGGGTGATCTCGCCGGCGCCGAGGAGGCGTTGCAGGCGGCGCCGTGCGACTGCGTGGTGTTCGACCGCATGCTGCCCGACGGCGACTCCATGAACTACGTCCACACCAGACGGCAGCGGGAATGGCGCACCCCGGTGCTGTTCCTGACCGCACGGGACACCCTGGCCGACCGGGTGGCCGGGTTCGAGCACGGCGCCGACGACTACCTGGTGAAGCCGTTCGCCATGGCCGAGCTGACCGAGCGGGTGCTCAACCTGTGCCAGCGGTCCGGGATCGAGCGGCCCCCCGTGCTGTCCCACTCCGATCTCGTGATGGACTGCGCACGCCGTGAGGTGCGCCGCGCCGGCGTCCTGCTCACCTTGTCGAACAAGGAGTTCGCCGTGCTGGAGTACCTGCTCACCAGGCCGGGGCAGGCGGTGGGCCGCGCCGAGCTGATGGAGCACTGCTGGGACGCGCTGACCGATCCGATGTCCAATGTGGTGGAAGCCGTCGTGAAACGGTTGCGCCGCAAGCTGCGCGAGCCCGAGCTCATCCAGACCGTCCGTGGTTTCGGGTACCGGCTGGGCCTTTCATGAAAGGCTCCTCGGCCGACGGGCTGCGCAGGCTGCGCTGGGTGCTGACCGCGTTGTTCACCGTGATCAACACGATCGGGCTCGTGGTGTTCGCGTGGTTCTTCGTGCACGAGGACGGCAAACAGGGCGTGGCGAGCGTCGACGCGGAGCTGAACCGGGTCACCTCCTCGGTGAGCAGGCTCGTCGGGTTCAACGGTGCCTTCGATTTCAGTCTCGTCAACTCCGACGAACTCAACTCGGGCTGCCCGCAGTTCGCGATCCTGCCCGGCGGCTCGTCCTCCTTCGAACCGCACCTCTCCGCCCGTACCTGCGTGCCGATGGACCAGGCCGTGCTGGCCGACCTGGCCACTTCGGCCGTGCGCACCGGCGGGGTGGTCGTCGACTACCGGAACAGCACCAGCGGCGAGCTCGTCCGCGTGCGCGCGGAACCGTTGCTGAGTTCGGGCGGCCGGTACATCGGTGCCGTGGTGGCGGTGGCAGGCATGGGCGCCGAGCAGTCGCGGCACACCGGGCTGATGCTGCTGGTGATCGGCGGGTGCGTGTTGCTGGTCGCGGTGCTCGGGGTGGCGGGACACGTCCTGTCCGGCCGTTCGATCCGCCCCGCCGCGGCGGCATTGCAGCAGCAGGAGGTTCTGCTCGCCGAGACCGCACACGACCTGCGCAGCCCGGTCGCCGCGTTGCGCGCGCTCGCCGAGGCCGCATTGGACAATCCGGGACAGCGCGCGGATCTGTTGCCCCGCACGGTGAATCTGGCCGCGCGGATGGGCAGCATCATCGACGGCCTGCTGGTGCGCGCCCGCCTCGCGGCGGGGGTCGAGCAGCTCAACATCCAGCCCGTGTGGCTCGACCAGCTCGTCACGGGCGTGGTCGAGGACGCGGCCACCGGCGGTGCGCAGGTCACCGTCACCGCGGCCCCGACGAAGGTGAACGCGGACCCGGCACTGATGCAGCGAGCCATCGGGAACCTGCTGGAGAACGCGATCCGCTATGGGCGCCAGCCGGGCGCCGAAGCCGTCGTGCACATCACGGTCGCGGGCGGCACGGTGACGGTGGCCGACCACGGCCCCGGCATCGACCCCGCTGCCGCGACGGACGCGTTCGACCGGTTCAGCAGCACCGGCGGTTCGTCCGGGCTGGGGCTGCCCATCGTCCGCTGGGTCGCCCAAGCCCACGGCGGGACCCTCGCCGTCTACAACGCCGACGAAGGCGGTGCGATCTTCGAACTCCGGCTGCCGGTCAGTTCTTTTTGAGGTCCCGGGGTACATACCCGCCCGCTTGGGACAGTGCCCGCATGATGCCCACCGAGACCTGCTTCGGCGCCGGCGCCCGGTCGTAGAAGCCGCGGTAGATGGCTGTGCGTTCCTCCGCCGGCAGGTCGTCCAGCCCGTCCGGTCGTAGTTCGATGGTGCCGGATCGGAGTTGGGCGAGGTCGATGAGGAGTAGGTAGACGCCTTCGGGGCCGACCGGCAGCCGGGTTGCGTCAGCAGCTTGGGGGTCTACGTAGATTTGTACTCCGTCTTTGGTGACGACGACGGCGGTGGCGTGCCGGATCTCTTGGCCGTTGGGTCCTGCCCCCTTGAAGGCCAGTACTGCTGCGGCGTCTTCTTTCCTGTCGGGCATCGTGTCGATGAAGGCATCGATCGCGTCGAAGAGGTAGCCGTAGTCGGTGGGGTTGATTGTTTGCCACTTGCCGCCGAATTCCTTCTGGACTGCGTCCAGCGTGGACCATCGGGCGGCTTCTTCGGGCGGGTACTGCTTCGGTTCTTTGGGCACGCCCGCGTGAGCCCACATGAATTCCGACGCCCAGCGCACGCATTCTTCGGGGCCTTGGGAGCGGTTTTCCGGTGCCCCTAGCTCGGGGACGTTCTCGCCGAGTAAGGCTCGCACCTCCGGCTCCGGTCCACTGTCGGCGTTGACTGCGTAGCTGACATATCTCCCGTCGTCCGCGGCAAGCGGGCGCCTCAACGCGTCGCGGTAAGGCAACAGGGAGGCGCGGACCAGGTCTCCGCTCAGGTCCAGCAATCGGGGGCTGGCCGGGTCGGAGTAGTCGAAGAATGCGACGCCGTAGGTGTCGTGGGCGACGACTCCGAGACGGTGTTCGCGCTTCCCTTGTTCGTTGCTGACTTCGAGGTGCACGACTCCTTCGGACAAGAGTTCCCGGTCGGCTATCTGGAAGATGATCTCATCGATGGTCAGGTCGGCCATCCAGGTTCCGCCGAATTTCGCCACCAGTGCGTCGCGGTCGACGGTGCCGTCCGGGTTCCAGGTTCCGGGGCCGAAGTAATACGGATCGGGTTGGGCGAAGCGAGGGCGGTATTGCCGGACGAATTCATCCTTCTCGAAGTCGTAGATGTACCTGTTGTCGTCGATCGCGGGCAGCCAGTGGTTCTCGGTAATCCTGGCCAGCGGCGATCGCCGCCACAGGTCCTCCGATGGATGCCAGGATCGCGGAGGCCGGCCCGGCCATTCCAGGATTTGCGCTGTCTTCTTCTCCAGTCCTTGCGCGTAGAGCATCCCCTTCGGCGCTGTGAACCACGGCTGGTCGGACGGTTGCGGCCGCTTGCTCCATGGCAGGAAATGGTCGGTGTAGTTCAGCATGCCGACCTCGACGATGTTTCCGGACGGATGGGCGAACCAGCCGTTCTCCCGGTCGAACAACCCGACGCCGTACGACTCGTGGGTCACGTGTACGAGATGCTCCTTTCTGGAGCCGTCCTTTTCGGCAGTGACATAGACCACCTCTGCCCGTGAACCGAAGGGCCTTTCCACCATCAGACGGATCACGTCGTCGAAGCCGTCGAGGCCGAAGTCCCAGTCCTCCCCGCCGAACCAGTACTGCAGATAGCCCAGGTTGACCGTGCCGTCCGGTCGCCGGGCGGCGCCGTAGTAACCCGGGAAGGGCCGGGCGTAGTCGGGGTGGCTCTCCTGGAAGAAGTCTGCCGCCCACTTCCGCGCCCTCCATTTCCGGCCGACGGTTTCGGCGTCGACGGCGTGGTACTTGGGATGGGCCTTGGTCTTGCCGGACAGCTTCGACCGATCAGGAAGGGCGTGAACCGGATGGGTAAGGACGACTATCGGCGGCCCTGGCTGTGGCACCGGTTTCGGTATCAAAGTCGGAACCCCGCGCCACCCCGCGTGACGGGCAGATGCGAGGCCATAGCGTAGGGCGTCAATGAACCCGGCGTCCGACGGTGGCGACGGCGGTACAAATTCGGCTAACGGGCTCATCGCCGCAAGTTTTCTCAAATGGGGCCCGAGCGGGGGCTCGCCCCGATAGATCGCGCTGCGCTCGGCCTTCGGCACTTCGTCCATCCCGTGCTCCGGCGGTTGGATGGGCTCCATCGACCGCAGCGCGTCCATCTCGACCGGAAGTCGAAGAATCATCCAGGGCCGGGTCGGTACTCTCGCCACGCACCCAGTCATCGGATCCCACGCCATCGGTACTCCCGTGTCTTCGTCCACCTCGACGACGAACACGTGGCGTTTCATCTCCCCGTTACTTCCGCGCGACAGGACGGCGACCGCGGACACCGCCCCCCTGTCGCCGGTCATCGGCTCGACGAGGTCGTCCCAGCTGCCGTGCGCGTGCCAGGTGCCGCCTACCCGTTCCCAAAGCGCGGTCAGGGTGGCCCGCTCAGGGAGTGTCTTCGAGAACGGGACGGCCGTCTTGCCCTTCCAACCGGCCAGCGTGTAGAGATATGCGACCGCGGCGGCCACACAGTTGCTCCGGTATCCCCGGAAGCCGGCGAACAACGAGTTGTAATTCCGGTTGATCTGCGTAAGGAGCGGAGCCTTCTCCTGACGGAGGCTTTCGAGCACCTCGGGTGGTGCGGTATCGGCCGTTACGAAGGGGCGGATGGCGATCCCCTTTTCCTTGGGGGACCACCTGGCGAGTGCCACGTTCGTCTTGACCGCGTTCAGTTGTTTCGCTCGCCACTCTCGCGTCGCTTTCACCCGTTCCTCGGTGATGTGGTTGCCGATGAAGCGGGAATGCAGGACTCTCCGGGCCGGAACATTCGCGGCCTTGGCGATTTCGTCGCTCTTCAGTTGCAGCGGCGACTTGTAGACCGGCTCGGGGGAGTCGAGGCCGGGGTCGTCGATGTCGGTGAATCGCATCGGATCGGTCCCTGCCTTGTATTCGTCGACGCGCTGGTTGAGCTCGTGAATGGCCTTCATGACCTCCTGCGCGGCGCGCGTGCGGTTCTCGTCGAACGCTCGCAGTAGCACGGCCAGTTGCCCGGGGAGTGGGACGCCCTCGGACGACAGCCGGAGTAGCCCCTCCACCTGCCGGGCGTAGTAGTCATCGCCATGGGTCTCGGACCACCGCAGAATCATTTTTAGATTCTGCGCGAGCCGGTCGTCGTCGAACCCGTCGTCGTGGGCCTCGACGTTCAGCAGGTCGACGATCCGGCCAAGAAGCTGCCGCTCCTGGTCCCAATCGCGACTCGGCCCGCGTACCAGGTCGTCGAGCCTTGCGCGGAGGCCGGCTTGCCTGGTGCTTTCGTAATGCTCCACCAGTTCTTTCAGCCGGCTGGGGAGCTCCTTGTTGGTCGCTTTGTGCTCCGACAGCACGCCCTTCACCTGCTGGACGAGGTCGCCTTCTCCGTCTCTCAGGTATGCGCGCAGTACGGTGGCCAGCCGGTTGGTGAGGAAGCCGCCGCGGCGCTCGTAGTCGCGCAGCTGTTGTTCAATGCCGTCGATGAGCGGCGGCAATACGTCCTTGAGCAGCCCGAGGCTGTGCTCCAGTGTCGGACGGAAACCCCAGAGCCCCAGTTCGACTTCGATGGACTGGCGCAGAGACTCGAGCTTCCCCCTGATCTTCTCGGGCCAGTCCTGGTTTTCCGGTTCGGTCAACGACTCCTGCTTCGTCCGTACCTCGCGCGACCACCCCCCTGGCCGCTCGTTTTCGGACTGGGCCAGGAACTCCACCTTCTCCTGTATCTCTGTCGGCCAGGCCTCGGGCGACCACTCCGGTGGCTCCTTGTCCTCAGGCGGGGCCAGGATGTCCAGCATTTCCCGTACCTCGTGCGACCACCCGCCTGGTCGCTGGTTTTCGGGCCGGGCCAGGAACTCCAGTGCCTCCCGTACCTCCTCTCGGCGGGTCGTGTGGTGCCGGATCTCGGACAGGGCCTTCAGCTCGGCCCTGCTTTCCGGTGACCAGGTCTCGGACTGCAGGTCTTCGTCGGTGACGAGGATGGGTTCGAATTTCGTCAGCGGTGTCACGGCGGGCAGTGCACGCCGCTCTCGCCTGTCGAGGTGGGTCGAAATCTGCTCTGCGACGACGGTGGGAAACTCCTCTCCGTGTCGCTTCGCGAAGTCGCGAAGCATGGCTTCGGCCACCTTCTCCAGTAAGTAGCGGTTTTCCCGGGCTTCCCGGTCGCTCTTTTGCTCGACGGGCGTACCGGCGCGGTTCTCGGCGACCATTTCCCGGACTCGGACGAATGGTTTCCCGATCGCGGTTAAGACCCCGGCCAAACCGGCCGCCACCCCACCCCATAAATAGTATGCACTCGCGCCGGCGAGTACGCTGACGCCGAATGTGATCGTGCCGGCTGTAATCGAGTTCAGCAGGATGAAAGTCGCGTATTCCAACCGTGATAGCGGCCCTTTTCGGGAAATCGGGGCTGTCAACTTGGGCGGGGTCGACCGGATGACGCCGAGCAGCTCCTTCAGCTCTTCGGGTACTTCCCCGAGCGCGGAGAGCCGGCGGTCTCCAGCCGGTCCGGACTTCGCTGAACGCGCCACGATGTGCAGGGCCTCCACAGCGATCTCGCGCAACAGCCAGTCCCGGTCCCCGACCGTCATCGGAATCTTTGCTTCGCGGTTCGCCCGCAAAGCCCCGGCCAATCGAGTGAGCTTGTGTTCCAGCTCCCGCAATGCCGTCCGGTTCTCAATCAACGCGGTGACGGTACCCGCGAAGGCCAGGCGCGCCAGATCCGCGGCCACTACGGTCGTGTGCCGGCCCAAATGTTCGACGAGGAATCTCACTGGATCGGTATCCAGCGCCGGGTTGGCAACTTTGTTCACATTCGGCATGAGCGGGATGTAGCTCGCTACCGCAGCGCCCCATTGAAACCCTGAAACCCCCAAATTCGGGCCGTCCACGTCGGGACGCTCCGGCGACGGCGTCAGCTCGGTTACCGCTTCCGCGGGTAATTCCTCACCGGCGAAGTAGGCGTCGATCACGGCGAACGCATGGACAGTGCCCTGGTATAGTTTCCTGACCTCTTCGACGACCTTCTGGGCATCCTCTCGGTTGATGCTGTCCTGCGCGGCGAGCTCCGCGCCTTTGCGCTTCCGCCGACTGTATCTTTCGGCGAGTGGTCGCAGCACCATTGTCCCGACTGCCGAGGACAGCTGGCTCAATGCAGTGGGCTTGGTCATCCCCATTAGCCCGCCGACAAGGTACCCGGCTAAAAGACCCAATAAAGCAGGCAGCGAGAACTGGCGTCCCAGCCGCCGCAATGGCAGGGCGATGTCGACTTCTTCGTCCGGCAGCTGATCATCGGTGGGCACCAGATCGTCTTCCGGCCACGGGGTTGCGGCGCCTATCGCGCGAGCCTTGTCGATCGCAGCGCGCATCTCAAGGGACTTTCTCGCTCTCGCGGCTCGCTCGTCGTTGGCGATGGAAAAGCTTCGGAGCGTTATCGCACTCAGCAAGAGGCTCGACAGTCCGGACACGAGATAGCTGACGCCGTTACCCAGCGGGCCCACATGAACAGCGCTCAGTGTGAGGGCTGTTCCCATGGCCAGCGTGGCCGGCGAGTCGTTGAAGATCGCGGCCAAGACGTTGAACCAGGTCGGCAGATAGTCCGTGTTGGTCCGCTTGATGGCGAACTCCTCCACCACCTGCTGAGCCTTCGCACTGAGTGACTTCAGGCGATAGCCGTAGCCCGGCATCTGCTTTTCCAGCCCGGCCCGTTCGAGTAGCGCGCGAAGCTCGGAAATCAGCTGTCGCCTGCGCCACGGCCGCCGCGGCGGAGTCCTGGCGATCCGGTCGCCGAGCAACTCGATCCGGACCTCGAACGCCCGGTCGATGGGGCCGTCCGGCAGCCGGTCAAGGTCGCTGTTCGCGTGGAGTGTGTGGCTGTGCGGATTAAGGGTCGCCTTGGTGAAATACTGTGTCCCGTAGGCGATCGCGGCGGTGAGGACTCCCTCCACGTCTCGCAGTCGCGTCCGGGCGGGCAAGTAGACCGACAGCAGTTGCTTGCCGGGGTGCGTCGAAAAGCCGGACGCTTCGAGCGGGCGGCCGGGTAGCACGTGGAAGACCGTTGTGAAGATCTTCCGGTCACCGTCGAACACGTCGTAGCGGAGGTCCGCTCCGGCGGGCACGAGTGTCACCCTTGTCCGCGAGCCCGCCTGGTCGCTGTTCTTGCGGATGGCATTCTCGACCGCCGACACACGATCGAACGCACGGGCGCCGGATGCCATCGGAAGGCGGTATGAGACTTCGACGGCCGGGTTCTCCACCGGCCAGTTTCCGGTCCGGTAGCCCTCTGCCGCCTCCGCGGGCCGGTATGCGTTGGCGACGACGAGTGCGCTGTTCGCCACCAGAGCCGGGTCCTGTTTTTCACGCGGCGTGCTCATGAAGATCTTGGTGCCGTACGCCTCGAGCGCGCGCATCCGGATCGCGCTGTAGGGATCCTCCCCCGCCACACCGAGGTACGACAGCAGGCGCTCCAGGTGTGCCTCCATCCGCCGCCGCGCCAACGGCGAGCGGGCCTGGGATACCAAGATGCCCATGGCGACCACCTGGGCGATGTGGCCGCGGTCGGTCGGCTTGAGTTTCAGTGCTCGGCCGGGGAACTGGTCATACCTGAGATTCTGTTCGTATAGGGAAGCCTGGCTGAGGGGAACGGCGTCGCGATCCTTCGCCTGGGCGGCCAGCAGGTCTCCGCCCACGGCCATCGTGTGTGCTATCGGCAGCACTGCCAGCTCCGGCGGCAGCCAGTCGGGCTGACGGAGGACAATCTGGGGCATCGACGGGTCCGACGTACTTTCCGGGAAGACCTGGAAGGTGATCGGGTTGTGCTCGGAGTAACCGATGTTCGGCGTGTGGATGACCTGGAGGACGAATTTTTGCCCGCCCGAGTCGATGATCCACGCTTGCTCCGAAGGCATCGGCACAGAGCTGTCCTCGACGATGCGCACATCGGCCGCGGTCGCCGCTGCCTGGATCACCGATCGGACGACGTCCTCGTCAGCGCGCTTCCGCGCCTGCCAGGCACCTCGGATGGTGCTGATCGGGCTGTGGACCTTGATGGTCCCGATCAGGGGGGTTGCCTTTTCCTTCCGGAGCCGGGGCGTGGAGCCCTCGCCAGGTTCGGATGCGGCCTGTTCCTGCGATGCGATCGGCGCCACCGGCACGACCGTTGGTGTTTCCGTCGGTGAGGCCGGGGTTTGCGCGGGCTCGGCGCGTTGGTTGGTGACGTTCTGGTGTTCTTGGTGTTTGGTGGCTGCTCTGTCGGCGAGCCATTGGGCGAGTTCTCGGGCTTGGACCGGCCGGAATGGTCCCATGCTCCTGGTGACCTGGCCGGTGAGGAGGTTTTCCTTTGCTGCGAGGATTTCTACGGGTTGGCCGGGCCGGTGGATCGGGATCGCGTCGAAGCCCTGGTTCAATAGTTGGAAGGACAGTTCTTGCAGCCAGGTGGGGTCGCCGGTGGTTGCTTCACCGGTGAGTACGAGAAATCGACGCCGGGGGTCGTTCGCGGGGAGTGAGTCCAGGTGTTGCTGGACTCGTTGAAGCAGGGTTTGGCGGTCTGCGTCCTCACGGCTGTCCAGCTGTGCGACGACGACCGCGTAGCCGGGGCCGGTTGAGCCGGCGCTTTGGACAGGGAATTCGAGGAAGCCGGTGGAAGTCTGGTCGGGGGCGTTGAAGGTTCCGGGTTGCCAGAGGTGTTCGAGTGCGGTGCCGTCGGTGATGAGCGACGAGACAACCGCGGCGGTGTGCACTTCCTCGTCTGTGCTCGCGTAGAGCGGGAGTAGCGCTGAACCGAGCTGCGGGAGGTCCTTTACGGACACATCATTCCCGAGCGCGGAGAGCAGACCCGCTGCCTTCCAGAGGTCCTCGGCTTCCTCGAACCTCTGCGCCCGGGCTTGTTCCATGGGTCGCTTCGGTGTTTCGGTTGGCTCCGACGGAAGTGCAGTTTTCCGCGGCAGATACCTTGCGTGGGTCCGGTCGATCTTCTCCACACCGCGCCGCAACGCCCAGTCCTGCAGGTTCGCCGCCAGCATCCGGCCTGCCTCCTGGCCGCCGGCGCCCTCAACCACACCAGTGACGTGCAAGTGCACCACCCGCTCGCCCTGGCGTTCCCCGATGAACGCGACCGAGGCACCCACCAGATCCTTACCCGAGAACGCGCCGGCTATGTAGAAGCCGCCCTCCGAGAACGCCAGCAGCCGATCGAGGGGCATCGGCTCCGCGCCCGGCTCGGGTTTGAAGAGCTCGTTGAAGTGGTCGGACACCTTCTGCAAGTCGGGCAGCTCGGACAACTCGCGCACCGTGAGCGGCGAATCTTCGGGGAAGCCAGCCTCCGGACTCGGCAATGATGCCGCTTCAGGCGGAGTCGACGCGGGGGCGTCGCGTTTCGCGAGCAGCTCGAGGTTGTTCCAGTTGGCATCGAGACCGAGAACGCCGTCGGCAGCACCGCTTTCGATGAGTCCGCGGGCTGCGTCGGGATCAGCTTCGTCCGTGGTGACCACATAGAATTCCGGCGTCCTGCCGTAGTCGGCGGCGATCTGCCGCATCACGACGAGTCCTTCGCCGACGCGCCGGAGGTTCTCCGTACCGGTCTGAAGTGGACGATGGACGAGTTCTACCCAGACCTCACGGCCGTCGCGAAAGGCTATTCGGATGTCCGGGGTGGGCGCGTTCTCCGCCGGTGCCGCTTCGGACACGTCACGAGCCGCCGCCTCCAGGCGATGGACCGCGGCGTTGAGCTCCTCGTCGGACTCGTACCGGGTGCCCATGAATTTCGCGAGTTCGGTGCGGACGGAACTTGCGAACTGTTTCGCGTCGCGCAACCGGACGTCGGAGCCAGGGAATTCCTCGTTCAGCGCGTACGGCTCTGGGCCGGCGAAATGGTCGAGGATGTCGACAGCGGTTTGCGCGAGCTGGAGTGCCTCGTCCCGTTTGGACTCGAGATCGGGGACGTCTCCGGCAGCTGTGCGCCGGCGCGTGTAGTCCTCGAGAGCCAGCATTCCGGAAAGCGCCGTGCCGAACATCGCGGACAGCCGCTTGCCCGCGGACGGGTCGATCTCCTGGCGCGTCGCGGCATTGACCCTGGGGTCCTCCACCCAGCCGTTTCGGAGGCCCCAGTCCTGGAAGCGGTCGGGATGGCGTAGGGAATTGTCGGCGAGCCGCAGCATCGTGAGCATCCGGAGGATCTCGTGTTCCAGCTGTGCGTCGGTGAACTCTGTCCAGTCGTCGGCGGGCGGTGCTTCGCGGCGCAGCCGGTCCCGGATTACGCCGAGGCTGTATTTCAAGCTGGCGATGGGCTTCTTCGTGGTGAAGAACAGGGATTTCCCGCCGGCGGCGGTCGTATCCATGAGCCGGGCCATGGCCGCGACCTGTTCGTCCGACAGCCGGAGGATACGGCCCAGTCCTTCACCGGGAGATACCCTGTCGAGAGCCTGCGCCAGTTCGCGTTTCGCCTGTTCGATGCCGACCTCGGCGATCCGCTCGGCGAATCTGCGCTGGATCTCGGGCGGCAAAACGAACCACAGCAACCGCTCACCGCGCGACAGACCGTCCGGCGCGTCCGCCGGCATTTCCAGTTCAGGCCGCACGACCCGGTATCGGATTCGGCCACCGGACCCGCCCCAGGACGTCGGTACGAGGGGCTTGTCCTTCGAGGTCCGCTCCGGTGGTACCCGCCGCGGCTTTGCCGGTCGTGTGCCGGTCCGCTCGGCGAGTTTCTCCCCGAGTTGGTCGCGTTCGTCCACCTCCGTAAGGAAATTCAGCTTGTCCGCCAGACTCGCGCCGCGGGAAATCCTCCGGCGCGGCTCTCCTTGCCGAGGTGTGAAGAGCATTTGGTCGATGATCTCGTCGAGGATGAGGTGAAGTGCTTGTGCGGCACCGACACCCATCTCGGTGGCCAGTTTCCGCAGCGCCTCGCGTTCCGCGTCGGTCAGTTGTTCCAGTACTTCAGGCGGAATGTCCGAGAGCGGGGCCGGGTTCGGGTCGGGGCCGCCGACGCCTTCCCCGGGATGGGCCGGGATCTCCGGCGGGAGCTGGTCGGGGTGGTTGATTCGGGCTGGAAACGTTTCGGGCCATTCGGGGGTCGACGGCGTTGCCGAGCTGTCGTACTCGGGGCGCGCCGGCATCTCGATCGGAGCGGGTTCTTCCGGCTGCGGTGGCTGGTGGTACGGGAGGTCGGGGGTCGGCGTTCTCCCGGAATCCGGGTTCGGGAAATCCCCTGGGGAGACGGGATTCGCCGGTTTCGTCGGAACCACTGGAAGCGCGTTCGGAACGACGGGCTTCTGCCGGCCGTCCAGCGGATCCGCCGGCCGGTATTCCAGCGGCTTCCGCTCGGTCACCTCGAAAGGCTGCGCCGGGTTGATCTCGTCGGGGACCTTGGGCGGGGTCAGCGGTTCGGGTGCCGACGAGGCAGCGAGTGGGCCAACCAAGCCCAACGGCAGGTTGAGGCGCGCCGGCCGGCGCGTTCCCGCATCGCCGACGGGACGCGTCGATGACGCATCGCCGCCGGGGTTCCCGGTCGGAGGCTCGGCACCGTCGGGATCCCGGAAGTTCCGCTGGGGCTGACGCGGTGGTTCTGGTGGTTCGGCTCTGGGAAGCTCGCCGGATTCGCTTTCCTCCGCCGTTTTCTTGATGATCCGTACGTGCAGTGGCTCGCCCTGCGTGGTGGGGTCCGCCGCCGTCTCGAGTGATTCGACCTCGGAGGTCGGCTTCGCGGCCATCGCGTCGGCCGAGGCACCGGCAGGCTTGGGTGCTTCGGCCGGTTTCGCCATTGGGCGGCTCGCGCTCGCGGCTGCCGGCTGCGGGGGCTCGGGTTGTGGAGGACGCGTGGCCTCATCGCGTTCACGCAGAGCGGTTTTGGTGCCACCTCCTGGCTGGGGCCGCACCACATTGTCACCTTGATGAGCCGCGCCTCCGCCCCGAGTCGGCTTGGGAGGCGGATTGGGCGAATTCCCGTCTGCGGCGCCGCTCGAGGGGGCGTCATCAGGACCGCCACGATGCGGTGGGGTCGTGCGTCCGCCGCCGGGTTCGTCGGGCAGCTCCTTGAAATGGCTCTCGGTGTCGAGCTGCGCGGGCCGGCCCAGGGTTCCGTTGGTCAGGTCCGCCTTGTCGACGTACTTGAGCTTGTCAGCGTATATCTCGCCCGGAGTGCGCCTGCGAACCTCGCCCTCTGGCTCGCCGGATGATTGTTCGGAAGCGTGCGGATGCTCGCCCGTGTCGTCGGCCCGTGCCTCGGAACCGGACTCCGGCGGGTGTGACGGATCTTCTCGATGTCCTCCGGATGCGGGCGAGCCGTCACCTGATGTGGTGTTGGGCGACGGCTTGCCTTCGGAAGAGCCGGAGGGCTTGTTCGACGCGGCGGTGGTATCAGCCTCCGGGTGCGGCTGCTCCCCGGCGTTGCCCTGGGGTTTGCCGGACCGCGGCTTGCTGTGGCGCGACTTCTCTTCTGACAGCGCGTCCTTGACGTCGCCACGATCAGCGCTCGTCTTCTCCGTCCTCCCCGTCGTCTTCGGCGGGGTGCCGCCGGACGTCTCCTCGCCCGGCCGGTGAAACGGCGACATTTCCTCGGTCACCCGGGCAATGTTGTTGAAGCGTATGCCGTTTCTCGCATCCTCACTCAACTTCTGGAGAAAATGCGGGCCACTGTCGCTGGATGCAGTGCGCATGACGATCTTGCTCAGATCGTCGGCCTTGCCCACCGGCGATTCCCCGGCTGCCGTCGTCGGGTGAGACAGGGGTGGCGTTTCTCCCGCAGCCGGATCCGCGGGGGAACTCGGCCCGGGGTGAGGTTGTTCCGGGGCGGAAGAATGCGATCCCGGTGGCACTTCGCCGGGCTGGTTCCCGGGCTCCACGCCAGGCTGTCCGCCGTCGGAACCGGCGGGACGCGCCTCGGCGCCGCCCGGCATCGGGTTGGGCTGCTTCGGTGTTTGAGCTGCCCCGGCGGCGGGGGACTCGTCCGGGCCGGTACCCGGCCGCGAGCTCGGGGTGACGTTCTCCGGGTTTTGGTGCCCGGCTGAATTCGTTGTCGTGTCCGGTCCGGTTGGCCGGACGTTTTCCGCTGTGTGGGGAATGGTTTCGTCGCTGGGGCGCGCGACCTGCGGGTTCTCGGTGAGCGGTTGATCGGCTTTGGCCGGGACTTCGGTTTCGGGGGTGTTGTGCGAGGCGTTCCCGCCCGCACCGCCTGAGTGGTCGCCGGAGGTTGGTTTGGGATAAGGACTATCGGCCTCCACGGGAGGACGATCCTTCCCGAGTAAACCCTTGCCTGCTTCGGCGACTTTGGGGAGGTTCTTGAAGCCGGAGACCGCCAAGTCGCTGACCTTGGGAAGGTTCAGGAGGCTCTCCAGCGCGGCCCCGGTTTTCGCCACGGCGGCGAATCTGCTCGCCTTCGCTGCCGTGGCGAAAGCCCTCAGCCCGGAAGCGGCGCCGGACGAGGCACCTCGAAGAGCGAGCACGGCGCCGATATTGCCGGCCAGTTCGCCTCCCGCGAAGGCCGGATCGTCCTTCCAATCGTTCCAGCCGACGAAGGTCTTGCCGGCGTTCACCAGTGTGTCGCCGTATTCACCCTTGCGCAGGCCGGGAAGGCCGGTGAATTCGTTGAGTGCCAGCATGCCGACACCGATTGGTGAGCCGATCGCGCCGAGCGCGGCCAAGGTCTTCCACGCGTGCCCGGCGTTCTCCCATGACCAGCCATTCTGCCAGTCGAATCCGATGAGCTCGGTCAATCCTTCGAGGTTTCCGGCCACGGCACTGAAAGCTCCGGCTTCGGCCTCCGTTACCCAGTCGAGGAGACCCCGGCTCTTCCTTCCGCCCAGCTGGCCCGCGATCACGTCGGCGACGTGCTTGGCGTACCACCTTCGCGATTGCCTGCGACCCTCCGCGGTCGCGCCCCACAGGCCCGCCAGTTCGAAGTTCGCTTCGTTCTTGCGGATGGTGTCGATGACAAACTGCTTGCGGGCGATGATCACCTGAGCGAGGTTTCCGCAGGAACTCGCAATTTGTGCCGCATTCTTGGCCAGGTAGCCGGCGCCACCGGGGTCGTTGTTCAGCGAGCGGATCGCGAACGATACACCGTACCCGTGCCCGTCCGGCCAAACACCCTCACCTTTCAATTCCTCCGCGGCCGGTCTAGTGGCGTTCACCAGCTCGTCCAGCGCGCCGGAAATCTCGCCCCAGGACACCGAAAGTTTGGCGGCGTCGGTCTCACTGTTCGGTTCCCAGACGGAATAGCTGGGAGAACTCACATCGCCTTCGGGCGTGCAAACGGTGACCATGGGATAGCCACCGTCTTGGACAACGTAGGTCCACAGTAACGAATCCGTCGGAGGTTGGATGTCAGCCATGGTCCGGCACCGGGATCAGCGACCGTACTCTTCGGCTGCCCGCTCTTCGGTTTCGCGGTACAAGGTCACACATTGATCGCCGAATTCGGCCCATTGCCGGTACTTTTCGCCGAAAGCAGGAGAGTCCGAAGTGCCGTTCCCGTCCATCACCTTGAAATACGCGTCTTTCACGTCAGGGTACTTACTCATGAACTGCGCGCCGAGCGGCCCCAGGTTCACTTTGCCGGGATTCTCGATCTGTCCGCGGATCCGTTGCCATGCTGTTTGGAGGTCTTCTCCCGCGGCTTGCAAGCGGGCCAGTCGCTTGCTGGTCTCGGTGGGATCCATTTCGAGACGGTCGTCGTCGGTCATCGCGGTTGTCCTCCTTCGACTTCCCGGTCGAGGGCGGTGAGCAGGGGGTCGAACCGCAGATCGGCCTGTTCCGGCGACGCATCCGCGGGAAGGTGGCGGGCGAGGATGGTGAAGGCCTGCCGATGAGCGTCTTCAGCCGCCTGCCGGATGGTTTCGGTGATGGCTCGGCTCAGCCTGGCCGAGTCGGGAGTGTGATAGATCCGCGGGTCCAGCTGTAGCTCGGTCAGCTCCCCGGAGCTGCCGACGGTCGCGCTGACCAGTCCGTCGTCGGATTCCGCCGTGGCACGGATCTCGGCCAAATGGCGCTGCGCGGTACGGACTTCCTCGGCCATCTGCTGATAGTCGGCATACATGTCGGCTGTCATGGCACCTCCTCGATCCGGTGCCATTCAGTGTGTAGTCGAGGTGAGCGCGAAACCGGCCGGTGGCCTGTTGCGGCCATCCGGACACGAACAGCCCGTCCCCGGCAGACCATGACCAGGTGAGACGACATCGAGTGCCAGCCGTCGTCGCCGCGCTGGCCTTGATCGCCGCGCAGGCCTTCACCGGCGCGACGGCGAACGCGGCCCCGCCTGCCGGCGCCTGCCAGAACCCCGACTCGGCGCGCGCCGAGGTGCCTGATCTGCCCTGGGCGCAACAGATGCTCGAGCCGCAGCGCGCTTGGTCGTACAGCCGGGGCGCGGGCGTGCTGGTCGCGGTGGTGGACTCCGGCGTCGACGCCGACCACCCACAGCTGCGCAGGCCGGGAAAAGTACTGGCAGGCCGGGATTTCTACCTGGCGGGTTCGTACCCAGGGAACTTCGACTGCGTCTCCCACGGCACCGGGGTGGCCAGCATCATCGCCGCCGACCAGATCAGTGGGGTCGGGTTCGCGGGGATCGCGCCGGACGCGCAGATCCTGCCGGTGCGGATCAGCGACCGGGACATGAGCGATCAGGGGCAGGCGCTGCAGATCGACCCGCAGGTGGTCGGCAACGGCATCCGGTACGCGGCCGACCAGGGCGCACGGGTGATCAACCTGTCGCTGGCCGGTCTCGATGACTTCGCCGCCATCCGCTCGGCCGTCGCGTATGCGGTGTCGAAGGACGTGGTCGTGGTCGCCGCCGCGGGGAACTCGCAACAGGACACGACCACGGAACTGTCGTCGTATCCCGCCGCCTACGACGGGGTGGTCGGGGTCGGTGCGGTGGACATCGACGGGGCGCGGATATCCGCCTCGCAGATCGGTCCTTATGTCGATCTCGTCGCGCCAGGCGACAAAGTGCTCGCGGCGACGCGAGTGGACGGTCACGCGTACGAAGACGGAACCAGCTTCGCCGCGCCGTTCGTCGCCGGTACCGCTGCCCTGGTGCGTGCCGCGTGGCCGCAACTCAGTGCGGCGCAAGTGATCCAGCGGCTCGAGGCGACCGCGAGCCCCGCCAGGGGCGGGGCGGACAGCCACGCTTACGGGGCCGGGATCGTCAACCCCTACCGTGCGGTGACGGATGGGCTCGATACCGCCAAGGCGGCGGCGTTGCCGGCGTATGTCCAGCAACCGCCGGACCAGGCGGCACTCGACGAAGCGGCCTGGGCGCACGGCGTCACGACTTTGACGACGTGGCTGACTGTTGCCGTGGTGGCCGCGATCGTGCTGGCCGTAGTGGCCGCGGTGGTCGTGCCGCGTGGCCGCCGACGCCAGTGGCGGCCCGGCCGTGCGGCCCCGGTACCTGTGGAGCCCGCCGGCGCCGAGCCGCCCGATCAGCTGTTCCTGCTTTGAGGAACGGGAGAATGGCGCCGATATCGAGGCGAATCGTCTTGGCTGCCGCCGGAGCCTTGGTGCTCGGTGGGTGCGAGCAGCGGTTCGAGGGCGCTCGGCTCACGGTGTCCACCGGCATCCGCGGCGCGGTCTACGACCAGCTGGGTACCGTGCTCGCCGCGGCGTGGGCGAAGAATCTCGACTTCACGGCCAACGTCCTGCCCAGCGCCGGATCGGGCCAGAACCTTGACCGGCTGCTGGGGGCCCAGGCCGACGTCGGGTTCTCGGCGGCGGATGCCGCGGCAGCGCGAGCCGCTACCACGGGCGGCGGGCATCTCCAGGCGCTGACCCGCATGCACGACGACTACGTGCAGGTGGTGGTGCCGGCGAGCTCTCCGGTCAAGAGGCTCGCCGAGCTCCGGGGGATGCGGGTTTCGGTGGGGCAGGCCGACTCCGGCGTCCGGCTGATCGCCGACCGGCTGCTGGCCGGCGTGGGCCTGTCGGGAGGCACCGATGTCGACCGGCGACCGCTGGCGATCGATGACGCGGCAGATGCCCTGTATCGGGGACAGATCGATGCGTTCTTCTGGTCCGGCGGGCTGCCCACCGCGCAGGTCACCGAGCTGGCGCGGCGGATCCCGATTCGCGTGGTCGACCTGTCGGACCTGCTTTCCCAGGTGTCCAAGCAGTATCAGGAATACGGTGCGGCGACTCTGCCCGGCTCGGCCTATCAGCTGGCGGATTCGGTGACGACCCTGCTCGTGCCCAATCTCCTGCTGGCCACCGACCGGATGTCGGATGCGGTGGCCAAAGCGCTCACCCAAGGCGTGTTCGACGCACAGCCGGCGCTGGCCGCGGCCAATCGGGCGGCCCGCTCGATCGACTCCCGTTCCGGGATCGAGACGTCCCCGGTGTCGCTGCATCCCGGTGCGCTGGCCTACTATCGCGCCGCCCACTACGTGAGTGGATGACTCGGCAGCTCGACGGAGATCCGCAGGCCGCCGCCGTCGGGGAGGTCCAGCCGGAGGGTGCCGCGTGACCGGTCGACGATGTTCCGCACGATCGCGAGGCCGAGGCCCGATCCGGACACGTTCTGTTTGCTGGGGCTGCGCCAGAACCGGTCCGTCGCTCTGTCCAATTCGGACTCGTTGAGGCCCGGCCCGTGGTCGCGCACGGCGATGCTCACCACCCTGCCCGCGTGGCGGGCGGCGACCTCCACCGTGGCACCCGGCCCCTGTCCGGCGCTGAACTTCACCGCGTTGTCCAACAGGGCGTCCAGTATTGCACCCACCGCGCGCGGAACGGCGTACACGGACAAGCCCTCGGCGACTTCCGAGCGGAGTTCGACGTCGCGCGCGGCCGCGACCGGCCGCCAGGCGTTCACCCGATCTTCGAGCGCCGCGGTGGCGTCGATCACGACCGAACCCGCGGCCGAGGCCTCCGTCCTGGCCAAGGTCAGGAGTCCGTCCAGTACGTCGTTGAGCCGCTGGGCCTCAGCGACGGCGGCAGCGTGGTCCCCGGCGGCTTCCGGCGCCACGTGATCGTCCAGATTGGACAACCGGAGGGACAGTGCGGTCAACGGATTGCGTAGCTGGTGCGAGGCGTCGGCGACGAAGGCGCGCTGGGCGGCGAGCACGTCACTCATGCCGGCCGCCATGTCGTCGAAGGAGCGCGCCAGCTTCCGCAGTTCCGGTGGGCCGGTGTTCGTGGCCGCCGGCTGGACCGCGGCCGCCTCGGTGACCGCCACGACCACTCGGCCCGCGGCCTCGTCGAGTCGGCGGATCGGCCGCAGAATCCATTGCACCAGCGGCAAAGCGAGCAGAATGGCGATGATGAGCGCGACGAGCCCGCCGCCGCCGATCACAGCCCACCGGACGAGCACGATTTCCCGGAGCGCACCGGTCGGCGAGACGGTGACCACCGCACCGCGCACCTCGCCGTCCACCATGACCGGTTCGGCCAGCACGAGCGGCCGGCTGTCCCAGGGGAGGAACAGGCCGGACGTCTGCGGTTGCCGGCCGGCCAACGCCTCGGTGACCGCGGACTGGACGCCGGGATCCGTCAGCTGAGGCCGGGAGGGCGCGGACGCCTGTGGCACGCCGTCCTGGTCCAGCACGATGGCGGCGACACCGTAGACCTGTTCGTAGCGCGCCAGCACTTTCCCGATGAGATCGTCGTGGCCGTCCAGCAGCGGACGCTGGGCCAACGAGGCCAGGCGCGAGGTCATCATGATGCGGTCGAGGAACATACTTTGCTCCTCGCTGTCCGACAGCGACAGCGCCAGCGGGATACCCATGCCCAGCAGTACCAGCACCACCAGGGAAAGCACGATCGGCAACAGTCGGGCGCGCACCTCGGACCTCTCAGCCGATCCGTGCGGGTCCGGGTGCGTGCAGCCGGTAGCCGACTCCGCGGACCGTCACGATCAGCCCGGGGCGGTCGAGTTTTGTGCGCAACGTCGCCACATGTACGTCGAGCGTCCGGTTCGCGCCGTTCCACGTCTCGCCCCAGACCTCAGCGATGATCCGGTCGCGGGGGCACACGTCGCCGTCCGCGGCGGCCATCACCGCGAGCACCTGGAACTCCTTGCGGGACAAGGAAACCGGCTCGCCTGCCACGCGCACCTCGTGGCGCGGGATGTCGATCTCGAGGTCGCCGACACGGATCCCGTCCGGCTCCGCCAGAACCGTGGTCCGCCGCCGCAGCACCGCGTGCACCCTGGCGAGCAGTTCGTCCACATTGAACGGTTTGACGAGGTAGTCGTCCGCCCCGGAACGCAGTCCGAGGATCCGGTCGTCCACCTGCCCCTTCGCCGACACCACGAGGATGGCGACGTCGCCGCTGTCCCTGATGGCCCGGCACAGGTCGAACCCGTTCATGTCGGGCAGGCCGAGGTCGAGCAGGACGACATCCGAACCGGGCGCATCGGCCAGGGCCTGGTGGCCGGTGGCCGCCCAGTCCACGACGACGCCGCGCCGGGCCAACGCCGAGCGGATGGCCGCCGCGACCCGGGCGTCGTCCTCTACCAGCAGCACACGCACCCGCGATCCTTCCGACGGCAGTGATGGTGCTAGTAGTTTCCTTCGTGTGCAGTACATCCGGCGCCGGCTGGCCTCAACCGGCCAGTGCGCGGATCTGGTTGACCGCCACCGTCAAAGCGGGCAGGTCCAAACGGCCGGAATCGCCGAATTCGCCGAGCGCGAGCCGTACCCTGGCCAGGCGCGAGCGATGCGTGTCCTCCCACACCGCGATCGTCCGCTCGACGTGCTGTTCGCCGTCGCCGGTGCGCAGTGCTTGGAGCGTGATCGCGCGCAGGGAGTCGTACAAGTCGTCGCGGAGCGCGAGCCTGGCAAGCGCGTGCCACCGGTCTCCGCGTTCCAGCGCGTTCACGGCCGCGAGCAACCGGTCCACGCCGAGATGCTCGGAAAGCGCGTAGTGCGCCTGCGCCGTGCGGTGTTCCGAGCCTTCGCCGACGACTCCGGCCACCTCGGCGACGTCCAGCAGCGGGTAGGTGTCGAGCAGGCAGGTGATCCGCCACGCCACGGCTTCCGGAACCTGGTCGTCCATGAGCCGCCGCACTTCCTGTTCGGCGGCGGCACGTTGCCGTTGCTGCAGCAGCTCCGGGACGTCGGGCGTGAGCCGTCGCACGACGGGGCGGAAACGCTCGATCTCGGCGTCGACGTTGCCCACCAGATCGGGCCGGTGCGCCAGCATCCACCGGGATGCGCGATCCAGCAGACGGCGGGTTTCCAGGAACAGCCCGTCGGTGACCCCGGCAGGCAGTTCACTGCCCGCGGTGTCGAGCCAATGCCACAGGGAATGCAGGTCGTACACCTCGGTAACCACGGTGAACGCGCGCACCGCGTCCGCTGTCGGCACCGACAGTTCTTCTGCCAGGCGGAAGGCATACGAAAGACCGCCGTTGTCGACCACTTCGTTGACCAGCAGCGTCGTTTCGATCTCCCGGCGCAGGGGGTGCCTGTCGATCGCGCTCCCGAACGGCTTCCGCAGTGGCTCCGGGAAGTAGTCCGCTGCCCGCTGGGCGAATGCCCGCTCATCGAGGAGATCCCCGGCCAGGATCTCTTTCTTGAGGCCGAGTTTGACGTGTGCCAGCAGTGTCGCCAGCTCCGGCGAGGTGAGGCCGTGGCCGTCACGCTCGAGCGTGGTCAGCTGCCGCCGGGCCGGCAGCGACTCCAGTTGCCGGTCCAGCCCGTGCCGACGCTCGAGATCCGCGATCAGCCTGCCGTGCACCGGAAGCATCGCCGCCGCGTGCGCCCGGCTGACGCCGAGCACTCTGTTCTGCCGCCGGTTGTTCGCCAGCACCAGGTCCGCGACCTCGTCGGTCAGCTCGGCCAGCCGTCCGTTGCGTTCCGCCGGCGACAGCGCCGCCTTGGCGACGAGCAGGTCCAGCATGATCTTGATGTTGACTTCGTGATCGGAGCAGTCGACACCGGCCGAGTTGTCCAGCGCGTCGGTGTTGACCTTGCCGCCCGCTCGCGCGAACTCGATCCTGCCCTGCTGGGTCAGGCCGAGGTTGCCGCCCTCGGCGACGACCCTGACCCGGAGATCGTCACCGTTGACCCGGACCGCATCGTTGGCCTTGTCCCGTACGTCGGCGTGGGTTTCCACGGCTGCCTTGACGTACGTGCCGATCCCGCCGCTCCACAGCAGATCCACCGGCGCGAGCAGGATCGCCTTGATGAGCTCGTTGGGGGACAGCAGGTCCACGGTGCGTGCGAGCCCCAGCGCGGCGCGCATCCGCTGGGTGACCGGGATGGCCTTCGCGTCGCGAGGCCATACCCCGCCTCCGGGTCTTATCAGGTCCGGGTCGTAGTCCGCCCACGACGAACGAGGCAGCTGGAAAAGCCGTTGCCGTTCGGCGAAAGAGACCCGGGGATCGGGGTCGGGGTCGACGAACACGTGCCGGTGGTCGAAGGCCGCGACGAGGCGGATGTGCCGCGACAGCAGCATTCCGTTGCCGAACACGTCGCCGGACATGTCGCCGACGCCGACGACGGAGAAGTCCTCCTGCCGCGGATTCAGGCCCAGCTCGTGGAAATGACGCTCGACACTGGTCCACGCGCCCCGTGCCGTGATGCCCATGGCCTTGTGGTCGTACCCGACGGAACCCCCGGAGGCGAACGCGTCACCCAGCCAGAACCGGCGAGCGAGTGCGACCTCGTTGGCGGCGTCGGAAAACGTGGCCGTGCCCTTGTCCGCGGCCACCACCAGGTAGGTGTCGTCCTCGTCGTGGCGGACCACTCGCGGTGCCGGCACGACCCTTCCGCCCACCAGGTTGTCGGTCACGTCCAGCAGCCCGCCGATGAACATCTGATAGCAGGTAAGGGCTTCGGCTGCGAGCGCATCCCTGTCCCCGGACGGCGGGCGCTTCAGCACGAACCCGCCCTTCGCGCCGACCGGGACGATCACCGCGTTCTTCGCGGCCTGCGCCTTGACCAGACCCAGTATCTCGGTGCGGTAGTCCTCGCGGCGGTCCGACCAGCGCAAGCCGCCGCGGCCGACGGGACCGTAACGCAGGTGTACGCCCTCGACGCGGGGCGAGTACACGAAGGTTTCGCGGTTCGGCCGTGGGGCGGGAAGCCCCGGAACGGCACTCGGATCCAGTTTCAGCACCAGGACCCGGTCCGCGCTGCCGCCATTGGTTTCGCCGGCGAAGCAGTGGTAGTTGGTGCGGACGGTGGCCTGGATCAGATCCAGCCAGCCGCGCAGGATCCGGTCCTCGTCGAGGCTCGCGACCTCGTCCACCAGCCGTTCGATTTCGGCCCTGATCCCGTTCGCCTTGCCGGCCCGGTCCGGCTCGGCCAGGTCGAGGTCGAACCGGGTCTCGAACAGGCGGACCAGCGCGACGGCCGTTTCCGGATGTGCCAGCAGCGTTTCCCGGAGGTAGCTCTGGCTGTAGGTCGTACCGGTCTGGCGCAGGTATTTGGCGTAGGCGCGCAGGAGCGCCGCCTGCTGCCAGTTGATGCCGGCGCGAAGCACGAGACCGTTGAACCGGTCAGATTCGGCGTCACCGCGCCAAACCGCGGCGAACGCGTCCTCGAACCGGCCGCGGGTGGCCGGGTCGGTCCAGTCTCCGTCGCCTTCGAGAGCGAGCCCGAAGTCATAGATCCAGTGCCGGACGCCGTCCCAGGTGATCTCGTACGGCCGCTCGTCGACGACCTGGACACCGATTTGCTGCAACACCGGCAGGACAGCGGACAGTGTGATCCGCCGTCCGGAAAGGTAGAGCTTGAACCGGGCCTCACCGGCGCCGGCGTCGGACGGCAGGTAGACCGACGGTGCGGGATCCCCGCCGCTGGAAAGGGTCTGCAGCCTGCGTAGGTCGTGCAGTGCCGTCTCGGCGTCGAAATCCTCTTTGTAGGCCTGGGAAAACGCGCTCGCACAACGCCGGCCCGCTTCGGCGGTGATCTCCGGTTTCTTCCGCTCGGCGACGGCTGCCTCGACGAACCGGTCGTCCCAGCTGCGGACGGTCGCGGACAGCCGATCGTGCAGCACGCCGAGGTCCGGTTCCACCGCCACACCGGGGAGGGTGTGCACGATGAACTGCACCGTCGCCAGCGCCGCGTCCGTGGCCCGCAGGTGATGATCCACGGACTGTCCCCGCAGCTCCGCCAGCAGGATTTCCTCCATCGCCAGTCGCGATGCGGTCGTGTACCGGTCCCTGGCCACGTGCAGCACGCACGAGAAGAACCGTTGGTGCGGATCACGCCGCAGGAACAGCTGAAGCCGGGGGCGCTCGGCGGAGGCGAGTACGCCGGTGACACTGCGAATGAGGAACTCCCAGTCCGCGGAGAAGAGCTCGGTGAGCGGGAAGTCCTGCAGGACGTTCAGCATCTGCCGGCCGGAATGCGATCGCAGTGGAACGCCGGCCTGGTGGATGGCCCGCCGGACCCTGGTCGCGAGCACGGGGATGGCCGACACGTCGGCATGCTGGGCGGACCCGGTGAACGCGCCAATGAACCGGTGCTCGCCGGTGACCTCGCCGCCCGGCGAGAACGTCCGGACACCGACGTAGAACGGCGAGTCCGGACCGTGCACAGTGGACCTTCCGCTGGCGGGACTCAGCTCCAGCGGGTCCGGCGCCGAGCCCGGCGCGACGGTGTCCAGCCCGGCGATGAGGGAACTGTCCCCGCGCAGCAGGCCGAGCCCCGGATCCCGGCCTCCGCCGGCAGCGCTGATCTCGTCAAACCGGTAGCCGAGGAACAGGAAATTCCCTTCCGCCAGCCAGCGCAGCAGCGCCGCGGTTTCGGGATCCGGTACCGCCGCGGCCACCGCCAGCGCGACCTCCCGCAGTTGGCTGCCCGCCGCGGCGACCTCGCGGACGTCATCCAGTACCGCGTGCAGCCGCGACCCCATCTCGTCGGCCCTGGTGGCGTCTGTGATCCGGTCGAACTCGACGCTGATCCAGGACTCGACGATCGCGTCGGCAGGCGCGTGCTCGGGATCGGCGCCGTCGAGAAGGCCGGTCAGCACGCCCTCGTCGTCGCGCTTCACCACGACGATCGGGTGCAGGACCCGCCGCGCCTGGAAACCGCTGTGCGCCAGCTCTTCCAGTACGGAATCCACGAGGCACGGCATGTCGTCGGTGACCACCTGGACCACCGTCACGGCAGTGGCGCGGCCGTGCCGGGACATCGTCCTGTCGAACACCCGGAGCACGCACTGACCCGAGGGCCGGAGTTCGGCAAGGGCGCGGTGCGCCCGTGCCAGCTCGGCCAGTTCGGTCTCGTCGGCTGCCACCAGATCGTCCGCCGCCATCGCTTGGCGGTAAAGCCCGGCCAGAGCATCCTCGGAGCTGTCCGCTGTGGATGGTTGCCGTGTCAGGGTCATGATCGCCTCGATCTCGTGGGCCGGTTTCGACACGAATGTGCCAGGCCGCGCGCGGAGCTCGCCAGAGCTGTTGAGGATGGCTTGAGGTTTCGAGGTCGAATGCACCGCGAAACCTCAAGCCTGTCCCAAGAACCATTGCCGCCGGCTAACGCGCCGCAGCACCATGTGGTCTTCACGGCGCATCGGTCGTCTGCGTCCTCCTTCCCGGTAAGGACGAAAAATCCCTCGAGCAGCAGAGGAAACCGCATGTCCCAGCTTTCCAGTCCGGTCGACGAGACCGGGCCCCACCACGAATCGCGCTTCGCGCACGAGGAATCCGGCTATCACAAAGGATTGAAGAACCGCCAGGTACAGATGATCGCGATCGGTGGCGCGATCGGTACCGGGCTCTTCCTGGGGGCGGGCGCCCGCCTGCACTCCTCCGGGCCGGCACTGGCCGTCGTCTACGCGGTGGCCGGAGTTTTCGGTTTCATCGTCGTGCGTGCCATGGGTGAACTCGTGATGTACCGCCCGACGTCGGGCTCGTTCGTCTCCTACTCGCGCGAATTCCTCGGCGAGAAGGCGGCCTATTTCGCCGGCTGGATGTACTTCCTCAACTGGGCCACCAGCGGTATCGCCGACGTGACCGCGGTCGCCAAGTACACCCAGTTCTTCTGGCCGGGCCTGGCGCAGTGGATACCGGCACTGATCGCACTGGCCGTCATCCTCGTGGTGAACATGGTCTCGGTGAAGCTGTTCGGCGAGCTGGAGTTCTGGTTCGCCGCGATCAAGGTGCTCGCGCTGGTCGCGTTCATGATCATCGGGATCGCCGTGTTGTTGCTGCGGCATCAGGTCGGCGGAGTGTCCACCGGCCCTGGCCTGATCTTCTCCAGCGGCGGCATCTTCCCCGCCGGTGTGCTGCCGGCGCTGCTGATCCTGCAGGGTGTCGTGTTCGCGTATGCGGGTATCGAGATGATCGGCGTCACCGCCGGTGAGACCAGCAACCCGCGCAAGGTGATCCCCAAGGCCGTGAACTCCGTGGTCTGGCGGATCGTGGTCTTCTACATCGGATCCGTGGTGCTGCTCGTCATGCTGCTGCCGTGGACTTCGTACCGTAGCGGCGAAAGTCCCTTCGTCACGGTGCTGTCCAAGCTCGGGGTGCCCGGTGCCGGCGGGATCACGGACCTGATCGTGCTGACCGCCGCGCTCTCCAGCGTGAACTCCGGTCTTTACTCCACCGGCCGGATCCTGCGCTCCATGTCGCTGGCCGGCTCCGCACCGAAGTTCACCGCACGGATGAGCAGGAGCGGCGTGCCCTACGGCGGCGTTCTGCTCACGGCCGTCATCTACGCACTCGGGGTCGTGCTCAACCTGGTGATGCCCTCCGAGGCGTTCGAGATCGCCCTGGAGTTCTCGGCGGTCGGCATCATCGGCATGTGGTCCATGATCGTGATCTGCAACCTCGCGTTGCAGCGCAAGGCGAAACGCGGTCTGGTCCAGCGGCCGTCGTACCGGCTTCCCGGCGCTCCGTACACGAACTACGCGACGCTGGCGTTCCTCGTGATCGTGCTCGGCCTGAGCTACTTGAACGGTGAGACGGGCCGGATCCTGATCTACGGTCTGCCGGGCATCGCCGCGCTACTCGTGGGTGGCTGGTACCTCGTGCGCCGACGGGTGGCCCGGATCGCGCAGGAGCGGGAGCAGGCGGGCACGCTCATGGACGGCGTCTGATGAGCGCGCGCCTGTGGATCCCCGCTCCGGCCAAACCGCAGCGACGGTGGCACATTCCTCAGCGGTGGGAAAGGGCCATTTCACGGCCATTCCGCCGCGGCGACTGAGCATCGGCGCCTTCGAGCAATGACGAATACTTTGGCGGGGCCGGTCGCACCGGCCCCGCCAAAGGTGTTTCCGGCTCACCGAGTGAGCTCGGCGCAGACCGCGAGGAACAGGCCCAGGCTCACGATCTCGTTCGCCCGGATGCCACGCAGCGCGCGGCGATGCCTGCAGTTAGGACGGAGAAAACGCACTCGGCCGTTGCGGGCCCGGACGCGGCCGATGTCCTGCCAGCGCGCCGCGCCATGGATGCCATCCCGGTCGATCCGGATCGCGCCGAAGTCGGAGGTCTCGCCGTCGTGGAGCTGAGCGAGGACGATCGGGAGTTGCGCCTCGGCGATGTTCTGCTGGATGCGCGGCCCCCAGACTTCGTCGAACGCGAACGGCGCGCAGCGCTCCAGGTGCCGGATACCGAGCTGTTCCCGGCGATGTCGTGAGATGCGACTGCTGCCGATACTCACGCCGCGTCCACTGTCGTCGAACACGGTGTATCTCGGTTCTCGCGCGTGCTGCAGCACCTTCGCGGTATCCCAGCCGAAGGCCGCCTGGAAGTCGTGCGGGCCCGTGACGACGAGACCACGCCGGTAGAACTGGAGTTCCGCGCCGGTCCACTTTGGACGGAGCCGCCGGTTCCTCGGCAGGTAGGTCGATCCGATCCAGCGGCCGAGCTCGCGCTCCGCGGCCAGCATGGCGGCCGAGCCGGCAGGTTCCGGCATGGGCATGGAAATCCTCACAGGTTCCGGACGCGAAAGACGCCCGGCGCGGTTGCGGCGCCGGGCGTTGGTCATTCGCTTTTCAGATGTTTTGGATCAGGCTGGAAATCTGGTGCGAGACCTGGCCCACCATGTCGGCGTTGTTGACGTGGGCGTTTCCGATGTTGTCGCTCACCGTGGCCGTGTCGTTCGTCCCGTTCCCGACCTGGGTCACACGGGCGTGCGCTTCGTGGAAATGATCGTCGCCCCATTCGGGGCCCATGTTCTTGAAGGCGCTCAGCTGGTCCTCGACCTGGCCGCGCATGTTGTTGCCCGCGTTGTGATGATCGTCGGCCAGATTCAAGAGCCCACTGCCGATGAGTTTCACCTGCTCGCTGTACACGGCGTTCTCCTCAGAGGTTGATGGCGCGGTCGATGGTGCTGCTGCCCTGCTGGTCGGCGCTGCTGTAGGTCCTGGCGGCCTGGGTGAAGTCGTCCGGCACCGGCTGCATCTTCGTGTTGTAGTGCTGCTGGAAACTGTCGTACGAGTTCTGACCGACATTGTTCGCGGCCTGCAGAGCACGCCCGCCCATCGCGCTCGGGTTCATCGAGCTGCTGGTCTGGAACAGCTTCGTCCTGACCTGGTTCGTCTGCTCGTTGCCGTCGGCGTATTTGTTGATGGTGTTCTGGAACGCCGCCACGTCCACATCAAGTGAATCTTGCGCCATTTTCCCTCCCTTTCACGGTTCGGTTGTGCGATTCGACAGTAGGTCCGTGGGGCCCCGCCGCGGGCCCGGCGGCACGTTCCTGCCATCACCCCCGGGAACGGCCGCCGATCGCGAACCATCAGGGGCATGGCGACTGTCGTGGTGAAGAGGCCGGCGCGCAAACCCGCGCCGGAGATGCCCGCGGGCGAGTTGATCCTGCAGCCACCGCCGGAGATCCCGGCGCCACCGGGGCGGCAGTGGGCGCAGGTCTTCATGGTGCTGCCCATGGTGGCGATGATGGGCGCGATGCTGATGATGTACTCGGGCTCGCTCGGGGGCACCATCCGCTACGCCATCTACGGCCTCATGGGCGTGGGCATGCTCGGCATGGTTATCACGGGTTTTCTGCAGGGGGGTGGCCCCAGTAAACGGGAGATGGGCAACGCGCGCCGCAAGTACCTGCGCCACCTCGCCCAGCACCGGCTGCGCCTGCGCCGGGCGGTGAACCGGCAGCGCACGGCGATGGAGTACCTGCATCCGGACCCGGCAACGCTGTGGTCGCTGGCCGCCAGCTACCGGCTGTGGGAGCGGCGCAAGGACGACGAGGACTTCGGCGTGGCCCGCATCGGCCGCGGCGCGCAGAGTCCGGCGCTCACGCTGGTCGCCCCGGACACCAAGCCACTGGAGGAGCTGGAACCGCTCTCCGCCCTGGCGCTGCGCCGGTTCATCACCACGAACTCCGCGGTGGCGGAAATGCCGATCGCGATCGCGGTCAACGGGTTCAGCCGGATCCACCTGCAGGGCGATCGTCAGCAGGCGCTGGGCATGCTGCGCGCGATGATCGCGCAGCTGGCCACGCTCCAGTCGCCGGACGACCTGCGCGTCGGCGTGTGCGTGGCCGACGACCGCCGCCGCGACTGGGAATGGATCAAGTGGCTGCCGCACGCGCTTCACCCGGAACGCACTGACGCGCTCGGCCCGCTGCGCCTGGTCGCGCAGTCGATTCCGGCGCTGGAGTCGATGCTGGAGGAGGAACTGACCAAGCGGCCGAGGTTCGATCCCGAGGTGGAGGTCCGGATTCCCGGCCCGCATCTGGTCATCGTGGTCGACGGTGGTTCCGTCGCGGGTTCGGACCATCTGATGACCGGCGGTGGCGTCGAGGGCGTGACGATCGTGGATCTTACCGGCCAGCCGCCGCGGACGCTCGACCGCACCACGGTGGTACTGACCGTCGATGCCGAGGGTGCCGTCGTGAGCGACACCTTCGACGGCGAAGCCCCGCTCGGGAAGGCCGACCAGTTCGGAGCCGTTGCCGCTGAAGGACTCGCCCGGCAGCTGGCGCCGCTGCGGCTGACGGCCGGCATGCGCGGGGATGCGCCGATGAGCTCCGAACTCGGCCTTGCCGAGCTCCTCGAGCTCGGGGACCCGTACGAGTTCGACCCCGCCGACACCTGGCAACCGAGGCCGAACCGCGACCGGCTGCGGGTCAAGTTCGGGATCCAGGCCGACGGGGTCCCGATCGAGCTCGATCTCAAAGAGTCCGCTTTGGACGGTATGGGCCCGCACGGGCTGCTGATCGGGGCGACCGGTTCCGGCAAGTCGGAACTGTTGCGGACGCTCGTGCTCGCGCTGGCGGTGACGCATCCGCCGAACTCGCTGAACTTCGCGCTGGTGGACTTCAAGGGTGGCGCGACCTTCACCCGTCTCGACAAGCTGCCCCACACCAGCGCGGTGATCACCAACCTGGCCGAGGAACTGCATCTCGTCGACCGGATGACCGACGCGATCAACGGCGAGCTGATCCGCCGCCAGGAACTTCTCCGGGCCGCCGGGAACTTCTCCTCGCTCCGGGACTACGAAAAGGCGCGCGCCGCGGGCGCACCGCTGCCGGAGGTGCCGACCCTGCTGGTGATCTGCGACGAGTTCTCCGAGCTGCTTTCGGCCAAGCCCGACTTCATCGACATGTTCGTCCAAATCGGACGGTTGGGTCGCTCGCTCGGGGTGCACCTGCTGCTGGCTTCACAGCGGCTCGACGAGGGCAGGCTCCGCGGCCTGGAAGGACACCTGTCGTTCCGGGTCGGGCTGCGCACGTTCTCGGAGATGGAAAGCCGCACGGTGCTGAGCGTGCCGGACGCGTTCCGGCTGCCGCGCGCGCCAGGCCACGGGTTCCTCAAGGTCGGCACCGAGCCGATGGACCGGTTCCGGTCCGCTTACGTTTCCGGTGTCCACCAACGGAACACCGGCGTGGGAACGCCCCAGGCCGCCACGTCCGAACTGGTGCTGCACGAGTACACGACCGCCTATCACGCCCCGGACATCGACCCCGGCGACGAGCACGACAAACCGGAGCAGAGCGAGGACACCGCGGTCGGCGAGACCCTGCTGGACATCCTCGTCGACCGGCTGGAGGGCCAAGGCGCACCGGCGCATCAGGTGTGGCTGCCGCCATTGTCGGACTCGCCCTCGCTGGACCAGTTGCTGCCCGCGCTCGGTATCCATGTGCAGCGTGGCCTGACCACGACCGCGGCCGCGATGACCGGCTCGCTCCGGCCGGTGCTCGGCCTCGTGGACCGCCCGTTGGAGCAGCGCCGGGACCCGCTGGCGCTCGATCTCTCGGGAGCGGCCGGGCACGTGCTGATCCTCGGTGCGCCGCAGACGGGCAAGAGCACCGCAGTGCGTACGTTGATCACCAGCCTCGCGCTCACGCACACCCCGTGCGAAGTCCAGTTCTACTGCCTGGATTTCGGTGGCGGCACCCTGGCTTCGATCGCCGGGCTTCCGCATGTCGGCGGGGTTTCCGGGCGGCTCGACACCGGTGGCGTTCGACGGACGGTTTCCGAGGTCGCCCTGCTGCTGGCCCAGCGCGAGCGGCTGTTCGCCGAGCACAAGATCGACGGCATCGCCACCTATCGCAAGCTGCGTGCGGAGGGGAAGTTCGCCGACCAGCCGTACGGCGACGTGTTCCTGGTGATCGACGGCTGGCAGACGCTGCGCAACGACTTCCCCGAGCTCGAAGAGATCATCGGTGACATCACCGCGCGTGGCTTGTCCTACGGCGTGCATGTCGTGGCTGCCGCCACCCGTTCTTTCGACCTGAGGATGAACACGCGGGATCTGTTCGCCAGCAGGCTGGAGCTGAAGATCGGTGATCCGATCGACTCGATCATCGACCGGCGTGCGGCGATGGGCGTACCCGCCGACGCGCCCGGCCGGGGGCTTTCGATGAGTGGTCACCAGATGCTGGTCGCCCTGCCGCGTATCGACGGGAGCAGTGAGAGCGCCGACCTCGCGGCGGGGATCGGCGCGCTGACACAGGCGATCACGTCGGCCTGGCCGGGGGAAAGCGCGCCACCGGTGCGGCTGCTGCCCGGCAGTCTCGCCGCCGAGGATCTCCCTGCCACCGACGAGTTGTCCGGCGCGGACGCGGGCTTCGCGGTCGGCTTGCGGGAGCGTGATCTGGCCCCGATGCGCCTGAACTTCGCGGCCGACCCGCATTTCTTCCTGCTCGCCGACACCGAGAGCGGCAAGACGGCGTTCCTGCGGTTGCTGGCACAACGGATCTCCCGGGCGTATACGCCGGAGCAGGCGAGGATCGTGCTCGTCGACCACCGGCGCGGGTTGCTCGGCCAGATCAGCGAGGAGCACTTGCTGAGCACCGGTACCAACGACACGCACACGGCCGACGTGATCGGCGAAGTAACCGCGGCGCTGTCGAAACGGCTGCCCGGCCAGGACATCACCCCGGAACAACTGCGCGCACGGAACTGGTGGCGCGGACCGGAGATCTTCGTACTCGTCGACGACTACGACATGGTCGCCACCCACAAGGAACATCCGCTGATGCCGCTGGTCCCGTTGGCGGCGCAGGGTTCCGACATCGGGTTGCACGTGGTGCTGGCGCGGCGCTCCGGTGGCGCGGGCCGTGGCCTGTTCGAACCACTGCTTTCGCGGCTGCGCGAGGTCGGCACGCCCGGCCTGATGATGTCCGGCGATCGCGACGAAGGCCCGCTGCTGGGTGGAATGCGGCCGCAGGTGCTGCCGCCCGGTCGCGGCTGGCTGGTGGATCGCCGGGGCCAGAAGGATCTCGTGCAGCTGGCATGGCTGCCACCGGTGGAATGACGAAGGGAAACAGGGATGGGCAACCCCAACGATCCTGCGCTGGACGGCATTCCGGACAACATGCGGAACGCGGCGAAGAACTTCGACGTGATGAACCTGTCCGGCGATGTCGCCTGGCAGGCGACCGACGTTCCCGCCGGGATGTCCCAAGACCAGCTCCAGATGGACGAAGGCGCGGCGTTTTCCAAGACGAACCACAACCGGGCTCAAGCCATGCAACGCTTCCTCACCGAGGTGCGGCAGGGGATCGCCGGTCGTGTCTCGACCCTGCTCCAGTGCGCCGACATCTATTCCGACGCCGGGCAGATGTCGGCGGACCGGTTCACCGCGGTGGCGAACCAGCCCAGTGACTCGAATCTGCCCGGTCTGCTCTCGGAGTTCACGGCCCGGGCCGAGGGGGCCAAGTGACGAGCGACTACGGCAGCCTCACCTTCGAGCAGCAGATGGACGTGATCAGAGCTGAGGTGAATTTCCGGAAGCCGCAGATCCAAGCGGCACAGGCCATGTGGCAGGACAGCAAGCGCCAGCTGGACATGCAGACAGCCAAGTTCAACGACAAATTGCCGGTTGTGGCGAGTGCGTGGGGCCCGAAAGATCCGAACAGTACCTCCTTCGACAATCTCCTTTTGGACGACATGAAGGTGATGACGAGCTGGACCGACTCGATACAGAACAACCAGGTCGGAAACCAGCTCGCCACACTGTCCGAATCCATCGATTTCACGATGTCGACGATGGCCACGATGGCGACGAAACACGAGGTCGGCGCGAAGACCGCCCAACAGTCGGGGAAGCCGTTCGACGATCACGATTACCGGCAGTTCGGCGCCTACCTGCTCAACCAGCTGGGTACGGAGTACAAGAAAGTCGCCGCGGGTCTCGATCGCGTGCAGGGGTCCGAATGGACCGGCAGGCGTGTCGCCACCTCGGACTCGACAGGTCCCGGGAACACCAACAACCCTGACGGTACTGCGGGTTCGAACACGAGCAGCGGTCCGGGCACCGACACGCCCGGGGCCACCGACACTCCGGGCGAACAGCAGACGCCCGACAATAAAACCCCGGCAGAGCAACAGAATCCACTCGGCGACACGGCCAACGCGATGGACGCGGCGAGCCAGGCGGCGCAGTCGCTCGGCGGGTTGCTCGACGGAAGCGGCGCCTCGGACGCAGCGAGCTCCATCGGTGATTACAACCCGAGTGATCTGGCCTCCATGACACCCGAGGACTACGCCAAGTACCTCGACCAGCTGGGCTCCACGTCGGCAGGCGGGCCGACGCTCGCCGGGCTCGACACCAGCGGCGTCGGTGGCTTGGGCGGTGGCGGGGTGGGCAGCCTGGGTG